>NZ_BAAHBD010000066.1:0-2447 GCF_054776975.1 Spirosoma harenae | reverse complement strand
TCTTTCATCCCACCGGATGACATCGAAAGCACCACGGTGCTCAAAGATGCGGCTGCAGCTTCGATCTACGGAGCCCGGGCTGCTTCGGGCGTGATTGTCATCACCACCAAAAAAGGACAACGTCGTTCGCAAAAGCTGAGTGTTAGTTACGATGGTCTGTATGGGGTTACCGATCCAGGGAAAGGCTACAGCATCCTGACTCCGCAGGAGCAGGCTGACTGGGCCTGGCAGGCCCGCAAGAATGACATCTATCAGGCAGGGGGCACCATCGGTCCTGATAGCTTCACCGGGATCGCTAGTAACCAGTATGGTACGGGAGCAACGCCGGTTCTTCCTGACTACCTGTTAGCGGGTAGCCGATCTGGTCTTACCGCTTCACAGGTTGATCTGACCGCTGAGGCCGCCAAGTACAATGTCAATCCAGCCAACGGGGCTATTTATAACGTCATCCCAGCTAACAAAGCAGGCACGGACTGGTACGGTGCCATCACGCGGGTGGCCCCCCTGATGCGTCATAACATCGGTTTCTCGGGCGGGACCGATTATAGCCGCTACTACATCGCCCTGGGCATGCAGCAGCAGGCCGGGATCGTCATCAACAATGACTACGTCCGCTACAACCTGCGAGCCAACACCGAGTTTGACATCACCAAAAAACTCCGCTTTGGCGAAAACTTCCAGCTGGCTTACATCAAAACAAAAGGTCTTCTGGGTGGTGTCGGGAATCAGCTAGGAAATGGAACCAACAATAACTCGTCATCGTCATCGGATGAGAACGAGGTCTTATCGGCCTTCCGGATGGCACCGATTATCCCAATCTACAACTCGTTTGGTGGCTATGCGGGGACAGCGGCTCCGGGCTTCAACAACCCAAGAAACCCAGTTGCTGACCGTATGGCAAATGCCAATAACAGCAACTTCAACATCTTTGGCTTTGGGAATGCGTACCTGGAGTATGATGTGATCCCTTCGCTGACCCTGCGTAGCAGCATCGGTGGTACCTATTTCAGCAATTATTATAACTCCTATGGTCGGGTGCAGTACGAAAACTCGGAGAACAACACCACCTATACCTACTCCGAAGGATCTGGCTACGGTCTGGCCTGGACCTTCACCAACACCGCCCACTTCAAACAGAAGTTCGGTATTCACGATATCGATGTGCTGGCTGGTATCGAAGCGCTCAACACAGGCGCTGGTCGCAACCTCAACGGATCAGGGCAGAACCCTTTCACCACTGACCCGAACTACGTGACCATCAATACAACGACGCCGGGTGCCACTCGTAACGTAGGTAGCGATTTCAGTTTAGGGAACCGATTCTACTCGTTGTTTGCTCAGGCGCGTTACACCTTCAACGATAAGTACATCGTGACCGGCGTTATCCGTCGGGATGGTTCGTCTCAGTTTGCGCCGGCTTTCCGTTACGGGGTGTTCCCGGCCGCTTCGGTGGCCTGGCGCTTATCGTCGGAGCCGTTCATGAAGAACCTGCCCTGGGTGTCTGATCTGAAGATTCGCGGTGGGTATGGGGCCATGGGTAACTCCAGCTACCTCTCCTCGACCAACCAGTACAACCTGTTTGCCTCCAACGCAGGCAATGGCTATGACATCAGTGGCACCAACAACAGCATTGCCGCTGGTTTCTACCGCAGCCAGATCGGTAACCCGGCTGCTAAATGGGAAACCTCCGTCACCTCCAACATCGGGATCGATGGGTCGTTTTTCAACAACAAGTTAGAAGTGGTGTTGGATTTCTGGCGCAAGGACACCAAGGATCTGTTGTATCCGCTGGCGCTACCGGGTGTTGTGGGGGCTCGGGCTAGTGCACCATCGGTGAACGTGGCGGGTATGCGCAATGAAGGGATCGACCTGTTGATCACCAATCGGGGCAACCTGTCAGGCGATCTGAGCTATGAAGTAACCGGTATCGCTAGTGTTTTAGGCAACAAAATTACGGCTATTGCGCCATCAGTTCCTTTCTTCTACGGTGGGGGGACTCGTATCAGCGGTAACGCCGTTCGAAATGAGCCAGGACACGCCCTATCATCGTTCTTTGGTTACAACGTAATCGGTCTGTTCAATTCGAAGGAAGAGGTGGCAGCTGCGCCAACTCAGGAAGGAGCGGCTCCGGGTCGATTCCGCTACCAGGATGTCAACGGCGACGGTAAGATCTCTCCCGATGACCGGACTTACTTAGGCAGTCCAATTCCAAAGCTGACGGGTAGTATCACCCTGACGCTGAAGTACAAAGGCTTCGATCTGAACACAAACCTGTATGCTACGTTTGGCAACAAAATCCTGAATAACCAGCGTTGGTTCACGGATTTCTACCAGTCGTTCACGGGTGGAGCCGTTAGCTCACGGGTGAAGAATTCGTGGTTGCCCACCAACACCAACACGAACATCCCCATTTACGAGAGCTCGTCAAATTTCAGCACGCAGACGCA
>NZ_BAAHBD010000065.1:0-531 GCF_054776975.1 Spirosoma harenae | reverse complement strand
GGTGTACCGAAATGGGATAGAATTTACTATTTCCCCGGTTAATTCCCTGTTCTGAGGGAAAGGGCTTACTCATCAAGGGCGCTCATTATTTCGTTGAACTCCTCAACGGGCAAGTGTTTCCAGGCGGGACTCGAAGCCCCGTATTTATTCCAGGTGAACGTTACCAGATCGTAGGTTTCAATGTAAGTTGCAAACCCTTGGTGGCCAGGCCAATGCTCAATGTATAGCATACGTTTAGGGTCTAATCCGTACCGCTTTACGATTTCGGTGGCTATCGTATCGGCGGCATTGGTCACGCTCATGCCTTCGCCTGTTTCCGACACAATCACTAGCTGAATCTTCCGGTAGATTATCAAATCGCAGGAGCCAGTATAGCCGTTCGAGGCCTTGAAATGCATCCGGTGCTGTTCCATATTTTCACCACTAAACTAGTGTTGCTTTCTTACTAATAGCCAACTTCGGAGGCTAGACCATTCAGACAATAGGCAGGTTTTTGTCGGACAAAAACACAGCTTGCTAAAATGTATATCG
>NZ_BAAHBD010000064.1:0-665 GCF_054776975.1 Spirosoma harenae | reverse complement strand
AGGGCCAGGGTGAGGTAGCCGTAGGAGACCCCTCGCTGGAGGGTGGAGGTGTCGGTGTAGGTAGTGGCGTTGAGGGGCAGCTCAGCAATCTTGACATAGCCTGCCGGTACGCCTGTCAAACAAGGCTCTATAGGAACCGGCTGGCAACCCTCCTTCCGATAGATAGCGAGTTTAGTGGGATTGCCATTGAAGGTAGGTCCGCAGGTGTAGGCATCCCAGGTGAGCTGGACGGCTCGCCCGTTGGGGCCTGAAGTGGCGGTGGCTTTGAGGTTTTTCACCGCTGGGCCTACCAACTGAATCCGAAACGTCTGAAACGAGGTAAGTGAGGGGGTGGGCTTGACAGGCACATCGGTCACCTTAAAGGTCACATCGTAGGGTTGATCCCGAAGCTGGTTGCAGTTCGTCTGCCAGCGGAAGGTCACCGTGGCCGGTTGCGCCTGTACAACATCCCCGTTGATTAGGGTTGCATAAGCAGGCTGAATTAGTTCACCAGCAGAAAGGGCTTTTCCATCGGGGCCAACGTTGAAGACACCCCCAAAGCCGGAGATGATCACTCGTTGTCCATCAGGATCAGTGGCCGTGATGGGCTGGTTGATCAGCGTACCCGCTT
Organism: Spirosoma harenae; assembly: GCF_054776975.1. NCBI lineage: Bacteria > Pseudomonadati > Bacteroidota > Cytophagia > Cytophagales > Cytophagaceae > Spirosoma > Spirosoma harenae. The sequence goes on along the minus strand of NZ_BAAHBD010000064.1, from coordinate 55 downwards.
CCACACATAAATCAGGAATGGGCTGAATGATGGGCCGCTTGTTGGGCGAATCGAC
>NZ_BAAHBD010000063.1:0-729 GCF_054776975.1 Spirosoma harenae | reverse complement strand
CTAATATTGATGCGTTTACTTATTTTTTCAAACCAACCTAATCTTCATGAAAGCATCGCTCTACAGGTTTCTGCAGACCGCTTTGTTGGGCTCCTGCCTGTGGCTCATCGGCCTCAGTGCCTCCGCCCAGGACCGGAGAATCACCGGTAAAATTACGGGCACCGATGGCGCCGTTCCTGGCGCCAACGTCGTTCTCAAAGGAACGCAAACCGGTACGGCCTCCGACGCCGATGGCAACTTCGCCCTCTCCATTCGGGGGGCCAACCCGACCCTGGTCATCTCCGCCATTGGCTTCAAAACCCAGGAAGTTGCCATCGGCAACCGAACCAGCCTGGACATTAAGCTCGAAGATGACGCCACCGCCCTGAGCGAGGTCGTCGTCACCGGTTACACCACGGAAAACCGCCGGGATGTTACCGGGGCGGTGGCCACGGTCAAACCGGCTCAACTGAAGGTGGTTCCATCGACAAACGTTGAGCAGCAATTGCAGGGACGCGTATCGGGGGTCACTGTGATCACCAACGGGCAGCCGGGCACTTCCAGCCAGATTCGGGTGCGGGGCTTCGGCTCATTCGGGGGCAACCAACCCCTTTATGTTATTGATGGAGTTCCTAGCCAAACAACCTCTTTCATCCCACCGGATGACATCGAAAGCACCACGGTGCTCAAAGATGCGGCTGCAGCTTCGATCTACGGAGCCCGGGCTGCTTCGGGCGTGATTGTCATCAC
>NZ_BAAHBD010000062.1:0-626 GCF_054776975.1 Spirosoma harenae | reverse complement strand
CTGATTCCGGATGGGAAACAACGTAAAGGGAAACTGGCCTGGAGCCAGACTGGCAATCGCCTTTAACCTGCTCTGAAGGTCTGTAGGTGGATTACTCGCCAAACCGTCACCGACCATAACAATGTCAGGAAGGGCCTCCAGCAGCGTTAGTTTTCGAATACGGTCGTAAAATTCACTCGCGTCAATTTTTAGATAGCCCGATAATTTGCCTTCATTGATCCGGTACGAAAATGTACAGCGCCTGTAGAGCACGCCTTCCATTTGAACATTGACCGTAATTTGATAGCGCGGTTGGGCGCTGTCTGGCCGGTAACCATGGGCAACAAATCGTTTATTGGCTTCCGTTAACGGAGCTTCGATGGGATACGAAAATTCAGCGGGCAATTCATCATCTGAAGTCCAGGCGACGGCCTGCTGAGTCACTAGTTTTTGCTCAGGGTCTAACTGAAGACTTTCGCCCAGATCATTGATGATGGCAATCATAGGGAATTGGTAACTGGTTCGATGTATAAATCGTGCTCGGGAAAATGCGGCAATATGTGGGCAGCGATGCGCCGTTTGTTGCCGGGTCTTGTGAGTACCATTGTGTTTAGTTTAGGTTAAGTAATGCACTTGGGAAAAACCTT
>NZ_BAAHBD010000061.1:0-669 GCF_054776975.1 Spirosoma harenae | reverse complement strand
AGTTCTATAACCCAACTACGGCTCCCAATCAGCTTTGGCAAACTGACTTCACCGCTCCGGCGGCCCGGCTATTTCAAGATCAAAAACTGGGGCTGGTATTATCTCTCGACAGTGTTAGATGACTATTCGCGGTATATTTTAGCGTGGGAACTGTGCCCCGGTATGCAGGCCACCGACGTAGAGCGCACTGTCCAAGCGGCTCTGAAATCTAGTAGTCTGACTGCTGACCAGCGACCTCGCATGCTATCAGATAACGGTTCGGCCTACGTGTCTCGGTATTTAAAAGAGTATTTGAAAGGGGAGAGCATTGAACATATTCGCAGTGCGCCGTTTCATCCCATGACGCAAGGCAAAATCGAGCGGTATCATCGATCCATGAAAAACGTGCTGTTACTAGAGCACTACTATAGTCCGGATGAGTTGCGAGTGCGCTTAACGGAGTGGGTAGCTTACTACAATCACCAGCGCTATCATGAATCGCTGGATAACGTACGTCCCGCCGATGCGTATTGGGGTCGTCAGGAGCAAATCCTAGTTGAGCGGCAAAAAACTAAGCAGTTATCGATGCTCAAACGACGGAAAAGTCATATTTTTCAGCGAGTACAAAGCTGTTAAAACCGTCTCTTCTCTTTTCACCCGCATCTGTCCACTTTCGGTTGACGATATACA
>NZ_BAAHBD010000060.1:0-515 GCF_054776975.1 Spirosoma harenae | reverse complement strand
GCCTGGCTGCTGAACCGGGCCAAGCTGCGCCGACTCGAAGAAGCTCAACAACTCCGCAAACAGATCGCCCACGACCTCCACGATGAAGTGGGCAGCACCCTCTCCAGCATCTCCATGCTCAGCGGACACACCCACGAGCTGCTCCGCCAGAACCGACCCGAATCAGCCCAGAAAATGGTCCACAAAATCTACGCCGATGCCCGACACATCCTCGAAGCCATCGATGAGATCATCTGGACCATCAACCCTGGCAACGACTCCCTGCAACGCATCGCGCTTCGTTTGCAGGAGTATGCCCAGCCCCTGATGGAGTCCAAGCAGATTCAGTTCTCCTTCCAGATTGATGCTGCTCTGGAGGAGATGCCCATCTCCATGGAGGTACGTCGGAGCTTATATCTGATTGGCAAGGAAGCCATCAACAACCTGGTGAAGTATTCTCACGCTAGTAAAGCGACCGTAAAGTTTGAGCGCAAGGAGAAGCACTTGCAAGTGCTGATTGAAGACAACGGTCGAGG
>NZ_BAAHBD010000059.1:0-1251 GCF_054776975.1 Spirosoma harenae | reverse complement strand
TTATATAGTACGTTTGAACAGGTTTGAAAAATACTCAAAAAAACAGTTATTCCTCTGTGATTTGAGCCACCAGCCTGGGTAAGTCCGATGTTATATTAGCCAAACCTGTTTTACATGTTTTGACTCCAGCTGGTGAATTTTAAAGCCTGAACAGTTCAATTGGTCCAAAACCGTGTTTGCTATGCTAGGGTCTAAAATTCAGGGCATCATTTTTTCCCACTCTTTCCTTACCCCCTTTATAAATACCTTTTTCTATGACAACTTACATTGGTATCGATGTGGCCAAAGATAGTCTAACAGTGGCTATTCCAAAACCGAATGCTGGCTGGAAAGTAGATGTGTATGCCAATTCACCAGATGGCATTCGTAGCCTTCTAAGTCAGTTACCTGCCCAGGCCCACTGTGTGCTGGAGGCTACTGGCTCTTACTCGGTTTTGGCAACTTATATGTTGACTCAAGCGGAGGTGACACTCTCAGTCATCAATCCCAAGCAGAGCCATCACTTTGCTAAGATGCACTTGTCAATGACCAAAACTGATCCTCGTGACGCTATTTTGTTGTCAGAATATGGAAGAGTTGTACAACCTGCTGTTTATCAATTAAAAAGTGATAACTTATTGCTACTCAGACAAAAAAGAACGCTGCTTCGCCAGTATCAAAAGCAGCATACCGCCCTAAAGAATGTACTCGAATCCTTTCGTCCTCTTCCTATACAGGATACAAGTGTCCAGCAGAGTTTACAGACAATGATCAGCCACTTTCAACTGGCTATTACCAAGCTAAAAGGTGAAATAAATCAAGTTTGCCTGGACGATTTTGCGGAGCAGTACCAGCGGTTGACATCGATTAAAGGGATTTCGCACACCATTGCTACGGCATTGATTGAGACAACCAACGGTTTTCAGGACTTTGATTCGGCCAAGGCACTGGCTAAATTTATTGGTATTGCTCCAAGTATTCATCAGTCGGGAAAAGTAGGCATCACTCGTGGAATTAACCGATCTGGGGATGGCCATTTAAGGGGCTTATTATACATGGCCAGTTGGACGGCAATGCGGTATAATAAGCCCTGTCGGGAGTGCTATCAGCGCTTAAAGGCTTCGGGCAAAGCCTCCAAAGTAGCCCTGATCGCCGTGGCTAATAAACTACTTCGCCAAGCATTTGCGGTGGTCAAGTTTAAAGAAGATTTCAATCCGAATTATCAACCTATTTTACGCTCAATGGCTTGACTTTTAACACAGTTCATGTAAA
>NZ_BAAHBD010000058.1:0-604 GCF_054776975.1 Spirosoma harenae | reverse complement strand
CGCCAAGCTGAAGGGGCTAATTCGGTGGCAAACCCATTATCGCTTACTCAATCAGGCGGGTCAATCCATAAAGACCTGGGAAATAACCCGTGGCAAACGGTCCGTCGATCATCGGTTTGTGTATGATGCCGTTCAGAAATGTCATCGAAAAATGGGTATTATTTACCAACCAGTCCGGCATCCGGCTTACCCTGATGGGCTCCTGTATTTGATTGTATCGCGTCCAGGTAAAGGTCGTACACCTTGGTATTTGCTCACCAACGAGGCCGTCGATTCGGTGGAATTGGCCTGGCAACTGGTGTTTGCCTATGCCCGTCGTTGGCAGATTGAGACAGCCTTCCGCTATACCAAGTCGGAACTGGCTTTAGAATCTCCTCGCTTATGGTTTTGGGAAAACCGGCTTAAGTTGATGATGATCGTCGCGCTGATATATGCCTTTTTGCTCTCCTTACTCCGCTCTGAGCTTAGCCACTGGCAGCAACTACTCTTGCGGATGGGTTGCCACCGAACGGGAAAGCGGTGCCGAGAAGCCTCAGCACCGCTTTATCGTATCCGAATTGCTTTCACCCACTTATGGAATCAAAATTCGGGATGACTCATGTTT
>NZ_BAAHBD010000057.1:0-701 GCF_054776975.1 Spirosoma harenae | reverse complement strand
AACATTTATTATCGCTGGATCGGACCGCCGAAGCGGCAAAGAGTTTTTGGAAGCTGGTAAAAAGCGATTAGCCGGGGATACCACTCGCGAAGCTACTGCACCTGAAGTGCAATCGATCAAGTCCGAAAATGAGGCCCTCAAACAACTGGTGGCCGAACTGAGTCTGGAAAATAGGCTATTAAAAAAAAGCCTCAAAGCCGACGACTAATCGATACCATCATATGACTCAGTCCGAGAAAATGGAAATCATTACCTTGGTAGAGCAGTCCCCTTTGAGCGTTAAAGCCACCTTGAAAGAGTTAGGCATCAATCGGTCGACGTTTTATCAATGGTATAAACGGTATTTAACGGATGGCTTTGATGGCTTGGCAGATCCTATTTATCGTCGTACTAGTGCCTGGAACCAACTACCACTGGCTGAAAAGGGGCGCGTGGTCGAATTAGCTCTAGAACGGCCCGATCTGTCTTGCCGCGAATTAGCTTGTCATATTGTTGACAATGAGGGCTGGTTTGTCTCGGAATCAACGGTTTACCGTATTCTAAAAAGTCGGGGCTTAATCACTACGCCTGCTTATCGACTCATGGAAGCAGCCGATCAGTTCTATAACCCAACTACGGCTCCCAATCAGCTTTGGCAAACTGACTTCACCGCTCCGGCGGCCCGGCTATTTCAAGATCAAAAACTGGGGCTGGTATTATCT
>NZ_BAAHBD010000056.1:0-799 GCF_054776975.1 Spirosoma harenae | reverse complement strand
GACGGGGTTATACTATTATCAGGCGGTGGTTCACTATGCCCTGCTGGAGAAGAATGCTCCTGCCCAGACCCTGAAGGGCTGGGTCCAAATACTAAGAGAAGGAATTTCTATGAAATAAAAAGGATAAGCGTCGGAGGAACCGATTTTATAATACACTTTTGACCTTAGAAATCGTTTAAGGTGAAAAGGAATTGTTTATGCGGTTGATTTACAGTATCGGGCTCTTGAGCCTGTTGATGGGAGCGGTGTTGTGGCCCACCGTTAGTCAGGCTACCCACGTACGGGCGGGGGAAATTACTACTAAGCGGATTTCTCAGACCTCCTCGACTTACCTGATTACGTTTACTGCTTATTATGATGAAGTAAAGGGTCGACAAGCGGCCGACCAGGCGGAGCCATATACGTTTTGTTTCGGAGATGGAACAACGCTGGATGTTAAACGTGCCAGACGTATATATATAAACGGGCGTACATCATCTATTAACTCGTACACGGCTATTCATACGTATCCGGGCCCAGGCGCTTATACGATCGGTATTACCGTGCCGAATCGGAATGCAGATACGAAAAACTTACCTCCTCCGGCAGCCTCTGATCAGATTCGGTTTTTTGTTTCGACGACTATTTTGATCAATGCCGCTTTACTGACAAACTCCACGCCCGTGATGCTCAATCCACCGCTGGATTCGGGGCGCGTGGGGCAAAAATTCTGCCACAACCCAGCGGCCTTCGATGCCGATGGCGATAGTTTGGCTTATCGATTGAGTGTGCCCCAGACCTCCCTGACTGATAATGGTTG
>NZ_BAAHBD010000055.1:0-864 GCF_054776975.1 Spirosoma harenae | reverse complement strand
AGAACGTGTTGGGGAATTATATTCTGTGATCGGATTTGATTCGCTGAAGCATTAGTTGAATATTAGCTAAATACAGCCAACTCACCGAAGATAATAGCGTATACTCGTAGTCTTTGACGATCCGACGGAAGTAATTCGTCCAAGCAATGCTACGTTCAACAACCCAACGTTTGGCAACGGGCACAAAACCTTGGGCCGATTCAGGACGGGCGGCTTTCTCAAACTCAATTGACCAATCAGCTAATGCTTTGGCAAAAACGCCATTGTAAGATTGGTCACCATAGATTTTTTCTAAACGTTCACCCACTCGCCAAAGTATGGCGCCAATCAGCGAAACCGTAGCGGGGCCATCGGCTTGATTGGCCGCATGGACGGCCACTATCCAGAGTCGACCTTGCGTGTCAACGACAAATTGGCGCTTGCGGCCGTTGACCCGTTTGTTGGCATCGGTCCCTCGGTGTTCGTAGATCATCGGATTTAATTTAACGCTTTGGGAATCAATACATAAAACAGAAGGATGGGCTTGTTTGTCGGCCCGTTTACGATCCAGTTGATTCAGTGCTAGGTTAATACGTTCAAACGTGCCGTCTTGCTTCCATTGATCAAAATAGTAGTAGACAGCTTGCCAGTTAGGCCATTCTTCAGGTAGATTACGCCATTGGCAACCCGTTCGTAGGAGCCATAAAATGATGTTGATTATTTGCCGCAAATCATGTTTGCGCTGGCGTTTGAGATTGAAAAAAGGCGAAATTGTGGCCCATTGAGAGTCGGTCAGTTTTGAGAACTGTTTGGTCATGGCTTTGCATTTTGGTCGATACAAAGTTGGCACGACTCTCAACCTTTCTCAATTCCCCAACACACTCT
>NZ_BAAHBD010000054.1:0-440350 GCF_054776975.1 Spirosoma harenae | reverse complement strand
TCAGCAAATACACAGGTCTGGATCCAGCGGTGGGTGGTTCGGCGGATACCAACTTTGGTATTGATATTGGTAACTATCCAGTGCAACGGGGCTACAACGTAGGTCTAAGTTTTGGTTTCTAATTTTTCGATAGATATAAACTCATGAAAAAACCAATGTTCAAAGGCGTTATTTTGACAGCAATGTGTTCGCTGATCACCTTCGCCTGTTCAGAAAGTTTTCTGGAAACCCCAGCCACTGGGGCTTTAACCAGTACTCAGCTCACATCGCGGGCAGGACTGGATGGGCTGCTGATCTCAGCGTATTCCCAGCTGAATGGACGCGGCTATAACCAGGCAGCCGCTTCGCTGGACTGGGTGCGTGGTTCGGTATCGGGTGGCGACGGCAACAAAGGCTCCAACTCAGGAGACTTTAACTCGCTGACCCCCTTTATGACCTACCAACTCCAGACAACAGCAGGAGATGTTGAACAGAAATGGCTGGCGTTATACGAAGGAGTTAGCCGCTCTAACATGGTCTTACGTATGCTGGCACAAGCATCGGCTGATGTAACGGCGGCTGATAAAACCCGGATTCAGGCCGAAGCTCGCTTCCTGCGTGGTCACTATTATTTCTGGCTCAAGCGGCAGTTCAACAATACCCCTTACGTCGATGAATCGGTCGATTACGGCACCGGCGTTGAGAAAGTGACGAATGATGCTGATCTGTGGCCTAAAATCGAAGCTGACTTCAAGTTTGCCGCGGATAACCTGGCCGGTGCTCCCGGTGCCGTTGGACGAGCCAATAAATGGGCCGCTACCGCTTATCTGGCCAAAACCTATCTGTATCAGAAGAAATACGCTGATGCCAAAGCCCTCTTCGACCAGGTCATCGCCAATGGGACGACATCGACAGGCACCAAATATGCCCTGGTCGATAGTTACACGGATATCTTCAATGCCGCCAAGGAGAACAACTCGGAGTCGGTATTTGCCGATCAGGCAGCGGCCAACGCGGGTAGCTCGGATAACGCCAACCCCAACCTGAACCTGAACTTCCCCTACAACACAGGTTCGAACGGTCCAGCGGGCTGCTGCGGCTTCTTCCCGCCCAGCTTCGAATTGGCCAACTCATTCCGGGTAACGGCTACAGGATTACCGTTGCTGGATGGATCGTACAACAGTGCGGCTAACCAACTCAAGACGGATCAAGGCGTTGCTACGGCTGCGGCTTTCACGCCCGATGCGGGTCCAGTCGATCCTCGCCTGGACTGGTCAGTGGGTCGTCGGGGTATTCCCTATCTGGATTGGCAGGTTCACCCTGGTCAGGACTGGATTCGGGATCAGGGCTTTGCGGGTCCATATTCACCCAAGAAGTTCATCTTCTACAAATCGCAGGATAAGGTGCTGACGGATGGTAGCTCGTGGACGGATGGCTATATGGCCCTGAACGTCAACTTTATCCGGTTTGCGGATGTATTGTTGATGGCGGCTGAGTGTGAAGTAGAAGTCGGGAGCTTAGAAACTGCTCGCACCTACGTGAATATGGTTCGTAACCGGGCCGCTAAATCAGACTATTGGGTGAAGACATCGGCTGGCGCGAATGCGGCCAACTACGTAATTGCTCCCTATCCGGCTTCTCAGTTTGCTACGAAAGATGGAGCTCGTGCAGCAGTGCAATTTGAGCGCAAGCTGGAGTTATCGGGCGAAGGTCACCGCTTCTTCGATCTGGTACGTTGGGGCACAGCCGCTACCGTGCTGAATGCGTTTGTTGCGTATGAAGGTAGCAAACTGCCAGTAGGTTATGCGGGTGCTAAGTTTACGGCCGGTCGGGATGAGTATCTGCCCATTCCGCAGAACCAGATTGACCTGCAAGGCAAGACGGTGCTGAAGCAGAATCCTGGCTACTAAGCCCATTTGCATTCCATTAAAAAAGCCCGACCTGTTTAACAGGTCGGGCTTTTTTAATGTCGACTAGTATGAATTAGTTTTCAATGAATGCTATTCAAAATTCAGGACTAACGTTATCGAGTGCGTAGTTAATTTGTTAATGCCTACACCTGCTACATTATTTGTCGGATTGAATAGATTAATGAGGCCGTGTGAGAACCGTAATTCAGGCGCTAGTTTAAAATACTCAAAAAATTGCTCGAAGCCAATCCCATATTCAATAGCAACATCTTTGGTCTTTGTACTTAGTCGACTCGCTCCCTGAAGCTCTTTCCGACGCACATTACTTTCGATACTAAATGTGGCTCCTGCCAGTAAATACATTCTGGTGTTGTTGCGTCGTTCCGATTTGTACTTGAGCAACAGGGGAAAATCAACCCAGGTTGATTCCCGCGTTTCAATTTTATTTGTGCCTCCCGGATAATCGTAATGGACTTCCCGGCTAAAAAGCGATACGGATGGCGTAAATCGTAAATCATACCGTTCATTCAAATACAGATTCACTACCCCTCCTACCCGAAACGCAACTTTATTGGGCGAGTGAATCCGATAGGCGGAGTCAGCTGTCAGAAACGCAGGACTATAGCCAACACTAAAACGAGTGACGGGTGCTGCAAAGAAAAAGCCGTAGTGGATTTCTTTATCATCGTAGAGTTCAAGGTGTTTCCGAACGTATTTATAGGATGTTTGCGCCTGGCTCTGAAACTGAACTAGAAAAATCAGCAGAACTAGAATAGCGATACCACGCGATCCTATGAACCGAATTTGCTGACTCGTTAGGGTTAAGCCGGTTTGTGACCTATGTAAATTGAGGCAATTCCGAAAGTGAGCGGTATCCATTTAGTATTTGTAAATCCGGCTGCTTCATAAATCCGCAGAAAGTCGGGACCGTCGGGGAAAGCCTGCACCGATTCGGGCAGGTAGGTATAGGCCGATGCGTCTTTGCTTACCACGCGCCCAATGAGCGGCAGAATCGTTCGAGAATAAAACGTATATAGTTGTTTAAAAGGCGTCTGACGTGGATTCGAAAATTCCAGCACCACACACATACCTCCAGGGCGCGTCACCCGGTTCATATCAGTCAATCCTTTCAGTAAATTCTCGAAGTTACGCACCCCAAACGAAACGATGACAGCATCGAATTCATTGTCTGAAAACGGCAAACGTTCGGAATCTCCCGACCGAAGTTCAATAATGGAATCGAGACCGCGCTTCTTTATTTTTTCGCGCCCGATAGCCAGCATGCCTTCCGAAATATCGACGCCGATGATTTTTTCAGGTTTTAACGACAGTGCTTCAAGAGCGAAATCGCCCGTACCCGTTGCAATGTCGAGAATGGTTTTCGGAGCGTACGGTTTCAATTCACGAATCGCCCGTTTGCGCCAGAGAATATCAATACCGCCACTCAATACGTGATTCAGCAGGTCGTATTTCGGCGAAATGCTATCAAACATTTCAGCGACCTGTTCACGTTTGGAGGTGTCTTTATCTTTATAAGGAACGACTGCCATAACTCAATGATAGAATTGTTGAATGACTGAATGATAGAATTTTTCGATAACATTCAATCATTCAACAATTCTATCATTCAATCATTCACAAAGGTAGTGCCATAACGGGAGGTTTTGGGTGAAAGTTTGTCATTTTGATAGGGAATGTCTAGTTTAGATGCAATCCCGTTCGCTTATCTACAACTTGATTGACTATGCTTCCTTTCTTTTTTTCAACCCTTCTGGCAATCCAATCTTTACTAACACAGCTTCCAGGTAAGGACGACCCGGATCCTAAAAAAGTGCATCAACTCCACCAGCGTATCCTGACACTCGATACCCATGCCGATGCGCCTATTATGATGCAAAAGCCAGGTTTCGATGTAGGTATGACGCACGATACCAAGCGCGACGAGTCGCAGATTGATTTTCCTCGGATGAAGCAGGGTAACATGGATGCGATGTTTTTTGCCGTATACACGTCACAAGGTCCTCGGACGGATTCAGGTCATGCTGAAGCAAAACGGAATGCACTGAACCAGTTCGATTTAATTCATAAGGCATTGAAAAAACATGCTGATCAGGCCGAACTAGCGACAACGCCAGCCGATGCGTATCGGATTCAGAAACTCGGCAAACGAGCGGTTTTCATCGGCATGGAGAATGGCTATCCGGTTGGCAAAGATTTGTCGATGCTCAAAACGTATTACGATCTCGGCTGCCGCTACATGACGCTGACTCATTTTGCGAACAATCTCATCGGCGATTCATCGACCGATCCCGACGGACCAATGTATGGCGGCTTAAGTGATTTCGGCAAACAGGTCGTACCGGAAATGAATCGACTAGGCATTTTGATCGACGTATCGCACGTAGCTGACAGCACATTTTATGATGCGTTAGCTTTATCAAAAGCGCCACTAATTGCTTCGCACTCGAACTGTCGCGCCATCTGCGATTTTCCGCGTAATATGACCGACGACATGATCAAAGCGATTGCGGCCAAAGGGGGCGTTGTACAAGTGAATTTTGTGAGCGATTACCTCAAAAAGCCCTCGGATGCGCACCGGGCGGCTAAAACTAAAATCCGTATGTCGCGGGTGGGTAAAGTATCGACTCCCCAAATGGAAGCTCGTATCCAGGCCATGAGTGATTCCGTTTCAAAGATGTACACCAACGAACGAGCCAGCTTATCCGACATTGCCGACCACATCGATCACATTGTCAAAATTGCCGGTATCGATCACGTGGGTATTGGTTCTGATTTCGACGGCGGTGGTGGTGTAAATGGCCTGGAAGATGTCAGCCAGATCGAAAACCTGACCGCTGAACTTGTCCGTCGAAAATACACAGAAGCGGATATTGCCAAAATTTGGGGAGGGAATTTGTTACGCGTTTTAGGCCAGGCAAAAGTGAAGAATTAAGGGCATGGACTCAATCGGGATTGTGTATTTGTGTGGTGTGCACAGCCTCGGGTTCGCAATTTTTCATGCGTTTTTCTGGAAGATTTTTAATTGGAAAACCGATTTAAAAACAAGTAGCCTACCAACCAGAGCCATTATCCAGATTTCAAACCTGCGGCTGATTCACATTTTTCTGCTCAGCGCCGTACTATGTTTCTGGGTACCCAGCGAGTTAGTTAGCACGAAAGTCGGCCAGATTTTTCTGGCAGGTATGGCGTTATTCTGGTTTGGACGAACGATAGAACAGGCTATCTTTTTACCTTATAATCAGGCTTTTATTTATATTCTAACTAGTCTGTTTATGCTGGGAGCTTTGCTATTTACACTCCCGCTATTGCTGTAAATCCACTAGTCGCTCAGTCTAAAAAGTTAACGTTTTCGTTAGTAAACCATTTTTATGTCTCCCGAAGCTGTTTTCAAATTGGCGAGTGCGCTCGTGCTACCTCAATGGTTGCTGATGGCCTTTGCTCCGCGTTGGATCGTAACACGATGGCTGATGAATACGTATGCAATTCCGGTCATTATGGGTGTCATTTACATCATCTACCTGTTTAGTGGTGGCCTGATTGACTTTAATGCGTTTGGTACATTGCCTGGTGTTAAAAATCTATTTGCCAACAGCGTTGATGGGGTCATGCTAGCCGGATGGGTACACTATCTCGCCTTCGACCTGATAGCGGGTTCGGTGATTGTCCGCGACGCGCAGGAAAAGTCAATTCCGCATTGGTTTGTGATTATACCGTTGTTCTTCTGCTTTATGCTTGGACCAGTTGGGCTGCTGCTCTACTGGTTGATTCGATTCGCTCGCACGCGCAGTTTATCCGCTTGATTCGTTTATTGATTTGACTTAATCGTCGAACAGAAAACTTATCAGCCTACTGCTTTAGCTGTGGGTATGGAAGAAAATAGGTAATGCCAAAACGGTTTCTACAGTTGGTTAACATTAGGAAGATACTTTTTTTAAGAACTCTAGTTAATTACGTTGACGTAACTAACCGCCGAACTCCCCGTGTCTGTGTCCTCACAGACACCTATGCGTCAGCCAACGCTACCCTCCGGTAAGGGGTCTGTGAGGACACAGACCTCGGAAACGGTATCACCTATTTTCTTCCATACTCACAGCTAAAGCAGTAGGCTGATAAGTTTTCTGTTCGACGATTAAGTCAAATCAATAAAATGAACTAGAAATGAGGACCTTCTTCAACACACTTCAACGTCGAAACCCTATCCTTTACGGTACTGGTTGGCTATGTCTTGTTGGTACAGTCATATGCGTTGTAGTATCTTTTTTTACGCATACGCAGGTTTTAGGTATTAATGCCTTCATAAAACCCGCCAAATTTTTCATATCGATTGCTCTGTTCTGCTGGACGATGGGATGGTTTACCGGTTTACTTCCTCAAAGGCGAAAAGTGACGATCTATAGTTGGGTAATTGTCGTGGCCATGCTTATTGAACTTGTGATTATTACCGGCCAGGCTGCTCAGGGGAAATTATCGCACTTTAATATCAGTTCTTTCTGGAACGCCCGACTTTTCGATGTAATGGGGCTGGCTATTACAATAGCAACCTGCTGGACCATTTACATTGGTTATCTGTTCTTCAAGTATCCACCAACGGCCATAAAGCCCGCCTATCTGTGGAGTATTCGACTTGGCATTGTTGGATTCGTTTTATTTGCGTTTGAAGGATTCGCCATGGCGGTTCGATTGGCACATACCATCGGGGCGCCCGATGGTGGTCCTGGCTTACCTGCCTTAAACTGGAGTACACAGTATGGCGATCTACGCGTTGCCCACTTCTTCGGAATGCATGCCTTACAACTAATTCCCTTGTTTGGTTATTACGTTGCCCGACGCCCATTTCAGGTCATTTTATTTTCTCTTGTGTACGTTAGTGTCGTCACACTTCTGCTTGTAGAGGCTTTTATGGGAAAACCTTTGCTGTCTGGTGTATGAAATTGACGGTAAAAAAGCGCTGCGTTCATCTTTACAAAGAAAACCTGTTCGGCAGGTATCAACGTCATACTTCTATTTCTCGATGAACCGCTCCGATTTTCTGAAAACATCCGCTCTTGCCAGTGCTACACTCATCACCGACCCGACTCAGGTTCGGGCATTTATTACCCGTCGGCCCGCCGAAAAATACCGTACGGCACTCATCGGTGCAGGTTGGTGGGGGAATAATATTCTGCGGTGCGCTGTTCAGGCGGGTGAATCGAAAATTGTAGGGCTTTGTGATGTTGACACGCGACAACTCCAAAAAACGAGCGAAGAGTTGAATAAACTCACCACGGATAAACCAAAATTATACCGGGATTACCGGGAAATGCTGGCAACTGAGAAACCTGATATTGTGATTGTTGCCACGCCCGACCACTGGCACCCGCTCGCAGCGATTGCGGCTATGAAAGCGGGGGCACACGTGTACGTAGAAAAACCCATTAGCCATACCATCAACGAGGGCAAAGCTATGGTGAAAACGGCTCGGCAAACGGGTCGTATTTGTCAGGTTGGTATGCACCGACGGGTGTCGCCCCACAACGTATCAGGGATGGAGTTTTTGAAGTCGGGGAAAGCAGGCAAAATTGGAATGGCGCGGGCATTTGTGTACTACGGTGGTGGTGCCGGTCAGCCAACGCCCGACACCGAAGCGCCTAAAGAAATGGACTGGAACATGTGGTGCGGTCCCGCTCCACTACGAGCCTACAATCCAGCCATGCACCCCAGAGGGTGGCGCAATTTTCTAGACTACGCCAATGGCACCCTCGGCGATTGGGGCATTCACTGGATGGATCAAATTCTGTGGTGGACCGACGAAAAACACCCCCGCAAAGTATACTCTACCGGCGGACGACCCATTCGCCGGGATAGCACCGATGCGCCCGATCATCAGGTAGCGACATTTGAATTTGAAGGTTTTACTGCGGTATGGGAGCAGCGAAATTTTGCCGCGAACAACGCTGAAAAAACGCATCCAGGGCAGGCTGTAGGTGTTTATTTCTACGGTACGGAAGGAACGTTCCATATGGGCTGGCTCGACGGCTGGACATTCTACCCATCCGATCCGAAAAAACCAGTCATTCACCAGGACGCCCAACTTGACAAGCCTGACGATCAGAACATTGCCTTGCTCTGGGCTAATTTCCTGCAAAGTATCAAAGACAATAAAAATCCAGTCTGCGATATTGAAATCGGCCACCGTTCCACAAACATGGCGCTGTTAGGCATGCTGTCGATGAAACTCGGCCGCAGTGTTGAATGGGACGGTAGCCAAATCAAGAACGACCCCGAAGCCAATAAACTCTTAAGTCGCGCGTATCGCGGTGAGTGGCAGTATCCGGTTTAAACCACTACCATTCGATCGGATTCGTAAGACATTTTGATGAGGTATTCGCCCCAATTGATAAAATCGTCTTCCTCATTGGTAAGTAATTGGTGTTGTACTTTTTGAACGAGTGCTAATAAAGCGTCGCCCTGTTGATCGGCGAAGCGTTCGAGCATGGTTCGGAGGGGTAAGCGTTCACTGATATTGCCGATGAGGAAGTCGTCTGAAAATCCATAGGAGAACGGCAAGATGTTGCCGCGTTCGTCGATCACTATCTCACTCAGAAAACTATTTAGCAATCCTTCGCCCTGTTCGCCTGATGCGCGAAGCAAGCTTTGCCGGGTAATCATATCCAGTTGCAACTGCATCTTCGGTTCGTACTTCTGCTTCAGATACGTGGTCAGGATAAATACTTTATGACGCATCAAATCGTCGATACTTTGGCCAATCATATCGGTTTCGGCCCGGCCCGTTTCTTCAAGTAAATGTAACTGCAACAGATCGGCCTGATGCGAATTCGCCCAATCGCCCAGCCATAATAACGACTCCCAGCTTCGCCGGCTCACCGAATGGATAATACCCATTCGGGCAACTTCCTGCCGAACAATCTGAACACCTTCGGCCATTTTCTCAAAAGCTTTCGGCGAGTTGCGTACATAATTGTGTAATTCCGGCGGACCATCCACACTTATCGCTACCAAATCCGTCAATGACAACAACTGACGATTGTAGGCTGATTTCAAGAGCATTCCATTGGTTACTAAAGCATTTGTAAAACCAACCGAACGGCTAAACTGGAGTAAATCCTCCAGTCGTCTATACAAAAATGGCTCACCACCCGACACACTCATGACATCATATTGTTCCTTCCGAGCGTCTACTAAAAAAGCGGTCAGATCATCAAAATTCAGTTCCTGTTTATAACCGGGTGCCGAGTGTGAATAGCAATGCAGACACGTCAGATTACAGGCCAGCGTCGGGTGAATCTGAATGATGTGGTGCCGCCGGGTTGGGGCGGCACCTTCGACAGCTGAATCCGTTTGGAATTGGCAGTTCGTCGTCATCCTACTTGTGCATTGAGAGCAATGTGCGCATCGAACTCAACCTGGTTGATCGCAACAACGCCGATCTTCCGCAAAATCATTTCCTCAATCATCTGCTGAACCGTCATTCGATTGAGCAAACTCATTTTGTCCAGCGGCACTCTACCCGTAATAACAAGCGTATCGGGGAACGGAATGCCGCGCCATTTCCAGCGTTCCAGCAGAACGCCTTCGTCCAGAAAGGGCTTCAGACTTGTTGAGATGGCTTTCAGCTCATCTTTTTTGACGTTAGCACTGCTCAATTTCCTGAGCAGTGCCTGTTCGAATGAAGCATGATCAACTTTAGTTTCCATTGTTTGGACAGATTAATGTGAACGATTGAAGCCGTTCTTATCAACGACTTGGCAAATGTCTTCTAAGCAGACGGTGCTTTTTAGCGTTAAAACCCTGCTTTTGCAAATGCATAAATCACTGATTATCCGAGAGAACGTCGTGAGGTAATTTCACGACCCAGATACGTAGTCTGCCCTCCGCATATAGTACTGATCGGAACTAGTTTTGGCGCGACTACCTACGTATTTTACGTCTAGTAGTTTCTGATTTTCGGAGTCTTTTCACACAATCTGATCACGTAGATACCCTTACACCTATGCCTTCGTCCAGACGAGATTTTCTTTTTCAATCCACGCAGGTAGCGGCCGGAATGAGCCTGACGGCTACGTTACCTACGTCGGCCAAACAGCACGTTGCTCCTTCCGATACTATTCGTGTTGGGCTGATCGGTGTGAATAACATGGGTTGGGCCGATTTAACGTCGATGCTTAAAAATTCCGACGCCGTTTGTGTTGCTTTGTGTGATGTTGATAGCAATGTGCTGAAAAAACGGGCCGATGAACTGGAAAAGAAAACGGGCAAAAAAGTTACGCTTTACAGTGATTTTCGAAAGCTTATCGAGGATAAATCGGTCGACGCTGTGATCATTGGTACACCCGATCATTGGCATTGTTTGCCTGCTGTATACGCTTGCCAGGCGGGTAAAGACGTGTACGTGGAGAAGCCGCTTGCCACAACTATTGAAGAATGTAATTTGATGGTAGCGGCAGCCAAACGCTACAACCGCATCATTCAGGTCGGCCAATGGCAACGTAGCGGTGAGCACTGGAAAACGGCGCTGAATTATGTTCAATCGGGTAAAATTGGTACCGTTCGTTCCGTGAAAACTTGGGCGTTTATGGCGTACGGCAAAGAATTTCCGCGTCGTCCCGACGAGCCTGTTCCGGCTGGTGTCGATTATGAGATGTGGCTTGGCCCCGCTCCTAGCCGACCCTTTAATCGCAATCGCTTTCACGGTACTTTCCGCTATTACTGGGATTATGCGGGTGGATTAATGACCGACTGGGGGGCTCACATGATTGACATTGCACTCTGGGGAATGAATGTATCAGCCCCCAACTCGGTCGTGGCCACGGGCGGCAAATTTGGTTTTCCGGATCAAGACGGCGATACGCCTGATACTATGCAGGTCGTTTATGAGTACGACAAGTTTTCGGTGTTGTGGGAACAGTCATTAGGCACCATGCGCGGCCCGTATGATCGCGATCATGGCGTAGCGTTCATCGGGAATCTGGGAACGGTGGTAATTGATCGGGGGAAGTGGGAGGTTTTACCCGAAGTTGACCAGGGTCGTTATCTGGTTCCAGCACAACCTTTACAATATGGAAACGGCAAAGATCTGGACAATCACACTCGTAATTTCCTGGATTGCATTCGCTCCCGAAATCAACCAAACTGTCCTGCCGAAGCCGGACGCAATGTAGCCTTGCATTCACATCTGGGCAATATTGCCTACCGAACGGGGCATAAACTTGTTTGGGACGCCAATCAGGGGGTTGTCGCTGGCGATACAAACGCTCAGACATTAGTAAAAGCGCACTATCGTTCCCCTTGGGTTCTGCCGAAGTTATCCTGAAGATGTACAACGTTCAAACTGGAACGCGCTGCCCGTACATCTGTATCCCTGGACCAGCTAATTAACGAATGATAGCTTATTATTACTGTAAAGGCACTGGCAATCCATGGAAGGAATATACCATAATTTCGGCCATTCTGGGCAATTCACGACTCACATCGAATAGCATAATCGTTGCTGGTGAATGGAATGTAAAAAAATGTACAAGCGATGAACATTATGGATTCGTTAAGACCATTACGCTGTGGATTTCAGTCCGAATGGACTAGCTGTCTTTCAGATTTGTTGATGGCTTTATGGCTCATCGCTATACTTCTATAATACGTTTATTAAGGCTACCTCCCTGAACAATATCTTTTTTACACAGTTTTAACGATACTTAGAGTTGACTTAACTACCAAATAATAAAATATAATATAGGAATATTTAAATAATGAACCGAAGAATTAATAACTTGTTAAAATAGTTATTCTATAGTTAAATAAGGTATGTGCTATGAAAAACACTATCTATCCAAACGCCAATAAAGCAGCTATTCCCTATTCTTACGAAGCTAGTTTGAACAACTGGCTGGAGGAAACAGCCACTTTCTATCTTTATTACAAACAGTTAGCTCCGTATGTCAATCAAGCGCTGGTTCCACAGAAAATCCGCCTGATCAATCGCCATCTTCATTGCCAGTGTACCGTTAGCCAATTGCGAAAATTTCTTAGTAAAATGCGAACTGCGTTGAAACATCTATTACATGATATGGATGTTGTAGACTCTGATCATGTGCCCGTTACGAGTCAGTTTTGCCGAAAGTTAATTGCTCATACTCGCATGTTACATCGACTTAATGAGGAAGCCCGGAAAATGAATCTGGTAGCGGCAATGACCGAAAACTGAGTACTCAGCCTACCAAGCAAAAACACGTGTATTCAATAGTGTAAGTCGAAGGTGGTTTTTGTCCTTCTGACGCAGGAAGAAGCTGGAGATATCCTTATTTATGAGTGATGATACGGTATCAGAAGGACAAAAGCACGCATTTGTAACGTTTTCCCAAAAGTTTAAACAGGTTTGTCAGCAAAAAACGTCAGTGCGCCTACACTGACGTTTTTTGTTTTCATCTGGATATCAGTTGAGGAGAACTTTCAGATCTAAGTACGGGGTGGCAGTTTGTAGTCAAATTTTACCAGAATAATAACAAATAAAGCAGTAAGAGAATGCCTATATATACTTAATAAAAATTGGCCGGGTATTTGATAGTGAATGAGTTAGGCAAACCTATAACAGATATGAAAATCGCAGGAATGACATTAGTTGGATTACTTGCTGGCGTCCTGATCGGAGGCTGTTGTTATTTCATCTGCACCCTGGCTCATATCAATTTGATCTGGGCTTATTTATTGGCAGCGGCTATCGATGTGGCTGGTTTTATATGGCTTTATAAGCGATACGAACAGAAAGCCGATGCTGCCGAATTGTTACCACAGGCCGATAATAAGGCTGAAAAAGTTACTCCTGAAACGACAGTGTCGAACGAAGAGTCGCAACCTAGCGAAACTCCGGAAGAAGTTCTGGTTTAGCCGACAGTACAAAGCTACCACTGGAAAAATGCGCTGATTTACAGTGCATTGAAATTACGTATAGTCTGATCTAAACATATTTTTAATAGAAAAGCCCCTTCCTATCCGGTTGGGGCTTTGTCTTTCTATCTCTTAATGGGCTAGTTACGGTGAATGTACACTTAAGACTCTACTATCTGGCAATAGTAACAATAGGGTTTATATTTTCTTTTGCCTCTTTTAATCAACAGCTTACGTTTAGTCATTTCAGCTTAGTACCATCAATAATCCATCCTATTGCTGTCCTCTTTTGCAGCCATTGCTTTTTTTCTCTACATCCATACAACTCCTGATCAGTTTGACTATACATAGCTCTTTGTCAGCAGGATAAGCATAATTACTTATATAATTCAATTTTTCAAAAAAATAATTAAAAAACGACTAAGTGTTTTTGTAAACCTTAATCGTCTTTATACACGAGCAGCTCACTCAACGACTATAACGTTCAGTAATTCCACATACACCTAGTTCCTGTCCCGGCGTCGGATGCAAATACTTTTTAAAATCCCGGAGCATTAACTAAACGAACCCTTAACTATATGGAAAAATCAGTACGTATTCTACTCCTTCTGGGAGTAGCGCTGGGAGGAGTACACCCTGGCTTTTCGCAAACACTAGCCAGAGCCCAACACAATCAATCGAAAGAAGTATTCGCAGCCCCTGCAATTCGTAGGCTAAAAGATGTCCTCAAAACATTGCAGGATCATTACGCCACGGACATTCTATTCTTCGACCGGAGTGTTGATGGATTGACCGTTCGCACCGATGCCATTCATCTGGATACGAAAATTGACGACAATCTGAATACGATTTTAAAGCCATTGGGCCTGCGCTATAAAAAGGCAAAAAATGGCGTTTACGTGATCATTGCGAAAGAATCGAATGGGAAAGCCGAACTCAACAGCGCTCGTCTGATTGCTCCCGTACCTACTCCGTTAGAACTAGCTGCAACTGAACCAGAGAGCCGGCAGGCTGCGACGACCGAACCCACAGCTGTATTAACGGAGAAAGTGCGCATAGCCGACATTTCGGTTCAGGGTACAGTATCCGACGAAAAAGGTGAAGGGTTACCGGGCGTGAGCATTCTACTCAAAGGGACCCAGAAAGGAGCGACTACCGACGCCAATGGCCGCTATAAACTGGATGTTCCAACCGCAGCTTCTACGCTGATTTTCAGCTTTGTCGGCTATGTTTCTCAGGAGATAGTCGTTGGCAATCGGACAACGCTCAATGTAACGTTGGAAATTGATAATAAGACACTGAGTGAGATTGTTGTGATCGGGTATGGCTCCATTGAAAAGAAAGATTTGACCGGATCAGTTGCGTCGGTCGGGAGCAAATCCATTCAGGAAGTGGCCGTACCTCGAGTTGATCAGGCGTTGATGGGAAAAATTGCGGGCGTTCAGGTGAAACCCGTTTCGGGCGAACCTGGAGCAGCTCCACAAATTAGAATACGGGGTGTGGGCAGTATTTCGGCTGGAGCGGGTCCGCTTTACGTGGTCGACGGCTTCCCGATTTCCAGCATACAAACCCTAAACCCGAACGACGTCGAAACAATTGACGTCCTGAAAGATGCCTCGGCTACTGCCATTTACGGATCGCGGGGTGCCAACGGGGTTGTTATTATTAATACAAAACGTGGTAAATCAGGCAAAGCAGCGATTAACTTCAGCTATCAGTTTGGGTTCCAGAAAATTGCCAAACGGCCGGCCTTACAATCTGGACTGGAAGAAGCCCAGCACTATTTCGATGGCGTTCGAAATCGGAACCTCGACGAAGGCAACGATGTATCGGGTGATCCACTCAAGTGGAAAGCACCTGTCCCACAAACTATTCTGGATGTGCTTTCGGGAAAAATAACGACCAACGAAGATCCGCTGGATGCCATTCTACGCACAGGCCCTCAACAGCAATATCAGTTAAGTGCTACAGGTGGAACCGAAAACATCCGATATGCGGTCAGTGGCGAATATTTAAATCAGGATGGGATTATTCTCAATACCAATTTCAAACGGTATTCGGTACGGGCCAACTTCGATGCCAAACTATCGCCAAAACTATCGCTGAAAGTTAATCTGAACCCTTCGTATACCGACAAATTCAATGTTGGGGGAGTAAATGCTGAAGACTTAGCCACGTTCTCCGATATCACGAACAACCCCCTGTATAATGCACTGGTCATTCCAACCTATCAATCATTATACAATCCTGACGGTAGCTATTATCCGTTTGGCAACGGGCTGGATGCGGTCGTAACCAGTAAAAACCCACTGGCGCTGGCCAACGAAGTGAAAGCCCGACAGAAAGGAATTGGCTTTCTTGGCAATACGTTCATCGAATACTCGATCCTGAACAATCTGAAGGTGAATGTTATGCTGGGCATCAACCTGATGAGCATTAAAGGAAGCTATTTTAAACCGCAAATGGCCGCCTTTTTAAATGAACTGGCGTCGGGAACCGATAATGCCTCTCAGCGATTAAACTGGATTACGGAAACAACTGTAAACTACACAAAGAGTGTTGGCAAACACAACTTTACCGGATTAGTCGGATATACCACGCAGAAGGAAACCTACGAATCCAACACGCTGACCAGTAACCGTTATCCGAACAACCTGGTCCCTACGTTGAGTGCGGTGAGTGGTATTCTGACAGGCGGTTCATCAAACATAGCGGAGTGGTCGTTGCTCTCATATCTAGGCCGAATTAACTATAACTACAACAGCAAGTATTACGCAACAGCTTCTGTCCGAACAGACGGCTCATCCCGTTTTGGCGAACAAAATAAATACGGTCTTTTCCCATCGGTTGCCTTAGCCTGGCGGGTTTCCGACGAAAATTTCATGAAGGATGTGCGGTTCGTCAATGAACTGAAATTACGAGCCAGCTACGGGAAAACCGGGAATAACAACATCGGGAATTACGACCATCTGGCAACGATCAACTACGAAAAATACGTACTGGGCGGAACGGGTGTTGGTGGCTATTCGCCGGGAAGACTCTCTAATCCGAACCTCACTTGGGAAACGCAACAGCAGGTCAATATTGGGGTAGACCTTAGCTTCCTTAGCAATCGGCTGGCGCTGACACTGGACCATTTCCGGTCGAAAAACTCCGACTTGCTGCTAAACGTAAACATTCCGGACATCACGGGTTTCAATACGGCCTTGCAGAATATTGGCGAAGTGCAAAATACCGGATGGGAAATCTCCCTGAATACGGTGAATACGCAAGGAGCCTTCAAATGGCAGACGTCGCTTAATTTTTCAGCCTACCAAAATAAAGTTACCCGTCTTGGTCCCTCCGGCGACCCCATTATTGCATCTCAGGGCGGTAACATCACCATGATTGGCCAGCCTATTGGCATGTTCTACGGCTGGCTAACCGACGGCATCTTTAAAACCAAAGCAGAACTGGACAAAGGCCCCCTCTGGAATCCGGGTGGCCGGGATGCTTCGCGCGTAGGTGATGTTCGGTTTGTTGATGTAAGTGGGCCCAATGGCGTACCCGACGGGATTATTAACAGTTTCGACAAAACCATTATGGGTTCGCCCTATCCTGATTTCTACTACGGCATGACCAATAGTTTTTCGTATAAGAATCTGAGTCTGAGCGTCAGTTTGCAGGGCGTACAGGGCAATAGTGTACTGGCTTTATCGCGCGAACAATTAGCCAACGACCGCGCCCGATTCCGCCAGTATGCATTCATGAATAATTACTGGAAGTCGGAATCTGAACCCGGTGATGGTTATTCCGTTCGCCCGAACGACGTACCAACCGGAAACTTTAGAGGTACCTATAGCCAACGCTGGCTGGACAACGGCTCTTACCTGAGAATCAACAACATCGTTCTTGGTTATGCGCTGCCTGAAGACATTGCGAAAAAGGCCCGATTGAGCTCAGTACGCTTGTCGGTTACCGCCAACAATCCATTCCTGTTTACCAAGTTCATTGGCTTCAACCCCGATGTTAGCCGGACAGATAGCCCACTGACACCCGGCAACGAACGATACGACTATCCGACCTCGAAAAGTATTTTGTTTGGCATCAACATTGGCTTCTAACCCTTCTTCTGTCCATGAAAAAGACAATTTCTATAGTGGCAATGGTCCTATTGGTAATGACCTCCTGCCGAAAGGATTTTATCGAAATTCTACCTGTCGATACCGTAACGGTCGATGTGTTATACAAAACTGATAAAGATTATCAGGATGCGATTGTCGGTATCTACGGCATCTATCAGGATCAGTACGCCAATATGTACAACTTCGGCGATATACGGGGTGATGACGTATGGGATGAACTAGTAAAAGGAACGGCAGGTGCAGTCGACAATTTTACATTAGCGAATGACGATGGATTGCTCATCAATACCTGGCGAAATTATTACAAAGCCATTACGCGCGCCAATACAGTACTGGAACGCATTGCCACAGCCGATGCGTCCATCACTAATAAAAACCGGCACATTGGCGAAGCCGAATTTCTGCGAGCACTGGCTTATTTTGATCTGGTCCGAATTTTTGGCGATGTCCCGATGGTGACCAAGTCATTAAGTATTGCGGAATCCTACGCAACACCGCGCGAAAAAGTTGACAAAATTTACGACGAAGTAATCATCAAGGATTTACTGGATGCCGAAGCCAAACTACCCACCAGCTATGCCGGTTCCGAGGTAGGTCGGGCAACGAAAGGAGCGGCCAGAGCCTTGTTGGGAAAAGTGTATCTGACCCGGAAAGATTTCACTAAAGCCGAAGCGAAGCTACAGGAAGTGACTACAATGGGCTACGCGCTGCTCCCCAACTGGGCCGACCTTTGGGATTATACCAAAAACGAGCACCACAGCGAATACATCTACGACATCGAATATGAGCAGGGATTAGGGGGAGAAGGCAGCATTTATACCAATCGCTTTACACCCAAAGTCACGTCGATGATCGCATTTTATGGCATCGCAGGTTCAGTTGACGATCAGAATACACCCCATCAGGTATTGTTCGACTTATTTGAAGCCAAGGATAAACGGAAAGACATAACGGCTGCCAGAGGCTATACCGACGCAACAGGCAAGTTCATTCCTCTGCTGGTATCGTCTAACAATATGTCGGCTTACACCCGAAAATACATTGTTAAAATCAGTACAGCGAATGATAGCCCGGCCAACTGGAAAGTAATCCGATATGCCGATGTTTTGCTGATGTATGCCGAAGCCTTAAATGAGAACGGTAAAACTGCAACGGCCTTGCCTTATCTGAATCAGGTTCGAACGCGCGCTGGTATCGATGCGCTGGCAACTGGAATAACTCAAACCGCCCTGCGCGATCAGATCGTTCTGGAACGTCGCCGGGAGCTGGCTTTTGAAGGGCATCGCTGGTTCGATTTGGTACGTACCGGACAAGCGTTTACGGTCATGCAGAAATACGGAATGAAGGCACATCATACGGTATTCCCCATTCCACTGGCTCAGATTCAGTTAATTAACAACCGCACAATTTTCCCCCAAAATCCGGGGTATGATTGATTAGCTAAGTTTAAGAATACAAAAACCAATTTGTCATGCTGACGAAGGAAGCATTTTAAGGCATCTTAATTCGCTAGCTAGGGTAATTGAAGATGCTTCCTTCGTCAGCATGACAAAAAAGCTAATTGTTTTCAACCTACTTAATCATATGCCTTATTTCATTAACCACAAACCAGCTTAACCAAACCATACATCATGAAGACAATCAAAAAGACCTTTCTGCTGCTTTTGTGTGGCATACTCTTTATATCAGCAACGGCCTGGATAACCTCCTCTGGCAATAAACTAACCACGAAAGCGCCGAAGCCAGCACCCAAAGTACAGCGATTGCTTTATGTAGCAACGCCGGGTATTCGAAACTACCTGGGTTACGGTGGTCATGGGATACAGGTATTCGACATCGACAATAATCACAAGTTTGTGAAGTTCATTAAGACCCCAGGTGGTTTATTGCGAAAAGAAACGCCCTCCCCTACGGGTAAGATGGAAAAAGGTATTCCATCGAATGTAAAGGGCGTTGATGTGAGTCTGGCCACCAACTGCATTTATATCAGCACACTGGAAGCCATTCAATGTATCGATCTGGTTACCGAAAAAACGCTGTGGGAAAAAGAATATGAAGGCGGGGTTGACCGCATTTCGATTTCGCCTGATGGAAAAATCATCTATGCGCCATCACTCGAAAAAGGGCATTGGAATGTCGTGGATGCTAAAACGGGGGATATGATTACCAAAATTGTCACCAACTCTGGAGCCCATAATACGATCTATGGAGTCGATGGGAAAGAAGTCTATATGGCCGGTCTGAAATCAACTATGCTGAACGTCGCCGATACCAAAACCCATACTGTTTCCAGACAGGTTGGTCCGTTCGGTGCCGAAATTCGTCCCTTCACCGTCAATGGTTCGCAAACGCTCGTATACGTGAATGTCAACGGATTACTTGGCTTTGAAGTTGCCGATTTAGTGACCGGGAAATTCCTGCATCGTGTGGTGGTTCAAGGCTGGAATGTTGGTGAAGTACGACGCCATAGTTGCCCTAGTCACGGCATTGGCCTGACGCCCGACGAAAAAGAACTCTGGGTATGCGACGGTCATAATCTCCGTCTGCACGTCTTTGACAACACAGTGATGCCGCCGGTCCAGAAAACGACGATTGCCCTAAAGGATATGCCCGGCTGGATCACATTTAGCCTCGATGGTAAGTATGCGTACCCCGCAACCGGTGAAGTCATCGACGTAAAAACGCGCAAAATCGTAGCCAATCTGGAAGATCAGGACCACAACGATGTGCAAAGCGAAAAAATGGTGGAAATCCATTTCAAAGACGGTAAACCCGTTGCGGCTGGCGATCAATTTGGTCTCGGTCAGGTGAGAAAACCGATGAAGAATTAATATAGTAGAAGGCGATTTCCAGCCCACTGCTAATTGGTTTGAAGAAATAAAGCGCCAGACGAACACAGCCTTTTCCAAGGCCTGTGTCCCCACAGGCCCCTAACCGGAGGATAGCACTGGCTGACGCGCGGGTGTCTGTGAGGACATAGACACGGGAACCCGGCGATTACTCACGTCAAATCAATTAGCAGTGGACTAAAAGCTTAGTAAAGCATTGTTAGTAAAAGCAATATGAAGAAAATACGCAACTCGTTATCCTGCCTTTCCCTGCTGGTAACCTGTCTGTTCGGTACTCCACTATTCGCCCAATCGGACAGCGAGTGGACAGGCAAAAAGGCCGAGCAATGGTACAACAAAATGGAATGGCTAAACGGATTACCCGCCAAACCTTCCGAAACGATCAACAAGGAGGAATTTGCCAAGCGGTATCACGCCAACAAAGCCGCCTGGGATAAAGCGTTCGCGTTTTTGAAAAACACGGATTTCACCCGACTTCGTCCCGGCAAATACCCGATTGACGATGAACAGGTATATGCAACGATTTCCGAAGGACCACCGCGTGAAATTTCCAATACAAAATGGGAAGCACACCTAAATTATACGGATATTCATTTCGTAGTAAAGGGCAAAGAAAAGATCGGAATCATTCCCGTTGAGAGGCTAAAATCGGCGGTGAATCAGGAATACAGTGCCGATAAAGACATCGCTTTTTATACAACTGATGAAGGGAAATTTTACGTAGCGGAGCCGGGACTTTTTTACATCGTCACCCCAACCGAAGCGCATAATCCAGCCAACAAAGTAGACGGTTACGACGGGGTAAAAAAAGTAGTCGTCAAAGTCAGAGTAACAAATCAGTGATGAACGATGAGTGATAAGCGATGAATAAGGAACACTACTATTATCACTAATTACTCATCGTTCATCGTTTATCACTCATCACTACTAAGTACTTATGCAATTAGTGTTTTTAGATACGAAAACCATTGGCAATATCCCCAATTTGAGCCTACTGGAAAAGTATGGCCAGGTAACGTATTACGAAACAACGCAACCCGGCCAAACGCTGGAGCGAATCAAAAACGCGGATATCGTCATCTCGAATAAAGTAGTTTTGGATCAGACGACCATTGAACAGGCTACGAACCTGAAATTGATTTGCATCGCAGCTACGGGAACCAATAATGTGGATAAAGCGGCCGCTGAAAAGCGAGGTATTCCGGTGAAGAACGCAATGGATTATTCCACTCAAAGCGTGGCACAAGGAACATTCGCCATTCTGCTACATCTGCTGGTCGATATTCCTTACTTCGATCAGTACGTGAAAGGTGGTGATTACTCCAAAACAGACATATTTACCCACTTCGGCAAAGGATTCTGGGAATTAGCGGGGAAACGATTCGGTATCGTCGGACTGGGTAATATTGGTCGTCAGGTAGCTAAAATTGCAGATGCGTTTGGAGCAGAAGTTGTCTATTATTCAACGTCGGGCCAAAATAACCAGCAACCCTATCAGCGTCTGGAATTGGATGAGTTTTTACGCACCTGCGACGTCGTTTCCATTCACGCGCCACTCAATGAAAACACATCTAATTTCATCAACTATGATCGATTAAGCCGCATGAAAAAATCGGCAATCCTGATCAATGTGGGTAGAGGTGGGATTGTCAACGAAGCCGATTTAGCAAAAGCACTGGACGAAGGATTGATTGCCGCAGCCGGGATGGATGTATTCACGAAAGAGCCCATCAGTCCAGAAAATCCACTATTACACATCAAACACAAAGAAAGGCTGGCGCTTACTCCTCACGTAACCTGGGCTAGCATTGAAGCCCGGACACTACTCATGGAAAAAGTAGGGCAGAATATTGAGGAGTTTTTGAAAACCGAACACTTAATCTAACTAACTCTCACTCATGATTTACCCCTAAATCCCCTGAAGGGGACTTTGTCAATTTGCTAGTAAAGTTCCCTTCAGGGGATTTAGGGGTAAATCATAAGTGAATTAACATATTTCAGAGGTTTTATCAGCTAATAGTAGCATGAAAATCAGGGCAGCTGTATTACACGAGATGGGCAAAGAGCGCCCATACACCAGTAGCAAACCGCTTACTATTGAGGAACTTGACTTACAGCCACCACAGGCGGGTGAAGTATTGGTCAAAATCAGGGCGGCTGGCCTTTGTCATTCCGATCTGTCAGTTATTGATGGAAATCGTCCCCGGCAAATGCCCATGGCGTTAGGTCACGAAGCGGCTGGCGAAATCGTTGAACTTGGTCCGGGCGTAAACGACCTGGCCGTTGGCGATCATATTGTGTTTTCCTTTCTGCCCATTTGCAATCAGTGTATGCCCTGCATGACGGGTCGTCCGGCCCTTTGCGAAAATGGATTAGCCGCCAACAATCGGGGCGAATTAATGGGGGGAGGATTACGTTTGCACGACAGCCATCAACAGGTAGTTCATCATCATATGGGCGTGTCGGGATTTGCCGAATACAGTGTCGTTTCCCGAAAATCCGTCGTTAAAATTGATCCGACGTTGCCGTTTGAAATTGCGGCTTTGTTTGGCTGCGCGATTATGACGGGAGTGGGAGCTGTGATTAATACGGCTAAATTATCGCTGGGGCAAACGGTGCTGATTACAGGGATGGGTGGTATTGGGTTCGCAGCGTTGCTGGGCGCACTAGCCGGAGGAGCCAGTAAAATTATCGTCGCCGATGTCAACAAAGATAAATTGGACAAAGCCCTGGAATTGGGCGCTCATGCCGTGATCGATTCATCGCAGCCGGATGCGGTCGAGCAAGTGAAAGACCTGACCCGTGGCGGTGTCGATATTGGATTCGAGTTTGCGGGTGTAGTACAGGCACTGGAATTTACGTATAATGCTACCGGTCGAGGTGGTAAAACCGTTACGGCGGGTCTCCCCCACCCCAGCAAAATGTTCCAATTATCGCCAACGAAGCTAGTGGCCGACGAGCGGACCTTACAGGGTTCTTACATTGGAAGCTGCGTTCCAGTACGCGATATTCCGGCTTATATCGCGCTCTATCAGGCGGGTCGATTGCCGGTCGATAAACTGATGACGCACAAGCTGCGTTTGGATGATGTAAACGAAGGGTTTGAACGACTGGCTAAAGGCGATGCCATCCGCCAGATAATCACTTTCTAATCATGAATTCAATCAGCACGCAGGAACGTACCGAATCAAATTCGCTCATCCGAACTCAGGCGTATGTAGCCGGGCAATGGGTGAGTGCCACCAGCGGAGACACCTTTGATGTGATCAATCCCGCAACCGGCGAAACCATTGCAACGGTCACCGATATGGACCAGACCGATGTGCGAAAAGCCATCGACGCAGCCCACGAAGCCTGGCCTTCCTACCGCGACAAAACCGCAAAAGAGCGCGCTACGTTGCTCAAAAAGTGGTATGCCCTAATCATGGAAAATAAGGACGAACTGGCCCGACTTATGACCATGGAGTGCGGAAAAGTGTTGACCGAAAGCCGGGGTGAAGTCGATTATGGAGCTTCGTTTATCGAGTGGTTTGCCGAAGAAGCCCGGCGTACCTACGGCGACGTAATTCCGGCGAATACCAAAGACAAGCGAATCGTCATCATCAAGCAATCGATCGGCGTAACAGCGACTATTACACCCTGGAATTTTCCGCTGGCGATGATTACCCGTAAAGTCGGTCCGGCTTTAGCCGCAGGTTGTCCGGTCATTGTAAAACCACCCTCCGAAACGCCACTTACGGCATTAGCGGTCTCTTATCTAGCCGAAAAAGCTGGTTTCCCACTGGGCGTTTACAATACGATTACGACGTCTAAAAATGCGGAAGTCGGTCTGGAATTGTGCGAAAACAGCAAGGTTCGAAAACTCTCTTTCACGGGTTCGACAGCTACTGGAAAGCTGCTGATGAAACAATGCTCGTCGAACCTGAAAAAAATTTCGCTCGAACTAGGTGGAAATGCGCCGTTTATCGTCTTTGACGATGCCGACATTGATGCGGCTGTCAAAGGAGCAATGGCATCGAAGTTTCGAAACAGCGGACAGACCTGCGTATGTGTCAACCGATTGTATATACACGACAAAGTTTATGACGAGTTTGTAGACAAATTATCGAAAGCCGTAAAAGCGCTTCGAGTCGGGAATGGGCTGGACAATGATGTACAAATTGGCCCGCTGATCAACGAAAAAGGTGTAGATAAAGTGAAGCGCCATTTGGCTGATGCACTATCAAAAGGAGCGAAAGTGCTTGTCGGCGGACACGAACTGGAAGGACTATTTTTTCAACCTACTATCCTGACTGACGCAACGTCGGATATGATCATTGCCAACGACGAAGTATTTGGCCCCGTAGCGCCCGTTTTCCGATTTACGGACGAATCCGAAGTCATTGCCATGGCCAATGATACGCCGTATGGACTGGCTTCGTATTTCTACAGTAAAGACATTAATCGTTGCTGGCGCGTTGCTGAAGCCTTAGATTATGGTATGGTTGGCATCAACGATGGCATGATTTCTACCGAAGTCGCTCCGTTTGGCGGTGTCAAAGAATCGGGCGTCGGGCGCGAAGGCTCCAAATATGGCATGGAATATTACACCGAAGTCAAGTACATGTGCTTCGGCGGACTACATTGATAAAAGCCTGACTTCCCGTTGCTGTGTCCTCACAGCAACCTATCCGGCAGGTAGAGATACTCATTGCTGATGCATAAATTGCTGTGAGGACACAGCAACCGGAGTGTTATTAAATTGCTTTTCCTAAATCCTAACTTTTTATGCTCGAACCCGCTACTAAACCCAAACCTACGGTATCTCCTTCTCTGCTACGCCAATTGTTGCAGATTCCGGTCATAATAGCGGCTCTGGGCTACTTTGTCGATATCTACGATCTGCTGTTATTCAGTATTGTTCGCGTACAAAGTCTGAAAGATTTAGGCGTTTCGGATGCTGGTATGCTCCCTCAGGGCGTCTACCTGATTAATATGCAAATGACTGGGTTGCTGGTCGGTGGTATAATCTGGGGCATACTGGGCGATAAACGTGGTCGCTTATCCGTCCTGTTCGGCTCTATTTTGATTTACTCATTAGCCAATATTGCCAACGGGGCCGTTACGTCGGTTAATCAATACGCCCTCCTTCGCTTCATTGCGGGTGTTGGGCTGGCGGGTGAATTAGGAGCAGGCATTACACTAGTAGCTGAAATTCTGCCGAAAGAAATTCGGGGTTATGGTACTTCCTTAGTGGCTTCTGTTGGGCTTTTGGGAGCCGTATTGGCCTATTTCATTGCCGACATGTTTGCCTGGCGAAACGCTTATTTCATCGGGGGCGGTTTGGGGCTATTGCTGTTGCTAATGCGGGTAAGCGTAGTCGAGTCGGGCATTTTTACCCATATTAAAGAAAAAGAGACAGTCTCCAGAGGTAACTTTTTAAAGCTATTCTCCTCGGGGAAACAATTTCTCAAATACTTCCGCTGCATTCTAATTGGTTTACCTGTCTGGTTCGTTGCCGGAATTCTGATGACTTTCTCCCCCGAATTCGGGAAAGCACTAGGACTGGATGAACCGATTGTAGCCGGGAAAGCGGTCATGTGGGAGTACATCGGTCTGTCTATTGGCGATCTGTCCAGCGGAGTTTTCAGCCAATATCTGAACAGCCGAAAACGGGTATTGGGGATGTTTCTGATGATTACGGCCGCATTGATAGTAGTCTATTTATACGTACCTTTTCACTCGGCAAGCGTGTTCTACGCCATTTGTGTCGGATTGGGATTTGGGGTTGGCTACTGGGCTTTGTTTGTCACCATTGCCGCCGAGCAATTCGGCACCAACCTCCGGGCCACCGTCGCGACGACCGTACCGAATTTCGTCCGGGGAAGTATCAACATCATGACACCGCTGTTCCTGTTTTTTAGAGCTGAACTGGGGATTGTAAACGGAGCTTTTTTACTGGGGGCTTTAACTATCCTGATTGCTTATATGGGACTCTGGAAGATGGAAGAAACCTTCGGAAAAGACCTCGATTTTCTGGAGAAGTAATTGACAAGTGGCAAACACTTAATCTATCTGATTTTTTGTCATGCTGACGAAGGAAGCATCTTAAGGCATCCTAATTCGCTAGCTAGAATAGTTTAAGATGCTTCCTTCGTCAGCATGACAAAAAGGTTGGCTGTGTCAATCACTAACTAGTAAAATTCACAGGATTTTAGCCTTTGCATGAGTAAATTCTCAGCAACCCCTTTACCCTATGACTGTCGGACTTTTCATACCCTGTTACGTCAACCAGTTTTACCCTCAAGCAGCCATTGCTACGTTGCAGTTGCTGAGAAAACTGGGTGTCGACGTCGTCTACCCACCCAAACAAACCTGTTGCGGGCAGCCAATGGCCAATTCAGGCTTTGAGCACCTGACGCAGGAGTGCAACAATCTGTTTCTGGATAACTTTGGCCAATTCGATTATATCGTAGCGCCTTCAGCCAGTTGCGTCCTTCACGTAAAAGACCATTTGCATTCACCTGCCGATCCAGAAAAAGCCGAACGTGTCCGGTCGAGAGTTTACGAACTGGTTGAGTTTCTGACGGATGTTTTACACGTTGAAAATCTGAATGCGCGCTTTCCGCATAAAGTTGGTATTCACCAGAGTTGTCATGGATTACGCGGGCTCCATCTGGCGCAAATGAGCGAACTCAATGCGTTACCATTTTCGAAACCCGTTCGTCTTCTAAATATGGTCGATGATTTGGAACTGGTTACGCTGGATCGGGCGGATGAATGTTGTGGATTTGGGGGAACGTTTTGCGTAGCCGAAGAAGCTGTATCCGTCAAAATGGGCAAAGACCGCGTGCTCGATCACGAACGCAATGGTGCTGAATACATTACTTCCGTTGATCTTTCCTGTCTGATGCATTTGGAAGGAATTTTACAACGGAGAAAAAGTGCTGTGAAAGCCGTACACATCGCCGAAATTCTAAACGCAACCTTGTGATGGAAAAAGGAACTCAAGATCACGCGACTTTAGCCGAGAAGTTTATTGAAGATGAAGAGCGCGTCAACTGGCACGACGGGGCTTTGTGGTGGATTCGGCAAAAGCGGGATATGGCCGCCAAAAACATTCCCGAATGGGAAGCCCTGCGCGAAGCTGCCTCCCAGATCAAAAGTAATGTGCTCTCGAACCTGCACGATTATTTACTGGAATTTGAAGCCAACGCGACGAAAAACGGCATCAAAGTACACTGGGCTGCCGACGCGGCAGAACATAACGCCATTGTCTATTCGATCCTGAAAGAGAAAGGTATCGAGCAGATGGTCAAGAGCAAATCTATGCTCACCGAAGAATGTCACTTGAACGAATACCTGATCGAGCGGGGCATCGACGTGATCAATTCCGATTTGGGTGAATACATCCAGCAATTGGA
Source organism: Spirosoma harenae (assembly GCF_054776975.1). NCBI lineage: Bacteria > Pseudomonadati > Bacteroidota > Cytophagia > Cytophagales > Cytophagaceae > Spirosoma > Spirosoma harenae. Next base: position 413,186 of record NZ_BAAHBD010000054.1, on the reverse strand, counting down.
TAATGAGCCGCCTAGCCACATTGTGTTGCCCTGCATTCACAAGCGGAAAGAAGAAATCGGCGAGATTTTCCACGAACATCTAGGCACCGAAAAAGGCGTCTCTGACCCGACCACCCTTACCCGATTTGCCCGCCGGCACCTTCGCAATGTATTCATTACCCGACGAGCCGCGCTCACGGGCGTGAATTTCGCTGTGGCCGAAACAGGTGAATACGTGGTCTGTACGAATGAAGGAAACGCTGATATGGGCGCACATTTGTCCGAAGTACAGATTTCGTCGATGGGTCTTGAAAAAATCATTCCGAAGAAGGCTCACCTCGGCATATTCCTTCGATTGCTAGCTCGAAGCGCCACCGGACAACCGATTACAATCTATTCCAGCCATTTCAAGAAGCCGCGCAAAGGACAGGAAATGCACCTGATTCTGGTCGATTTTGGCCGAAGTCGTCAGTTGGGACGGCCCGACTTTCGGGATTCTTTAAAGTGCATTCGTTGCGGCAGTTGCATGAATACGTGTCCGGTTTACCGAAAAAGTGGCGGACTCAGCTACCATAATACGGTTTCTGGTCCAATCGGCGCGATTCTGGCCCCCAATCTGGATATGAAAAAGCACGCGGATTTACCGTTTGCGTCGACTCTTTGTGGTTCCTGCTCCAACGTTTGTCCAGTTAAAATCAACATCCACGAGCAGTTGTACAAATGGCGACAAGTGATCGTACAAGAAGGCTATGCGGCAAACACCAAAGTATTGGGTATCAAAGCTATGGCCTGGACGTTTTCATCGCCCTCTTCGTATTCAACGATCGGGAAAGCGGGTCGATGGGTGTTGAATAACATTCCGTTTGCGGTCAATAACAAGTTCAACCCCTGGTACAAACAACGCGAAATGCCCGAAGGCCCTAAAGAATCCTTCGGCGAATGGTACGCTAAAAACGGGTCGAAAGAAGAGAAGAAATAATGACAACAAAAGAAAGCATATTGGCGGCCGTTTTACGGAACCAGCCGCCAGCCAGTCCTTTGCCAGATATTAGTGCGTTTCAGGGCACTGATGAAGGCATCATCGAGACTTACGCTGAAGTGTTTAAAGGCATTGGCGGACAGGTGTTTGTGGTTGAAAGTCTGGATCAAATCACGAGCCTGATTCGTGACAATTTCGATTCTACACTTCGTATGATCACCACATTACCCGAGTTGAAAGACTCATTTGAATTGCTCGACCCCGAAGCTGATCCGCACACACTCGACAATGTTGAGTTGGCTTTGATTCGGGCCGAATTGGCGGTTGCGGAAAATGGTGCCGTTTGGCTCCCCGAACAACGGATGGGACAACGCATTGTCCCCTACATCTGCCAACATCTTGCCGTAGTAGTCGATACGGAACGCACTGTTCCGACCCTGCACGAAGCCTACGGCAAAATTGGCGAGGGCGATTATGGCTTTGGCGCCTTCATTGGTGGCCCATCCAAAACAGCCGATATTGAACAAGCATTGGTCTTGGGTGCCCACGGCCCCATTTCGATGACCGTATTTATTCTGAACTAGTTTAATGTTTCAGGTTTTTACACTATCCCGTATCTGTGTCCTCACAGATACCTATGCGTCAGCAAAGATTGGCTTACCGGAAAAGTATCTGTGAGGACACAGACACGGGAAGGCAGTAGACGATCTAATCTATTGTAGAAACAATTAATAGGTAGCCTGAAACTTAAAACCCATTTTCAACTTTTACCCTACCCCTATGCTTACCGATTCGATTAGTATCCGCGATAATCTGAAAGAGGAGTACCCTGATGTGTATACACCCGAAGCGCTTTCTGCCCTCGAAGCAATGGCTCCGTTCAACAAGCGGATCAAAGAAGTGATGGACGCGCGAATGAAACGCCGGGCTTCTCGTCAGCAAACCAAAAGCAGAATCAGTTTCCTCGATCCGGAAAGCACCATTCCCGGAACAGGAATTAACGTTCAGGATGCGCGCGACGGTAAGTTTGAAGGAGCCATTATTCCGCCTGATTTACAGCGTCAGTGGATACAGGGAACCGGCCCGGCAGCGAAGCCCAATACGCCCGTCGAAAGTAGCATTCGGAATGTGGCCTATGCACTACTTTCGGGAGCTGACGGCTGGATGTTTGATGGTGAAGATGCATTGGGGCAGATTACGACGATGTCGCTCGACAACCAGCGTAATCTGAAACTGGCGATTCACAAAGACCCAATCTTCCTGAACGTTGCGGAACAGGTCGCAACGGAAATGAATCGCTGGGCCGAGTCGTTTTTAGGGCACGCTACAATCAGTAACTGGGAAGAACAACTGAATTTCACGACGAAGATCTTCCGGGCACGTGGACTTCATTTGGATGACCGTCATATCCGCGATGCAGACGGCGTAGCGATGGCTGCGTCTATTGTTGATTTAACGCTCTACGTGGTCAACAATTATCAGGCACTGCAAAAAGCAGGTTCGTCGATTGTGCTGTATCTGCCTAAAATTCAGACAGCAGAAGAAGCGGGCGTCTGGAACTCGTTGATCAGCGCTCTCGAAAACCATCTTGACTTAGCCGAAGGGACGATAAAAGTATATGTGCTGGTTGAACAGTTGGAAGCGACGCATCAGCTTATTGAAATTCGGGCCGTTTTGGGTAAGCATTTTGTAGGCTTCAATACTGGTCGTTGGGATTATATTAACAGCGTATCCGATGCGATGGCCTGGGACAAAACCTTCGTCAATCCAAATATCGAAGCCATTACGATGACCTACGGCTACATGCGGAATTATGAAGACCGCGTTCGACGGACAGTTAACACGCCCGATATAAACGGCAATTTCGCCTTGTGGCAAGGCGGTATGGAACCTAATATTCCAGTCGGTTCTGAGGCTGGTGTAGCCGCCAGTATGCAGAAAGCCGTAGCGGGTGCCGAACGCGAGCAACGCGAAGGAGCCAGCGGAAAATGGGTTGCTCACTGGAAAATGGTACATATTGTCCGGCCCGTCTGGGAGAAAGTTGGGCAAGCCAATCAACTCGGCCGCGAATTCCCTCGATTAACCTATACGCAACAAGATGCTGATGGCCTGATCCAGTTGGAGCCAGCACCAACCGATATTCGGGGTGCTCGGAACCTACTGAGTGTGGCAATACAATATGGCAACGCGTTTGGTCAGGGCATGCAGGCGGCTGCGCTCAAAGCTGCTGATTTCTTCGGAAACGATGATATTTTATATCTGATGGAGGATATGGCTACGGGCGAAATCCGGCTCAGCATCTTGTGGGAATGGCTGCACAAAGGCGCTATTTTAACAGAAGCCGATGCCGAAACGGGCGTCAAAGCGGGTGATGTTTTTTCGGAAGAAATATACAAAACCCTGCTCGAACAGGAATACAACAAATTACTGAAAGCCAGCAATAAAGACGTCTTCGATGCCTCAAAAACCACAACGCTACCGATTTCGAAAGAGATTGCCACCGTGTATGTCTTGAGCGATGTAAAAGCGCCCTGGTTTATCGATTTGCTAAACATCAACCTCAACAATACCGATCTGGGCGAAGCTAAAGATCGAATTCGGTTGTATATGGATACGCTCGTCAACGAAGGCAAGCGCATCACCGAAAATCTTGATTTTGTAGCAATAAGCTAAACTGCATTCCCCGTGTCTGTGTCCTCACAGACACCTATGCGTCAGCAACGCTTACCATCCGGAAGAGTGTCTGTGAGGACACAGACACGGGGTTTTGAAATGCAATTCAGGTTGGATTTTACGTAAATCCCGGCTTATTTATGGTACTAATAAGGCTGATCGCTATTGTAATAGGTATAGCGGGTTTTCTCTCGATGACCCGGCTGCCTTTTGCGGATAAACCGGAGGATAATCGGTTTACGCGGGTTGTCTTAGCCGAGAAACTGAATGAACCCATGGCATTGGCTCCGCTGGAAGATGGACGGGTACTATTCATCGAACGTAAGGGAGCCATTCATCTATTTGATCCCTCAACAAATCAGCAAAAAGTCATTACTACGATTCCCGTAAGTACAACATATACCAATCGGGAGGGCAAGGTGCGCGAAGCAGAAGATGGTCTGATGGGCATTGTTCCTGATCCTCACTTCGATCAGAATCATTGGCTGTATTTGTATTACGCGCAGGAAGGGTCAACGGCGCAGAATGTGATTGCCCGCTACGAGATGCAGGGTGATACATTGCTAATGGATTCGAAAAAAATCCTGCTGGAAATTCCGACTCAGCGCGAAGAGTGTTGCCATACGGGCGGTGGCATGGTATTCGATCTACAAGGCAATTTGTGTTTGCTGACAGGCGATAATACAAGTCCATTTAGCAGTTTGGTTTCTGGGTATGCGCCCATTGACGAACGCCCGAATCGCAGTCCGTGGGATGCGCAGAAATCGGCATCGAACACAGCGGATCTACGCGGCAAACTGATTCGCATTCACCCTGAACCCGACGGAACCTACACGATTCCTAAAGGCAATTTATTTGCTCAGGGAACGGCTAAAACCCGTCCAGAAATCTATGGCATGGGCCTACGAAATCCCTGGCGGCTCTCTCGTGATAGTCGAACGGGTTTTCTGTATTGGGGCGAAGTCGGGCCAGATATGAAAGATTCGGTTGGATTAGGACCGTATGGGTACGATGAATTTAATCAGGCTCGAAAAGCGGGCAATTTCGGTTGGCCGTACGTGGTAGGCAACAATGCCACTTATTGGGATCGGGATTACGCAACGGGCAAAGCGGGTAAGCAATTCAATCCAGATAAACTCATAAACGATTCACCGAACAATACAGGCTTACTTAAGCTACCACCCGCGCAGAAAGCCCTGGTTTGGTATTCGTATACCGCATCAAACGAGTTTCCGTTGATGGGCAATGGAGGCCGTAGCGCAGTAGGTGGCCCGATCTATCACCGAGCTGATTTTAAGCAGGCTGAGCGGCCATTCCCTGATTATTACGAAGGGAAATGGCTGATCACCGATTTTATGCGGGGCTGGATTATGGCCGTAACATTAGACGAGCAAAGCAATTACGTATCGATGGAGCGATTCCTGCCCCACGAGCGCTTCGATAGCCCGATTGATATGAAGTTTGCCGCCAGCGGTGATTTATACCTATTGGAATATGGAAGTGCTTGGTTCAAAGGCAACGATAATGCTCGCCTGGTGCGCATCGAATATAATAGTGGCAATCGCAAACCAGTCGTACAAGCGTCTGCCAATAAAACGGCGGGAGCGGTTCCGCTCAACGTAGTATTTTCGTCAGCGGGCTCTACTGATTTTGATCATGACCCACTTACGTATCAATGGCAGATTATCCCGAAAGATGGCGGCTCTGTGCAAACGTTTACGACAGCGAATCCAACCGTTGTGTTCGATAAACCCGGACTGTATACAGCTCAGTTGACCGTGACAGATGTTAAGGGAGCCACGAACAGCAAAACTCTGGACATAAAAGCAGGAAACGAACCACCTGTCGTGACGATCAATCTTCAGGGCAACAAAACCTTTTTCTTCCCGAAGCGATCCATTAGCTACGCCGTTCAGGTAACCGATCAGGAAGACGGGAGCCTGGCGAATTCGGGTCTAACTTCAAGACAGATTACTCCCAATCAGGTAGCCGTTAGCCTAGATCATCAACCCGAAAGTTTTGATCAGGTGGCGGTAGCGATGAGCCATCGGAGTGTTGATGAATCCGTTAATGAGGCCGCTGCCGAGCGACTGATTGCGACAACGGATTGTCGTGCCTGTCATACTGTAGATCGGCAATCGGTGGGTCCGCCTTATCAACGAATTGCCCAGAAATACAAAGGCGACCAAACGGCAGTCGAGCGATTGGCGAAGAAAGTCATTAGTGGCGGGCGTGGTGTTTGGGGCGAAGCGACTATGCTTTCTCATCCTCAGCTATCTATGGCTGATGCATCGACCCTTGTGCGCTACATTCTCAGTTTATCAGGCGAAACAAAAGCGGCTCAATCTATGCCGGTTTCGGGCACCTATACGTTCGTAACGCCTGAAAGTCAGGCAGGTAAAGGCACTTTCATCCTGCGAGCGGCCTATACGGACAGAGGAACGTTTTCCCTTCCACCCATTACGGCTGAAAAAGTCATTATCCTACGCAGTCCGGTTGTGTTGCCAGAACAGGCAGATACTACCAAAGGTACCGAATTGACTACCGCCCAGAATCGGCAATTTTACATGGTTGGTTCTGGTTCGTATTTAGGCTATTCAGCAATTGATTTAACCGGGATTACCCAAATTGATATTATGGCTCAAGCTCCCGTTCGGGCTGATGCGGCAGGTGGTAGCGTTGAGATTCGTCTGGATTCGCCAACAGGCAAGTTAATCGGTGAGACCCCGAGGCTAACCAATCGAGCGCCAATACCATCCACCGCTGACGGGTCATCAGTGAGACGCCGGACGCCCGGTATTACCGCTACACTGACCGAAACAACGGGTATGCATGACGTTTATTTCGTCTTTAAAAATGCGGATGCACGACCGAATCAAGTCTTGATGCAGGTAACATCCATTGCTTTCAAACCGACGGAATTATCGACTAAATAGTTGGGGTCATAGCTCATTTTTTGTCATCCTGACGCCAGGAAGGATCTCAAGATTTAATGATCCTCAAATAAGGATACTTTAAGATCCTTCCTGGCGTCAGGATGACAAAAAATGGCAAGTCGAGTAGCCATAATCAACGTTAACTAGTATTGGGATTAACCAATCATCAAGAAGCACTACAGAAATCCATGACCATGAAACGATTAAGTGTACTCCTTCTTTTAATTGGAAGTCTGGTCAACGGATTTGCGCAGCGCGTGTTGATTCAGCAACTTACGCCATCTCCACAAAGCCAGTATGCGACTGGCCAATTTACTAAAGCCTTACTCGCCCGCAACTATAAAGTATTGCAAAAGGCTGGAGCCCCTGATTATACAATTTTGTTAGCCGCAAATAAGCAGCAGCTTGGCCAGGAAGCGTTTACGATTGATCGGCAGGGAACGCAGATCATCGTGACGGGAGGTGATAATCGAGGGTTGATTTATGGATGCCTATCACTGGCGGAGGATATTCAAAACGGGGTTTCACTCCAGAAGCTAAGTGTTCGTCAGGAGAAGCCGCATTTACCGTTGCGCGCTATCAAATTCGATTTGCCGTGGGATACGTATCGGCATAGTTACGCGCTGGATTTGCATTATAATACCTGTCGGGATACGCTCTATTGGAAAGCGTTTCTGGATATGATGGTCGCGAATCGATTCAATGCGCTGAGCTTGTGGAATTTGCATCCGTACACCTATATGATTCGGCCAACCAATTTCCCAGCCTCAACGCCGTTCAACGATCAGCAATTGAAAGAGTGGCAAACGTTGTTCCATGCCATTTTTCGGATGGCGCATGAACGGGCTATTGACACGTATCTGGTGCCGTTTAACATTTTCACTAGCCCCGAATTCTCGAAAGCGTACAACATCAATCCCAAACTAAACAACCTGACGCATCACCATTTTATTGATGGCGATACATCTGAAATTGTTAAACGCTACACCCGCGAGTGCGTCACCCAAGTGCTTAAGGAATATCCCGAACTGACAGGTTTCGGTTTGACATTGGGCGAAGCGATGGGCGGGATGACGCCCCAGCAACGTGAAGACTGGATGAAAGCAACCATTATCGAAGGCATGCGATTGTGTGGCCGTAAAACCAAACTCATTCACCGAATTCCGTTTTCCAGTACCACCGGTTCGTTGGGCGTTACCAGCATCGACACAGAAAAGCTGACTCGTAAATCCATTGAAAAAGAAGGCGAACTAGATTTTATCGAAGGGCCAATCTGGGCTGATTTAAAGTACAACTGGTCGCACGCCCATTCGACACCTACGCTGGTGAAAGTACATGGCGGCAAGTTGTATGATACCTATTTTAAACCCGACCCCACGGCCTATAAAATCACCTGGACGGTTCGGAATGAGGATTTCTTTTGCCTGCGCTGGGGCGTTCCTGATTTTATCCGGGCGCACATTGCAGCGAACAATCAATCGTATGTCGGCGGTTATTTTCTGGGTTCCGAAACGTACATTCCGGCTAAAGATTACTTTACGACTCCTGGCGGACCTGTAAACTGGAAATATGCCTTTGAGCGGCAATGGCTATTCTATAAACTTTGGGGGCGACTATTATACAACCCCGCTACGCCGGATGCCATTTTTAAGGCTGAATTTGTTCGTCGGTATGGCGCGTCATCCGCTCCCCTACTGGAAGCGTATGCGCTTTCCTCATCGACGGCTTTACGGCTAGCGTCTGCCGTGGATTTTACCTGGGATTTCTCGCTGTATAGCGAAGGGATGATGGCGTTCGATGCGGCCAAGAATGTTTCGTACATTTCTGTTAACCAGCAAATTACGCAACCGACTTTAGATCCAAACTACGTATCGGTTGCTGATTACGTGAAAGCAACAGCGAGTGGCGGTTCGTTTGGCGCTGAAAAAATTACCCCACCGATTCTGGCGAAAATGCTCGAAACCGATTGTCGAAAAGCGTTACAACTTGTTCAGTCGATTAATACCTCAAAAGATCGCTCGCTGCTTTATGAAGTTGCTGACGTAAAAGTTTGGGCTAATCTGGGATTACATTTTGCCGAAAAACTAAAAGCTGCCGTCGCTTTACAAACCTATCGAACCACAGGTCAGGAAGCCCAGAAACAGACTGCCATCCAGCACCTGAAAGCTACGCTTCACTATTGGGATGCAGTTATTGCTATTACCCGCCCGCTCTATAATGATATGCCACTGGTTCATCTTACCGAGGAAAAAGGTCATTCCTGGGAGGAAAATAATAAGCTCCGGTTCCATTGGGAAAAACTCCGGCCCGACGTAGCAAAGGATATCGGGATCGCTGAAAAAGCCCAACCAATCGCCGGGAAGTGATTGATTGGGCTTAACTGCTTTTATTTCACGAAAGTTATTCGGTTCGTAAGCTTTTGACGGGATTGACCAAAGCCGCTTTTATGGCTTGATAACTAACCGTTAAAATAGCGATGGCAATAGCCAGCCCACCGGCCAGGACAAAAATCCACCATGATAAGTCAATCTTATAGGCAAAATCTCCTAGCCACTGGCTCATGGCGTATCCGGCAATGGGCGAAGCAATCGCCAGAGCAATAAAAATCAGCTTCAGATAATTAGTCAGCAACAGCGTGACGATGCTGGCAACGGATGCTCCCAGGACTTTTCGAACGCCGATTTCCTTCGTGCGTTGATGCGTTGTGAGCGCTGCCAATCCGAACAAGCCCAGGCAGGCAATCAACACTGCTAACCCGGCAAAAACGCCAACCAATCGACCAGTTCGCTGGTCAGACTGGTACATGGTGTTGAATCGTTCGTTTAAGAATGAATATACAAACGGGCTGTCGGTCTCTGCCTTCCACCGCTGTTCGATGGTCTGTAGAAGGCTGGGAATATCGTCTGTCTGTATCCGTAGAGCCAGTTGACCATTATCGCCCCCATAAAATAAAATTAGCGGAGCAATACGCTGATGCATGGATTCGAAATGGAAGTCCTTCACCACGCCAACCACCGTGTACGTACGTCGCCCATCGCCCACCGTAGACAACTGCTGACCGATAGGCTTTTTGAAGCCATACGCTCGAACGGCCGCTTCGTTGATAAGGGCTGCTGAATGATCGGAGGAAAATGCCTTCGAAAAGTTGCGTCCCTGCGTCAGTTGTATTCCTAATGTAGGCAGGTAATCTTCGTCGACGAAATAGGTTTTTGACAGGTGATTACCGGTTCCAGCGCCATCCCGAAACTTAATACCATCCTGACTCTGACGCGATGGGCCGGCGGGTAAAAAACCGGCCAATGCCACCCGAACCACAGGCGACAACTTAGCTAACTCATCTCTAAAGGCAGTCAGTTTTGACCCCAGTACCTGCGTATCGTGTAAAACCAACACCTGTTCCTTGTCGAAACCAACCTTCTTATTTTGTATAAACCGGACTTGTTGATTCGCAACAATTGTAGCGATAATCATACCGATTGATACCACAAACTGACCCGTTACTAACGTATTACGCAGCCAGCCGCTACGTAAGCTAGCCTGCGCTTTTCCATTTAGCACCGTAATGGGTTTGAACGACGACAGTACAAAGGCCGGGTAACTTCCGGCCAACAAGCCGATTATCAGACAGGTCAACAAGACGCCAGACAAGATCTGACTGTTGAAAATGTCACCGAGGCTAAACTGCTTTCCAGCTAATGCATTAAAGCCGGGTAATAACAGCAAGACAAGCCCCAGAGCCAACAGTAAGGCCAGCATGGTCAGCAGGACCGATTCGGCCAGAAACTGACTGACCAGTTGCTTACGAACAGAGCCCATCACTTTACGGATACCAACCTCTTTAGAGCGTCCGGCTGATCCGGCGGTGGATAGATTCATGAAGTTAATGCAGGCCAATAGCAGGATAAATAAGGCAATCGCGGAGAAGACGTACACATAGTTAATGCTGCTGTTCGGTTCTAGTTCATTATCCAAGTCGGAGTACAAATGAATGCCCGTTACGGGTTGGAAATCAAAGCTCAATCGGTTGCCTTTCTGCAGGAACTCAGGCAGGCTAAGCCCGAGAAACTCCTTGATTTCGGGCGCTACGTATTTACGAACAAACCCCTGACTTTGCGCTTCTACCTGCCGGATAGTGGCCCCTTCCCGTATCATCAGATAAACATACGCACCACTGGCCACCCATTTGGCGCCCTGATTAACAGACGAAAACGAGCCAAACATATCGTAATGAAAATGAGTGTTTGACGGAATGTCGGCACAGATGCCAGTCACCCGAAACAGCCCCAGATTACCCATCGACAGCGTCTTTCCGATAGGGTCAGCCTCGCCAAAATACTTCCGGGCCGTCGTTTCGGTAAGAACCACTGTTTTGGGCTCAACGAGCGCATTCGCCACGTTGCCTTTTCTCAAAGGAATTGTGAAAAATGAAAAGAAATTTGAATCAACAAAGGCTACTCTTTCTTCTTTAAACGTGTCGTGATCATGTTTAACCAGCATATCACCGTCGTCGCGCAGACGAGTAACCGTCTCGACAGCCGGACATTCATCCAATAACGCTTTTCCGGCCGGTTCGCTCGTATACGCGTAATGGAAATCGGATTCCCCTAATCGGCTATTCAGCGTCATACGATATAGCCGGTCGGCATTGGCATGGTAGCGGTCATAGCTCAGTTCGTGCAGAACGAAGAGAACAATCAGCAGGCAGGTGGCCAGTCCCACAGCTAAGCCAACAATATTAATGGCCGTAAACGCTTTATGCCGCCACAGATTTCGAAAAGCGATGGTTAGATAGTTTGAGAGCATATCGGTAAATAGCAGTTTAGGGTATTCGTTGTTAGAGTTGTAGAACGGTTCGGGGGTTGGTCTCTTTGCAAAAAAGGGGGTCAGGCAATGCAGCACCGCCCATATATAGGCACGTCGGGCGCGGGCAAGGCCAACTCGAGCAACCTGCTTATGGAAGTCTTCATGCAAGTCACCCTGAACATACTCCAGCAAATGAGGGGCGACAAACCATTCCAATAACCTGTCAGCCCAACGGGGCGGCCCGACAATTTGGGGTGACTGGCGGTCAGGTTGAGGAGAAGATTGCTTTTGACTCATGACTTCAGTTGGCTTAAAGGCCTAATAATTGGAGTTTGCCCTGAGGGATTGCCTCCCACAACCGAGTTCGCATTTGCTGAATTTCCATCAGCACCCGTCCTCCTTCAGTCGTCAGCGCAAACAAGCGCTTACTTCGCCCCCCGCGTTCGGCCGTCGCACCCCCTACCGAGGATGACAGGAAACCCTTTTCTTCGAGTCTATACAGGGTTGTGTGTACCGCGCTAATCGTAAAGTTTCGGCCCGTTTGGGCTTGTAGCTGCTCCATAACCGGAACCCCATAGACTTCTTCAGCACTCGCAGCCACTACCAGCAACACCAACTCTTCCAACTCTCCCAGTATGGTTTTTTTCATCAATACGTAAGTGAACTTATTAGATACAATATTTTAAATCAAATGCCATGCCAGCCGTAAAATATAGCTTCAGTGCGGTTATAGCCTCAATTAAAGCGGAAGCCTTGTCCAGAAACGGACGAATCGTTGTCCACGATTGGACAGGACTCATTGATCCATAATTGCGAGAGTGTAGACCGGTGAGGGACCAGCCTATTGCGAATAATTGTATTTTTATTAAATGGATACTCCATTCAATAAGTAAGCAAATGGCCTATAAACACTTTGTTCCGTAGGGTGGTTGGACGTGTATAAAAGCCCCTAAAAGTGTCCAAAATCTGGTTGAGCAGTCTAAAATGCAAATTACATACTCAACAGGTTAAAGCACCCCCTACTAACTAACATGAATACAACAAATTCAATGGCCTCCGAAAACGCTTTTATCGTTGAAGCGGAGCAAGCAATCGATCCTACCCTTCTGGAACAATTCTGCAATCTGGTGATTAATTGGAACGGCAGAGGGACATCATCTAATATTAAGTTTCAACGTATTCGGGAAGCCTGGCGACTAGCCCAGCGAGACTCTGAATAAGTTCGAATAAGTATGAAACTTACCCCAATACGTTATGCCCAATATAGCGCCCATTCAGGTGGCTTAAGGGTTGTTCATCTACCTGAGCTAGACACTCAGCCGTTTGCCTGTAGTGGATTTCTGGCGATCAACAGTAATACCGCTTACGTCGATTTAAGTACCTACAAACGGTTCGATAAAGCCGATATTGCCGAACGAAACGATGTCCTGCAACGATTGGTGCAGGTAGCCAATTTTGGCACTATTCGTACGATAGCCGGGAGAACTTTTCTACTCTCCAGAGAATTTACGGCAAAAAACAACCCGGCTCATCTGGCCGGGTGTTTGTGGAACCTAATCCATTCTATACATAAGAATTTGACGTACTTACGTATTCGGAAAAGGTTTGGATTGGTTAAATAGAAAAATAGTTTTAGGACTGTCGTATACGGTACCGTTCAGGTAAGATCTCACCATCTTTATCTTCTGATGGCTTTCTTACCCCTTTATCCTTCAACATCTGACCTATCCCATTCGCCAGGTAGATCGACGCTTCGATCTCTGCTTTGCGAATAGCGACGCTTTCGATATTGAAGCCGAACGGAATTGAGCGTTCCATACAGAATGTAGTCAGAGCGGAGGCAATGTCGAGGCATATCTGTACTGATTTTTCAAGTATATCCTCCGATTTTTTAAGTTCTTCTTTCAGTTCATCGGGTACGTGAATGCCTAACCACTCCATAAAATGCAGTGTCTTGGCTGATCCGCAGGCCGTAATGGTGAAAATAACAGTCGGAGGGGTTTTATTCTCCCCCCGACAGCGGAGCATCAGATCGTCAATAACCTGTTTGGCGTAATCAAGATTAAAAATGCATTGGGAAATAAAGTACGATACCCCGCAACTCATCTTATCCAGCATTCTGACATCTTCATCATTCAGCATGTTATGCCTTTCCGGGATGGTCACAGCCCCGATAACAGAAGTGGTCTGGTGCTTACTCCAGATCTGGTAAGCCTCCGGCAGGCTCGTTTTGACCGGGAAGTCCGGCGCCGGAACGCCAACAAAAACGGGATAGAATTTATGATCGTGCAGCTCTTCCAGCCAATCGGATAGCTCTACAGGAGAAAATTTACCGGCAGGTCGGTAGATTATTTTCGGGATGGGTAATTCTCCCAGATAGCCAGAAGCAAATATGAGCGGATCAAGGGCCGTTAAAAACGGAAAGGGTCTTTCTTCTGTTGTCCGAGCGGATTCATCCTGAACGTCATATACCACAAGTGCATCAATATCCAGGGTAGAGAGTCGTTCAATTGTTTTTTGGGCAATCTCGGCAACTCGTTCAGAGGGAGTACTGGATTTTGGAGGAGTAATGCCGTAAAGCAATACGCCTGATTCACCGGATTTGATCTTTTCTAGAAACATTGTGGTACTTAAACTACGAATTCAGACTTCTTTCCTGTTCAAAAATAAACGCATCTTCTTACTACTCGCCTGTTCGTTTACGCTACCGAATACGTCGGAGAGTAAACGGACAGGCGGCCTAACTGGGTGCAAAATAACGCCCTTTTCGTAAATTATGCTTCTACGTTGATCTGTTCCCGTGCTTGCCGGGCGGCAGCTACCATATTCTCTAAAGCCGCTTTGGTTTCTGGCCATTTACGAGTCTTCAAACCGCAATCGGGATTTACCCATACGTTTTGTGCTGGCAACAGGTCTGCGGCTTTCAGCAAAAGTGCCACCATTTCGTCTGTGCCTGGAACACGTGGCGAATGGATATCGTAGACACCGGGACCGATTTCATTGGGATAGTTAAAATGGGCAAAGGCCTGTAGTAACTCCATCTGCGAACGCGAAGTTTCTATCGTGATTACATCAGCATCCATAGCTGCTATGTGTTCAATGATATCGTTAAATTCACTGTAACACATATGGGTATGTATCTGCGTCTGATCGGCAACGCCACCTGCCGTAATTCGAAACGCCTTTACGGCCCAATTCAGGTAGTGAGGACGCTTGGCCTTGCGCAACGGCAATCCTTCACGGATAGCGGCCTCGTCGATCTGAACAATCCCGATACCGGCTGCCTCCAGCGCCAACACTTCATCACGGATTGCCAAAGCAATCTGGTTAGTAGTGACCTCTCGTGGCTGATCGTCGCGCACAAATGACCATTGCAGGATCGTTACCGGGCCGGTCAACATGCCTTTCATCGGCTTCTGGGTCTGTGCAGCCGCAAATTTGCTCCAGCGTACGGTCATGTCCTTCGGTCGGCTTATATCTCCATAGATCACGGGCGGTTTCACGCAGCGGCTCCCATAACTTTGTACCCAGCCATTTTCGGTAAAAAGGAATCCATCGAGCTGCTCACCGAAATATTCCACCATGTCGTTCCGCTCAAATTCACCATGAACCAACACATCGATTCCGATTGATTCCTGCCAGCGAATCGCATCGATGGTAGCCTGCTCAATCGACGCTTCGTACTGCTCAATTGGTAGTTGCCCTTTCTTTAATTTGGCGCGCAACTGACGAATATCATCCGTTTGCGGGAATGACCCGATCGTGGTGGTCGGAAATGAAGGTAAGTTGAAACGCTCGTGCTGTAGTCGCTGACGAACGGGGAAAGCACTGACACGAGTTGCGTTGGCCTCGGTGATGGAGGCCACCCGATCTTTCACTGCCTGTCTGTGTACTTTTTGCGATGCCCGACGGCTTTCGAACGCTTTTCTGTTGGCTTCCAGCAAAGCCTGGTTGCCCAGAGCAATCTGCCTGAGTTCACTAATTTCCTTTAGTTTTTGTTTAGCAAATGCCATCCAGTTTTTGATCTCCGGATCGAGTGTGGTTTCCAGCTCAAGATCGATCGGGCTATGTAGCAGCGAGCAGGATGGGGCAACGATCACTCTGTCGGTACCCAGTTTTTCAACCGCTTTATGGATCAGGTTTAGCGATTTTTGGTAATCGTTTTTCCATACATTACGTCCATCTACCACACCTAAGGAAAGCTTCAGATTGGCGGGAATCAGGGCAAGTACTTCATCTAACTGCTCCGGCGCACGAACTAGGTCGATGTGCAACGCAGCCACCGGAAGATTGACCGCTACGTGCGTGTTGTCCAGCAAAGCGTCGAAATAGGTAGCGACCAACAACTTAACATCACTTACCTGGCTGGCAATGCTGCGATAAGCAAAGTCGAAGGCATCTTTCTCTTTTTTAGTAAGATCAAGTACGAGACAAGGTTCGTCTAACTGAATCCATTCAGCACCTGATCGGCTCAGGCGATTAATAATATCCACATAAACCGGGACTAATTTCTGGATCAGGTCGATGCGGTCAAATCCGGGTTCTTTTTCTTTGCCCAGCAGCAGATAACTGACTGGACCAACCAGTACAGGTTTGGCTTTCTGTCCGAGCAATTGTCTGGCGCTATCGTATTCAGCAAACACGCTTTCCTGAAAAATGCGAAACGCCTGATTGGCTGTAAATTCGGGTACGATATAATGGTAATTGGTATCCAGCCACTTGGTCATTTCCATGGCTGTTATATCAAGGCCATTCTTCTGATAGCCACGGGCCATAGCGAAATAGAGATCAATGGCACGGTTGTCTTTTACCTGCGATAACACGGGTGAGTAACGCTGTGGAATTACGCCCAACAACAGGCTCATATCCAGCGTCTGATCATAAAAACTAAAATCATTACAGGGAATTATATCGAGACCAGCTTCTAATTGGGTTCGCCAGTTTTCTTCTTTGATTCGATGAGCAACCTGTGTCAATTCTTCCAGGTCAATCTTGCCTGCCCAATACTGTTCACAAGCTTTTTTAAGTTGTCTTTGTCCACCAATTCGAGGGTAGCCCAGGTTTTGCGTCAGCATTTTCTCTACAAAGTAAAAATCTGAAATAGAATAAAAAACTACACAAAACTATATATTGAGATTTATTCTCTACTTTATTGAATATATTTCAAAAAATAAATCTACAATCACCAAATTTGCAGACAATTATTCTACCAGAAGAGAGAACTCGATCAATAAAAGAAAAATAGTCTATGGAAAAACTGGATCAGACAGACCTACAGTTACTCAAACTGCTGGGAGAAAACTCGAACGTGACCATTAAAGAATTAGCGGATAAGGTAAGCCTATCGCACACGCCTGTTTTTGAACGGGTAAAACGATTGGAGTCGAGCGGGTACATCAAAAAATATATTGCCTTGATCGATGCTGAAAAGCTCAATTATGGATTGATTGTGTTTTGTAATATCAAGCTCAAGCAGCACGATAAAAACATTGGACATGAGTTTGTAACCGATATTCTTCGGTTAGAAGAAGTCGTTGAATGCTATAATATCTCCGGGGATTTCGACTTTCTTCTGAAAGTATATGCGAAAGACATGAAACACTATCAGGATTTTGTATTCAATAAACTTGGTTCAGTAACGAGCATTGGCAGCACACATAGCACATTCGTTATGTGCGAGAACAAAAACACCTATAACGTTAACTTTTAACTGATTACGTTTCGGATAACCACGTTCAAAACCTGGGCACAGTAGCTATTTGTTAATCAGAGTTTACGCGGTCATAAACGGTAGCTCAATGATTATTTGGGTACCAAGCGCCTGATGATCATCATCTTCCTTATCAATCACGACAACTCGGGTTTGTTTCCCATTCCGCTGGCCAATCAACTGAAGTCGTTCAGCGGTTACTTTCAGCCCAACGCTTTTGTGCGACGTTGGGGTTTTACTCTTCAATTCAGCCGCTTTCTGACGGCCAATTCCATCATCCTCAACAATACATTCCAGATAATCGTCCGTCGGTTTTATGCGTACCCAAATCATACCTTGCTCTTTTTTGTGCGCTATACCGTGAAGGATCGCATTTTCAATATAGGGCTGGATAATCATCGGTGGAATCAGCAAGGTATCCGATTTGAGATCGGGGCTGGTTTCGATGAGAAAGTTGAATTTTTGATCAAAGCGGAGTTGCTCCAGTTCCAAATACAATTGAAGCTGCTCCAGTTCGCTGGCTAGGGTTACCCATTCCTGCCGCGAATTATCCAGAATCAATCGCATGAGTCGGGAAAATTTAACCAGATATTTGTCGGCATTATCACTGTCGTTCTGTAGAACAAAGAGCCGAATGGCGTTCAACGAATTGTAGAGAAAATGCGGGTTCATCTGCGAACGAAGTGCCTTCATTTCCATCGCGGCCAGACGCTCCCGAAACTCACTTTGCTCAGCCTGTTGAAGTATCAGCTTTTTCTCCCGGCTTCGAGCCGCCAGAACAATCAGGCCGAGTACGACACCAATCAGAGTAATCTGAAACCAGCCCGTTTGCCAGAAAGGAGGGCGAATGTAAACAGGTAATGTCTGGGAAGAACTCCAGTTTCCCTGTTGAGTGCGTGCTCTCACCTCAAAGGTATAATGCCCGCCTTTTACGCCCGTATACGTTGCAAACGTTCGATTTCCGCTGAATACCCACTCCGGATCATAGTTTGTCAATCGATACGAATACTCGATGGGTGTACCACCAGGAGCCGCAAGCGACGAAAACGAAAACGTAAAAAAGTTCTCTTTATAGGTAAGCTCAATAGGTGGCGTGTTGGCATAAAGCGGTCGGGATTTTTCGAATACAGCCAGATTACTGATAACGGGTTTAGGAGCCGGTTGGGATCGGCTAATTCTATCCATATCCACTCGTATCAGATTACTTGCATTGGCTATCAGCAAGTCGCCATTTTTGAGTCGGTACTGCGCATCTGAAAAGAAATTATTTTCCCGCTGCCCGTAGCCAACCCGAGGAATTATTACCCGCTCATTTACCGGATCAAAGATCGTGTGCCCTTCGTAGGAACCTACCCATAGTTTTCCCTGACGGTCAACGAGCAACCGCTTGCATACATCCATCAACAACCCATCACTTTCCATCCAGGATTTAAATTGATTCTTTCGCGGATCATAGCGGATCAGTCCCCCTCCTTCTGAGGCTATCCAAATATTGTCTTTCGGGTCTATCCAGAGATCATTAATTGGTTGTTGCAATACGCGGGGCGACTGATTTGAATTCGGGACGTGAACGGTAAACGTTTGTCTGGCAACATCATATTGATACAGTCGGCCCAAATACGTACCAAACCAAACATTCCCCTGCTTATCCTCTGCGACTGAAGTCGCATTTGTTATATCTACGGAGCCCGATAAGCGATCCAGATTATGCCGTTTATATGCTTTCGTTTGAGGATTATACTGAATCAGCCATCTGGACGCAGCATTGAACCAGATTGTTTTGTGGCTATCCTGAAAAACCCATCCGACGTAGGATTCCTGGAGTTTTTCGGATGCGGGTATCCCCGTAAATGGTCTGTATTGGCGCGTAACAGGATTAAAAATCTGAATACCTTTCCCCGTACAGATCCATAGCTCTCCCTCGATGAAGCGTAAAAAATAAACTCCATTTACCGAAAGAGGCTGCTTTGCATGACCCGCTACGGGATAGGCCGTATAGGTATGCTTTATCAGGTCGTAGGCAATCAATGCTTCCCAATGAGAGGCAATCCAGATCTTCCCGGCATCATCTTCAGCTAAAGCCGATATTGTCGATGTAGAGGCCAACTGGAGAAAAGCATCAGCAGGATTAAAAATAGTAGAATAAGCATCGGTCGGTTTATAAATGGATAGTCCATATAGCCCGCCAATGAAGATAGCGCCATCGCGGGTCAGGAGAGCATCCCAGAAAAAATTGGAATTAATACTGTTCTGATCGGCATCATCATGCCTGAGCTGTATCCAGGTATTAGTCGCTGTATTTCGATGTAGAATTTGATTGTTCCAGCTACTCAGCCAGATATTATTCTCCTTATCGACAAAAATTGACGAAAGAGAAGGCATTGCAACCAGTTTACTGTTCCGCAGCGACGGGCTTATATTGGTTGCCTGATTCGTCTTTTGATTGTAAGTAATGAATTGATGCTGTTGATCATCGACAAATAATAATTGTCCGAGTCGATCGAAAGCGAGTGGATAAATTCGGTGGTCGGTAAAAGCAGCGATCTGTTGGGGATTATGTCGGTAATTGTAAAAGATCTTCTTGTTAAGATCGAAACAGTTCAATCCCTTACTTGACCCCATCCATAGCCGAGGTTGAGTGGGGTCCTCAACCAGCGAATTGCGATTGATTAGATTTGAGCTAAGGCTCGCCGGGTTGGCAGGATCATGTTGGTACGCTTTGAAGCGATTCTGATCAGGAAGAAACTCAAATAATCCTCCCAGCGATGTAGCCCAGATTGTTCCAGTCCGATCACAGAGAATATTATTTACAACGTTATTACTGAAGGCTTCCGGCGAATTTGCTTCCAGTAAATAGTTGACAAACGTGTTTTGCTCTTTTACATAACGACTAACCCCATTCACCGTAGCGACCCAAATAGTTCCGGATTTGTCTTCGCATATATCCAGAATTGTATTATGCGCAATTGTATTTGGCTGCGTTCGGTTATGCTTAAACGGAATAAAATGAGTACCGTCGAAACGGTTCAGCCCATTAAAAGTACCTACCCAGATGAAGCCTTGCCGATCCTGATGCAGGCAATTGATCAGATTATACGATAAGCCATTTTTAGTTGTCAGCTGACTAAAGAAAAAATTCGAAGTTTCGGAAACGGCCGGAGGATGGCCACTAGACTGCGACCATCCTAACCAGGGAAAACTGATCAGGACTAACCAAATTCGCCAAATTCGCTTATATAAGAATATGTCAAGTACAGGCAAGGAGGAATTCGACATGACTTTTCAATCGAACAGCAAAATAAACGTTTTATAGTCGACCTAGTCTTAAAGAAACTCCTGGTAAGGATTTACGCTAATAAGATACCATTTGCCGTATTTGAATACAAAAAGGAGCCGAAAAATAAAATTCAGTTAACTCTTCTGTGAGTTAATTGTCTTCCTAATAGGAATCAGGCTTTAAGACAACGACTCAACATGAAGAACCTCCGTTATCTCCTCTATAGCATCCTGATTTGTGTAATCGCCTTTGAGGCTTGCCGCAATCCACTCGAAGATGTTACGCTTGCGTTGAAAGACCCTTTACAGGATGGGGTAATTGAAATTCGGCTTTACGATCCGGCACAAAATCCGCTCCCGCAGCAAAATCAGGTAACCATCGCGGGGCCAAACGCCGATCAGATCGTTACGACGCTTAACACCAGAAGCTTTAAAGTCAACAGCGACGGCCATCTGTTGATCGCTCCTTCTCCTTCCGCGAAAGTATCCGATAAAAACCCCCTTCGCTATACCGTTGTTGTGGAATCGCCGGATTATCTGACGGTTATTCTGCCAATTACTCAGACCAGTCTGGAGCAACAGGTTCGTACGGTTCGTCGGATTAATTTGACCAAACCACCGAGCACTGTAGCCGCTAATCGGGCGAATGGACGCGCTGGTACGGATGGAATCGTAGCGAATGCCTTTGGTGTCACAACAACCCAATCAACCAATGATGCTGATCGGTCTTTAGTAACGGTGCCAGCGGGTACTAAAGTGGTAGATCGAAATGGGCAACCTGTCAGTAATGAACTGACTCTGGCCGTCATTCATACCAACGCCCGAACCAGTGATGCCACCCGCTACATTCCCGGCGAAGGAGCCATGTCGAACGTAGCTGGACGGAACGGCGGTGCTTCGCTGGGAACGCTCCGGGTATTATCGCTGGCAGGCTCTCTAGCGATTCAACTCTATACTAATCAGTACGCGTTGGCAAACTCCTTTTCGCAGCCAATTCCCTGGACGATGGATCTCAATCCGGCCTTGTCTAATTTCAGCAAAGGCCGGGCTGTTCAGGAAGGAGACTCCATTCCTCTTTTCAGTTATGACGAGTTTGCCGATCGATGGCAGGCAGAAACACCAGGTGTAGTCGTTCGTAATGCACAAACCAATCGATTAGAATGTCGAGCGAATGCACGCCTGGCGGCTACCTATGTTGCGGGCTGGGCGGAATCAATTTGTGATATTGGTCCCGTGTTCAAAGTGAACAGCCAGTTGGCTAGCGTCGATGTAAACTACCTGTGTAAATTAATTAATGTATCGACCAATCAACAGATATCTTCCTTCTATGCGAATATTAATAATGGCTCTATTATTACAATTCGAAATCAGCCTAAAAACCTGCGACTGAAGTTACAGGTATTCGATGAAACCGATACGGGCGTGAAAGGTCCAAGAGGGTTGATTTCCGAATCAACACCGGGGCAAACGTGCGATCCTAACCCCATCGTTATCAATCTGACGGCACTGGAAGTACCACCCGATATGACATTGGCTATCGAATATGCCTGTCCGAACGGGACAACCTTAAACGAAGCGTTGATACCAGCCCTGGTAAAAATTCAATACAGTGAAGTTGGGAAGGGACAATGGAAGGACCTGGCAACAGTTACGCGCAAGCAACGTACCACAACTTCCTATAAATTACAGGTAGGGCAATCATACGATTTTCGGGCGAGTATCGATGGAGGAGCGAGCTGGCTATTGCGTCAGGATAATTACCGGGTCGATAAATCGGACTGGACGCTCACCATTCGTGCCGATATTTTTTGCCGGTAAAAGCTCAAACGAAAAGCCCCTTCTGTTAGATGGGGCTTTTCTATTCATCGAATCGTACGGTGGTCTATGGGCTCGGATTTCAAACGCCCGTTTGAGACGGATCGTGGTAAGGAAAGTAACAGGTAGCCTTGACATGACTCCCTGGATACACGAGGTCTGGCAACAAGAAACGTCGACCCTAAAAGGACCGACGTTTCGGGTTCTATCCACACCATTGATAGCCAGATAGACTATCAATTCGGCCACAAGATACTTATGTAAATAGACGGTTACAAGCTTTAATGAGGTAGCGGTTCGTCTGCTTATATTAACGGTTGCCTTAATTACTGTTACATAACGAGTTAGTTGTAAATAGATAAACTCATAAAATAAAGAAGCCCGGATCAGTCCGGGCTTCTTTGTAAGGTTTGATTATTGATTAGCGACCTCCCAGTGGGATCAGATACCCAACAGATACCATGGCATTCTGTGGTTTCGTTGTAGAGCCGTCCTCCTGATTGACCATCAGATAATTGTATCGGCCTTCCAGCAATACTGATCCTGGACCGGCTTTCAGCGCAACGCCTAGACCGCCCGTTGCCCCGTAAGAGAATCGGCCTTCCTGGCCCATATCAACACTTTGCGAATCGCTTTGGCCACCTTCCTTCACAGAGATTGTTCCACTTAGCGCATAGCTACCGATTGGACCGGCGTTGACAAAGAAGCGAAGATTAGGCTGACCAAACGAAACCTTTAACAGTACAGGCACTTCCACTACATTGTATTTAAGCTGCAAATAATCAGAGCCATACGCGAACTTAACACCATATTGCGAGTAAAGAACTTCGGGCTGAACCGAAAAAGTAGGGCCACCGATGTTGAAGATGACTCCACCATGAAAGCCGGTTACCCGGGCCAGTTGAAGGCCAATGCCTAATGAGGAAGGATCAACTCCACCAATCGTGCTCGAATTCCCCCCTACCCGAAAACCAACCCGAAAGTTACTTTCCTTAACAGCTTTGGGAGACGCAGGTTTCGTCGTATTAGTAGTAGCCACTGGTGCTACTTCAACTGGAGCAGACTGTACTACAGCTACAGGTGCTGCGGGTGCCTCAGCAACGGGCTGACTTGGAGCCACTTTAACGGGTGCTGCTACCTCTTTCGTAGATGCTGTCGTAACGGGTTTAACAGCTGTCTGTGCAGGTCGGCTAACGGACGAAGCTGGTTTTCGGACAGCAGTTTTGGTCTGGGCGAATAGACTAAATGGCATAACAGCCAGGGCAATAATACATACAGAGTATTTCATGGTTCATCGTTTTTTGTTGTTTATGGGACCAAAAATAGAGGAGCGCATGAGCATGGCCAGTACCGAATTGCCTGAACTGCCATTTTGATGGAATCAACTGAAAGAAATGACTTTTGGAGTGTTTAAAAACGTCTATAAACCGGATCAGCTGGCAACAAAAAATGCCGACCCCAATTAGAATCGGCATTTCCAAAGTATCGTGTAACTTGAATTTGACTCAAATGTCTTTGAGCAAATTCAAAAGCAAGATTGTCATAAAATCGTACAACTAGTAAACATATTAATTAGGCGGTAGGGCTGTACGTAAATCGCTTATTTACTGAGCATTAATTGAGAAGACGATTCGCAGGAAATATAAAGATGATGATTTGATAATATTAAAATAACATAAAAAATAAGTAGTTCCACTCTCTTTGCAGCCGTAAATTTTACACCCATGCTGCATGAAAAATCATCTATTTATTAGCTTCATCCTTCTTCTTTTTGCTGGTTTCATTGTAAACTCCGCCGAAGCGCAAACAACTCAGGCATCCATTTCGGGGATCATTTCAGACAACAGGAAATCACCACTGCCGGGCGCTACGGTTCAGGTTCGTAACGAATCGACGGGTTTTACGACGGGAACGGTGACCAATGCTCAGGGCGACTATCTTTTCAAAGAATTGCCACTGGGTGGGCCATACACCATCCGGGTTACGTTTGTTGGCTTCGGCGATCAACAACGAACCGGCTACACCCTGAATCAGGGCGATGCCATCCGGCTAAACCTGAGCATGGAGGATAGTGGTCAATCGCTCGAAGTGGTGCAGGTGGTGGCATCCGGCTTGAAAAATAAAACAGAGTATCTCGGAGCCGCCACAACAATATCAGCCAAGTCAATCGCGGCACTTCCAGTCAATGGTCGAAATTTTACGTCCTTAACGGATCTATCTCCATTAAGCCGGGGTACCAATTTATCAGGACAACTTGGTTCATCAACGAATTTTACGATCGACGGTACAACGGCTAAGAACCCAACCTCAGCTGGCCCCACAACAAGCCGGAGCGGAGCGCCTTACTCGATTTCCATCGAAGCTGTTCGTGAATTTAAAGTGGTTACCAACCAGTACGATGTTATTTATGGTCGGAGCGGTGGGGGTACGATTAGTGCGGTAACGAAAGCCGGGACCAACAAATTATCGGGTAGCGTTTTCAACTACACCCGCGCCAATTGGTTATCGAGCCGATACGACATTCGGGGTAACGAACGGAATGTGCCCTTTTCGACCAATCAGTTTGGCTTTTCGCTGGGCGGTCCGATCATCAAAGACAAACTGCACTTCTTTGTCGTCTGGGATCACCAGCAGGATTCGCGTCCGTTGATTATTGCCGACGTTCAGACTCCTGCCGACGAAAGCCGTTTTCTGGTTACCCGAGCTACTCTTGACCGATTTGTGAGCATTGCCCGCGCACAATATGGTACGGCCAATACACCCCAGTACGGTACATTCGATAAAGTCCGGGGTTCTGATGCAGCCTTTGCCCGTCTCGACTGGCAGTTAAATGAGAAAAACCTGCTCACGATTCGCAATAACTACACCAACGACCGCAATAAACTTGGGCTGGCCGACAACACAGCGATCAATATCTACGAATCGTACGGTAACGATTTCAACGTAGACAATAGCCTGCTGGCCACATTGCGCACATCGCTCAATTCTCAGATTACCAACGAATTAAAAGTCCAGCACTTATATACTTATCAAAAAAGCGCCCCCGGCGATCAGCTACCGGCCGCCAATATTCCCCGTAACATCGTAGAAAACGTAGCGTCAACCATCGACGGAAACAGCCGGGCAACAAACATTCAGATGGGAGGCCACCGCTTTGCACAGGAAGGATTCACGAACAATGTGATTCAACTGGTTGACAATCTGTATTATAACACCAACAAAGCCCAGTATACATTTGGCGTCGATCTGATGTACACCCATGCTAAATCGTTGTATGGCAGTGAAGTCAACGGACGTTTCCATTACACAGTAGATGGCAGTCTGTCGGCTCTGGATAAGTTTGAGCGGCTGCAACCTTACCGCTATTTCCGGGAAGTACCTCTGGTAGCAGATCCAACGGTTGTCGGCAATACGCTTAACGTCGGTTTATATGGCCAGATGAGTACGAAGCTAGCTCCGGGCATAGATATGACCGCCGGTTTGCGATTCGACTATGCCGTATACCCAAGAGCGGCTTTCAACCAAGTGGTTTTTGATGACCTGAAATTACGGACTGACAACCAGCTTAAATCATTTGTAGCCCAGCCCCGATTGCAGTTAACGTGGGATGTAAACGAGGAGCATAAAGATTTCATCCGTTTTGGTGCGGGCATTTTTGCTTCTGACATCAACAACTACGTCATTATCAACAATCTTACCTTCGATGGAAAGCATTACGGCACCGTCGACGTACGGGCTCCGAACATACCGACACCGGATTTCGCTGCCTATCGGGCCAATTACAACAGCATTCCATCATTGGCAGCGTTCCAATTACCTACGATCAACATGACAGGCGCTGATGCGCGGACACCGGTACTCTACAAAGCGAACTTGTCGTATACCCGATACCTTACTGACAAATTTAAAGTTAGCCTGACTGGATATGCATCACTAGCTCGCCATAACTACACCTATGTTGATCGGAATATTGTGGCAGAGCCATTTTTCCGGTTAGCCAACGAAGCCAACCGGGGCGTTTATGTACCCCTAAATTCAATGCCTGCTAATGGCGCGGGCGATTGGCAGCAAGGACGTATCAGCCAACGATTGGGCCGGGTATTGGAACTAGGCAGTCAGGGAAAAGTCAATCAGTTTGCGGTTGTGCTTGATGGAACTTACCAGTATTTCCGGGATGGCGAAATCTCGGCCAGCTACACCTGGAACGATACCAAAGACAATACGTCGTTCAATGGTAACGTAGCCAATACAGCCACGCTGGTCCAATTAGTGAAAGACGATCCACGCGACCTGAGCCGGATGACGTATTCTGATAATCAGTTCCGGAATAAATTGGTCGTTTACGGTACGCTGCCTTCGTTCTACGGTATTTCAGTTGGGTTCCGCTATTCGGGTATTGGCGGTACGCGGTATTCGCTGTTGTCGGGTGCTAATAACAATGGCGACTTTGTGACAACTAATGATCTGGCTTTTGTTTTCGACCGGAATAGTGGCGAGACAGCCGCAAATGTACGGACTGGTTTACAGACCTTGCTGGATAGTCCAACAGCCAGTCAGAGCCTTAAGGGTTATATCAATGCTTCTTCAAGTAAGATTGCCGAACGAAATGGTGGTATCAACGGATTCTATGGTGTTTTTGATCTCCGGGCCAGCAAGCGGTTTTCGCTGTTTAAGAAAAGACAGTTCCTCGACATATCGGTGGATGCATTCAACGTGGCAAACATGCTAAATCGAAACAAAGGAACCAATCTGTCGCTGGGCAACCAGGCATTGTATGCACTAGGTATTCCAGCCTCTGGAGGCAACGCGGCCATTCCTGCTTTCAGTCAAACCACTCAGCAGTTTACTTACCGTGTAAATGCAACAGGTGCTGTTACGCCATCAGGCGATCCCTTCCAAATTCAATTAGGCGCTCGTTATAGTTTCTAGAAACGCTTCAGCAAGCTCAATCGCCTTTATTTATGACGGAGAATCATAAATAAAGGCGATTGTTTTTTGTAAGGGTATATTGTTTCGCTACCTAAAACGGCATCTGAGAAATGCCGAAAATACCATTTAATATATTTATTCTAAATAAAGGACGGGTTAAACGCGTACAACAGTGACTAATAGTTAATCGATTAGTCAACATTGAGAAGATACAACCCATATAGTCTCAATGCGATTTTGTTCCGTTTTGGTGTTTTTAGTCGTTAGCCTGTTCAATACAAGTTGTACTGAAACAACCAAATCTAATGCTTCATCTTCCACAGAACCCAAACCAACTTCCATTCATTTTGACGGGAAATCTCACCAGTTGCTGCGGTATGGGAAACCGTATTTTATCAAGGGAGCAGGGGGTGTAAGTCATCTAACACAATTAAAAGACTGCGGAGGTAATTCCGTTCGCATCTGGGACGACCTCGACGCCAGTGCTATTCTGGATGAAGCGCAAAAGTTAGGGCTAACTGTATTTTTTGGCCTCTGGGTAGAGCGCGAGCTGGAAGGTTTCGATTATAACAACAAAACCGAAGTCGACAAACAATACGAGCGCATCCGTAAAATCGTAACCAAGTACCGTAATCATCCGGCCTTGTTGATGTGGTGTGTGGGCAATGAATGGGCCATGGAAGCGAGTAATTTCCAGGTATATGATGAAGTGAATCGACTTGCCGAGCTGGTACATGAGCTAGACCCTGATCATCCGGTTGCCACTGTGATTTCGCCCGATAGCGAGCGGGCAATATGGCTTGTTCAGGAACGTTGCCCAGCTCTGGATGTGTTGGGGCTAAACTCGTATGGATTGACAGAAAAACTACCCCAATTCCTAAAAAAAGGCGGTTGGGATAAACCCTATCTAATTTCAGAATATGGTGTGCAAGCGTATTGGGAAACGCCAGTAGCCCCCTGGAAAACACCGCTCGAACCGACCAGCCAAGAGAAGTATAAGTATGTAACAAATTTCTATAATCGTTATATCGGTTCTCGTCCTCCGAATTGCCTGGGTGCCTATCTGTTTTATTGGGGTTTTAAGCAGGAAGAAACGCATACGTGGTTTAATGTATTTGACGAAGAAGGCCGTGAAACGCTGCTCGTTGAGGTCATGAAATTGCTCTGGTCCGGGAAAGAATCGCCCAACAAAGCACCGGATATTCAAGGTATAGAAATAGATGGAAAACTATCTACGCATCAGTCGTATGCGTCGGGTGAAGTGCTTCATCAGGCCCGTATGATTAGTAGCGACCCGGAGAAAGATTCACTAACCTATTTCTGGGAAATTAAACGCCGGGCCCAGTTTACGGCCGATTATTCGGGAGCATCCATGCCAGCGCTAAAAGGCCTGATCGAAAACCCGACGCAGCCCTCAATCTCATTTAAGCTGCCGACTAAGCCGGGCGCCTACCGATTATTTGCGTATGCGTATGATAATCATAAGCATGTTGCATCAGCAAATTTTGCTTTTGAAGTCAGAGCTAAAGAGTCAGTAACTCAATAATTTCAGATAGATATTTATTTGTTATCCAACTTTAAAACTATTGATTTTTTATTCATCAAATAAGTTTTAATTTTTTATCCGTATTGCATGCTTAATCTTGCTAGTCTCGTCAAAAAATTGGTCGGTATCCATCCGCAACAGGGCGTTAAGCCATTAACGAATCTGGTCCATGTAGGATCGCATTATCATGGTTATCATTTGCCAAAAAATTTTCTAACAAGCGATTCTATTTGCTATTGCGTTGGTGCTGGCGAAGATATTTCGTTCGATACAGAACTAAAAGTTCTATTCGATTCCAATGTATTCATATTCGATCCTATGCCCGAGGGAATTAAGCATTTTGAAAAGCTGAAAGAATACACGGCAAATCGGAAACCATTAACGATTGAACCCACCGTACCTTTTACGTATCGAATTAATCATGAACAGTTGGATACCATTACCTTTGTTGAGACGGGCGTATGGGACCATAAGGGGAAATTGAAGTTTTTTGCCCCAAATCGCGATGATTATGCGTCGCACTCTCTTTATTTATTCCAGGATTCCGGCGACTATATAGAAGCTCCGGTTGATCGATTAGGCAATCTGATGACTATGCTGGGCCATACGTCAGTCGACGTTGTAAAACTGGAGATCGAAGGCGCCGAATATAAAGTGATCGATACGATTCTCGAGGATAAATTAGACGTTAAAATAATTCTGGTTGAATTCGACGAAGTACATAATACCAATGGAAAGTTATTCCATCTTCGTATAAAAAATACCTGCAAAAAATTAAAAAAAGCAGGCTATGTATTGGTGCATTCAACACATAATATGAAGCGCACATTTATCCGCGAAGATGTGTATCAATCACTAAAAATGAAAGAGCATCAGGTTTCTATTCCAAAATCGGAAAAACATTACGGAATCTCACCCGCGTTGGTTAGAAATTCATAATACATTTTTGTCATTCTGACGGTAGGAAGAATCTTCAACTTCCCTATTAATTATCTTTAAAATTCTTCCTACCGTCAGAATAACAAAAAATACAAAAGAAAAAGCTTGCCAGAGAAAATTCTGGCAAGCTTTTTAACTATTCTCCCAACAACCCTTATTTTGCTCGTGCTGTCATCTGACGTTGTGTCGGCGTACGATTACATTTCGTGCTAATAATCTTGTAAGCCTGTGCATACCCCAATTCCCCCGCCCGACTCATATCAATACAGGCATTTGATTCGTCGCCAGCATCGTATCGGATAATACCCCGTAAATAGTATGCTTCGGCATGGCGCGGATTCAGCTTGAGTGTACTGTTGCAATCAATTTGCGCCCCTTTCTGATCACCAAGCGACGACCGGACAATGCCCCGGATAAAATACGTTTCGGCATTAGTTGGATTCAACTCAACGGCCCGATTCAGGTCCTGTAAGGCCAGCTTACCATCGCCGTTAGAATTTTTCAGAATGCCCCGAACCAAAAAGGCATCTGCACGGTCGTCCGACAATTCCGTTACTTTATAGCGATTCTGCACCACTGTCCCCAGCAAGGGCAAGGTACTGGTCGTAATAAACTCGCTGTAATAAGCTTTGCTCTGCGTAGTCGCATTGCCCATTTCAATGGCTTTGTCGATATCGGAAATGGCCTGTTTTGAGCTATTTATACGACTTTTGCAGAAGCCACGACTAAATAATGCCTTATAATGATCGGGACTTAGCTGAACGGTTTTGTCAAAATCCACTATCGCGTTTTCATACTCGCCCAACCGGGTCTTCACCAGACCTCGTCGATAATACAAATCGGCTTCGTCTTTACTTAACTCAATCGCACGGTTAAAATCGGCCGTGGCTCCTTTGTAATCTTCCAACTTAAAACGAGCGTATCCACGTCCGGCCAACGCCTGCGTTTTAGTAGGCGCTTTTTCAATCGCCAGCCCATAATCGGCCATCGCTCCTTTAAAATCATTTAATTGGGTTTTGCAGTTGCCACGGGCCGTTAGGATATTGACATCAGTTGGCGCCAACGACGCTGCTTTGTTGAAATCGGCCAGAGCGCTATTCGTATAATTGACCTGCAATCGACATAACCCTCGCTGGTAATACAATTGCGCATCATTTGGGCTCAGTTCAACGGCGCGATTAAAATCCTGCATAGCGCCCCGAAAATCTTCCTGTTTGGTCCGATTTAATCCTCGATACAGATACGAATTTACATCGCCAGGATTCAGTTCAAGGGCAATATCCAGATCCAGGTTAGATCCCTGAATGTCGTTTACATTGATCTTGGCTAACGCCCGATGGTAATAGCTGGGCGCATGCTCAGGATTCATAATGATTGCTGCTGAAAACGCCTGTAAGGCTCCGGGATAGTCTTTGGCGTTGCTTTTTTGAATTCCCTCATTATAATAATCCATTGCGGTGGGTTGAGCAGGCAACGTTGACGGATTCGGTACCGCCAGTTGCGAGGGGGCTGCCAACTGGGCGGGGGCAGTGAGTTGAGCATTAGCCAATTGAGTAATTGAACAAGAAACGAAGAGCAGTACAGTCTGGGAAAAATTTTTCATGCTAACTGGGTTAATAATGAACAGTGCTGAGGAAAGATTTTGGCAAAACTTAACCTTAAGTAAGTAGCGAAAACTATGCCATCCAGCGACTTTTTATCTGCTATATTTACTAATCCAGTTACCAAGTGTATAGCAAATCTTACTTTTGTATTACTAAGCTAGACGAAAGGAATATTAACTGCTTTTTTATTGATTAGAAGGTCGGCTTTTTAGGTAGCTAATAAGCTGATATCCAGTATATATACAGGTGAATTATACATCAAAAAATCTCCGCAAAATTCTCGCCAGACTGCTATTTTTCAGGGGCATTTTTCCTAATTTTCGGCTTTATTGTTTTATCGGTATCTGTTACTCTAATGTCAACTATTGAAGTTTGTGCCTACTCATTGGCATCCTGTTTGACGGCCCAGCAAGCTGGTGCGAATCGCATTGAATTATGTGCAGGAATGGCTGAAGGAGGGATTACCCCCAGCGCTGGTCTGATTCAATTAGCTCGTCAGCATGTACAGATTGATCTGTACGTCATGATCCGGCCAAGAGGGGGAGATTTTTTATACACCGAATCTGAATTAGCCGTTATGAGGGTCGATATTCAGATGGCTAAAACAGCCGGGGCCGCTGGTGTTGTGCTGGGTGTTCTACAAGCCGATGGCACCGTTGACGAAGTCCGAACAAAGGAATTGGTTGATTTAGCGAGTCCTTTGCCAGTGACTTTTCATCGCGCTTTTGATATGACTCGCGATCCCTTGGAAGCCCTCGAAGCAGTCATTCGTACCGGTGCTGTTCGGATTCTTACGTCTGGACAACGCCAGACAGTCACGGATGGATTACCGATACTTCGTCAACTGACCGAACAGGCTGCTGGTCGGATTGAAATTATGGCTGGTGCCGGGGTTAATGCACAGAATGCCCAATCGCTGTTGGATGCCGGAGTAAATGCGCTCCACCTCAGCGGTTCTCAGCGGGAAGATAGTTATATGGTTTATCGACAACCATCTGTTTCGATGGCATCGTCTACTCCAGGTGAATATGAGTATATCGAAGCGAATGAAGAAAAAATTCGAGCCGTAGTTAAACAAAGTTCATTGGCGCAGAAATAAGCTATTATAGCACAATCGCCCTATTGCCCGAAATAAAGACCCGATCGTTGAACACTAATTTTAGTGCCTGCGATAATACAATCTTCTCCACATCTTTCCCTTCTGTAGCCATATCGGCCGCCGTTTGCCGGTGATTGACTTCTTTCACATCCTGAGCAATGATGGGGCCTTCATCCAGATCATTATTGACAAAATGAGCTGTAGCGCCAATAATTTTTACTCCCCGTTCGTAAGCCTGTCGATAAGGATTGGCACCAATAAAGGCGGGTAAAAACGAATGGTGAATATTGATAATCCGATTCGGGAAATGGTTGACGAAATCGGGAGTTAGTACTCGCATATACTTAGCAAGCACCAGATATTCAGGCTCATAAATTGCTAATGTTCGCAAAATCGCCTGTTCATGTTCCTCCCGAGTTTTACCCTCGTGTGAGATATAGTGAAACGGAATCCCAAACTTACTGACCAACGGTTGTAGCACATTGTAATTACTCACAACTGCCAGAATATCAGCATCTAACTCGTCAAACGCGTATCGGATCAGTAATTCCCCCAGGCAATGATGTTCTTTCGTGACCAAGACCACAATTGATTTTTTGCGCTTCGGATTTAGTCGAAATGTAATGGCCTGCTGGTTCGACGAATCGGGTAACGTCGTCTTTAATTCGTGCAGTAAAGCGGTCGAATCGAACGCATTCTGTCCTGCTTCAAACTCAGTTCGCATGAAAAACTGCCCGGATGGACTCACATATTCATCGTTGTGGATAATGTTCAGATTGTGACGAAATAGTATACCTGTTACATGATAAATCAGGCCTTTACTGTCGGGCCCATCCATAAGTAAGACGTGTTTATCAGGAGACGCCATAGAGGGTTTTGAATAAATTGGTTAAAAGTAGCAAATGCCAACCGTTTATTCCTTTATTTTGGACTATAAGCCCCCTCTCTATGGTAAATCGACGACGTTTTCTAACCCTCAGCTCATTAGCTGGGCTAATTCCCTCCTTCGCATTCGAATCCAAAAAGTTTGCTATCCACACTGACGTATCTAGTGAATCGTTAGATGTCGTTCCTCCGAAAAGCAATTCGATGGTTATTTCGACCTGGAAACAACCCAAGGCAAACGCTGCGGCCCAAGCCGTGCTGGATAGAAACGGGCGGGCGCTGGATGCCGTTGAGGCTGGTGTCCGGGTGCCTGAAGCTGATCCTAACGACATGAGCGTTGGTTACGGTGGCCGACCTGATCGAGACGGACACGTTACGCTCGATGCCTGTATTATGGACGAAAAAGGAAATGCGGGTTCGGTTACGTTTCTGGAACATATCATGCACCCTATTTCTGTGGCAAGGGCTGTTATGGAAAAAACTCCTCACGTCATGCTCAGTGGTGAAGGTGCACTAAACTTTGCGTTGGCTCAGGGGTTTAAAAAACAGAATCTGCTTACACCAAAAGCAGAAAAAGAATGGCGGGAATGGGTAAAGACAGCCAAGTATAAGCCCATTGCCAACATCGAACGACACGATACAATTGGTATGCTTGCTATTGACAATCGCGGAAATATATCAGGCGCCTGCACCACCAGCGGCCTGGCCTACAAAATGAGCGGCCGTGTAGGCGATTCACCGATTATCGGCGCGGGTCTGTTTGTGGATAATGAAATTGGTGGAGGTTGCGCTACCGGCCTTGGTGAGTTAGTAATGCGGACCTGTGGTTCATTTTTATTGGTTGAACTTATGCGGCAAGGTCATACGCCACAACAAGCCTGTGAAGAAGCCGCTATGCGAATTATCAAGAAGCAGAATTACAAGGACATACAGGTTGGCTTTCTGGCAGTTAACAAAAAAGGGGAATTCGGCGCTTATAGTATACAACCTGGCTTTAACTACACCTTGTCACGTAATCAAAAAACGCAGGTAACGGATGCAAAATCCTATTTGAAATAAACAAGTTTTTCTTTTATTGTTTATAGTATTTAATTGCTGCCTTAAACGCGGCAATTACCCATACTAAACTTATTAAAATTCAGAAATACATTGGAATCGGTATTTTCAACAACGAAGCGGAAACTCCTACTCGAAATAGCCTGGGAGGTTTGTAATCAGGTAGGTGGAATTTATACGGTTATCCGGTCGAAAGTGCCAGCGATGGTCGAGAAATGGGATGACAATTACGTAGCGTTAGGTCCTTATTTCCCGCAACGATCAGCCGCCGAATTTGAACCGATTACCGAATCTGATGAAACTGAAATCGGGCAAACTGTCCGTAAAATGCGGGAATTAGGCTACCGTGTTGAATATGGATACTGGCTCGTAACGGGTCGCCCACGGGTCGTTCTTTTTGACCTGAATAGTATCAGTGGTGATCAACTGAATGAGATAAAAACGCAGCTTTGGCTAAAGCATCAGCTCTCAACGCTGAACGTTGAAGATCTGGTGAACCAGACAATTATCTTCGGCGAAATGGTACGTCAATTTATCACGCTATTAGCCGAAGGACATTCCAAACGCGTTGATTTTGTTGCTCATTTCCACGAATGGATGGCGAGTACTGGCCTTCCGGATTTGCGTCGTGACAATGTGAAAGTAGCCACTGTCTTTACGACACACGCTACGATGCTAGGCCGGTATCTGGCCCAAAACGAAGCTGGTTTTTACGGCAAACTTCCCTTCTTCGACTGGAAACGAGAAGCGCAACATTACGGAATTGAAACTCAGGCTACCATTGAGCGGCTGGCCGCGTTGCAATCGCACGTTTTTACGACGGTCAGCGATGTAACGGCTCGTGAGTGTGAAGTTTTCCTGGGCCGCAATCCTGATCTTGTTTTGCCCAATGGCTTGAACGTCACTCGATTTGCCGCCGTCCACGAGTTTCAGAATCTGCACGTTCGCTACAAACAAAAGATTCATGAGTTTGTGATGGGGCACTTTTTCCAGAGCTATTCCTTCGATCTGGAAAAAACCCTGTATTTCTTCACATCAGGTCGTTTTGAGTTCACCAATAAAGGCTACGATCTCACGCTTGAAGCATTAGCTCGATTGAATTACCGAATGCGTCAGGCCAATATGGACATGACAGTTGTGATGTTTATGGTAACCAAACAGCCTTATACATCCATCAATCCCGACGTACTTCATTCACGCGCACTACTCGACGAAATTCAGGAAACGTGCGAAAGCATTGAAAAACAGGTCGGAGAACGGCTATTCCATGCGGCAGCCTCCAATACACAAAGTACGGCTCTACCCGATTTAAATAATTTTGTGGACGAATACTGGCGCCTTCGCCTTCGACGTACTGTGCAGAGCTGGAAAACCAAGCATTTGCCGCCTTTCGTCACGCACAATTTGGTTCAGGAAGATGATATGACCCGCTTTATTCGGCAGGCTAATCTGGTCAACAATGAATATGACCGGGTTAAAATCGTTTATCACCCCGATTTTATTGCATCAACCAATCCACTCTTTGGTCTGGATTATAGCCAATTTGTTCGGGGCTGTCACCTCGGCGTTTTCCCAAGTTATTATGAACCTTGGGGCTACACACCGCTGGAGTGCGTTGTCCGGGGAATTCCAACGGTCACGAGCGATCAGTCAGGTTTCGGTGATTTCATCATGCAGATTATGCGTGATTACGAAAACCGGGGTATTTACGTCATCAATCGCCGAACGCAGTCGTTCAACGAAGCCGCCGATCAATTGGCTGACGTTCTCTACCGATTCGTCAAAATGGCCCAACGCGACCGTATCAAACAGCGTAACCTGGTTGAAAGTATCGCCGATGTATTCGACTGGAGCAGTTTACGATCTTACTACGACACTGCGCACGATTTAGCTTTAAAACGGAAGAAACCATAAGGATGTCTGTTTTATTTGATATCCGAGGTAACCTTCAGGCAAATTCGCTCGTAATATTATCGCAGTTAGAGATCGAACAGTTTTTTGTCAATTCTTTCGATTCGACCTCTACACGCCATGTGCTGTTCGAAGAATACAAACGGTATACAGTCGATTTACGTAGAATACTTGAACGTCCATTCTATCAATGGATAAATGGCAGTTTTACATCAAATACGCACAGCCCTAATGATATTGATCTGATAAGCTTTATTGATCATGAAACTTATCAGATCAAGGAGCAGGAAATAGATGAGCGATTTAGTAAATGGAGAGTGAAACAATACTATACTGGTTTAGATGCTTTTACGGTCTGGACTTACCCAAACGAGCATAATTACTCTACTTTATTTTTAGCTGATTTTGCTTATTGGCAAGATTGGTTTGGCCATACTCGCTATAATCGGAACCGAAAACGATTCGCTAAAGGTTTTATAAGCATAAATATCGACTAACGATGTGATGGACGAGAAATACATTCGTATTGCTGAATTATCAGAGCAAATTGAAAAAACCAATAGTATGATTGCTCTACATCAAAGTATGTCAGACAATCAATCAATGATTCGCCAATATGCTTGTAAGCGCGACGAACTTATTGCTGAATTGGAAACGGCTCTACAATCATTGCATCTTACAGTACGATTAGCTGCGGCCTAGCCGAGCAACTTCTTTTATGACCAAAATTGGTATTATTAACGTCTCAGACCGGGCAAGTGCAGGAGTTTACGAAGACATTCCGGGTAAGGCAGTTGTAAGTTTGCTTACCGAATGGCTGACCTCTCCCTGGGAGCCGGTTTATCGGATCATACCCGACGAGCAGGATCAACTCGAAGCAACGATGATCGAGTTGGCAGATGCAGAAGGTTGCTGTTTAGTTGTCACAACGGGCGGAACGGGGCCGGCACCACGCGATGTGACGCCCGAGGCTACTGAAGCGGTTTGCCAGAAAATGATGCCCGGTTTTGGTGAACTGATGCGGCAGGAAAGCCTGAAATACGTGCCAACAGCCATCTTATCCCGCCAAACGGCAGGTATTCGAAACCAGACGCTCATTCTGAATTTACCTGGTAAGCCTAAGGCAATTGGTCAATGCCTATCTGTCGTTTTTCCGGCTATTCCTTACTGTATCGATCTAATTGGCGGCCCGTTCTTGACAACGGATGAAGAAAAAATGAGCGTGTTTCGACCAAAAAGTTGATAGTAAAGCTATTCCGGAAAGCTTACTTTTCCCATCGTAACGCTCGGAACGCCTTGTCGATCGCCAAACGAGGTACGCCCACCAGCCAGGCTTTCATTGGCTAACACGGCAAACAGAACGGCTTCTTTTGCATCGCCATTAATTCCCAGATCGTCGGTTCGCCCGAAAGTAAAAGTTGGTAGCAGCTTTTGAAGTATAGCCGTTAGTACTGGATTGTGCATACCGCCACCACTCATATAAACGTGGTAAGTTTCACCCTGCTTCAGCACCCGCCGAATTGAATCAACAATCGTTTCGGCGCTGAATTGAACGAGCGTTGCCATCATATCGGCACCCGAAATATCGATTGTTTGGCTACGCGTTTGCGCTTCTTCTACATACGTTGGATTAAAAACCTCAGGCCCAGTCGTTTTAGGAAATGGAGCGTCGAAGAATGGATTCGTTTTTAGTGACTTCAGTAGATCTATATTTACTTGACCCTGAGCGGCTAAACGGCCATCCTCATCATAAGGCTTATTCAGGAACTTTCGAGCGTAGGCATCTAAAAGGGTATTGCCAGGTCCTGTATCCGTAGTAAACACAGCATCAGCATTGCCATCCGACGGTAGGTATGTAAAATTGGCAATACCGCCCATATTGAGTAAAATCCGGTTCTCGCCCGCTTGTGAGAAGATAAAATAATCCCCGTACACAGCCAAGGGCGCCCCTTCGCCACCGTGCGCAATGTGCTTCTGACGGAAATCGCTGAAGGTAATGATGCCTGTTACAGCCGCTATATGATCACCATCGCCAATCTGAAGCGTCGCATTAGGGAACTTATCCCGACGATGCTGACTTTTGGGCGCGTGATAAACCGTTTGGCCGTGACTGGCAACAATATCAACAGCCTGAGGATCGATGTTCCAATCGTATAGACAGTTGAGAATAAGCTGACCATGTAGTCGTCCGATGTATGGATTCAGTAGACAAAGCTGTTCAAAATCAATTAACTGTTTGGCAAATATCGTTCGAATATCGACCTTCAAGGCGTCATCATACGGAACGGTAGCAAATCGTTCCAGATTAACTTTGGTATCAGGACCGCTACCTGAGATTCGGCAAAGAGCTACATCAAGCCCATCGAGCGAAGTTCCTGACATAAGGCCGATGATTCGGCGTTCGGGTTTTTGCGCAATCGTATAGAGGTGCTGAATTTGTGAGTTCATGACGAGTTGAAGATTCGGCAAAATTATTAATTCCTAACGAACGACTGTTAATAAATGGATTTCTGGGGTAACGAGCAATTTACGTTCTTCGAAAGCATTCTATTTGCGGCATTAGGCCAGCCGGTCGATGTTATGGAAACCCAGTTTTTATCGGGAGGTAATATTAATACGGCTGCCCGTGTTTTTTCAACAGAGGGCGTTTTCTTCGTTAAATGGAACCAGCCAGATGGGCATTTAGAAATGGATATGTTCGAAACGGAAGCCAAAGGACTCGATCTGCTTCGTGAAACGAACACCTTCCAGGTACCCCAGGTCGTTAGTCACGGTCACCATCTCGATAAAGCCTATTTAATTCTGGAATACGTCGATTTTGGGAAACGACCAAAAAATTACTGGGAAACGCTCGGTCAGTCGCTGGCAGGGCTTCATCGAAATACCCAGCCAAAATTTGGGCTGACGTTTAATAACTACATTGGTTCCTTACCTCAGGCTAATCCACTGACCGACAATGGATATCAGTTCTTTTTTGAGCATCGGCTGTTGCCACAGGCCGGATTAGCTTTTTATAAAGAACTCATTTCCAGGCAAACCTACGACGCGCTTTTGAGGCTTCGCGATCATCTCCCAGGCCTAATTCCCAATGAACAGCCAGCGTTCCTCCATGGCGATTTATGGTCGGGCAACGTGTTGGTTAATGAAGATGGGTTTCCTGTACTGATCGATCCGGCCGTTTATTACGGATTTCGGGAAGCCGAACTCGCTTTTACGAAACTTTTTGCGGGCTTCGATGAGCGATTTTATGACGCATACGATGAAGCTTTCCCACTTGAGAGCGGTTTTAATGACCGCATAGGCATCTATAATTTGTATCCGCTACTTGTTCATGTGAATCTGTTTGGCTCGGGTTACGTTAGTGGCGTAGAACGAATATTGAAACAGTTTTAAAGTCGTCGGTCGATAGTTACGCGTAAGCCTATAAACTAGCTTTTACCATCATTATCGATTATTGACTGTCGACTATCGACTTCCATGGAAATCACTTCTTTTGAGCAGTTTGACTTAAATCGGCAATTGTTGAATGCTGTGGCCGATCTTGGCTATACTGAACCGACACCGATTCAGCAGAAAACAATCCCATTAAGTTTAGGCAATCATGATGTACTGGGTATTGCCCAAACCGGGACGGGAAAAACGGCGGCCTATCTGTTGCCACTGCTCATGAAAATTAAGTATCCGCAGGGTACGAATCCACGAGCCCTAATTCTGGCACCAACGCGTGAATTGGTTATCCAGATTAATCAGGCGGTTAGTGAGTTAGGGAAATATACAGGATTGCGCCATCTGGCTTTATATGGTGGATTAGGCCCTAAAACACAAATCGAAACGCTACAGAAAGGGGTCGATTTGCTGGTTGCCACGCCAGGGCGATTTATGGATCTCTATCGTCTGGGTGAGATTGTGACGAAAGATATTCGCACGATGGTTCTCGACGAAGCCGACAAAATGATGGATATGGGTTTTATGCCGCAGATTCGATCCATTCTGGAAGTTATTCCGACTAAGCGTCAGAATCTGTTGTTTTCGGCTACGTTTGGTGGGCGCGTCGAGCGTTTATCGAGTGAGTTTCTGGAAGCACCAGTCAAAGTGGAGGTA
Organism: Spirosoma harenae; assembly: GCF_054776975.1. NCBI lineage: Bacteria > Pseudomonadati > Bacteroidota > Cytophagia > Cytophagales > Cytophagaceae > Spirosoma > Spirosoma harenae. The sequence continues at coordinate 372,945 of NZ_BAAHBD010000054.1, read as the reverse complement.
ACCCCACAGGCATCTACGGCCGATATGGTGAATCAGGTGCTTTATGAAGTTCCCAACTTTCGTACGAAAATCAATTTACTGGATTACCTCATCAGCAAGGATACATTCCAACGAGTAATCATCTTCGCCCGGACAAAAGGCACCGCTGAGAACATTTATAAATTTCTGGCACGTAAAGTGATTGAGTCCGATCAGATTCGGGTTATTCACGCCAATAAAGGTCAGAACACGCGTATTAACGCAATGGATGCCTTTAAAGAAGGCTCTATTAAAGTACTCGTGGCAACCGACGTAGCCGCGCGGGGTATTGATGTAGCTAACGTAAGTCACGTAATTAATTTCGATCTGCCACTGATTTACGAAGATTATGTACATCGCATTGGACGTACGGGTCGGGCAAATCGGACGGGCGAAGCAATTACGTTTTTGACAATAGCAGAGGAATATCATGTTCAGAAGATTGAAAAAATCATTCGGATGACTATTCCCCGGCAACCATTGCCATCCTTGGTAGAAGTTGCTGAAACGCCTTTTGATGAGCAGCAGGCAATGCTTCGGGAGATCGATGAGCAGCGCAGAAAAGAAGATCCTACGTTTCTAGGCGCTTTTCATGAGAAAAAAGCGAAGAATTTGCCGAGTAGTAAATCTAAGTTAACAGGCAAAGCTCGTGCAGCTGGTGGCAAAAAGCCAACTACGGCCTCCAAAAATCAGAGTACCAGTGGAGTACAACGTAAAATCGGGAGCTCGGTTGGCAATAAAGCGGGAGCCACAAAGCGATCTGGATCGCGAAATGGGCGTCGTTAATTTGACCGAAATGTACTAACTTGGATTCCCCTTTCGTTGTATCGAAACATATACCTGCGTGTAGTACATGCTTTCTATGAGCGTTCGCATTAAGCTGATTCAATGGACTTTGTTTGGATTGCCTTTTTTAGCGGCAGCCCAGCCTAAACAGTTCATTACATCGGCCCGTTCGGGCGATACAGTTCGGCCAGCCAAGCCGGAGCACGATGCTTCGGAAACAATTGCGCATACCATCGAATCTGCTGCAACCACTACGGAAGGAGGATCAGTGAATACTATGCCTCTGTTTGGTGAACGCACTAAAACTGCCGAACAGATTAGTGAAGAAATCCATTTCCTGAACGAGTGCGATCGTAATTTTGCCAGCCGTACCGAAGCTAGTAATTTCTTTGCCGATCGGGGTTGGGATTACGTTGGCAAAGGCCAATTGGATACAGCGGCTCACCGCTTCAACTTATCCTGGTTATTGAACGATAAAAATGTAGATGCCTATTGGGGCTTGGGCGTCGTCTGTTATCAGAAGAATAGCTTTACGGACGCTATTCGGATGATGAAAAAAGGCGTTGCAGTAGATGATAAAAATACTGTTTTGCTAACCGACCTGGCAACCGTCGAGATTAAGCATTATCAGACCAAGCCAAATGAGGAGATAATTAACGATGCGGAAGGTCACCTGCAACAAGCGGTAACGATTAATCCCAATGCCTTATCATTCCAGAAACTTTCAGTTGTCTATTTTTTGAAAGCAAGCTATGCGAAAGCCTGGGAATATTTTCACCAGGCCTGGACACTCGATAGTTCAGCGCTCGATATAAGCTACCTGAACGAACTGCTCGCCAAACAACCCGATCCTAAAGGGGTATTTAAATAAAGTCGAAGCTATCGACTAGTTTTCCGTTTCGTCTTCCTGAATGACTTTTTCCTTCGCCCGCTCGTAGGTCACTTTACCTTTTTCGTCCCATTCTGTAAGGATATACGATTCAAATTCAGTGTCCCACTGATCGCTGGCGTATTGCGTAAGTTTTCGGCGCATCCGTCGGCCACCCGGATTGACGGGGTAATATTCGGTCCAGCGGCCCACTTTCACGCCGTTGTCGTATTTGCCTTCTTCGGCGAGTAAGCCATTTTCGTGAAAAGCCATGTACGTTCCTTTTACTTTACCATACTCTTTCGGAATTATTTCTTTAATCTTCCGATGAGTTGAATCATAATATACTAACTGCGATTCAGCTGGAACGCCCTGATGCCAACGGGTTTTATCGATGAGCATAAATTTGCTATCGTACTTTTCCCAGCGACCATCTTTCATACCTGCATAATAATACCCTTCTTCAACCAGATCGCCGTTCTGATAGCGTTTGTAAGGCCCATGAAGTAATAAACCTGCACCTTCATCCCGAACAATCGAACTCGTTACACGCGCTGATTTCTGATAATACCGGAAGATTTCCCGTACGTAAGGCAGCGGTTTAACAGCATCATTATCGCGCAAAATATGAAACTCTTCTACGATGGTTCGGTCGCCACTGCCGAATTTGGTATATGCCTTCACCATCGACAGACCTTCGTATTCCGTCTTTGACTGCTTATTTTTCGATTTCAGGTCAGCTTTCATCTTTTTTAATTGCTTAACCTTTAATCCTAAATCAGGTACAATACCTGATATATACGCATCTTTTTGTTCTTTCAACGACGACATAGTTGGCAAGCCGAGCGTTGTCAAGGAAGACGGTACTGAAGAAAAAGGAGCAAACGGCGAAGCAGGAGCGCCAGACGGAGCCAGTACTGGCTTTGACGCTGTTGTTAATGACGAAGGGCCTGACTCAGTTGTTTGCGCCCATACAGAAGAGCTAGTTGCTACCGATATGAGCAGACCGATCAGACTTAGTGTAAATCTATTCGCAACCATGGCGATGAAACGGATTGGAGCCTAAAGTTTGTTAGTTTTGCAACGATTGATTAAGTTACAATATTTTATCAACCTGTCCACCAGACCTTCCGGTGGTTATCTATTGAAAAAAATCGTGGAAAAAGCATCTCGTATTTATGTGGCTGGCCACCGGGGAATGGTCGGCTCTGCTCTTGTTCGTAAACTACAAAAAGAAGGGTATACCAATCTGATCACCCGTACATCAGCCGAATTAGACCTTCGCAACCAGGCCGCCGTAGCCGATTTTTTTAATCAGGAACGTCCTGAATACGTGTTTCTGGCAGCGGCAAAGGTGGGTGGTATTCTGGCTAACAACATCTATCGTGCCGAATTTTTGTACGATAATCTATTGATTGAATCGAACATTATTCATAGTGCCTATACAACAGGCGTAAAGAAATTGTTGTTCCTTGGCTCATCGTGTATCTATCCAAAAATGGCTCCACAGCCGCTCAAAGAAGAATACCTGCTAAGTGGTTTTCTGGAGCCTACGAATGAACCTTACGCAATTGCTAAAATCACGGGTATCAAGTTGTGTGAAGCCTATCGTAGTCAGTATGGCTGCAATTTTATTTCGGCTATGCCTACAAACCTGTATGGCCCTAATGATAATTATGACCTGCAAGGCTCGCACGTTCTCCCTGCATTAATTCGGAAATTCCACGAGGCCAAAATCAACAATCAGCCAACGGTCGAAATCTGGGGAACGGGCTCACCCATGCGCGAATTCCTGCACGCTGATGATCTGGCTGATGCGTGTTTCTTCCTAATGGAGCATTATAGCGACGAGCTATTTGTCAACATTGGAACAGGCGAAGATGTAACGATTAAGGAATTAGCCGAACTGGTGAAGGAAACGGTTGGCTTTGAGGGAGAACTTCGCTGGAACACGGATAAGCCGGATGGCACTCCTCGTAAATTGATGGATGTTTCGCGGCTTCATGCAATGGGCTGGAAACACAAAACCGAACTAAAAGAAGGCATCGAGCTTACCTACCAGGATTTCCTAGCTAATGAAGTATTATACGTTGAGTAGTCGATAGCTGTTCATTAACAAATAAGGGTCTGCGGTAGCTACCGCAGACCCTTATTTGTTAATAGGTATCTGGATTAAAGCACTTTAGCTGGATTACCGAATACCGTTTTTCCGGCATCAACATCTTCTACCACAACAGAGCCAGCGCCAATACGAGCATTTTTGCCAATTGTGATACCCGCTACTATCGTTGCACCGGTTCCGATAAAAGCTCCATCGCCAATCGTCACTCCACTATTAATAACACTTCCAGTTCCGACCTGAACATAATCGCCCAGTTTGGCCTGACTTTCAATAACGACTCCTGACTGAATAATACAATGCTGACCAACCTCAGCATACGGATTGACGACTGCTCGGGCAGCAATCAGATTACCATGACCAATCGTTGCCAGCGTAGACACTATAGCTGTGTCGTGAACTGCATTTACGGGCTGAACTTTCCGCCGTTCATTTAGAAGTTTCACCAGGCGTTTGCGCACACGTGCATCCCCAATGGCGACGAAGGCTTCGCATTTATGACCAATTAGTTTTAGAAAACCGTCATCATCTGTTTCGCCTAGCACCGATACATCGCCAAATTCTTTACCATGTAATTCTTTATTATCGTCTAGCAGGCCGTAGACGATCACGTTATTCCGCTGAAACAGGTCTAAGGCCGTTACGCCCAGGCTTCCTGCTCCAAAAATGAGCACAGGATTCTCCATTTTTCGTGGTTTGTTAAGTCAATATGAAGCTATATAATTTCATAGCAACGATCTTATCAATTTGGTAACAATGGGTTAAATTCTACTTCACAAGTGACATGTAGTTTCGTTCATGCAATTACGTACGCAATTCCGCACGATTGTACTGTCCGATATTCACCTGGGTACTGCCGGGTCGAAAGCGAAGGAAGCTACTGAGTTTTTGCGAAATTACTCTTGCCAGAAGCTAATCCTTAATGGCGACATTATCGACGGCTGGCAGCTGAAACAGTACGGCACCTGGAAGAAAAAACACACTGCTTTCTTTAAAACGGTTTTAAAACAAATCGTTCACTATAATACGAAAGTTGTTTATCTGCGTGGTAATCACGACGACTTCCTCGATCAGGTGATGCCTCTGAAAGTGGGAAAAAACTTCTCGATCCGTAAAGATTATACGATAGCTTCCGGCACTAAAAAGTTCTACGTTACGCACGGTGATGTGTTCGATTCGATTACCTCACAAATGAAATGGCTAGCCTACCTGGGCGATCTTGGCTATACTTTTCTGCTTTGGGTCAATAAGTTTTATAATCACTATCGTACCTGGCGCGGGTTGCCTTATTACTCGCTCTCTCAGCAGATCAAATCCCGAATCAAGAAAGCCGTCAGTTACATCTCCGACTACGAGCAAAAGCTTACAGAATTGGCTCGCGCCCGAAACTGCGACGGAGTCATTTGCGGTCATATCCACCAACCCGCTATTCGTGAGTTAGACGGAATCATTTACATGAACTCCGGGGACTGGGTTGAGTCATTAAGCGCCTTGGTCGAAGATCATGACGGTAATTGGAGCCTAATCTATTACACGTCCGATCTGGCCGATGACAACGATGAACCAGTGTCTGAAGCTACCAAACCTACCGAGCAATTTACACCAGCCTCAGTTTAGGCGAAATGCCAATCCAATCAGAACAGACAAAATTGTAAATATCTGTAAATCAGACCATAGCAATTCAAAATTCGTCCATCGTAAATCGTAATTAGACTACATGCGCGTTTTATTTTTAATACAAGGAGAAGGACGAGGACATTTGACACAGGCTTTATCGCTGGGCCAGATGTTGCATCAGGCGGGTCATACAGTTATTGGCGCTATAGTTGGTGTGACTGCCGAACGCAATGTGCCTGCCTTCTTCAGTACTGCCTTTAAAGCACCGATTACGCCTATTTTTAGCCCTGGTTTAGTCTATAATGCGGGTACGAATTCGCTTGAACCGTTTAAAACAACGGTAAAGGCTATTCAATCCATACTGCCTTTCTGGAAGAGTTTGAAACAAGTACGCGACATCATTGAGCGGGAAAAACCGGATGTAGTTGTTAATTTTTACGAAATGCTGGGCGGGATGACGTATGCGTTATTTCGTCCGTCGGTGCCGATGATTTGTATTGCTCACCAATACATGGCTTTTCATTCGAAATTTCAGCGCCCCAAAGGCCAGTGGTTTTACCGGCAAGCGTTTAAAATCAATACCCAGCTTACCTGTTTTGGCGCGAATGAACTACTAGCGCTTTCGTTCGATAAACAACCCGATGAGCCTCGTAGACGAGTACGTATTGTGCCGCCTTTACTTCGTCAGGAAGTAACAGAATTAAAGTCATCAGAGGGAGATTTTTTATTGGCTTACGTCACGCAGCCCGGCCTGAAAGTTGACTTGATGAAGGCCCACGAGCAACATCCTGAAATTCGAATGGATGGCTTTCACTCAGGAACGAATATGCCGGATCAGGTAATCGACGATACGCTAACATTCCATGCCATTGATGGTCAACGTTTTCTGGAATTTATGGCGCGTTGTAAAGCTATTGTGACAACAGCGGGCTTCGAGTCCGTTTGCGAAGCAGCTTATCTTGGAAAGCCCTCTCTTTTAATTCCACAAGTCAATCACTTTGAGCAGGCCTGTAACGCTATTGATGGCCAACGGGCGGGCGTTGGAACGGCGTCCGATCGCTTTAACCTGGATCGATTATTAGCCTATTTACCGAATCATGATCCCCAGGTTAGCGAACGTTTCAGAGCCTGGCATGCACAAGGATATTTTATGTTTATGGCCGCTCTGCATCGAGCTACTTCACCAGCCAGCGGTCGGCCATCGGGTGGTTTTTTCTGGACACGTATGCGGCATCTACTCCGATCATAACTGGTAGTAAAACTCCAGTGGATCAGGATAGCGAAATGTATACTTTATTGCCCGAATCAATTTTTCCGGGCTAATAATCTTATAAGGAATCGGCTCGGCTGGCTCAACAAACGTTGGCAATGGAAAGCCAAAATCAGCGCAGTTTTTCCGGTAAACGGATTCTCGCGTAGGATGTAAAGGGATGATAGCATTAAACGTACCCCCTACCCTTTTCGTAATCAACTCTGCCAGAATGCCTACAGCATCATCACGATGGATGTAATTAACAGGCAATGAGCCGGTGTCAATCGTTCGTCCAGCTACATACTTTCCCGGAATACGCTCGTAGCCTAGCAATCCCCCACAGCGTAAAATGGTAATTACCGGGCGGTTTGGCATGGAGGTAAGAGATTGTATAGTTTGTTCTGCATGAACGAATGCGGGAGACGCTGATTGTTCAGGATCTACTACATCGCCTTCTACCATTTCTCGATTTAAATCTGGGTAGATAGACGTGGAACTGACGTAAATAATGTGCTTTACAGACGATGATCGGATGGTGTCGGCTAAATGGCTGATTTGCTTAGGATGGAAATCGTCGCCAAGTTTTCCCGCTTTAGGTGGTACGTTAACAACGAGTGTGTCGGCCAGTAAGAGAGGAGCAAGATCGCCAACAGGTTCTGGCTTTAACTCAAGCTGGTAAACTTCAATACCTGTTTTGCTTAAAGTCGCAGCTTTGTCAGAAGAAGTTGTGCTGCCTTTTACAGCAACGTTTTCAGCCTGTAAGCGTTCGGCCAGTGGCAACCCCAGCCAGCCCAAGCCAATTATAGAAACAGTTTTATCGGACATTCTTTAAAAACCAATACCAAAGGTAAGCGTACGGACATCGGGGCCTTTGTCGGGCATCCAGAGTGGGCTCATGTCGTATTTTACAAAGAAATCCAGGCTTCGGATGCCTAAGTGAGCGACGGCTCCATACCGAAAATTATTGAGGTAAAAGTCGGAATGGCGACGATCCTTACCGCCATCTGCTTCTTTGATTTTCCGATAGCTATCGAGCCGATAATTAATATAGCCTCCTAAACCTATATGACAAGTTTTTCGTCCATTCGTATTATAGAAGGTTAAACGTGGTACTACGGGTATACCAATCGTACAAACTGTTAATTTACTTTTCTGCAAATCACGTCCTGCATCAATAAAATTCACGGTTGTAGGCCCTTTTTCGGCTATAATATTCTCTTCGAACATGAAGTTGTTCCAAGCAACTTCAACTCCGTAGTATAGCTTTAAAGATGCATATTTTCCTCGAATGATAGTTGGTAGCGCTCCTACGGCTAAAGAGATGTAACGAGAACCTATTGGCTGTAGTTCGGGATAGATTACTGATGAGTTTTGAGGGATAAACGTATTTAGTCCAACGCTCACGTTATAATCAAAGCTCCCTCGATCTCTATCCCGATTTCGGCGTTTTTCCCGTTCGTAATCGCGGTCTTTTTCGCGTTTTGATTCAGTTTGACCTGAATCTTTATCACCACTGATAACGACTGTCACACCATCTTTTTTCTTGGTAACGACTAATACCGTATCCTTCAAAAAACGGTCGCCATTTTGACTGGAAACCGCTATTTCTCCGCCCGGTACAGAATCAAGTTTCATGCTCATTTCCCGCACGATTTTGTTCAAATCATAGTTGGACAATGCCTGAATACCGGCTTTATCGGGAGCATAAATAACCAGCCGAGTTCGGTTTGCAAACCGAATCACGAGCGAATCGGTAGGGCTAAGTGCTCTGGCCTGCGAAATAGTTGTTATAAAATAGGCAGTTACCAAAGCAACTACACTAAAAAGTCTGCTCATTGCTTCGTCGATTTATCTTTATCGAGACTTTGTTTTAAGCCGCTGTATGCCCGGCTTAGTAATCCCCTATCTTCATTGGCGGGATTGTCATGTCTTGCAAATTGCTCGCCCTGCTTAAAACGTTTTACCCGCTGCCATAGACTACCTGCTTTCTCAGGAGTATCATTTACGGATACAGCTGTTTTTTCTTCTACGGCCGATTTGGCGGCCTGTTGAGCGGCTACCAGCGATTCGGGTTCAGCAATTGTTACGACCAAACCTCGTTCAGTTACAGGGGCGGGTTTAACGGTTGTTTTGTTCTCGGCAACCCACTCAGGAGTCGTTTGAGCAATTGGTGCTACAGGTGTAATACCCTCCGATTTATTCTGACTTGCCGTTTCCTCAGGTTTTACCTGTGCCAGAACGGGTTCATGATCAACGGAAGGGGCTGGCTGAACAATTGACTTAGGAGCAGGAGTAGTAATCGAAGAGGTAGACGTATGATTATGGTGACTCGAATTGGCTGGTGCTTGGTCAACCTTAGCCAGTTGTTTTTCCATCATCGGCTCATTCGCTTCGATGGGCATTACTGTATTTGGATTTGCCTTTGTTGAGGGTGATTTTACTGGATCAATATTTGATTCTTTCGGTTGAGATTTAGGGTTTTTATTAACCGCTACTTCGGCTCCTTTTTGATCTGTTGTCATGCCAGATGGCCAGTAAAGCCAGCCAAATAGGCATACTAATACCAGGCAGGCCGCTGCGGCCATATAGCGTTGTATTTCAGGATTACGCCAAAATACCATCTTCGCTTCTGGCTTGCCCTGACCCATTTTTGCCTGTAACCGTTCAAAACCTCCACCCCTTGGCGGTAATGACATATTGCCCAACTTGCGGGCGAATAAGTCATCAATAGGCTGTTTTTCTGGCTGTTTTTTCATAATATCCATATTGGTTTGTCAACGGCTTGTGCCCTGACTCCTGTTCTAATTTTTTCAAGTTGGATTGTAATAATACTCTTGCCCGACTCAACTGCGATTTTGACGTACCTTCGGATATCCCCAATGATTCTGCAATTTCAGCGTGACTATATCCTTCAATAGCGTAGAGGTTAAATACAGTACGATAGCCGTCGGGTAATTGATTCACGATCCGCATTAAGTCAGCTTCATTTACGGCCGTGTCTGCCCACGCATAATCGGGTTCAACCGTTACCTCTTCAATTGGAATTTCCTGTCGCCACTGCTTATTTTTTCGCAAAAACATCAGCGATTCCGTTACCATAACCCGTCGTATCCACCCCTCAAAACTGCCATCTTCCCGAAACTGGTCGATTTTTTCAAATACTCGCATAAACCCGTCTAGCATCACTTCTTCGGCATCATCCCGGTTAGCACAATAACGTGTGCAAACGGCCATCATTTTACCCGAAAACCGTTCATAAACAACCTTATGGGCGCGGCTTTCACCACGCTTTAAGGCAGCTATCAACTGCGATTCCGTTATAAAAAATGGTATTAGTTTAAGCATACTTGTTCAGGTTCGTTGAGAAGATGCAAAGTAATGGGTAAGAGGTTGCATCACTACTAAAATAATTCGTCAAGAATTTTGAATTTTTCTTTAAGATTCTGTTTGTAAGGTATTTCCTTATGGATCTGTTTAGGGCTTCCAGGAGAAGTTAAGAATGCCTTTTGTCATTCTGAGGAACGAAGAATCTTAATGTTTCTTAGTTCCTCAGAATGACAAGGGACTCAATCATTTACTTGTGTTTTGCTTATATACTAAACTAAAAAAGGGCCTTAGAGCCCTTTCACATACTTGATTCCGGCAACATAATACAGCCAGATTACTCGTGATATTCGAAAATTAATGGGGGCTATGACGATCATTAATGGAGTAACGATAGTTGCATATATCCAGCCTTCCGGGTCGCCACCAAAATAGAATAAGAGAAAGCCTGCCAGTAAAGCAACTCCACCTGAAATCGCGTAACTAACATACATTGCGCCAACGAAATACCCTGGCTCAATTTCAAAACGTAATCCACAGTGTGGGCAGTGTTCATGCATTACGTCGAAGCCATTGGGCGAGTAGAAGGGGTATTTGAAGATTTTCCCTTTTCTACACCTGGGACATAGCCCGTTTAACGCGGCCTGCAATTTCGAGACGTCGGTCATACTCTCGTCTACTGTTCCGATACCATAAATAGCCGATTGATGCGACGATCAGGTATGGAGCCAGTAATAAATATAAGATACCAAAATTCAGGTCAGAAGCTACGACGCTTCGCCCATTACTAACTGTGCTTTCAACGGTTCCCCGGCACATAGCGCATTGCGCCATTAAATCAGGCACACTAAGCAACAAGAAAGCGATGACAAACCACACATTACGGCTTTTCATGATGTTTCGCAGGTTAATGAAGATAATATGGCTTAATCATCAGATACACAATTACGCCCGTAGTACTAACGTAAAGCCAGATCGGGAACGCATATTTTACCGTTTGCTTGTGCTTTAAAATCTGTCCGCTGAGCGCAAAATAGACAGCGCGCAACACAAACCAGACAACCACTACGGAGAGTACTATATGCGAAATCAGCAAGAAGTAATAAACGGGACGAATCCAGCCTTCTCCACCAAATGGTGTCGATTCATTCGTTAAATGATATAATACATAGCTAACCAGAAATACTGAGCCGAGTGCAAAAGCCATTAACATTGTTCGCTTATGGGCCACAATATTCTTTTGCTTGATAAAATAGTAACCCATCAACAGCAGTACAGTCGTAATGGAGTTGATAATGCCATTAAGGTGGGGCAAATAAGTTGTCCAGCTACCCAGATCAACTTTCTGGCGGATGCCTAATAATACAGCTACAGCAATTGGAATCGCCAATGCCAGAATTGTAATAATCCGATTTGCTTTCTGCTCTTCGGCTGGTTGTAAAACCTCCATAATTAGTCTTTATTCTTATTGTAAATATCCAGAAGAACCCGGGTCTCAAGCACCAGTCGATCCACATCTTCCTTGTCCGTTCCGTCGTAGAAACCCCTGACAATCCCCTCTTTATCTACCAGTACCAACTTTTCGCTGTGGATAAAAGTTTCGTCCGGATTCCCTTCCTTAAGCCCTGCATCGACCGTTGGTAAATAGTAGCCATGCATCGCCAGATTATAAATATCAGCTTTACTTCCTGTTAGAAAATACCACTTACCCGGAATGGCTTCGTACTTCTTAGCATAGGCTTTCAACTGCGTCGGACGGTCATGTTCAGGATCTACCGTATGTGATACAAAAACAATGCTAGGATTATTTCTGAAAATGTCCTGTACGCGGGTTAGTTGGGATGAGATGCGTGGACAGATTGTACCGCAGCGCGTGAAGAAGAAACTAGCAACGTAAATCTTATTCTTAACTATGGACTGATCAACGATTTGGCTGTCCTGATCAATTAGCTTGAATGGTGGAATGCGGTTGTAAATCGTATCTATAACTTCGCTTCCATCCTGCAAGCGCACTTTACCCATTAATGGCTCTCCTTTCGTTGAGTCGATTTTGGGCAGGTAACGTGGTAAAACGAAATGGTTTTGCGTACCAAACCTGAGGAATAAATACAGCAAAGCCGGGACCAGCAGCGTAGCGAGCAGGATCCCGGCTTTTTGTGTAATAGTCATATATCAACCAAAAACAGAGATACCTATCCAGGCCCCTTCAGTCATTAACGCAACTAGCAGCCAGATGATAAAAACTATTGGGATAACGATAGACCAAATCAGGCTCTTAACCTCATGCTTCAAGTGCATGAATTCGCCGACGATATAGAAAGCTTTTACCAAGGTCATAATGACGAAAATAGACGTCCGTAGACCACCTGCTTTCATCAAATAAGCCAGCGTAAATTCAACCATTGTGATTCCTAACAGAATCCAGAAAGTACGCCAGATAACGCCTGTATTTGCTGGTGGAATTTCCCCTACTTCGTGGGTTCCGTGTGTGTGATCAGACATTTGTATAAAGCGATTATTAGACGAGGTAGAAGAATGTGAAAACGAATACCCAAACAAGGTCTACAAAGTGCCAGTAAAGGCCCACTTTCTCAACCATTTCATAGTGACCACGACGAGCATATAGTCCCGTTGCTGCGCGATAAAAAATCAGAATGTTAAGGACAACACCACTGAATACGTGCGTCCCGTGGAAACCTGTGATGAAGAAAAATAAGTCAGCGAAGGCAGGAGGACCGTATTGGTTTTCCACCAGATTCGCTCCGAAAATAGTACGCTGGATCGTTTGTCCATTTACAATCTCACTAATTGTAGTACCTGTTTCGCTACCGTGGATAAAGTGAGACCATTCCCAAGCCTGGCTTCCTAAGAAAGTAAATCCACCAAGGATTGTCCAAAGCATGTATTTCTCTACATCTGCCTGATCCATCCGATGTCCAGCTTCAACGGCTAGTACCATGGTTACGCTACTGAAAATCAGAATAAACGTCATGATACCAACGAAAATCAACGGAGCGTGTACGCCATGCAAAAAAGGAAGGGAAGCATACACCATTTCGGGCGTTGGCCAGTACAGGTTCGAAAACTTGAAGACTTCACCGTAAACGGCTGGGTCCCAAGCTGGGTAACTATATCGGATCAGGCCGTAGGTTACCAGCAAAGCTGAGAACGTAAACGTATCTGAGATCAGGAAGAACCACATCATCAGCTTGCCGTAGCTCACCTTCATTGGTTCAACACCACCCATCCATGTTTTCTTGTCAAAAACTGCGTCCGAGTCGGTTGTTAGGGTATCGTGTGTTACAGTAGCCGCCATGCGCCTAAGAGATTATCAATGAAAATAGACTAAAAAGAAAAACAAATACAACCACAAAATGTCTAAAAAATGCCAATAGGTAGCCGCAATTTCGATCTGATTGAGGTTTTTGGCATGTATTCGGAGTCGGAAAGCGGCAATCAGCGCAACAACCAGAACAATTAGTCCGGATATTAAGTGAAAACCGTGTAATCCTGTAAAAATGTACATGAATGAACCAGCCGGATTACCAACAAAAAATACATTTTCGTTGACCAGTTCAACCCATCCCTGGAATTGCATGTACAGAAAAACAACTCCAAGTGCAAAAGTAATAGTTATCGCAATTTTCAGATTGCCGAAGTTGTCTTTTTTTGCAGCCAGGTAAGCCCAGTGCATCGTCAGGCTGCTGGCAATCAGCACAATTGAACTATAACTAAAGATCGATGGAATATTATATTCCAGCCAGTTCCCTTCTGCCCGCCGAACCAGGTACGCACTGGTCATTGCGGCAAAAAGCATGATAATACTTACAATGAACAACCAAAGAATAAACTTACGGGGGTTCATTGAGAGCGTTTCCTGCGGCTCTTCGACAATTGAAATATCGTTGACTAATTCACTCATGATTTGTCGTTATACTTTGTCTAATAAATAAACGATCTGTACGACAGGCAGGTATAACAATGATCCGAACATCATTTGCAAAGCCGCTTTGTCAGTACAGGTTCTCATCAAGTGAAACGTTTGTGCCAGAAACAAGATTCCGCCAATCATGGCGACTAACGCCGAATTAATCCCGGTGACGCCCATCAGATAGGGGAGCCAGCCAATTGGAATCAAGAACAGCGTATAGATCATAATGCGAAAAGCGGTTTCGGTTGTTTTGCCATCGCCTGGCATCATCTGAATTCCTGCTTTTTTATACTCGTCAAACGCTAACCAGCCAATTGCCCAGAAGTGGGGAAACTGCCAGAAAAACTGTATGGCGAATAAAATACCCGGCGCCCAGCCAAAATGATTTGTAGCTGCAACCCAACCAATCATAGGAGGGAATGCACCTGGAAGGGCACCTACGAACACAGCAATCTGTCCTTTCCGTTTGAGTGGGGTATAGACAAATCCGTAAAGTAATAATGACAGAACCGCCAAAGCTGCTGCTCGTATATTGAAAACTTCAACGAATAAGTAGCAGGCAATGCTGAATAAAATAAAAGCAAAAACGGCGGCCTCCTGTACGCTTAGTCGTCCTGTTGGTAAGGGACGAACTGACGTACGTTTCATCAACTTATCTGAGTCTTTTTCAATAATCTGGTTAATGATATTTGCTGCGCCGGTAATACTGATAGAGGCAATCACTAAAGCAGCTATCTTCCACCAATTAATCTGATCAATAGCCAGACAATACCCAAACACGCCGGAGAATACGACTGCCAGCGTGAGTTTTAGTTTCATTAACTCGATGTAAGCTCTAGCCTTTACATTGATTGTCGACAGTGCCAGAGTTTTTCCTTCGTTATGCATTTACTAGTTTCGATTCTCTTGTTATCCCGCTAGATAGTCTTTCCATTGGGTTTAGCGCTAATAGTGCGGCAAATTGTGCCCCAATCATTAAGATCGCTAATGCTAAATGTATGGGTTGTGCAATGGCAGGTACATTTAGGTAAGCCATTATCACGCCTGTTGCGATTTCAAGCACCACCAATGCTAATAGAGCTATTGGTATATTTTGAAGCCACCCTGTTGTATTCAGTTTGCGAAGTCGATTAATGACAATCAAATGAACAACTAGTACGACTATTGAAAATGAGCGGTGGATATAAAAACTCCAGTCAAGGCTGCTTATCCAATTATCGCGATGGCTATATCCGATTTGTTTGACCACTAAGTCCAGCGCACTTCGAACCTGGGTCCCTAAAACAATCTGCCCTAGTGTTAGAAGCATTACACCAATTAACAACCAGCGCAATCCTGCTGTTTTTTGACTTGTCAGCTTCAACGCTTGTTGGTTAGCTTTTGATCGAACCCAGACAAACAGTAAAGCGAACACAACCAAAATTGCCAGCAGCATATGTAGTGTGATCATATACTGGGCCAATTCAGTCGCTACCACTCGTGAGCCAAGCCAGCCATTTGCTCCAATTAATAGGAAGGCTGCGAAACTTCCCCAAACAATTGACTTATCTTTTCGTCGGTAAGCCAGAGAAGCGATCAGTGTGGCAAAGACGAAAAAACCAGATAGAACGCCTACTAACCGGTTGACGTACTCGATCCAGGTTTTAACGGGGTTAAACTCGACTTCGCCTTTCAATTTCGCCCCGTAAATCTCCTGATAATTGGCCGGTAGTTGTGAAAGTTCTGTTGGAGGAATCCAGCGACCGAAACACCTTGGCCAATCAGGACAGCCCATTCCAGAGCCTGTCCCTCTGACAATACCTCCTGCTAAAATAACCAGGTAGATAACAATTATTGTCAGTAAAGTCAGACTCTGGAAGTGCTGTTCTTGTTTATTAGTGAGGCTGATTGAACTGGTCATTCAGGTTTTGTGCCTCGATTTCTTTTTCCAGACCGATTAGCTCATTTTCATGAGGCAAATTAGATTCTGGTGTTTGCGAATATGGCACGTTTTGAGGAATGAAATCATCCTTAGCGCCGGGCTTGCTATAATCATAAGCCCAACGATATACAGCGGGGATTTCACCAGGCCAGTTTCCGTGGCCAGGATTGATAGGTGCAGTCCACTCAAGCGTATTCGATTTCCACGGATTTTGTGGTGACTTACGCCCTTTAATCAGGCTATGAACGAAGTTATAGATGAATATCCACTGAGCTGAGAACGTGAAAATAGCTGCCAAGCTAATGAAGGCGTTCATATCAGCGAAGATGTTCTTCGTGAAATCGTAGCTGGTGAACGCATAGTATCGACGTGGGAATCCAGCAATACCAATGTAGTGCATTGGGAAGAATACCAGATAAATACCGATAAAGGTTAGCCAGAAATGGATATAGCCCAATTTCTCATTCATCAACTTGCCAAACATTTTCGGGAACCAGTGATAAACACCTGCTAATAAACCGAAGGCAGAAGCAGCTCCCATCACCAAGTGGAAGTGAGCAACTACGAAATAGGTATCGTGTAATTGAATATCCAACGCGGAGTTACCCAAGATAATACCGGTCAATCCACCCGAAATAAAGAAGGAAACCAGACCGATCGAGAACAACATCGCTGGCGTAAACCGAATGTTTCCTCTCCACAGCGTCGTGATGTAGTTGAACGCTTTTACAGCTGATGGAACAGCAATGATCAGCGTCAGGAACATGAATATCGATCCCAGGAATGGGTTCATTCCGGTTACGAACATATGGTGCGCCCATACGATAAACGCCAGAAAGGCAATACCCATCATGGAGGCAATCATGGCGCGGTAGCCGAAAATTGGCTTACGTGAGTTCGTCGCAATGATTTCCGAAGTCATACCCAAGGCAGGAAGTAATACGATGTATACTTCAGGGTGTCCTAAGAACCAGAATAAGTGTTGGAACAGAATCGGGCTACCACCGACGTTTGGCAGAGCTTCACCTTTGATATAAATTTCAGACAAGTAGAAACTTGTGCCAAAGCTACGGTCGAAAATGAGCAACAGTGCTGCCGATAATAATACTGGGAACGAAATCAGCCCAAGTACAGCGGTTAGGAAGAATGCCCAGATCGTCAGCGGTAGTTTGCTGAACGACATACCGCGTGTACGTAGATTAATAACCGTAGTAATGTAGTTAATACCACCCAACAACTGAGACACGATAAATAACGCCATGCTGATTAACCACAGTGTCATACCGAATTCTGACCCTTTGTGAGCTTGTGGTAGGGCACTTAATGGCGGGTAAATCACCCAACCACCAGCAGCAGGACCGGTTTCAACGAACAGCGACCCAAGCATAAGCATACTAGCCAGGAAGAAGAACCAGTATGATAACATATTCAGGAAGCCTGAAGCCATGTCACGAGCACCTACCTGTAAAGGAATCAGGAAGTTTGAGAACGTACCGCTCAAACCAGCTGTTAGCACGAAGAATACCATGATGGTTCCGTGCATGGTAACTAAAGCCAGATAGAAATCAGGATCAAGTTTACCCGTTGCATCAATCCAGTTTCCCAGAATTGGGCGTAGGAAATCCATTTTCAGGCTTGGAAATCCTAACTGAAGTCGGAATATCACCGACATACTAATCCCAATGATTGACCAGATAATACCCGAAATCAGATATTGCTTAGCAATCGTCTTGTGATCTTCCGAGAAAATGTATGTGCGCCAAAAACTTTGCGGCTCATGGTGATCATGCTCTGCTGCATGTGCCACGGTTGCCGGATTAGCTGATACAGTCGCCATAGTATTTGGTTTCTTGTAAGTTTAGAAATTAACGAAGTGTAGCAACGGCTACAGGTACTCCACGTTTAACAATTGCTGCTGATGCCGTATCGGCGGGCGCAGGAGTTTCTTCTACAGGCAAATATCTAGCCGCTTTATCTTTCAATTTAGCTGGAATGCGAGAAGCTAATTCAGGTGTTGAAGTAAGCAGTGGTAGTTGCGTTCTGCACCAAGCCAAATAAGACTCCTCACTTTCAACGATTAGCCGGATACGCATAGAGAAGTGGCCTTGACCACAAACCTCAGTACAGGCAATTTCATACGTAAAATTAGGATTGCCTGTTATGTTTTTCATCTCATCCGTGGTTTTGTCAGCGGTGAACTGAAACCGGGTAGGCATACCTGGCACAGCGTCCATCTTAACTCTCAAATGAGGAATGAATACGCTGTGTAATACGTCACGAGCACGTATTTTCAATAAAATAGGCTTATTGACAGGAATGTGTAATTCTGATGTTGAGACGAAATCATCAAAAGATGCTTCATCTGTATAGTCAATACCTGTTTCGTTGTTGTTGTCAATTAACTTATAGTTGAATGCACCTAGCTTATTATTATCGATACCTGGGTAACGGGCAATCCAGTTAAATTGCTTACCAACGATCTCAAATACCTGCGCATTTTCTGGTGCTTCAGCCATAATATCACGCCAAGCGCGCCAGCCTGTGAATACGAGTACGGCCATCACTACTGCTGGGATAACTGTCCAGATTAACTCTAGTTTGTGGTTTTCTGGATAATAAGCAGCTCTATGTCCTTCCTTATGCTGATACTTCCAGGCAAAAAAGAATAACAAAGCGTTAGTTACCACAAAAGCAACTGTAATAATACCCATCCCTAGCCAGAACAGAAAGTCTGTGTGACGTCCATGAGGAGTAGCTGCTTCTGGAAGGAAAAATTGCTTTGCATACAAAAATGACCATGCCGCTCCAATCATCCCTAAAACAAAGAAGACGATCATCATGGCTGCATTAAGACGATTACTCATGCCAATATGCCCTTCTTCAACAGGACCATTGGCCGTTTTAACAACGGCGGCCATCCGGGACACCACTACTGCAGCTAGTCCTAGAAAGATTACCGATAACAAAACGACTATATATATCATTGTTCTGTGCAGTTATTAATTAAATATCATGGTGGAGCGTTTCTTCCAGCATTGGGTGATTTTTGGGAATCAAGTTCGCTTTCGATAGCTGTGAATACAGAGAATAAACGAAGCCTGAGGCAAAAATTAGAATCATGCCAAACTCCATTGGGCCAAAACCTCCATGTTCACCTACAGTTCCAGGCATAATATTGTTATAAAAGTCAAAGTAATGCCCAATAATAATGCACCAAGCAGCCAGTTTCAGAATTACATACGTCCGTTTTGCATCCCGTGTCATCAGAATGAGGAAGGGAGCCACAAAGCACAAGAATATGTTTACGAAAAATGGAATTCTATAAATCCCACCGTATCCACTAAAACGTTCGCGGTAGTAAATGGTTTCTTCAGGTAAGTTAGCGTAGTAGATCAGCATAAACTGAGCGAACCATACATACGTCCAGAAGATCGTGAACGCAAACATAAATTTGCCCAGATCGTGCAGATGGCTTTCATTGACCCACTGCATATAACCACGCTCTTTCAACGTTACTACGGTCAGCGTAATAATAGCAAGACCCGTTACATGCCAGCTTGCCAGTGTGTACCAGCCAAACATCGTACTAAACCAGTGCGTGTCGATCGACATGACAAAATCCCAGGCTGATGTTGATGACGTAACACCGAATACCAATAGAAATCCGGTTCCTAACTTGATGCTTTTCTCGTAATAATCGGTACCACCGTGCAAGTCTTCCTGTAAGGAATAATTACGTAATACCCGCCATAGACCGTACCACAATACGAAATATAGAATAACGCGAGTCAGGTAGAAAGGCGTATTTAGAAACCCTTTTTTACCATTTATGATTGGATCAAATTCAGGACTAGCTTTATCATATAGACCGGGATGTGTCCAGTGAAAAAGATCATGACCAGCCAGGAAGAATACGAGCAATACGGCAATGCCCGTAACAGGTAAAAAAGCTGGCATTGCTTCAGGAATACGTTTGAAAGCAACTGACCAGCCTGCCTGTGCTAAATAGTTATACGATAGGAAGAACATACCTATAACCGAAGCACCCGTAAAGTAGATAGCATTCAGCCAAATATTCGCCCAAAGTCGGTTGGTCCATTTGTATTCATGATGACCACCTCCGTGAGCTTCATGAGCACCAGCCGCATGAGCTGCTCCATGAGCTTCGTGCGAACCAGCACCTGATGCCAGCAAGTACGCGCCAATTGCTACCAGCGCGACACCCACTCCGAGGCCGATAAATATGCGACGCTTGGATTCCGCAGTAAATTCAAATTCTTCGTCTAAGGACGGTATTGCGTGAGCCGATGCCATTCTAAGAATTTTCAGTTTTCAGTTTTCCCGTAATCAGTTTCAGCTTTCCAATTTTCTAGTGAAATCGAAAATCATTCGCTGAGAACGTAAATTATCCTTGTTGTAATTTATGCACGTATTGTACAATCTTCCACCGATCTTCTGGGGTGATTTGAGAACCATGAGGCCACATACGGCCTTTGCCATTCGTAATCACGTGGAAAATATGGCCGTCATTCAGCGTTTTTAGGGCGTCAGAAGAATAATTAGGTACCCCTTTATATTCTTTACCTACAGGACCATCTCCTTTCCCATCAGCACCGTGACAATGGCTGCAATAACGGGTGTAGAGAAGTTGCCCCTCTGCCAGCGATTTTTCGGTTTGCGGAATCGGGTTTATTAAAACACGCTCAGCAATGCCAATACTGTCAGCCGGAATATTATAGATCATCAAATCGGTTTTAGCCTCAGCCCCTTCACCAAATTTGGTGTGGTAATTTGGGCGCGCAACCGTACCTCGGGCTGGCAGACGCATGTTGAGCCCTTGGGGATTTATCGTATTTGGCTTAATCTGACGATAGGGTTCATAACCTACCGCGTCGTACATCTGAGGTGCATATTCAACACCTGTGTTGTCGTGACCTCTCTTACAGGATGTACCTGCAAACAGCAGTCCGACAATCGCTAGTGCCGTTACACTCGTATGTTTAGTAATCATTCCCATCCTGACAATTAGAACTGCTTTACGTTTACTTCAGCAGCGCCTGATTTTTTCAGAATCTGCTCAATATCACTCTCACCGATGCTGTTTTTGCTCAGGTCAATCGCCATCGCAAACTTATTGTCGGTTGTTCGTAGATCGTACATTAACGGTTTTACCGTTGGTCCCAGGCCGTTTGACACGAGGAACGTGCCAACCATGCCCAATGCACAGAATAATACCGTCAACTCAAAAATAACTGGTACGTAAATGACGGGTGAGTAAGAATCTTTACCACCAACGATCATTGGCCAGTCGAAGCTTTCGGTATAGAATGTTAGCGACAAGGCGGTTAGCGTACCTGAAAAGGCAAACAAGAAGGCTGCTATGCCCAGCCGACTGCGTGGATGCCCAAGTGCTACATCTAATCCGTGAATTGGAAATGGTGTATAGACTTCATGAATCCGAACACCAGCTTGTTTTACTTCTTTAACGGCGTGTAATACCACATCGTCATCATCAAAAATGCCGACTAGGAATTTACTGCTATCGTGTGCGTCTGACATACTTTGTGTAGTTTACGGTTTGCAGTTTACGTCAGTAGCCTTACTGAAAACCGTAAACCGAATACTGTCTATTATTCTGCGTTTTTATTAAACGTTGGGTTAGCAACACGTTCTCCTTTGGCAACACCCGATACCGAAATCGGTAATTTTTCGGATGAAGATTTAACAATTGTTTTTACTTCAGCCATGTTCACTACTGGCAGGAATTTCGAGAACAGCAGGAAGAGCGTGAAGAAAAGGCCGAAAGAGAAAATATAGTCACTGATATCAAACAGGGTTGGGTGGAACATGGCCCAGCTTGAAGGCAGATAATCGCGATGTAGTGAGGTTACGATAATTACAAAACGCTCAAACCACATACCGATGTTTACGACTACAGACAGTACGAACGTCCAGACAACGCTCCGGCGAATCGCCCGTGACCAGAACAGCTGTGGCGTAATAACGTTACAGGTCATCATGGCCCAGTATGCCCACCAGTAAGGACCAGTTGCCCGGTTGATAAAGGCATAACTTTCAAATTCAACGCCCGAATACCAGGCAATGAAAAACTCAGTCAAGTAAGCTACCCCTACAATCGAACCTGTCAGCGTAATGACTTTGTTCATCGATTCGATGTGTTCAACGGTGATGTAATCTTCCAGTTTGAACACAACCCGAATAATTAGAACCAAGTTTTGAACCATCGCGAAACCTGAGAAGATAGCACCCGCAACGAAGTAAGGAGGGAAGATCGTCGTGTGCCAACCTGGAATTACTGACGTGGCAAAGTCCATACTTACAATCGTGTGTACAGAAAGTACAAGCGGTGTAGAAAGACCCGCCAGAATCAAGCTCATGTATTCGTAACGAGCCCAAGTTTTGGCCGAACCGTTCCATCCCATCGAGAAAGCACCGTAGATATACCGAGATACTTTGCTTTTTGCCCGGTCGCGAATGGTCGCTAAATCGGGAATTAAGCCCATGTACCAGAACACCAGCGATACGGTGAAGTATGTACTGATCGCGAATACGTCCCAAACCAGTGGCGATTTGAAGTTTACCCAAAGCGATCCTAATGTATTCGGAAGCGGCAAACACCAGTAAGCAACCCAGGGACGACCAGCGTGCATCATAATGAAGCTGGCTGCGCAAATAACGGCGAAGATCGTCATGGCTTCAGCAGCCCGGTTAACAGCCGTCCGCCATTTTTGACGGAATAGCAACAAAATTGCTGAAATCAGCGTACCCGCGTGCCCGATACCTACCCACCATACGAAGTTGGTAATATCCCAGGCCCAACCAACGGTTTTATTCAAACCCCATACGCCTAGACCTTCCCACCATGTCCAGAAAAGACAAGCTGTTCCGTAGATGAGTACCACCACCGCAATGATAAAGGCAATAGTCCATTCACGTGTTGGATTACCTTCAACCTGTTTGCTGATGTCCTCTGTAATATCGGCATAGGTTTTACCGCCGGTAATAAGAGGAGTTCTTACAGCTGATGTAACATGCGACATATAGTTACTGTATTTACGATTTATGATACACGATTTACGAAGTTAACTATCGCAAATCGTAATTGACTTTATGCGTGTGATTCTTTAGTCGCGTCCTCTTTTTTAGGCTCTGCGTCCTTGTTCCGGATTTTGGTCAAGTATGAGATTTGTGGTCTCACATTGATTTCTTCCAGTACGTGGAAAGCGCGTCCTTCCTGTTCTTCCATCAACACTTTCGAAATGGTGCTTTCTGGATTGTTCATGTCGCCAAAGATAATCGCTCCGGTCGAACAAGCTTGCGAGCAAGCTGTCTGCACTTCATCAGGAGCTAACGTACGACGCTCTTTCTTGGCCGTCAGTTTGCTTTCCTGAATCCGTTGTACACAGAATGAGCATTTTTCAATGACACCCCGTGAACGCACCGTTACATCTGGATTAATGACCATTTTACCAAGGTCATTGTTAAAATGATAATCAAAATTATCATTATCAAAGTACTTAAACCAGTTGAAGCGACGGACTTTATACGGGCAGTTGTTGGCGCAATAACGGGTACCAATACAACGGTTGTACGTCATTTGGTTCAGCCCCTCTGTGCTGTGGGTTGTTGCCAGTACCGGACAAACCGTTTCACAAGGAGCATTGCTGCAATGCTGGCAAAGCATTGGCTGGAAGGTTACTTCAGGATTGGCCGAAGCAACTTCTAGTTCCGAATAGTTCTCAACATCCGCATCGCTGCTGTAGTAACGGTCAATCCGCAGCCAGTGCATCTCACGACGCCGGATAACTTCTTTCCGGCCAACTACCTGAATGTTATTTTCAGCGTTACAAGCGACAATACATGTTCCGCAACCCAGGCAGGAGTTCAGGTCAATGACCATACCCCACGAGTGAGTAGGCTTGCCGTAACCATTCCAAAGGGTAATGTCGTTTGGATCAACAGGACCTTTCGAGGTTTGAACACGAGGCTCATAACGGCCTGCTTTCGGATTCTTTTGGTATTCGGCTAAAACTGACTCTTGCAGAACCGCTTTACGACCCATTACGGTATCGTGCGTTTGCGTTTGTGCAATCTCGTGCGAACCGCTAGCCTTGGCTACTGTAGCATTGAATGCGGAAAAGGTAATATAACCACCTACCAGACTGACGAATGGGTAGACACTTTTACCAACGCCATTGGCTGATTTGCCGCCTTTTTCACGACCATAACCAATCGCGATCGATACAGTATTATCCGCTTGACCTGGCTGAACCAGAACTGGCAATTCAACCGATTTGCCATTGACTGTCACTGTAACCAGATCATTCTGGGCTAGTTTCATGTCTTTGGCTGTCTTTTGCGAGATAGCTGCGTAGTTATCCCAACATGCCTTAGAGATCGGATCTGGCAATTCTTGGAGCCAGGGGTTGTTAGCCATTGCGCCCGTACCTACACCAATTTTCTCATAGATAGCCAATTCCATGCCTGTAGTTGGCTTATAGCGTTGAGCGATGGCGGAAGCTGCTTGAGCAACATTACCTGTAAACGAAGCACCACCCGCAGAGGCTGCTCCCTTACCCGGCTCAAATACACCGTCATTCAGACATTTTACCCAGAACGCATCGAACGAAGAAAAACCAGATGCTTTTGGGTACTGCGTTGTCCGCCAGTAATTTTTCAGGTATGCCTGGAAATCACTCGATTTTCCAGACCACTTCAAGAGGCTAGACTGGAACTGACGAGTTTTGAATATATGCGTAATCGCGGGCTGAGCCAGACTATAGAAACCTGGTTTAGGTTCCGCATCGCCCCAGCACTCAAGGAAATGAGGAGCTGGTGTAATGTATTTCGCTAGAGAAGCTGTTTCATCAGCGCGATCAGCAAAGGAAACCGATAACTGAGCTTTTGGTAATGCCTCAGCTAATTCAGCTCCACGAGGGTGATCGTAAACTGGGTTACAAGCAAAGAATAGAACTGCACCAACACGACCTCCTTTAGCCTCATCAATAAAGGCATTCATTTGCTGATCATTCCCCTGACGGTAATTAACCGGCGCATTGATGTCGATCGTTGTACCGTAGCTACCTAACAGATTGTTAAGTGCATTAACAACCGTTTGTACGTTCGGATCATTCGATCCTGATACGACTAATGCTTTTCCTCTTGAGTTAGCTAGATCGGTGGCTGCTTTATCCAGATGAGGAACGTCAACAGAGGGAGTGCTAATAGCACCGCCACCGATTTTAGCGGCTACTTTATTATACAGAGCGGTAACAATTAAACCTTCTTGTGAGGGTTTAATAGCCGAACGATAATCTGCATTTGCACCCGTAAGCGAAAGACCAGTCTCGAATTGATAGTGCCGCGACATGGTTTTTTTACCACCGCCGATTGCACCAATCTGACGACCTTTTACATAAGCGCCCATGTATTCAATAGGAGCAACCCACGTTCCTAAGAAGTCAGCGCCAATCCCAACAATCGTTTGCGCTTTGCTGAAATCGTAAGTAGGAATAACTGCTTTACCGAAAGAAGCCTGGTTTGCCTGAACAATACCAAATACTGAATTAGCATCGTAAGTAACGTGGCTCGCTGTTGGGTATTTTGCAACGAAATCAGCGATAACGGCTTTTGTTGATGGGCTAAGAATCGTTGAGGTAACAATCCGAATGGCTCCGCCTTTAGCCGCTACTGAACTGAGTTGAGCTAGAATTTCTTTATCGGCAGTATCCCAATCGATGTCAGCTTCACCCCGTTTTGGACCTTTCAGTTTATCAATATCGTAAAGCGACAGAACCGATGCCTGCGATCGGGGAGTTGTTCCTCCTTTCGATACGCTCGATGATGGGTTGCCTTCAATTTTAATAGGCCGACCCTCACGGGTTTCTACCAGAATCGCAGCGTAATCTCCGCCTTCACTGAATGTAGATGCGTAATAATCAGATATTGAAGGAAATGTAAATTCCGGTTTGTTAATGTAAGGAATGGCTTTATGAACCGGTGTTTCGCAGGCTGCCAATGATACGGCAGCCATGCCAAAGCCCATTACTTTAAGGAAGTCACGGCGTTGGGTATTTGAGCCACCGAGCAGACCTTCCAGGTCATTCGACGATTCGCTCAGATCAGGGTTAGCAAATTCGCTGTTTGCGTTTTTGACAAATGAAGCGTCGTTACGTAACTCTTCAACCCCTTTCCAATACCGTTTAGATGTATTTTCCATGCGTGTTGTATGCGGTAAGTACCCTATTGGTTGAGCTGGCCTATACGGCCCGGCGGATTAGTAGTGACATTTAGAGCATTCCAGACCACCGATATTAGCTACCTTCAGCGGTTCTTTGCTTTCTTTCTTATGCAGGGCAACGAGCTTGTCATAGTACGCGTTGTCTTTCGTATTGACGTCTGTCCGCCGGTGGCAATCGATACACCAGCCCATCGTCAGCGACGAACGTGCTTCTACGACTTCCATTTTCTCAATTTCTCCGTGGCAGGTCTGGCACGCTACGTTACCTACATTGGCGTGCTGTGCGTGGTTGAAGTAAGCCAGATCAGGCAGGTTGTGAACCCGAATCCATTCGATAGGCCGATTTTCTTCAATGGCCTTATAAATCTTCTGAATCTCTGGCGACTCTTTCTTGATAACGCCATGGCAGTTCATACAGATGTTCGCAGCAGGGATAGTTGCATTCTTACCTTTCTGTGCTCCTGTGTGGCAGTAGTTACAATCAATTTTATACTGACCAGCGTGGAGTTTGTGCGAGTAAGCGATCGGTTGCTTAGGGGCATAGCCTTGTTGGATACCGACGCCGTAAGCACCATCAATTGTTTCTTTAGCAGCTACTAATAAAAACAACCAGATAACAATTGAACGAAGCGTTGGATTGTTAAACGCACTCGACAAACCTGCTTTAAGCCGTTGTCCAAATGCCGAAGGTGCTTCAACTCCCTCTGCTGTAGTAGCAGGAGAAACAGCCTTTGATAAGATCGTTACAATAACGAGGAGGACACCCAATACCAGTAGCATAACTACTAATAAGGCAATCAGTACAAAGGTGAACAATTCTGAAGGGCCAGAAGAAGCTGCTTGAGCATTAGCAGGACCTGCATCGCCACCACCACCATCTGCTTTAGCTGCTGGAGCTTTGTTCGCACCGTCGATGTAGGCTAAAATCCCATCGATATCAGCATCCGATAAGCTTGGGAAGCTTGACATCTGAATTTTGCCGTTGGCATTAAATACCTGATTGGCATACTGATCGCCCGAAGCAATAAGGGCTGATGAGTTTTTAATCCATTTGTGAAGCCATTCTTTACTTGGAGCGCGAGTTTCAATCCCTTTAAGACCGGGACCCACAACTTTATCTGAACCTGTAGAGTGGCATTGAAGACAGTTGTTTGTAAATAATGTCTTTCCTTTTTCAGCATCTGCACCACCTGCGGGGGCCGCATCTTGCGCACTCACCTGACCATTGGAAACCAATAGCATGAGTGCTAGAATGAAGGCTCCGCAAAGCTTGTATAAACGACTCATTTTATGAACTATATTAATTGAGTGAATCAACATAATCACTACTGCTTTTTTTATTAGCGCCCAAAAGTACGACACGATTGCTGTATAGGCAAAAGTTGGAGTTTAGTTATTTGAGCAGTCTTTTTTATTTATATTGTTTCTAATTAAGCTTGATCTATATAACCAGTAAAAGCCAAATTATTCGTTGAAGTTTACATAAATAGTGAGCGAAAAGACTATTTATACTAAGAATAGCTGTATTTATTAGAAGAAAAAGTTAATCTAAAACCTGTAGTCACCAAAGCAATACGAGCTTCAATAAGGACTGTAGAAACGATTCTCAACTTAGATTTAATTGAGGTTTAATCGCAGTCATAGGCTACTTTCGGTGGGTTATAAAAGATACAATTAAGGACTAATAGGCGATTCGAACCAATATAGTTTAGTAGCTTTTATATAGGGTGTAGCTTTATTTCTCATAAGAAGTTGGTTAATCATTTTTCTGTAAAGAATTGAAAAATAGACTAATGGCTTGTCATGTGAAGAGCAGAAAACTACTTGTTATTCTTCTGGCATTTCTATCGATCATTCGCGCTACCGCCCAAACGACTCCATTATTTCCGCTACGCCTTAGTGAGAACAAGCGGTATTTAGTGGATAGTAATAACAAACCGTTTCTGATCAAGGAGTTTTCCGCCTGGGGATTAATTCAGGCCTTATCAGAAAAAGACGAAGCAGCTTTTCTGGATAGCCTAAAAATCAAGGGATTCAATACTGTTTTGACATCTGTTCTTAGCAATGCTCCTTCACAAATGGGTGGCAATCCGCCTTACTGGCAGGGTGTATCGCCGTTGACGGTGAAATGGGATTTTTCCAAGCCCAATGAAACCTACTTTCAGCACGTAGACCGTTTTTTTGCAATGGCCGAGCAGAAGGGCTTTTTCGTGATGGCATTACCTGTATACCTCGGCTATAGAACTGATCCCTCACAAGGTTGGTGGGACGAAATCAAGGGTTCACAGAATGATACGCTGAAGATGCGGCAGTACGGAGAGTTTATCGGCAAGCGATATCAGTCTACTAAGAATATCATGTGGATAGCAGGCGGAGATAACAATGCCGATGGCGATTTACTGTTGCACGAAATTAACCTTATACGCGGAGTAAAAACCTTTGATACAACGCATTTATGGTCGGGCCATTTTGATATGAATCTGGGTACAATTTGGTCAACTGACCATCCTGTTTTAGGAAAGTTAATGGATATTGATGGGCTATACGTCTGGACCGAATCAATTATTATGGAACGAGGGCCACAGTATAGAACCGAACTCGCTCAATACGATAAAGGTAAAATGATTATCCAACTGGACCAGAGTTATGAACACGACAATCCACACTACGCTGACAACGAAAACTATCAGTGGATACGTAGAAAGATGTATGAAGGCTTATTGGATGGTTGTAAAGGAACTTCCTTTAGTTCAGGGGAAATCGGTAATTCCAGCTTTTGGTTTAAAAACTGGAAACCTCTGATGAGTACTACGGGTATGAAGCAGGTATCTTATTGTTTCAAACTTTTTGAATCAAGAGCCTGGGAAAAACTGGTTCCCGATCAAACTAGTGAAGTTATCCTTTCGGGTAGAGGTACGTTTGGCGAACTGGATTATATCTGTGCAGCCAAAGCATCGGATAATAGCAGCTATATTATGTACATCTCCAAAGGGGACCGAACTATCTATCTGAATATCCAGAAAATGACCGGCAAGCCAATGCAACTCCACTGGTTCAATCCGCGGACAGGCGAAGCGCTGCGAATTGGGGTCGCCGAAACTCGTGAAAAATTTGGTATTACACCACCATCAGAGGAGGACTGGGTGATCGTCTTCGATGACAATTCGCTAAAACTGCCTACACCTGGTCTCTCAATGAAATAGTTGTTTTCAGCAGAAAGCATCTTCAATATGCTTCACGTGTAGTTCATTGCCAGATACTGTAACAGCAATAATGTCGAAGCGAATATCGTGCATCCAGTTAGTCGTAAAAATATAGTGCTCGGCTGTTTTCATAACCAGTTTCGCTTTGGTGTAGGACACAAATTCTTCGGGATTTCCAAAGCTGAGATTGGTGCGGGTTTTCACTTCTACAAATACCAGTAACTTCCCTTTTTGGGCAATAAGGTCAATTTCTGCATGTTGATATCGATAGCTCCAAGCCAAGATTTCATAACCTTTTTCGCGTAAATAGTGAGCCGCTTCCTGTTCGCCCTGTTTGCCAGTTTCGTTGTGTTGAGCCATTATATTACAATAAGGTTACAAATAAAGGCAAATCGAACGAAACCTGATTGGCCTACTGTTACTGAATAGAGCAAACTTTTTGCTTTCAACTAACCATGAATAATCGCATTAACAAACAGGTCGCTGTTCAAGAATTAGGCATTATTGATTATAAAACAGCCTGGGACGAACAGGAACGCCTATTTTCGGTGATCGTTGATCAGAAATTACAAAACCGAACCGTTGCCACTGACCAACAACAGCTCACCCCTAATTACATGTTGTTCTGCGAACATCCACCCGTGTATACGATAGGAACAAGTGGACACATGGAAAACCTGCTGATCAATGAAGAAAGGCTGGCCAACGAACTTGGAGCAACCCTCTTTAAAATTCGACGCGGAGGTGATGTTACCTATCATGGACCTGGTCAATTGGTAGGCTACCCGATTCTGGATTTGGATAATTTTTTCACTGATATTCATCATTATATGCGCTTGTTAGAAGAAAGTATTATTCTAACCTTAGCTGATTATGGATTGAAAGCAGGCCGTATTGCTGGCTTAACGGGGGTTTGGCTAGGATACGAAGAGGATGGGACGGGAGGATCACCCCGTAAAATCTGCGCCATGGGTGTTAAAGCGAGCCGTTGGGTAACAATGCATGGTTTTGCCCTAAACGTCAATACGGATTTACGCTATTTTAGCCATATTGTTCCCTGTGGTATAACTGATAAAGCCGTTACGTCGATGGCGCTTGAATTAGGTCGTGAAGTGC
Organism: Spirosoma harenae; assembly: GCF_054776975.1. Lineage (NCBI taxonomy): Bacteria > Pseudomonadati > Bacteroidota > Cytophagia > Cytophagales > Cytophagaceae > Spirosoma > Spirosoma harenae. Next base: position 342,529 of record NZ_BAAHBD010000054.1, on the reverse strand, counting down.
CATTGACTGAAGTTACGGGGCATGTCAGACGACATATGGCCGATTTATTTGACATGGAAATTGTTGAGACAGCAGTAGAAAGAGTTACAGTATAAATGAAAAAAGACATCAATTTTTTGCCCGTAGAGGGTGTACAGATTGTCATTGCCCGGAAAGAAAACATCACTGGCGACTACGATTGGCAGGTTTTTTTAATAAACCAGAATGACGTACCGATCAAAACGGTGTTCGTAACGTCGAGAGGGTACGGCAAGAAAAACGATGAAGACCAGAAAACGTCTACCCTGCGTCATTTTTTTGTAGAAATCCAGCCGGGAGCACACGAGGTGGTCGAAACCATCATGCCGGATGTTTTCCATCTGAATAATGAATATTGGGTTAGCTACTACATTGGTGATCAGATTTTTGATAAGAAGTTTATCTTCGTGCCAGACAGTATCGTGGAAGAACACCTGGTAAACATACCTGCGTTGGGTTTGGAAGGGATTTTGCACGATTAATTTCTTGAATCCTGACTTGTATGCCTCAACCCGTCTCCTGGAAACGTCGTCTAAAAAATCTCCTCTTTATTGATCTGAAAACGGTAGCTGGCGAACCATCGCTACTCGCGGTTGACCCACGTTTGCAACGGCAGTGGGAAGAAAAAAGCCGCTATTTCAGGAGTGAAGACGAACTCTCGGCAGCTGGCTGGTATGACCGACGGGCGTCGTTTTTTGCCGAATTTGGGAAAATTATCTGTATTGGTGTAGGTGGGCTCTTTTTTGATGACGACGATCAACCGCATCTGAAAGTCAAGTTGATTAGCAACGACGACGAATTGCCGCTACTGAAGGAATTTTTGACGATTGTCTCTAAATATCCACCCGGCGAACTGACGCTTTGTGCACACAATGGGAAGGAATTTGATTTTCCGTATCTGTGTCGTCGATTGATGGTTAACGGATTGCCGCTCCCGCCAGCCTTGCAAATTTCAGGTAAGAAACCTTGGGAAATTCCGCACCGAGATACGATGGAGCACTGGCAATTTGGCGACAAACGGCACTTTATCCCTCTGGATTTATTAGCGGCTGTCCTGAACATTCCCACTCGCCCGCTCGAATGGACAGGCGACCGAACCAGCGAAGTCTACTACCGTGAGCACGACTGGCCTCGTATTGAGCAATACGCTCGCGATTCGATGGTCATGCTGGTGCAGGTTTATTTAAAAATAGTGGGCGCCCCGCTCGTGGCTGACGAGCATATTGTATTAAGTGATTGATCGACGTAATTGTACTCGTTCAATACTGAATTTAAACATTTTAGCCTGCCATATTGGTTAGGCAAGTAGTATGAGAAACGGAAAACCAAAAAATAATAAATACACTGGGTCTGGATCATCCAGATCGAGTAGTGGGTCGTCGTACACGGCGCGCCCACGCGAAAAAGGTCTGGAGAAATCTGCAAAGTCAAGACCAATTCAACAGGCCGATTCTTTCCTGGATGAATTGAAAAACGACTTAATGGCGTTTTTCCAGATTAATGACAATCAATCCTTCACCCAAGAGCAGGTATTAGAACATTTCGATACGCACGACCGGCGCATGAAACTCATCATGCATGGCCTGATTGGTGAATTGACAGAAGAAGGTTCACTTGTCCGTCAATCCGATGGTAGCTATCGCGCCGATGCGGATGCCAATCTAATCGAGGGTATTGTCGATCATGTCAATTCACGTTTCGCCTTTGTGATTCCTTCCACAATTGATGGTACTAGAGGTGATCGGGATCAAGATATATGGGTATCGACCGATGATCTGGCCGGAGCCGTTGATGGCGATAAGGTTCGGGTTATTCGATTTACAGATTCCCGAAATCGAGGAAGACGGATTGAAGGGAAGGTTGCCAACATCATCGAACGGGGTCGTACGGAGCTGGTTGGACGAATTGAAGTTTGGCCAACGTATGGATTCGTTGTTCCCGATAGCAAAAAGATTTACGACGATATTTTTATTCCGAAAGAAAAACTGGGCGGTGCTAAGGATGGTGAGAAAGTGATCGTTCGGCTGACAAAATACCCGGATGCTGACAGCCATAAACAACAATTTGAAGGCGAAGTGCTTTCGGTCTTAGGCCTAGCTGGGCAGAACAATACCGAAATGCACGCCATTCTGGCCGAATTTGGGCTGCCCATTCATTTTCCAGCAGAAGTTGAGCAGGAAGCTGAAACGATTCCAACTGAAATTCCAGAAGCCGAAATTGCTAAACGGCGCGATATGCGTGACGTAACGACCTTCACCATTGACCCCGTCGATGCGAAGGATTTCGATGATGCATTATCGGTACAAATGCTGGCCAATGGTAATTTCGAAATTGGCGTTCACATTGCCGACGTAACATACTATGTCCGGCCCGGTTCGAAGCTGGAAGCCGAAGCGTATAAGCGAGCTACATCTGTTTACCTAGTTGATCGGGTGGTACCCATGCTACCGGAAAAGCTCTCGAATGGATTGTGTTCCCTTCGCCCAAACGAAGATAAATTGACATTCTCCGCCGTTTTTGAGCTAACCCCAAACGCCCGAATCGTAAATGAATGGTTTGGCCGGACTATTACCCACTCGGATCGGCGATTTGCCTACGAAGAAGCGCAGGACATTCTGAACAACAATAGCGGTGATTATCTGGAAGAACTTCGCCTATTGAACGAATTAGCTTATAAGCTACGCGACGAGCGGTTCAAGAACGGAGCTATAAACTTCGAGACAGTTGAAGTTCGGTTTCGACTAGATGAAAATGGTGTTCCACTCGCTGTTTATCCAAAAATTCGGCAGGATACCAATAAACTGATTGAAGAGTTTATGCTGTTGGCCAACAAACGTGTGGCTGAGTTTGTGCATTCGCTTTCGAAACGAAACAAGGGCGGTGAAGAAAACACGATGGTCTATCGAATTCACGAAGGGCCGGATGAAGAAAAACTACGTACATTTTCCGATTTCGCTCGTCGTCTAGGCTATAAATTGACCGTTGACGAAGATCATCTATCGAGTTCGATGAATCACTTCATGAGCAGTATCGAAGGCAAACCCGAAGCAGGTATGTTGCAGCAACTGGCTGTTCGGACCATGTCAAAGGCGCGGTACAGCACTGAAGATATCGGCCATTTCGGATTGGCTTTTCGCCGTTACTCGCATTTTACGTCACCCATTCGTCGCTATCCGGATATGATGGCGCATCGGTTGCTTCAGCATTATCTGGATAAAGGGAAACCAGCCGATAAGGAAGAATACGAAGAGAAGTGCCGCCACTCATCGGAACGCGAACGAATGGCTGCCGAAGCCGAACGTGCCAGCATCAAATACAAACAGGTCGAGTTTATGAGCCGGATGGCTCCCGATCAGGTATTTGAGGGAGTTATTTCAGGCGTTACCGAGTTCGGTATTTTCGTGGAAATTTCCGAAAACAGTTGTGAGGGTCTGGTTCGAATGCAGGACTTGAACGACGATTATTACGAGTTCGACAAAGACAATTATCGCATCATTGGCCAGCGGACTAAGAAAATCTACACCTTCGGCGACCCCGTTGTTGTCCGCGTTAAAGAGACGAACCTAGCCCGTCGAAGTATGGATTTTGCCTTAGTTAGCGATAAAGCGGGGCATTTAGGTAGTACAAGAGAGTACTTTGGATCAGACTCGCGCGAAAACTCCCGATCCTCGCGTTCAAGTAACTTAGGCAGCGGGTCAAGACAAACGGCTAAATCTAAACGGAAAGAAGGTACTGCCGCCAAAGGTCAGAATCGTCGTGGAGGCCGTGGGCGTCGTTGAAAGGCCTATTTTACGTAAAAAGTAGGTTTGCATAAAGAACATCAACCTGCTATATTTGCAGTCCCAAATTTTGGGACTACCGCTCCCGTAGTTCAATGGATAGAATTATGGTTTCCGGTACCATCGATAGGGGTTCGAATCCCTTCGGGAGCACTAGGTAAATTTCGTAAAGGCTTATAAATCACTGATTTATAAGCCTTATTTGTTGATTTTGAACCTAATTGGAGCGTTTTACGAACTAGGCTGAACCCGTTAAAGTTCGCTATGGTTCGCTGGGTTTGATACAGATTTGATACGCATTTGATTGCTCTGTAATGGATAGATGTTTGAGACGAACTAATTAAACGTCTAGCCATGATTCAGAAAGTAAGGTATCGGATCGTATTCAACCGTCGCAAGCAGCTTGACAATGAGGGGAAAGCCCCGGTGATTATTGAAGCTTATCAAAACGGGCTTCGACGGTACTTTTCAACGGGTTTCAAAGTCAAGAAAACGGATTGGGACACTCGCAAAAATGAGCTGAAGAATCCAGCTCACATGAGCAAGATTCGCAATCAGATTACAGCACTTAGCGATTTTGAGACGCTATTTGAAAGTCAATACAAACGTCTCTTTACACTGAAGGATTTTGATTTGCTGAAGAAAGCAGCTAATCAACCAGTAAAAGAAAAGCCAACATTCTCGGCTCATTACCGGGAACAGATGGAACGGCGAAAGCCTGAGCTCGGCTACCGGGCCTATCAGCATATGCAACTCGTTTTGGAGCGATTGCTTGAGTTTAGTAGTGGGAAGGTCATCGAGTTTGAGGAAATGACCTTGGACTTTGTAGAACGGTTTGACTTCTACTTAAAATCAAATAAGAGGTTAGGACCTAATTATATCTACAAATACCATCAGGCAATTAAGAAATGCCTGAGCAATGCAGAGCGAAAGGGACTGATTTTGCCGCAGCAAAATCCATATAATGACTTCAAGCCGAAGAAAGCCAGGGTTAATAAAGTCGCTTTACAGCCAGAGGAAATTGAGCGGATTGAGCGATTGACTTTTACCAGTGACAATCAACATTTAGTCTTTTACCGGGATGCGTTCCTGTTTGCTTACTACACGCTACTTCGGATCAGTGATATAACTAGGATCAGTCGAAAACATATCATGCATACGGAGGCTGGAATCTTGTTACAAATCGTCACGCAGAAGTCAAAGAAGCTCGCTCAGCTCCGTTTGGCATTACTATTTCCAACGTCCGATGGCCCTAGCAAACCGGAACGAATCGTAATGCAATATGCTCGGACAGATTCGCAACCCTTATTCAGACGGTCGCACGTAAAAATGAATAAGTACCTGAAAGAAATTATTCGTCTAGCTGGTATAGTGAAGCCTGTTACGTTTCATACAGCTCGACATTCAGGAATTACTTTTTTATCAACACTACTACCTACTCCAATGGTCAAAGAGCTAGCGCAGCATTCAGACATACAAACGACGATGGGCTACATTCACACGTCAGGTCAGCAAGTTGAAATGGCCTTAAGAAATGTTGCGTGGCCTAGTAATAGACTGGGTTAGCTTCGACTACACTTGCTGGTGGTTCAGCAAGTGTAGTTTTTATCATTATTGCTAGAGCCAAGATGGAATCAACTACAAGAAAGTATAAAAAGCATAAAACAGGATACAAAGTAGGAATAACTTACTTTGTTAATCAGCGTATTAAGCCATTAATATTTGATAACGTTGAGTTATTTCCCGTCTATGTAACTGTAAGAGTTAAGCACCAGGTTACCACTCTAAAGAGCCGGTGTGATCTTTATGCAACTAAAGAAACATTGGATCGAATATTAACTGAGTCCCCCCATGTTAACAGAATAATCGAAGCTGAAAAAGATTCAATTGAGAAGTCAATAAGAGCACTTAGACCGGAGGATGATCCAAATTTTAGGATAACAGCATGGTCTAATGTCTATGAGTTAGGGCTTATACCTATTTATGATATAGTTAATCAAGAGCTTTTAAAAAGGTTAGTGGGACTATTAGAAGTTGATTTAAAGATCCCTACAGATATTTTGGAGTCGTATACTACTTTAATATATTCTAGTAATGTGGATACCGCATCCTTAGCAGAGCTTTTCATTCGTGTAATAGGGCAAATTACTACGGTATCACTAGACAAGGTTAAGGCTTTAGAAAAGGTATTTCTACTACTACGTTATAATACTGCATATCGAAAAAATATATCTGTTAATTACCCCTGGTCACATTCTGTTAAGATTATAGATTACCATTTTCGGCTCTGGGATTTTGCAACAGGTTTATATAGAATAGGCTATACAGATGCTAAAAACCGCTTTGTAGGCGAGGGAGGTGAATCTCTAGTAAGTGAGTTCCAGACAGAATTAAACGAATTGGTGAGAGGCTCATATATTTATTTAAGCTTAACTGAAAGATTTAAAGACTTTAGCTGAAAAAAGATGTTTTATTTATTTTTAAACATCTTTTTTACGTACTTGCGTCCGTAAGTTCAAACGAACTATCACGGACGTACTATGCTGAACATTCCCCTCCTTGAGCAGATCAACTCTAAGTTAGATTTGCTCCTTGCCGCTCAGCCCGATGAGTGGCTGACTCCCAACGACGTACAGCGTTTATTCAAGATTGGCAAGACCCGCTTCTGGCAATTAGTCAGTGATGGGGCCTTTCCCGTTTCTCGCCCTAAAGTGGATGAAGAGAAGAAAACAAGGGCTGTCCTTGTGAAGCGATCTGACGTTGAAAAATTTATGCGTAACGGTTATCCACAAACATCGTGATGGCAGTTACCCCTACCCCCATCTGGGTTGTGAATCCCTACACAGGCGAGCAAATTGATTTGGAGCCACTTTTCCGCTTCAATGCTCAGCCTCGCAACCCCTTGATTCAGCCTATTCCGTTTGCTCGCACCAGGATGGTTTTAATAAACATTGAAATGCAGTACCGGGAAAAGTTTGTCCGTGGTAATAATCCTCCCAAAGAGCTGCTATCTACGTATCTGGAGGACTTACATAGTTTAATCGTTGCCATTAGTGAGATATCAGCTAAGCACGATTCTCCAGCCTCTTCGCAATTACTAGCATAAAAATAGCCGCCCACGTTTCGCACACGTAGGCGGCTTAATCACTATTGGCTTTCGCCATCTAAGACCCGACAAAGATATGAATAATGTCGTTATCACGCAACCTAATCCGTTGAGCGAGAATACAAAAGCTATTGCTATCGAAGAGCCTTATCAAATATTTACAAGGCTGTTAGACGGCATTGGCAAAGCTGACTTTCGGCAGTTAGCAGGTGCATTATTTACGGAAGATTCCGACCGTAAACTGACCCAAAAGCACTACCTAATCTGCACAGTTGAGCACTTATTAGAACAAGCTCAGCTCAAGGGGTACGATCTATGCAAACGCAATGGAATGATCTACGTTTTTAACAGCGCTTTTTGGCAACTGGCCGAAGATGATGAACTGCGTGAACTGCTAGGTAAGACTGCTGAGCAGATGGGGGTTGATAAATTCAATTCTCGGCATTACGAATTTCGGGAGCGGCTTTACCGCCAGTTCCTTTCGTCCGGTAAATTCCCTCAGGCTCCCCGATCACAGCAAACCGTACTGATTAACCTTCAGAATGGTACGTATGAAATTAGCCCTGAAATGCAATGCCTAAGACCGCATGGCAAACAGGACTTTATTACCTATCAACTGCCTTTTGCCTATAAGCCTGATGCGACTGCACCAATTTTTCGGGAATACTTGAACACAGTCTTGCCGGATGCAGACCTTCAAGCTATTCTGTCTGAATACATTGGTTACGTCTTTATTCGGCATCTAAAGTTAGAAAAGGTGTTACTGCTCTATGGGACGGGTTCAAATGGAAAGTCGGTCTTTTTCGAAGTGATTAATGCCTTACTCGGTGGTCAAAACGTTTCGAACTTTTCCTTACAGAGCCTCACAAATGAAGCGTACCGGGCAAAGCTGGCTGACAAGCTTCTAAACTATGGCAGTGAGATCAAAGGCAGCTTAGAAAGTGATGTATTCAAGCAACTGGCTTCAGGTGAACCTGTCGAAGCGAAACCGCTTTATCGAGATCCGTTTATCATGCGGGAATACGCCAAACTCATGTTCAACTGCAACACGCTGCCTAAAGAAGTGGAGCATTCCGAAGCTTTTTTTCGTCGCTTCCTCATTATTCCCTTTGAGGTGACAATTACCGATGAGCAGAAAGACCCCGAACTACCTGCCAAGATTATACAGGGTGAGCTATCAGGCGTGTTTAACTGGATCTTAAGTGGGCTTAATCGACTCCTGAAGAATAAGAAGTTTACGCAGAGCGAAAAGGCTAGTCAAGTCCTGGCTAAATACCGCTCAGAATCAGATACGGTTTCCGTCTTTCTTCAAGAGGAGAACTACAAAGCTTCCTTGGCTCATATACCCTTACAGAGCATCTATTTAGAGTATAAAAATTTTTGTACTATTTCTGGATTCGTGTTTTTGAACCTCAAAAATTTTAAAGATCGACTTGAGAAGAATAAAATTCAGGTCGTTAGGCAAAATTCAGGTAATGTTGTGTACTTGAATAAGGTTTATTTTTAGGTTAAGTGATTGTTGTGTAGATAGTTATGATTAACCATCGCGGGCGATCCTAAAAAATATATTTTTTTCTAGAAGCTACACTTTCTACACTTCCTACACTGAAAAAAATGCGCAAAATCTGAAAACGTGTAGGAAGTGTAGAAAGTGTAGATGCGAAACTTAAATACTTTTTTTTGCTTTTGGCGAAATTCCAAGATTAGGCTTATTGAAAATGATTGAGCACAGCCCCCCCACAGGGGTAAAAAAAGAAGAGCAAAATGAGCTACTTAACCCAAGCCGCAGTCGAGCAATACCTATCGGCTTTCGATGCAACGAGCTATAAAGTACAGGTGAAAAATCGGGAGACTGAAGAAGGGTTTTGGGTTGAGTATAGCCACACCCAACTTGCAAAACCTGAAACGATCCGTTACCTACGGGATAAGAACCGGAAAGGCTTTGATATATACGTTCGGCCAGTCGGTTATCAGTATGTACTGCTAGATGATCTGTCATTTGATTCGCTTTGGGAGCTGGCTAAACTAAAGCCCTGTCTACTGATTGAAACCAGCCCCGCCAATTATCAAGCTTGGCTTATTCTACCGATGCTTCCAGTCAATCGGGAAACAGCAAAAGCGATTTGTCAAGAACTGGCTATACAGCTAAAGGCTGATCCCGCTTGCGCAGAACCGGATCATGTTGGCCGCTTACCTGGCTTCACCAATCGGAAAGAGAAATACCGCTTACCAAATGGTTTATTCCCGTTTGTCAGATTGTGCCGATCCGCTTATCGGATTTCTTCTTTTTACCCCAGTGGGGGGGCTGTGCTCAATCATCCTAATTCTGCTCCTGTTACCCCGCGTCGCCATAGTCCTAAAGAATATAGCCTTAGTGAGCAGGATTTTGGAGTCGCTTGCGGCATGATTCGAGCCGGTAAATCAGACTCTGAAATCATGCAGCACCTATTAACTACAAGTCCTGATCTGGCAAGTCGAAAAGGAAAGTACACAGACAATTATCTAAGTCGCACCATCACCAACGCCCGTAAGATGAGTCAACCGTCTACCTGCTGAACTGTCAGCCCTTACATAATTTTAACTTGTAACTACTATGAATAAAACCGCATTGTCAACAACTGAAGCACTGAAACTGCTTCTTGATCGCTCCGATTTATGGAGTAAGACAGGCCGCCCTATGCGCCAACGTACCAACTATAAAAGTATGCTTAATACCGGGCATACATTTCCGCTTAAGTTGAAAATGAAATTACTAACGGAGGCCGGTTTTACCCTCAAACAAGAAGCAATTTGGGAGCATTCTGAAGGAATTCGGGCAAAAACCTATGAGATTGTTAAAGTCAAGAATTGCAAAAATCAGGGATAAGGCTTTGATTATCAGAGGCTATATAATTTGGCGTGTCATATTCGAATTATAAAAAAAGTGGATTTTTGACATTCAGATTTTTGCAACTACTTGAATTTTAGGTTTTTACGCCTAAAAAACAGCAAAAAAAGTGCGCACGCCACTCCAAGCACCCCAAAGCACGCACTGAGCCGATTTGCAATTGCAAAAGGGGCCTTGCGCCATATATGAATTGGAGATCTTTTTCTATTCGTTTTACTTAATCACCAACACCCCATGCACATTCTAACTTTAGGGACGGCTGGCCCCTATTTGCTTGAAGCTGCCAAGCAGACTGAATGCACCTTGCAAGCCTACGAGCCGCTTGACTTGTATTTATATATCAGCGAGCTGGTCAGTGGCTATGACCGCGTTTATGATGGGAATCCGAACCTAGAGAAACCCCTTCGGATGAAAATAAAAGACTATGATTTTATCATTCCACGTCTTTCGGGACAATTGGAACATAAAACCGTAATTCTTGAGCACTTGAACCACAACTTGGGCATCTACTCACCGCAGAAGGCAGAACCTTTACGAACGGCTTCGAATAAGATTCTGACGACGCTTAAGCTTTCACAGGCGGGACTGAAAACACCTAAAACGGTTTGGTCAAAAGGCCCTGCTCACGTGGATTATATCATCAATGAACTTCTTGACGGTCTGCCAGCCGTTGTCAAATCAGTATACGGTTCTCAAGGTTCTGGTGTTTCGATCCTAGAGACCAAATTATCGGCCAATACCGTGATGGAAAGCTTCTATAAGCATGACATCAACGTCAAATTGCAGCGATATATCGACGGTAACTTTACCGATATACGCGCAATCGTAGTAGGAGATGAAGTTGTTACGTCGATGGAGCGAACAGCTAACAAAGGAGACTTCCGGGCGAATCTATCTAAATCTGGTTCTGGGCGTAAAATTTCACTCTCACATGAAGATCAACAGCTGTGTATTAATGCAAGCCGAGCCGTTGGCTTAGAATACTCAGGTGTTGATTTAATGAAAGATAAGGAAGGAGTGAGCTATATTATTGAGGTAAATGGCAATCCTGGAACCAAGATTATCGACATCACAGGCGTTAATTTCTTTGTCAATCTTATTAACTACTGCAAAAAGGAGACTAAACGCGGCTCAGAGACTAAAGAGGGGTATGGGGCTCATCAGCGTACGGATACTTTCTTAGACGATGATGGCAAATCCTACATTGCTCAGATTAAAGGTGATACTACCTACTTAGTAAACCACCCGTTAGTGGTTTCTTTACGCACGCCAGCTTATGAATACATCAACGCTCAAAACAAAAAATATCGGCTCAATGCAAAACGATGAAATTCCCGATTATTTGCCTGATGGATCTATCCATATTCACGGCAAGTTGGCTTCAAAGCCTTACGTAACTCACTCCCAAAGCAAGGGAGGTAGAACAAAAACTATGGTTTATCCTACTGGTCCATCTACCGAGGAAATGATTAGGCAGATGAACGATGAAATGGATAAAGCTTATAGAAGTGAATAGTAAAGGTCACAGATTGGATTAGCATATCAATCTGTGACCTTTACTATTTTTAATGAAGTATTATCTCGATTAGAAATCGAATTATGCTTATTAACTAATATTAAGGACGATGCAGATAGTTTAATCTATTTTTTTTAACTATTAATTTCAAATGAATCTAAAAATTCATCGGAATTAGATAAGCCTAATAAGATAGCTGCTTGCCAATAGTTATAGCCATATTGCTTCATTATTTCAGAAGCAATAGCAATAATAGTATCTCTCAAATCATCTTTACTATTAAAAATGTTTGCAGATAATGTTACTTTTGTATTAGTAATAAAATCATTAGATTGGTCCGAAAACCTTTCAAATAAATTTAAACTTTTATAGTGACTCTCTATTAAACGAAATTCTTCATTACTGATACTTGGAGGTTTAATTAGTTGAAAATCAGTGATAGGTATATCGTCTTCATAAACAATTGAGCACTTGATATAAACTATTGACGGAATTTTATCGAAATAAAAATTAATATATTTTCTTCCAGCTACGGTTTTCCATATTGTACCTTTTTTAGAATTACAAAATGAGCAACATGGAATCAAATTATAAGAGAAAGCAGAAAATTCACTATAATTTTCCTTTGGAAGGTAGTGATCAAATGTGTCTGGGGCATTTATAGTACAATATGGGCATTTATGCCTTATATGCGGCTTTTGTTTATTATATATAGCTTGTTTTAATATTTCGAGCGGCTTTGTAATAGCATAACAGCTTATCAAAGCATTTTTATCTGAATTAATGTAAGTCGAATTACTTATTGTTAATAACTGATTGCTTCTCGCCTTACCTACATATTCTATAAAACGATTCTTTATACCTGCTTTTAAAGCATTTAATACTGATCTAGTTACGGTATGCTTTGAACCTATTATAGCCTCAAAATGCCTAAATGAGTTATAAATTGGTCTAAGATTGTGCATCTTTATTTTTATATAAATTTTTCAAATATATTTTAGCATTCATACCCAAACCTTTTCCGTTTGTAGAAAACATCTCTATGACTTCTTCATAGCTATATTCCTTGCTGAGTCTATCAAAATATTTTTTATAGTATTCCCTGTAATTGACATTCTCAAAAATGTTACTAGTAATTACTGACAAATTCTCACCAAATGACTCTATACCTAATTTAAATATATCTGGCTGATTAAACTCTCGCTTAAAAACATATATGTACTGAGAAGGTATTTCTTGAATTATTATAGGTGAATGAGTGGCAATAACTGCATATGAATTATAAAGATTTAATAAACTATATAATATATCAACTAACTGAGATACAGCATTCGGATGCAGATGTGTCTCAGGTTCGTCATATAGAATTAGGGATTCAATTGTAATGTTTGCTATTATTTCAGTAATAATATAAACGAGTATAGATTGGCCTGAACTTAGATTATACAGATTTGGTATATCTTCTTGAAATAATTCTTCTACTTCGCTTGAATCAATTGCTTTACTAATAAATTTTTCCCATTCTCTAGTTCTTCCAGTTTTTGCAATTTTGCTTATTGAAATCTTATATCTTCTAAGTAATTCTTCTTCATTAATTAGCCCTTTCTCATCTCTTAATCCACAATAAATGTAACTAAAGGATTTAGAGCCTTTTGGTATTTCGAATTTATCAAAAAGGCTATATGAAACAGTAATAACTTTACTAAATAATGGTCTTTTATTATTTACGAAATGATTTTCATATTGCTTAAGGCCACTTAATGAATTAGCAAAAGTTGCTAAGAATTGTGTTTTGCCTGTACCATTTTTACCAATTATAGCTATAAGCCTGTTGGGTAATTTTCCAACCGGTCTAAAATCGAAATCAACTTGGTGTTCTGAAACAGCATTCGGTAAAGTACATTTAAAAGTAAAATGAAAAGCATTCTTTATATCAACCCCTTCTATTATACGCCTTCCTTCCTCTAAAGCTTTATTAGCCTCCGCGAAACGCAATAAAGAGGTCTTGTAAGCATCTTCAGTAGAAAAAAGATCTCTTATACTAGAATAATATGAAATATCATTTAATGCATCTAAAATATCTATTGGATTTAACTCATTAATATTTTTTAGTTGAGTATAATATGAGACTGACTGACCTAGTGAGCAAAAAATATTTTCATCAAGTTTTTGGAAATTTTTTGGCAAGTTGGTGGTTATTGCACCTTTCTCAATGATTTTGACCTCTCCAATTTCCTCCCTGGTTCTATTTGTTTTACAAAAATAAACTCTAAATGAGGTAATATAGTTGTAATCATTCCAGCCTTTATTGGTAACAAGTAATATGCATGGAAAAACTGCATCAATACTTATGACCTCGTTGTAGTCTTTTGTGTAAAATTCCATAAGGCTTAATTAACTGTAAATTAGACCTATCATAAAAAACTCTAAGTAAAGATTCTTTTTTATATTTTGATACATAAATGATACTTCAGACAGAATATAAATTTATGTTATTGGTTATCAGTCATATACTATGATCTCATCGAGATTCAATAACAATAAGTTTTGCAAGGTCAAAACTGATATAGACATAAATTATTAATTAAAATTTATATAATGATTCAAAAATGCTAATTGAGCTTATTTTAAAACAGCATGGTTTTTGTAAACTTTTGCTTCGTTTAATGCTTGCTCAAGACGCTCAATAGTAACCTCTTTATTTTCTTTATTATAATTATACTCTGTTACACCAATGCTAATCGTTAGCCGTATTGTATTATTAGATCCAGAAATTTTAAATTCCTTGTCTCTAATTGCCTTTTTTAATCTTTCACTAAACGGACCAACAGCATTATTGCCATTTGTCTTGTAGGCAATAATTAAAAATTCATCACCCACTTTATATCTTAGAATTCTATCGTCCGTATTACGAATTTCACTTTTTAAAGTTTGTGCTACCCCTTTGAGAATATTATCACAAGCAGACATTGTATATTCTGAATTGAGTTTTCCAAAGCCATCTACATCAACTAATAATAGCGTGATTGAGTCATCGCTTAATTTAGCAGATGCAATGCGCTCTATCAACGTGTGTTCAATAGCTTTGTAGTTTTCAATTCCTGTTATATCATCTAAGAAATTGCTGTTCTTTTTTGCCGTAATTAATTCAGCAGTTAAGTTTTTTATTTTTATGTTTAATAGTAAAATAATACTACTTGTAGAAACAATAAGCGTTACTATAAGTATTAAAACCATAGTAAACCTTGAAAATGGGATCTCTGTAAACCAGAATTTAGCATAAAGATCAAACTGTAAAATGACTAATAAAATGACTACTAGTCCAACTATATATAACCAGATCAATTTCTTCGGTAATAGTCCAATTCGTATTAACCATAAAAAACCGGTATATATTGCTCCAATAATTGCTATTCCTAAACCATCAAATAACCAATTGAAATTATCTCTTATATAATCTATCATAACTAATACTCTATTGGAAATATTTTTCTACAACAAATGCTCCGTATTTTTGGTATTCAATATTAGCTTTTTCAGATAGCTTATTCAATTTTGTAGAATCTGTTTCATCTAATTCAATATTGCAGGTTTCATCTAATTCAGTATCGATTCGCATATATATAAAATTTTCTATCTCACGTTGGCCAATCCCTTTATGTAATAAGCTGATTAGGTTTTGAACCTGCTGTGATTGACCCTGCATAAATAATTCAATAATCCTCTTTTTATGCCTATTAATCAGCCAATATATATACCCCCATCTTTTTCTATTACATGCATCTAAAAACTTCATATGGCCAGTTCCTATAGATAGCACGCTTAGATCAGCTAAATTTTTTGAAAATGCTTTCTGAGCTTCAATAATTCCAATTAGTGTCGGATTATTTGCAAATACGCCACCATCTACTTTATTACTAAAATTTTGCTTTACGTTTTTTAAATCAGTATAAGAAGAGCTATATGGATCGAAATAAGTTGGAGCTGCCGATGTTGCAAGTGCAGCCTGGTAGGCTGGAATGTGGTAGTCTCTTACAAAGTCAGCGTGGTATTTATTTTTTAGTACAGATGGTTTACCTTGTAATAAATCATATATCGTTATACATATATTTGTTTTACAATCAGCTAGCCTAGGATCAACATCATTATTTATAGATTTAAATTTATCCCTTACTAATTTTTCTAAATTATTT
This sequence comes from Spirosoma harenae, assembly GCF_054776975.1. NCBI lineage: Bacteria > Pseudomonadati > Bacteroidota > Cytophagia > Cytophagales > Cytophagaceae > Spirosoma > Spirosoma harenae. Next base: position 327,030 of record NZ_BAAHBD010000054.1, on the reverse strand, counting down.
CTCTTGTGTGAAGAGCTAAATAGGCTTCTAATTAAACCTTTCTTATTGCCAAAAATTTCTTTAGCATTGTCATAATATAATTCATATACTTCAGATGCAGGAATACCTAAAGCCAAAGCTATGGCTATTATGCCACCAGTTGAAGTACCACAAATTAAATCGAAGTGTTTATAAATTTGCCAATCATTTATTCCTTTTCTTTGCATTTCTGCTTCAATATTTACTAAAAAGGCTAAAGAAAATAGACCACGTATGCCTCCTCCGTCTAATGATAATATTCTGAATTTTTTTGCTTCAACTTGCATTTTATATTAATCAGTTATTCTTTAATCTCATTAAGTTGTTCCGTCTTTTCTTGTTCAATATTCTCTACATTTGAGTGAACTCCCCCTCCATGCCATTCACCAGTAATCTGCCATATTTCGTAATGTAATAACCATTCGCATGCCCATGGGATTATAGTTTTTGTGAATAACATACTAGAATCCCATTCTTTAGATTTTGGATAGTATAAACAGAGTTCTTGTCTATCTGTTGAATATACATGCGGAAGTGAAGTTTTTCCTTCAGCAAGTTCAAGTTTAGGCTCTAATACTTTGAAATTTACGCCCTCACCTCTTTTATAATTTAATTTTACTTTGTATGTATTACTAATATTTGATGGGGTAAGTGTATGTTCCCAAGATAAATACTCTTCCTTTCTTCTGTTTGTCTTCGAATCGGGAAAGACACTTTTTAAGTGTCCCTCCTGAATAATAAGCGATATCCTAGCCATCGATATTTCCGAAAAAGTTGTGATTTCTCACTACAGTGCCTGTTGCTCCAAGTATTCCTGTTTTGGGAGCCATATGTAATTCACTTTTTTCGCGACGCAATCTTAAATTTTCTCCATAGTTTTTGAAAGTCTCATCAATTATATCACTACCATATGATTTTTTTAACGACTCTTTGAGGGGAGTAATTTTTAATGAAGTTGCTTCATAAATATCTTCTCTTACTTTAATCAACCAATTGTAAAAATTTACCTCTTTTTCTGGGTTGCCAATCCATTTGTCTGCGAAATTCTCTGCTGGATTAACTGGGTTGCCAATCCATTTAACTAGCTCACCAGCGTTTTCATCATATTTGTTGTCAATAAAATTTGGCATTTTTTCAACGATATTGACCAAGGCTTGCATTAGATTTATCTCTTTAGAGTATGATAGAGCTGCAAGTGTGGTAATCGCAATCGATATTGGTTTGTTCTCATCTCCCTCAAACATGATATCTCTATGGCGCTTTAATATTTGGACAGCTCTTATTAAAGGTAATTTATCCTTTTTGTATTCAGGAACTGGCATGACAGACTCTCTAAGGATTTGCCCTTTGGTCAATGAAATATCTGCCTTTTCTTGAAACCATGCAGCGTATCCAAATGGGTTGCTTTTAAGCCATTGTTCTGGATTTTTATCAATTTTATAATTATGGCTTTCTTTATCAGTTATGTGTATAGCAAGCTCGTCAATGTTCTTTTCTTGATTTTGAGAAAAAGCTTTTTCTAGAATGATTTTGTAATTTGTTCCTACTATTGCTGGTAAGATATCTAAGTGAAAATTTGCTTGTTCAGCATATTTTAGTGTCCAACAACGTCTGCCTTCTTCATCAAGCATAGGAGCGTATATACGGCTATTTGATAATCTATTACCTACAGCTTGTTTTAGGTCAAACTGTGTCCACTCAAGCTTTTTCCCTTCAAGCTTGCAGACCAAATCTATATCTAAATCGTCATCTTCATGTATGGGTTTAATCATCGTTCCTAACATGAAAGATCCTTGTGGCAAAATTTCAGGCTTATAAGGTGCTAGCTCTGAGTCTTCTGCTGATAGATAATTTCCAACCGATTTATATCGATCAACAACTAAATCATATTGAGTCTTGCTTATGTCAAGGGATTTGCCTAGCTCTTCAAATAGGCTTTTAATCTCTTCGCTAATAGAAATTTCTGCTTCCATTTTAATAAGATATGCTTAATTGCTTTTACACTACTATGTATATATATTCTGTAGGTTAAAATCATTAGTTTACATATACATCTATAAAGATACAAATTTCTAGGTTATATACCTTATTGATACAATACCTTACGAATACTGGATAACTAACTAAGTATTAAGCACCTGTTCGAATCCCTTCGGGAGCACAAAATACCTATAAAGGCTAATTCGTTTGTATAAGCATTTGCTTAAAATCAACGAGTTAGCCTTTTTTCTTTATTGTATTTTACGGAAAATAATAAGAGTACCGCGGCTAAAACCGTCAACTGAAGTATATTTTCTCACACTTGGTGTTAACTAAACCCTGTATGAGACACGAAAACCATTTCCAATCAGGACATAAAGATCAACCTAAGTCCTGAAATGATTAACTCTAACTTCAAACGGTATCGATCTGCTCCAGAAATCATTTGAGGTCGACTGTAGCTAGCTAAAATTACTTTTACAGACGTACTCATTAAGCAAGTTGATCGGGTAAAAAAGCTATCCACCGCTGAGCGAAACCTGAGTTGACGTAAACACAAAGCAATCAATACGTAATCAGCCCTGCTCAACTGACCTGGGCACTAAGCTCGTAATCTGCAGACACCAACGGGCGACTGCAGTAGGGTTGCAGATGACCCAATAGCGTCTGAAAAACAGGGTCAGCATCAGCCCGTTGGCGGTCGGCAGCCGTTTCCCAGAAGATGAATAGGATACATTGGTTCGTGGTAGGATTCATCAGCAACCGAGCGTTGAGAAAGCCTGACTGTTGGCGTAGGGCGGGTCCAATAGTGAGCCGAAAATAGGGGATGGCATCACTATGGGCCTGAGCCTGCCAGCAGCCTTCAAACAGGTGTGCATACATGACGGTAAAGACGGTAAAAGGTAGGCCCCGCGGACCGTTATTTCCCCCTATATAAAACGCTGCAGACGAGCAGCCTGACTCAATTGGCAACAGCCGAATCAGGCTGCTCGTTGATTGGTAATCAAAAATTTAAACGATCAGTATATCAGTGACAGAGCTTGTTCTCTAACCAGATGCATTAATAATGGGTGTAACGATTGGGGGACAAGCGAGATTTAGCAAGGTAGCCGGTAAAGGGAAGAGACCCCTCGTCGCTATTGCCCACTCCCAGGTTTTCATATTCGGCATTCATCATTTGCGGACAGGCCAACTCCTTCCATTTTGTGAACGTCCGATAGTTGATCTCTGCTTTTGACATCGGGCCAGCCGTGCTAGCTGTCGAGTTTATCGTTAGGGCAACTGAGGACGCCTTCTGCTCAGAAACGGTATAGCCAAACGAACTGATTGCCGGTAACTCGCTTGTGTTCACACCGCTCACTAACTTGGCTTCCAGGCTCTTCGAATTTTCCTCAGCCGCGTTACGCATTAACGAATTTTCATTAAGCCGTTGAACTGAAGGATAAAATTTTCCGTCAGAACACGTACATCCGCTGGTGCGTAATTTGTTAATGAGTTGTAGCATATCCGCTTGTATGTCTCCAGTAAGGGCCGAATAGGCACTGGCAGGGATGGCAGGAAGACTAAGTGTTGGAGATGAGAGCTTACTTTTAGACCCACCCTGAAACCCAGCTACCCAGATGCCATAGCCGTCTCCCAAGTCGAGGAAAGCCACACCAAACTTGGTGAACTTTGGGTTTAGCAACGTTTGGAAATTGTAAAAATTAGTTAGCCACTTCATCACTACCTGCGATCCTGTCTTTGCGTCTCTGTACTCAATCATTCTCGTGTCCAGCAGCAGGAAACCTTGGTAGTCATACGGTTCATTACTTGCAGAGGGAGTATTATAGACATAATGCATTGCCATACTAAATGCGTAATTACTCAGGGTTTGATCAGTTTGTACCTTATTTACGGTACGGTTATTTAGTATAGCGGTTGCCAGTTCGGTTGCTTTGAACATTTCTATAGACGTTGGTGTACGAGTGGCAGCTACGCGAGCCGCTCCAGTAGTAACCTTATCGGAGGCAATAGCAGGGCTAAGTTGACCTTCAGGCTGGCAAGCTGTCAGTGAGAAAAGACTACCTAAGACAAGTAAATAAATTGTGCGTTTCATGGGTAAATAATCCTCTGAGAGATATCGCTGACCACCCTGATCAGCGTCGCAGAAGCGTTCACAAAGGTGGTCTGTAGGGATCCCTGAGGACTATAAGAAATGGCCCAAATACTATAAAAAATCGGCCACTAGTGCCTAATTCGTCTAAGAGACTGTCTAAACATTAAAATCGTCGAATTATAATGCGGATTATAGCCATCCGCCAACGTCTGAGTGAATCCCATGTTCCCCAACTAGTAGCACCTCATGACTTTTACCTCTTATAAGGTATCTTCTCCGTTCTGGTATACTCTGAAGCGTTGGGATCTCTACAAATGGGGCATATATTGAGCTGTATTTGTGGACAGCTCACGTACGCTCAGCCTTGTATGCATGGAGGAAACGCTAAGGTTGCAGATTCTTTACAATAAGTGTCCGAAGTCGCTCCTCATGCTGGTCACCCCACTGGCCGATCGCGCCAATGATGGGAATGAGTGATTGGCCAAAGTCGGTCAGATAGTATTCAACTTTGGGCGGAAGGACCGGGTAAATCACCTTGGCCACCAGCTCGTGACTTTCCAGTTCCTTCAACTGCACATTCAGCACCCGGCGGGAAGCACCCGGAATTTTGCGTTGCAGCTCGCTGGGACGTTGAAAGCCCTGATGGATAAACCACAAAAGACGAATCTTCCATTTTCCGTACAGCACTTCCCCAATGAGGTCCAGACCGCACTGCAAGTCGGGCATCGTCTTTCGTTCGTACATACGGCAAATATAACCACAGCCATCACTCGGTTCAATAGGGATAAATTTGTCCCTATCTGAATCGTAAGTCCGTACTTGTCAGCTCCTACCATACTGCCGATTTTTGTCCTAAATAAACAAGCTACAGTATGGACTTCAATTTTGATAACGAACTAGCCGGTAAGATTGCGCTGGTAACGGGAGGCACGAAAGGCACGGGCAGGGCCATCGCCAATCGGCTCTTAAAAGCCGGAGCCATCGTGATCATTACCGCTAGAAACAAGCCGCAAGAGCCAATCGATCGTATCCAGTTCATGGCGGCTGATCTGAGCAAACCGGAAGGAATTCAGCAAGTAGTCGACCAAATACTCCGTGAGTTTGGCCATCTGGATATCCTGATCAATAATATGGGGAGTTCAGAAACGCCAGCAGGTGGATTTGCCGCGCTGTCCGACAAGGATTGGGAATCAACGATTCAAACGAATCTGTTGGCCCCCGTGCGGCTGGACCGTGGTTTTTTGCCCGGCATGCTCGAACGCGGTGAGGGCGTCATTATTCACATCGCGTCCATCCAGGCGACGCTCCCGCTCTACGACTCGACACTCCCCTACGCGGCAGCCAAAGCTGGCCTTCTCAATTACAGTAAAAGTTTATCAAAGGAAGTTACGCCAAAAGGGGTTCGCGTGCTAACGGTTTCGCCAGGATGGATCAGGACAGAAAATGTCAAAGGATGGTTGGAAAGGATCGCCCAGAGTTCGAATAGTTCTATCGAGGAGGCCCAACAACGTGTGATGGATGCTTTGGGTGGAATACCCTTCGGAAGACCGGCGGAGCCCGAAGAAGTAGCCGAATTGGTTGGCTTCCTGGTTTCGCCAAGGGCCTCTTATCTCAGCGGGACCGAATACGTGATCGATGGAGGGACAATTCCTACAGTTTAAAAAGGATTACCACACGTTCATGAAACCAATTACCGTGAATAGAGTAGCTTGCTCATCATGGGGCTCAACTAGGCTGAAACTAGCGTAGTAATCTACTCAAATCTGGATTTCAGCGGTCTTTTTGAGGTCAAGCTGCAATATGCCCACTTAAAATGACTCCCTGGTTATTCTCATCATATACTCCTAGGCGAGATTCCAGGGCTAATATGCATCTGCTCGTTAATTCGGGCGTTTCACGATACGGTAATACCTCAATTTTCGACTACTATGTGAGACCCTATTTGTATTCTATGTCGTTGAAGGTAAACTTTACACCAATGATGCCCGGCCCTGGTTGCCTTTCCTGGGTTAAAAAAATATGTTTTGATTCATCCATGTTGGCAATCACTAAGTATGCCCAGTTCCGATTCGTTACCAGAAGGTTTCAGCCAGAATAACCAACTGCCTATTCGGATCGTTTCTCCGAATTTTGGCCATGTCTCTCCAGAGGCTATAGAAAAATATGGTCCCACCCACCGCTTACCTTACTACTTCTTGCTGTTTATCCTGGAGGGCTCTACTCAGTATGGCGTTGATGGACAAACAATCGACGTTGGAAAGTACGAGTTACTTTTCTCCTTGCCGCACCAGATTCAACAGGTAGCCTTCGCCCTACACGGAAATAATTATTATAAATTGGGCTTTGATGACGAATGCCTAGCCCGATTACCTAGACAATACCCATTTCTGCTGAATCCATTTAATCAGCAGAAAATAAGGTTTTCACCACTTGCCGCGAATAGACTTGAAGCGATCTTTAACATGCTTCAAGGTTTATTAATGGCTTCAGATACAGAGTCTGAACTCATCCTAGCCCATCTAAATAGCCTCCTTACGGAGATTAACGCTGCTTATTTTGCCGGTGAGCGAAAGCCAGCAGATGACCGACTTGCCAAATATATTGGGTTCAAAGTATTCGTCGAAAACAACTTGACCGATCACCCGGCCATCAAGGATATTGCCCAGGAACTTGCCCTCAGTACGGATAGTTTATATCAGCTAGTTAAACAGTATTCGGGACTCTCACCAAAAGAATTTGTGACGAATCGTCTTATACTGGAAGCCAGGCGTCGGATGTATTATGGCGAACGTACTTCGGTTAAGGAGTTGGCGTTTGAACTCGGTTTCAATGATCCTGACTACTTTTCCCGATTGTTTAAAAAAGTAACTGGTAAAACGGTTGCCGAGTTTTTTCAGGATTTGTCCTGAGCACATCGGCTTTCATCCAGCTTTGTTCACGGCGCTCCTGCCAACTTTGTTCCTATCATAAATTAGATAGGATATGAACAGACAAATAGGTAAAATATTGGTAACTGGCGTGACTGGTTTGGTTGGGGAGCGCCTGCTCCGGCGTCTTGTCGATGCGGGCATGGACTGCCGTGCGCTGGTACGAGCCGGAAAGAGTGTTCCGGCTGGTGCGACGGTAGTAGAAGGCGACCTGTTCGATCTTGCATCGCTCACCGAGGCCGTGAAGGGTGTATCCGCCATTATTCATTTGGCAGCAGTATTTCGCACGCAAGACACCGATCTGATTTGGAAGAGCAATCTGGAAGGGACGCGCAACCTGATCAGCCAGGTAAAAGCGCATGCACCGGACGCCCGATTCATTTTGGCCAGTACGACCAACGTCTACAACGCAGATAATCCACATCCAGGTCGCGAAGATGACCAGGTAACTCCCCAGCAAGCCTACCCAGCCAGCAAGGTGGCGGCTGAGCAGGCACTGCGTGAAAGTGGTCTGAATTGGGTAGTGATTCGATTTCCCTTTGTCTATGGCGACGGGGATGGTCATCTGGAAGCGTTACCGAAGTATGCAAAAGCTGGCAACTGGCACCCCGCCATGCGGATGAGTACCATCCACCACCGCGACATCGCAACGGCGATGAATTTGGCCTTATTGGGAGCGATGGACGAGCGCATCGTCAATATTGCCGATGAAGCCCCCACGTCGATTTACGAATTAGCCCAATTAGTTGGTGAGCAATTAGACTCCTCCTGCGAGCCACTCGAGAATCCTTGGTACCTGCTTAGCGATAGTACGCTGGCTCGTCGTCTGGGGTTTCAACCTACCGTCCGGACGGTGTATCAGGCTATGCAGGAGGCAATAATGTAGAGTATCGCTAAAAAACGGGTTTAAGAGAAAAACAGCGCTAAAATAACTATCTGACAACTCTGTTTTTCTCTTAAAATGCTTCCCAGTCCGAGACGAAAGAGCGTTCATCCATGCCCAGCCTCAATGACTGGAGAGCTACAACTGAGCCACCACTAGCCTATCCGACCGCTTCGACAGGTAAGCCCAATATATTATCGTTGTTCGACGATCTTAGGTAATCAAGAGGTTGTTGACTCGCTACTAATCATGGCCTCTGTATCTTCCAATTGAAACAAAACTTCGACAGTAGTATTAAAGGCTTTCGCCATTCGTAAGGCCAGTAAAGTGGAGGGGATAAATTTCCCAGTTTCAATCGAATTTAACCCCTGTCGGGATATACCGATATGTTTAGCCAGGTCGGCCTGGGTCCAGTTTTTCTTCGCCCGCTCCACTTTAATTGTGTTTTTCATGCTCCGTACTTTTTAGTCGAAATCGCCCAGCCAATAAAATAAAAGACCCAGCAATAGCCTACCAGATACCCATAGCCAAACCAGACGGAACTCAAAATATCACACAGGCTCAGTAAAAACAAAAGCATCAGCAACATGGCTGTCAATGAGAAACCAATCACTACTGCTTCCAATTGAACCCGTTGCTTGACTTCATCCAGGCTGGAAAAGGCTTTGATTAATTTAAAAATAAAAATGGCGAAGGTAAGGATAGGCACTATGGCAATGATTAGGGAAACAGGCGGGCCAACTAGTCGGTGTTTTAGGAGCCATACTGCGGGCAAATAAGTGGCTACATGTAGGAGGGCGAAGATGACAGATTGCAGGTTTACGGTTTTTCTAGCTTGTTCCATTATGTTCCATTAGTTGATTTTTTATAAAGATAGGCAAACATTGCTTTATGTCAAGTATTATTGACAAATAGTCCATTATGATAGACTATTTTCGTCTGACGTTTCTGCCCTGTTTGGAACATAGGGGGACTAATAAGTTTATTGAATTATAGGAGTTGTAAGTTAAACAATTCGTTTAGAACCCGTATCCCGCGTATTCTGAGCGGAAATAGGTCAAGCGTTAATCACTAGTTGATCTGTATTTTCGTAGGGAACTCTCTATTCGTGGGATGACCATGTACTCTTCTTAGGCAAACGACCCCAATTAGTCTCCCGTTGATGACTTTTGCACCGACCGCCCACTGGCTAACAAATAGCCTGAAAATGAGTTGTAAAAAGTAAACAACTCGATCACGAGTTGCTCATGCTCACCTTTCGCTGCTAGACTTTTCTCCTCGTTCAATCATAATCGAGCGAATGAGAGGATCCCAGCTATCTGGTTCAACTTGACCAGAATTCGTTTTCATCCATCTCAATAATCCTGCAACGCGATGAGTGCCGAAGAAGAAATTCGTCAAATTTACAAGGGTTGGTTCCAAGGAACGGCGGCTAAAGATATTGATGCGGTCATGGCCCACATTGCCCCTGATGTGGTTTCGTACGAACATGATACCCCCTTGCAGTATGTAGGTATTAAGGCGGTTCGAGAGGTTTGTCAGCACGGTTTTGATGTATCGCAGGGTCAGCTTCAATGGGACATTCCTGATCTTCAAATTCTGGTGCGGGATGATCTGGCCATTAGTTGGGGACTTAATCACATGCAGGTGCAAGCGCCCGATGGCTCAGTAATCGATAGCTATTCGCGAGGTACGAGGATTTTTCAGAAACGGGATGGGGAGTGGCAAATGATTCATCAGCATGTCTCCTATCCTTACGACCTCGAAACGGGCGAAGCGAAAACGGATTTGAAACCTTGAGGCCTCTCGCAAAGTAATCGCTGAAATCTCCGTTTCACTGGATGGCTTCATTGCTCGTCACGATGGATGTAAAAAAAAGCCTCAATGACTTCATAAGTATCACTCTTAGTGTTAATTGGATGTCAGGATTTTTCTGTTTATATGAATATAGTTTATATTAGGAAAGTAATTGGCCTTGGAGAGATTGCCTGCACAGAGGCTACTAAGGTTATTCGCACTTTCCTTACCTATGTCCCTTAGTTGTTTTATAATTGGTGATAGTACCCTACTAATTGAGTGCTCTACAATTCTCTGCCAGCGGGGTTTTCTGGTCAGGGGAGTGATTAGTCAAGATCCTCAGGTGCGTGCTCATTGTACGGATACCGGGCTACAGTTCATTGATGCTTCGTCGAACTTTGTTGCCGTTTTACACCAGGAACCCTTCGATTATTTATTCAGTATTTCGAACGGATATATTCTGCCCGAGGAAATACTGCGGCTTCCCCGGTTCCATGCCATTAATTATCACGATGGGCCTCTGCCTACGTATGCAGGAGTCCATGCCACATTCTGGGCACTAGTCAACGGTGAAAAAACCCATGGCGTAACCTGGCACATAGTGGACAAAGGCATTGACACGGGGGCCATTCTAACCCAAAAACGATTTCCCATCCAGGAGAATGAAACCTCGATCAGCCTAAACATTAAAAGTTATACTGCGGCCGTTGACTGCTTTCGAGACCTGCTCGATGAACTCGAAGCGGGAACGTTAACCAGCCAGCCACAGAACCTATCGCACCGGTCTTATTTCGGCCGGGCGAAACGACCAGAGTTGATCCTCAACTTTGCCCAGCCAGTCGCTACGATTGATCGGTTGCAGCGGGCGCTAAATTTTGGCTTTCAGGTAAACCCGTTTGGTAGGCTGAAACTTTGGGCGGGGGGGTGTTTCTGGTTGGTAGGAGAAGCAACAGCCACGCAGAAAGAAGCCCTTTACCCCCCTGGAACGATCGAATCTATAGGCGATGACAAGTTGCTGATCGCCACCAATGACTATTTGTTGGCTGTCGCTGGGATCCAGACCCTGACTGGCAAACCGATCTCAATGTCCACGTTTTATGAACGGACGTCGCTCCATGAAGGGCAAGTATTGACTCCCCCCCCTCCACAGGTCATTCAGGCAATTGAAAAAGGGGATAAGCAATGCGCGGTTTATCAGGCGTATTGGCGAGATAAACTTAGCCATTTCCAGCCATCAACGTTTCCATGGGCTGTCCCAACAAATAAACAAAAGGATGACCGGCCAAAACGTCACCAAATCAATGTACCACTCCAGACGGCTCTCGAAGGCAAAATCGACGACCAGACTACTTCGGTAAGGCATCAGGCAATAACGGCTCTACTGATATTGCTGGCTCGTCTGACCAACCAAAAATCGGTTCGTGTAGGGTATCAATCCCAGTTCAACGCAAATCTAGCTGCTGAGACGGCTGGTTTATTTGCCGAATTCGTCCCGTTCGAGGTCGAATTTAACTGGGAAGCTGACTTTGAGGAAGCACTGAGTCGTACTCAACAGGAGGTAATAACGGTAGACAAGCACCTTACGTTTGCCCAGGAGATACTAAGTACACAGCTTGACTTACAGTCCTTAACTCTTGACGTTGGTCTGGCATTGTTTCCTATTATTATTAGCCATACGCCCGTTCACCTGGATGATTCGCTTTCAAAAAAGGCGTTATGGATCAGCCTGTCGTTCGAAGAGGATCAGGACCATCATGTGTCGTTTGATCCGGCAGTCTGGTCACCACATTGGGTGACTGATGTCGTAGAGCGATGGCTAATGGTATTAACTGACCTGGTTGTTCAACCCAGCCAACCGATTCGATCGGTATCACTACTGACGCCTGACGAGCAGCAGCGTATGCTCATTGACTGGAATGCAACCCAGGTTCCCTATCCCGCTACGCAAACCGTTCACCAACTCGTTGAAGCGATGGTTCTCCACCAGCCCCAAGCCGAAGCCATACGCGCTGGAGCCATCGTTCTGACCTACGAGCAACTTAACCAGCGGGCTAATCAACTAGCCTGGTTTCTACAAAACCAGGGCGTGAAACCCAATGCGCTAGTCGGTATTTGTCTGGAACGCTCACCCGACATGATCGTAAGTTTACTGGCTATTTTGAAGGTTGGCGGTGCATATGTACCTCTAGATCCTACATTTCCAGCCAACCGGTTGATGGAACTGGTCGCTCAAACGGGTATTCACTATATTATTACGCGAAATACCTGGCGGTATCATCTACCTGCCACCAACACGTATATCCTGATCGACGAAGAGCAGGCTCTGATTGCCCAGCAAAGCGTACAGAATATGAATTTGCGGATCCAGTCTGACCAACTGGCGTACGTGCTGTTTACATCGGGTTCAACGGGCCGTTCGAAGGGGGTAGCTATTCCGCACCGCGCCATTATACGCACCGTGCGGGGCGCTAACTACATGCGACTGGACGAGTCGGTCTGTATGCTGGGCCTGGCTCCGCTGGCCTTTGATGCCTCCACGCTGGAGATTTGGGGTAGCCTGGCCAATGGCGGACGGCTGGTTCTGGTGACCGAAAATCCGCCTTCGCTTGAAACCATCAAACAAACGATTCAGACCCATTCAGTAAATACCGTTTTTTTTACGGCTGCCTTGTTTAATGTGTTAGTCGACAGCGGCATTGAGTCGCTGAGAACGTTGACTCAACTGGCGACTGGTGGCGAAGCGGCTTCTGGAGAACATGTTATTCGGGCGCTGCATCAATTGCCAACCTGCACGCTCATCAACGTATATGGCCCCACTGAAAGCACCACATTTGCTAGTTTTTATAACCTATCAACAGGCCATTGGGGCACGGGTTCCGTACCGATCGGTAAACCCCTTAGCAATACCCAGCTTTATATTGTTGATTCATTCCTGAATCCCATGCCCGTGGGTGTTCCGGGCGAGTTAATCATTGGCGGAGATGGGTTAGCTCGGGAGTATCTGCATCAACCTGAACTCACGCAACTCAAGTTCATTCCTGATCCCTTTAGTGATCGGCCGGGCAGTCGGCTTTACCGAACCGGTGATCAGGCCCGGTATCAACCAGATGGTACGATTGAGTTTCTGGGCCGCTTAGACAATCAGCTAAAAATACGGGGGTTCCGCATTGAACCAGGAGAGATCGAACAGGCACTTTGTCAGCATCCTACCGTTGGCGAGGCTTTGGTAGTAGCCGATGAACTGAGCTCGGGGATGAAGCGCTTAGTGGCTTATCTTGTGCCTAAATCGGGCGCAGTTATCCAGATCGACCAATTGCGGGTCTTTCTAAAGGGCAGTCTACCTGACTATTTGATTCCCAATGTGTTTGCCTCCCTAAAAGCCATTCCATTGACACCTAATGGTAAAGTGGATAAAGCGAACTTACCGACGATCGGCTCAACTAAGTCCCATCGCTCCGACGACTTGCGGACCACCACCGAACAATCGATGGCCGCTTTATGGACGTCTGTGTTGAAAGAGCCTGATCTGGGCGGGAGCGATCATTTCTTTGATCGGGGTGGGAGTTCCCTCATGGCCATCCAGTTAATCACTCTTATATCGCAGCAGTTTGGGGTACGTTTGAGTATGAATGATGTATTCAACCACCCGACCTTACGCCAACTGAGCGAGTATATCGATTTAGTGCCCCGGCAGGCCGCCAGCCCCCTGAAGTCTACTTCCGATGAATCGGATTATGAAGCCCATTTTCCACTCTCGTTCGCTCAGAACCGATTATGGATTCTGGAGCAACTGCATTCCCAGCATGGGACGTATAACGTGCCCATCGTCCTTCGGTTGAGTGGCTCAGTGGACCTGTCGATCTTGCAGCAGAGTTTAAATCACCTGATTGCCCGGCATCAAATCCTGAGGACCACATTTGGGCATATTCATGGGAAAGCGTTCCAAAAAATTCAGCCTGCTTTCTCGATCGATATACCCCTACATGATCTAATGCTGGCAACGGGTCCGTCTCAGCCGGAGATGCTTTCGACTTGGCTAGAGAAGGTAGCCTATGAACCCTTTGATCTAGTCAATGGCCCTTTAGTACGGGTAAATGTCGCTCAGCTGGGTAAGCAATCCTGGGTGTTGCTGCTGAATTTCCATCATCTTATTTTTGATGGACTCTCCACGCAAGTATTGGCCAGGGAACTTAGTATACTCTATACGGATCTGACGCAGAATCAACCGGTTAGCCTGCCCCCCTTACCTAGTCAATATGTCGATTTTGCGCGATGGCAGGCCGAACAGTATGGGCCAGAGATAATGACCCTCCAACGGACCTACTGGCGAAATCGGTTGGCAGGCGCACCCCCGCTGGTAAAGCTACCCATTGATAAACCCCGCCCCCCCGTTGAGTCATTCAGGGGGGCTGAATATTGTTTTTTAGTGCCTACATCACAGTGGCAACCGCTTCGGCAAGGCTTCCATGAGCCCGGCACAACCCTGTTTTTACGGGTTTTAACGGTTTATGCTGTTTGGCTTCACCAGATTACCGGTACTCAGGATATCGTGATTGGCATCCCCGTAGCTGGTCGTAGCCATCCGGATCTGGACGCGCTGATCGGCTTTTTTGTTAATACGCTTGTTTTGCGCATCGATGTTTCCGCCGATTTAACGTTCCGGCACCTCCTTCGCCAGGTGCGCCAAGGGGCACTCGATGCATATGCGCATCAAACGATCCCCTTTGAACAGATTGTGGAGGAGGTTAGCCCTGTCCGAAGCCGGGCCTATTCGCCGGTAGTACAGGTGATATTCGATTTTCAGGAAGACACCACAAATGCATGGAAGCTAAACGCTCTCCAGGTTGAGCAAGTGCCTTTCCAGCATCTCAGGGCTAAATTTGACCTGAGCCTTTCCTGCCAGGAGACGGCTGATGGGTTGATGGGCACCTTTACATACCGGACTGATTTATTCACCGAACAATCCATAGCTAATCTGGCCGATCAATTCGTCCAAGTCCTTAAGCAACTCCTAACGCAGCCCGATCAAACCTTGGCCGCGTTATATGGTCAGCAACAGCCCCCCTTGAGTAGTCATGCAGTCTCTAATAGTAGCACGACTATGCTGGAGGAAGCTTGGTCTGACCAACCTCTAAATCCGTCAGTGGTGAGGTTATTGAAAACAATTTGGTGTGAGTTGCTTGATTTGTCAACCGTTAGTTTGGATGACGATTTCTTTATGCTGGGCGGCCACTCCCTGTTAGCCCTCCAACTGACGGCGGCCATTCAGCGTCAGACTACTTATTCGCTGCCGATTAGCAGCATTTTTGCCCATCCCACCCTTCGTCGATTGGCCATTCATTTGCAAACCAGTCCGTCCGATGTTGCCTGGCAGTCCCTGGTTGGCGTCAAGACAACCGGCGAAGGAAACGCCCTTTACCTGGTCCACCCCATATCAGGCGATGTAAACTATGTGTATCAGCTAGCGCCTTACTTACCGGAAAACCAGCGACTGTATGGCCTCCGGGCGGTTGGACTCGATGGCATAACAAATCCGCTAGAGTCCATTGAGGCTATGGCCGCTTACTATGTTGAGCTACTTGTTCAGAATCAGCCAGAGGGCCCTTATTCACTGGGTGGTTTCTCGCTAGGCGGCATTATTGCTTTTGAGATGGCTCGTCAGCTAAAGCAAATGGGAAGAGAAGTCAATTTGCTGGTCTTAATTGATTCATACCCCATCAATCCGGATGCGAATAATCATACCAAATTCCCACTCCATCAACTGATCCCGTATTATTATCATATTTGGCGCACACTGCCTAAACAACCTGCCGTGCTGTTGCCTATTCTTCGGCAGAAACTTCCCTGGATCAGTCAGTATTTATTCCGACGCACCTGGCAGTCAGTCTCAAAATTAACGAGTAGATCACCTTCTAGTTCCTTGGATCAGGCTAGTGCTGAGCTTGATGTCGAAGATTTACTGATTAGACGTTTCCGGGAAGCCTATAGCCGATACGAATTTAAGTCCTATGAGGGAAAACTTGTTTTTTTGCGGGTTAATCCGTCAACTGCTTTTGCCGCCAGTACGAAAAAAGTAGATTTTGGTTGGGGGCGTTACGCTCGCCTGGGCGTTGAAGTTCATCAGCTGTCTGGTGAGCATGACTCATTGTTTAGTAAGCCAGCCACCATTACGCAGATTAGCGAGGTAATACAACGGTATTTGACAGGCTAATTTGGTCTCATCAGTGTCTTAGCCATGATCGTACGATTCCTGCCAGCGCTTGGTTTGTTCTTGTGAGGAATACCTATCTGTGGGGCTCAACCAGCGACTATTTATACGACTGTGAACCGATTAAACAATGTCTATAACCGAATTAAAACGCCCTAGTGAGCAGTTCGGATATAATGGGTGAAGTAGTCTAAAGATGCCGTTTCACAAAAGCCTCCTATCTGAGACGTGATGACACTTATGTAGCGTCTTCTTAAATCGGGCGTTTCAGAAGACGCTAGTAAATAGGCAACAATGCAGAAAATGGCTTATTCACTTGGTTTTGCTCACTGGTATTTCCCGTCCATCACGCCAGTGCATTATCAAGCCTGTAATGCGACCAGCAACCTCTGCATAAATTGAAAATGAACCTGCTCATTCAAGGTGAACCAGTCTGCTTTAATGTGACTAAGCATTGTAATCTGATCGCCACGACCGGTGTTTTTACACCATAATTTACCATTCTGTACATACAAGTCGCCCATATACCGGTTTAGCGAAGCGCTGGCAACCACAAACAAATGTTAGTGAGCAGCCAGTTCATGGATAGCCCATTGTAACTTTCGTTTCTGGACATTTGTTGACGCTTGATCCATCGCGTTGAGTCGAATTCCTGATCCGGTTTTCAATGGTGGTGAAGGGGGTCCGTACCGGGAAGAAATAGCTACCCAATTGACCCACCATTTCTGGGCTTCCGCCCCCGTTAGAGCGCATATCCAGGATCAAGGCTCGGGTATGGGAAAGGAATCGCAGGGCAGACACAAAAGCAGGACGCGCCCGTTCGACAAAGGAGATAAAGCTACAGATGGGCAGATAGCCAATAGTACCGTCCAGAATTTCCAGCCGATTTAGACCAAAGCTCTGGTCGATCGCATCGATCAGGGCTAACGAGTCGGCCTTTCGTCGCCGATCGGGATTTGCTTCGCGTACTACCCTGGCAAACTCGGGATCATAGCGAATAAACAAGTGCCCGTCGGGGTGGACAGTTTGTGGTATTGGCCTTGCTTGAGTTGCTGCTGAAGGTGTTTTCTCATTAAAGCTGCTTTATAGGGAAAATGATAGAACCGCTGAAGGGCATTTATCCCCTAATTAATCTCTTCACCTTCTTTGATCAGCACATTCCCTTTCGACTACAACGTTTCGACTTTTGGCTACATCCGTTTTTTGTGAGCTGCTGAACTTTGTAACAACAAAAAAACAAAATAATGGACATAGCAAACAGCACAATTCTAATTACAGGCGGAACCAGCGGCATTGGTTTAGAGCTTGTCAAACAGCTTAGCTCACAAGGGGCAAACATCATTGTTACAGGCCGTAACCAGGATGCGTTGACCCAAACAAAAGATCAATTTCCGGGTGTTCATACCTTTCGAAGCGATGTAAGCAAACCGGAAGACATCGAGCAGCTTTATAAGGCCGTTACGCAACAGTTTCCCGCCTTGAATATGATCATCAATAATGCAGGACTGATGCGGCTGATCGACTTACAGGATACACGTAACGATCTGAATGATATAATCCGGGAGATCAATACAAATCTTTCCGGAACGATCCAGATGGTGCATCAATTTTTGCCCCATCTATTGAAGCAGCCCTCAGCGGCCATCGTCAACGTATCCTCGGCTATTGCCTTCATGGCGTACTCCCCCGCGCCTGTTTACAGTGCTTCAAAAGCAGGGGTTCATGCGTATACAAAAGCCCTTCGGTTACAACTTGAACACACGAACGTAAAGGTATTTGAAGTGATCCCGCCGGGGGTTAATACCAACCTTCAGAATGACTGGGTGTTACAACCCAATCCCGGCCAGATGATGGACGCCGACAAACTGGTAAGGGAGACGGTTAAAGGATTGACGAATGACACGTTAGAAATTAAGCCGGGCCCGGTGAAGGTGATAAAATTAGCGAGTCGAATTGCGCCCGATTTTATTGAGCGAAATCTAGGACACCGCGAGTTTGAAAAGTTTAAACAACTAACGAATAAATGAAAAAGGTCATCTTTATAGCAGCGCTGCTATTGGTGTCAGTTGGTGCTTTTTCGCAAAGCTTACCTGCCGATAAACTAATCGGAGTTTGGGGTAGCGAGGGTTCGGATGTAGGGCTTACGTTTGAAATCTTCCAATCAGAAGGTAATTATTTTGGAAAATTGCTGTGGGCGTCAACCATGTTTGAAGCCGATGGAAAAACGGCCAAAAAAGACACTAAAAATCCTGACCCCAAGCTACGTAGCCGATCCAGACAAAATATCGTTAACGTAACCAATCTTACGTATGAGGACGGCGGGGAATACACAGGCGGGAAATTATACAACCCGGATGATGGAAGAACCTACAGCCTGAAAGCAAAATTAAAAAGCGTCAATCAATTGGAATTTCGCGGCTACGTAGGCATTTCCCTTCTGGGGCAGACCATGAAATTCAAACGAGTTCAGTAAACCATAAAACCCGTTAACCAATGAAAATCGTAAGCATAGTACTTAGTTTAATTTCAGCATTTCTGAGTATCAAACATGGCTGGGATGCCTTCCAGCCTGCCAATGCTGAACAAACCAAAATGATGACCGATTTAGGGATCACTAAAACCATTATGCCGTTTTTTGGCGTATTCTCCATCGTTATTGGCCTGATGTTGCTTTTTCCGCAGACCTTCTTCATCAGCAATGTGCTGAACGCAGTAACCATTGTCCTGATTATGGCCTTGTCGCTGCGAGCGGGGAATACAACGATGGCGTTGATGGAGATTCCGTTTCTCGCCATGCCGCTGCTTTTGATTTGGTTGACGTATCCGTTCAAATCCTAACACTCGCTTTTACACCATGGCAACGCCGAAACCCTATCGAATCGAATCGATTACGCAAATCCATCGGATGATGGGGCTGCCCAAACCTCATCATCCCCTGATTGGCCTGATCGATCTGAAAGGCCTTAAAGAAGACCCAGCGATCAATGCCGTTATTTTTGATCTGTATGTGGTCTCGCTCAAACGAGGTTGCGATAAGCTGCTGTATGGCCAGCAGAAATACGATTTTGACGAAGGCTTGATGGCCTTTATGGCACCCGGCCAGATTCTGCGGGGCGAGGAGGGTGGTGTACCGCATCAACTTGAAGGCTGGATGCTGTTTATTCACCCCGACTTTTTGTGGAATACGTCCTTATCCAGAAAAATAAAACAGTACGAATACTTTGGCTACTCTGCCCACGAAGCGTTGTTTCTTTCTGACAAAGAAGAAACGATTATCAACGGCATTATCGATACCATTAAACAGGAGTACAATGCTAATATTGACAAATTCAGCCAGGACGTCATCATTGCTCACCTGGAAGTGCTGTTCACCTATGCGCAGCGGTTTTACGAGCGCCAGTTCATCACCCGCAAAATAACCAACAGTAAGTTATTGGAACGGTTAGACGACATGCTGACGGATTACTTCAATGGGGATGACTTGATTTCTAAAGGGCTGCCCACGGTTCAGCAGATTGCCGAAACGCTGACTGTTTCTACCAAATATTTAAGCAGTCTACTGAAGCAGCTTACCGGCCAAACCACGCAACAACTCATCCACGAAAAGCTGATCGCCAAAGCCAAGGAACGCCTGTCAACTACGGAATTATCTGTCAGCGAGATTGCCTATGAGTTAGGCTTCGAGCATTCACAGTCGTTTAATAAACTCTTCAAAGCCAAGACCAACCAGAGTCCGCTGGAGTTCAGGGCTTCGTTTAACTGATAAGCAAATATCCATTTGGGAATAGTACACTAAACTAGCTTGACACAACCCGTGTAGGATCCGTAACAGAATAGACTCCCAAGTTAGGCCAATGTATCGTCCTGAATCTGCTTTTAAAATGGGCGTTCAATAAATTAGTATTTTGGGGTTAATAAGAGTTATAATGGCCGGATGTCTTACTTATCCGGCCATTTCACGCTAAAAAATTATTATTTAAGCATATACTGAATGGAGCCTCCGTCAACAGCAATATCAGCCCCATTCACATAGCCAGCATCCTCAGAAGCCAGGAACAAAACGGTATTGGCAACTTCGTCCGCATTGCCCAGTCGTTGAAGCGCACTTCTGGAAGCCAGGTAGGCTTGCGTTTCAGCGGTGGCCACCGAAAGCAGACCCGGGGTTTGAATCGGGCCAGGGCTGACGATATTCACTCGAATCTTTCGTTCCGCTAATTCATTGACGGCAATATCGGCGATCTTGTTCAAAGCCGCTTTAGTGGCCGAGTACACACTGCTTGCTGTACCCGCGGCAGTCACCACACCAGAGGAGGTAAAGATGACGGAAGCACCATCGGCTAAATGCGGTATGAGCTTTTGAAGGGTAAAGAAGTGGCCCTTGACATTGGTATTGAATTGCGCATCGAAGTCAGCTTCGGTCACAAATTGGATCGGGGCAAATACCCCGATAGCGGCATTGAGGTAGAGTACATCGACGGGCTTGCCACTTTCGGCTACTACCTTTTCCAGCGCCGTAATTCCTGCCATGGTCGAGGTGTCAGCCACCAGCGTTTGTAAGGT
This sequence comes from Spirosoma harenae, assembly GCF_054776975.1. Taxonomy (NCBI): domain Bacteria; kingdom Pseudomonadati; phylum Bacteroidota; class Cytophagia; order Cytophagales; family Cytophagaceae; genus Spirosoma; species Spirosoma harenae. Next base: position 306,562 of record NZ_BAAHBD010000054.1, on the reverse strand, counting down.
TGACCTATTGATCTCATCCGCTGCTTTTTGCAGGCTATCAGCATTTCGGCCCGTAATCAACACCGTTGCCCCCTTCTGAATAAATGCTTTCGCGGTTGCCAGGCCGATGCCCTGGCTTCCGCCGGTTATAACGACATTTTTGTTCTTGAAATCCATGATTCTGTTTTTGAATACACTATAAAACTATCCCAGGAACATTACCACAAGTAACTTGGTTACCATAAGTAACAGTATATTTGAGGTAACTAAGTAACTTATGGCTGAACAAGTATGCCACAAAGCAGACATCCTGGCGATCCACGACGCGATGGATGTGTTGAATGGGAAATGGAAGATTACCATTCTGTCCTCACTGTGTTATTATGACACGCGACGGTTTTCCGATATAGCGAACGACCTGGCGGGTATTTCGAATAAGCAGTTAAGCAAAGAGCTTAAAGAATTGGAGCAGAACAAACTCATCAAACGAACCGTCCTGGCAACTCAGCCCGTGACAGTCCAGTATAGTTTGACCGAGTATGGCTGGACTTTACAAGGCCTCATTCATGATCTAGCCAAATGGGGATCAACCCATCGTCAGGTAATCATGAGCTGACCGGTAAACACAGATGCCTTATATAATCCTCTTAGTAGACATTTAGGGTTTTATGGTGTGTCCCAACGATATAGGTTAGAAGGCGCAGGTGGTGGCTGTACTAGGGCTACTTATCATCACTTTTTGGCGCACGTATCTTGCTTAGACTCGCTTCCTGATCCGAGGCAAACTGGCTGGCCCCCTCCCAATCAGTGCGCATAAGTGGCCGGGCCGACGGAGCGATCAGCCAGCAAGTTCTCACTAACTTACCATTGGGAGTTGGTCCGATTGGTAGAATACACTGGTGGTTGTTTGTTCCTACAAACTTACTAGCGCCTTATTTCAGGCAAATTGCCATTTTTAGACAGCCAATAAAGATCCTATACATTAGACTTGGGCGACAAACTCACGGGGAGTAAGCTGGTAGAGATCCCGAAAGCACTTGGAGAAATAAGCCGGGCTATCGAAGCCCACCTGATAGGCCGTTTGGGTAATAGGCTGGCCCTGCCGTAGGAGTTGGGCGGCTTGTTTCAGTCGGTAGTTGCGGATCAGCTCATTGGGGGACATGTCTGTCAGCGATCTCACCTTTCGCACCAGGCTGGTACGACTTAGGCCCAGTTCAGTAATCATCATGTCTACGCTAAGGGTTGTATCATCCAGGTGGGCTTCGATCAGTGCGTAGAGTTGGCTCAGAAATGGATCAGGTGAGGCAGTAGCTGATGAAGTAGCCACCGGGTCAGGCTGTGTCAGGCTGGCCCGCACCCAGTCGCGCTGGCGTTGCTGGCTATCGAGTTGATTGCGAACCCGAAGTTGGAGTTCCTGTACGTTGAAGGGCTTGGTCAGATAATCGTCGGCCCCTAGCGAAAGACCTTCCAGACGATTTTCCCTTGACGCCTTAGCCGTCAGCAAAATCAGGGGAATGTGGCTGGTCCGCAAATCCGTTTTCAACCGACTGCAGAGCGTAAAACCATCCATTCGGGGCATCAATACATCCGAGATAATCAGATCGGGCTGGTGTTCCAGTGCTTGTTCTAAGCCATCCAATCCATCCACCGCTCGGCGAGTGCGGTAGGTTGGCGGCAAACTACTGGCGATAAAATGAGCTAGTTCGTCATTGTCTTCCACAATCAGAATACGAGGAGAGCTATCTTCTAAAGAATCCCACGCTCCCTCGTTGGCTGTGGCATGCGCTAGAGTGGCCAGGATAACGGAGGAATGCCCATCTGCAACTACACGGGTGCGGTCAGCATTTTCCTGCTGGTCATTTATTGTCATCAACGTCCCATCTCCCGGCACTGATGGAGCATTCGTCACCTGCTGATACGGAAGCTCCACCACAAAAGTGGTCCCTTCATCTAGCCGGCTGTGGACCGACATCGTGCCACCCTGAACACTCACCAGCTCCTTCACTAAGGCCAGGCCAATGCCCGTACCAACGTGTAGCGCTTTTTGTTTTCCCAAACGAGTAGCCTGACTGGTAGGTTGGGCAACCTGATAAAACCGGTCAAAAATGTGGGGTAATTGTTCAGCGGGAATACCAGTACCTGTGTCGGCAACTGTCAGGCGAACGCCCTCGGTCAGCCTCGTCATTGATATGTTGATACTGCCTGAGGGTGTAAATTTCAGGGCGTTGGCCGTCAGATTGTTAACAATGCGCTCCAGCTTTTCGGCATCAAAGTAATAGGAACCCGTCACCTCGGAAGTAAAGCGAAGCGTCAGGCCCTGCTGAGTGGCCTGTTCTATGAAGGGCTGAAGCCAGTACGCCACACTATCGGTCAACGCGCCCGGTGATGCATGCACCGGCATAACATTCGCTTCCAGCTTGGATAGGTCGAGCAGTTGGTTAATCAGCCGGAGTAACTGGTGGGCATTTTGTTCAATGGTCGACAGACGTCGCTGATTTCGGGAGCCTAGATCTTCGCTTGCCATCTGCTCAGTCGGGCCCAGGATTAACGTTAAAGGCGTGCGGAATTCGTGGGTAATGTTGGCAAAGAAGTTCGACTTCATCTGATTGAGCTGACGTAGCTGGTCTGCTTCCTGCTGAGAGAGTGCCATCTCCCGTTGTTGCAACGCTAAAGATTGACGAAGTCGGATTCGGTTGGCATAGGCTCGCACCAGCACGATTACCAGGCCAATAAGGCTCAACCCATACAGCAGATAAGCCCACCAGGTGGCCCAGAATGGCGGCCTAATGATTAGGGCCAATTGACGAACATGCCGACTCCAGCGCCCTGACGTATTGGACGCATTGACCCACAATTTATAATGGCCCGGCGGTAGGGAAGTATAAATAGCCTGGGGTCGGCTTGTTTCGGTCCATCGGTCGTCGAGCCCTTCCAGCCGGTATCGATACCGGTTGCGGGTTGGTTGATTGAACTGCATGACGGCAAAATCAACCGTAAGGTAATTCTGATTATAGGGAAAAGACAACTCCTGAACAGCTTGAATAGGAAGCTGGTGAGCGGGTATAAACGGCTGATTATTGACCTGCATGGCCGTTAATTCAACGGCGGGCTGGTAGGTGTCCTGGCTGAGCTGGTTCGGATAAAATGCGGTGATGCCTTCCAGTCCGCCCATTAGAATACGATCCGCTGAGCGACCATCGCTCTGATGGCCAGGCAGATACAGATAATGAAAGCGATTGAACTCATCGGCCAATAAACCGTCTTCGCGGGTAAAGGTGATGATTTGTCCGGTTTTGCGGTTCATTCGGCAGAGCCCTTTGTTGGTACCCATCCACAGGTAACCGGACTGATCGGGAATGACCGAATAAATCACGTTGTTGGGCAGTCCATCAGCGACCGTGATTCGGCGGCATTTGCCCGTTCGCTTATCAAAAGCGCATAATCCACCACCAAACGTACCGATCCAGAGCCGGTTGGGATCTTCAGGATCGCTGGAAAAGGAAAAAATGGCATTGTTACTTAGGGAAGTTGTATCGTTGGGGTGGTTGGCGTACTGATGTAGACGCCCCGTCTTTTTGTCCATACGCCACAGCCCGTTCTGTTCGGTAGCCAGCCAGAAAGCAGTCGCATCGACCGTGAAGAGCACAACCCAGGTTTTGGTCATTCGGCGGGAAATCGGGTGTGGCCAGCGCTGCCATTTGGCCCGTAGAGGGTCATACTGCCAGAGCAGCGAGTCGCGCAGGGCCCACACTTGCCCCGTAGGGTCGGTCGCCAAGGGACAGGGGGGATGGCCAAACTCAAGGTTATGAAACGTAACAGGTAGTGGTCTTGATGTAATTTGTTTGGTTTGTAAGTCGATTTGGGCGATCAGCGAGGTGCCAGTGTTGTACCAGAGTTTACCCTGACCGTCGGTGGTGTAGCGAAAGTCATAGCTGGTTGGCCATTGTGGGGGCGGCATAACAGGACCCTGGTTGGCAGGAATCGCCAGCCAGGGCTTGGTCAGTAAATCCTGATGAAAGGACTGCCGATAGACAGCGGTCTGAAATGGCATTGCTTTCAGGTCATACTTTCGGATGCCCGCGCCTTTAGTGCCTTCCCAGAGTACGTCGGACTGATCGACCCAAAGCCGGGTACCCTGACTTTGGGGTGACTCATTTTGATAACTGACCAGCTGCTCAACGCCCGCTTGATTGGCAAAGCGCATCAGCGTCTGGGCGTACACAAAATAAACATTCCCGTGACTATCTGCCGTGCAGTTGGCCTGGACCCAGTCAGGCTTACTCACCGACACGGGTAATGGGTAAGAACGAGTGATACCTGTCCGCGGTTGAAACCGCGTTACCTGATGCGCTGAAAACAAAAGTAGCTCTCCCCCATCTGACCCGTTCCGATCAGGTCGAACAAAGAGTTTATAGATAGGAACCATCACTGCTGGCGATGGTTGAGAAATCGGCCTGGGGCTGGCGGGTTGATAAGGCTTCAAGACGTGTGTGCGCTCGTCAGCCACAAACAAGCCCAGGTTGGTAGCCAGCCAGAGCTGTCCATCGGGCGTAACCACCATATCAAAAATAGCGTTGGGCGGATTGCTACCTGCCCCAGTGGCCTTGAAACTATATTTGACCGATTGGCGGCCATCTGGATCAAAACGAAACACGTCTGACTGGTTACTGGCCACGACCCATAGCTGATCCTTCTGGTCGATACACACCGACGTAGCAAATGTTCCTGCCATATGCCGCTTATAAGCAGGTAAACGGGAGAAGTTGACAAACGTTTCAGTCCGTGGATTGAAGATGTCGATATCATTACGTTCCGAGACGATCCAGATACGCCCCTTTTGGCCGGGTTTAAGTTGACTAATGCCCGTGTATGACAACGAAGGCGTGCCGTCGGAATGGGGTTGAAACACCTTAAACCGCTGGCCATCGAAGCGGCACAAGCCATCACGGGTAGCGGCCCAGATAAAGCCCTGCTGGTCCTGCATGATATCAGGTACATACGCCTGCGGTAATCCCTGTCGGTCTGTGATGCGATCAGGCTGCGGTAAAACGCGCAGTTGAGCATTGGCGAAAAGCCCTGTTCCATACCACAAACCCACTAAACAGACAATCAGGCAATAGCCCTTCAGTCCTGGAGACTGCTGCATGGTCATAAGAAGGGTCGAAAGAACGAAGATGCGAAAATCAAGTGAAATGCCCACCGATTGACCTATAATCTTATGGCCTGGCTAAAACACAGAAAGGTAAAGTTCGTATACCCAGGTCACGGGCGATTTGGGAGTCCACACAATTCCAACGGATCGTCGAGTTTCTGGATCTTGATTGAAACTAAAAAGTCATGCGTTTTAACCATATAGTATTCGTTTGGCTACTAGCCTTCATAGGCTGTGAAAAAGAAGACCCAGCTAGTGAAATATCCCCTTGTCAGTCTTCTTATGGCAGACTTAGGCGTCGGAATTTTATCCAGGATATACCTGCAATAGTTTCCTTAAAAGGTCAAAAAAATGGCGAATTTAGCTTCCAGATAGTTCCTTCGTTTAGTACTGGCGTTGCTGAAGCAGACCGAACGCCCTGGGGAAGTTGTAATTTAGGAACAGCCTTTCAAAAAGATAGCTTAAAGGTGACTGTAAGTGGCTATTTTCTCACTTCGGATCTGTTAGAAACAATGAATATTTCCCCCTTGCCATTTGAGGTAACTTACATGAAAATAAGAAATTAACGCCCTTAACCCCTTAATAAGAATCTATTTCCATTAGTCCGAAAACGCGCCTGACGTTCACCGAAGGAAAAGTTGGTATTTAATTTTCGTGGACTCTTCTGTATACGTACCTTAACTGTCAATATCGTTCAACCCGAAGCTTGATAACAAGACCATCAATTCACTAAAAAATCAACATAACTCTAAAAACACCATGATTCAATTGATATGAAAAAGACGCATTTTCACCTGTTGCTCTGGCTTTTCGGTTTGGGTTTTACCTATGGTTGTAAAAAAGCGCCTGACCCTTCTCCTGCAAATCCTTTGCTGATGAGCGCCCGGGCAAGTTATGAAAACGATAAAGTAACGATTGAGTCTATTGGCAGTATGTTTGCCGGATCTGCGGGGCCACAACCCGTGGAGTTTTCTAAAACTGAGGTATGGCTTTCTGAGGGCAGCCCAGCGGCTTTGACGTTGGTTCAGACAACTGACCAAAAGCAGATCGAACTTTCTAATCTTCAGGCTGATAAACTATACTATGTGGCCGTAAAAGGTAGTAAAGGGGATTATTGGTCCGAATTGAGTACGCCAATTTTGATTGTTCCCAATAAAGTCAAACCCATCAAACCATTGCTGACAACCGTCAACACCGTCAGCCTGTATCTATCACCCTCGGGAACCCTGGCGCTGGCACAAACGCAAGTATCAAATGAAGTTACATTAACCCAATTGACGACTGGCAAAGCGCAAAAACTCACCTACTCCTCACCCATCTTGTTTAGAAGCTGGATAGGAACGGGTGAACAGATTATTTTTGAAGCGCCGACTACTCAACGCCGTCAATACATCATTTACGACGTTGCAAAAGCTACGTTTAGTGAGTTTGGACTTCCTGCCAACGCCAATGTGTGGGAAGCCGCTTTTTCGCCTGACGGAACGAAAATAGCCTATACAGACTATCAACGCACGGGCTATGTATGGATTTACGATACCACGACCAAAACGGATAAGCAAACCTCCCTAACAAAGCCCTATACAATGGTTTGGACGGGCGACAATCGCTCGCTACTGATTCATCGCTATAAATTCGCTTCGGTTGATGCGCAGGAAATTGTTCAATACGACTCCCAAACAGATGCGGTGACCAAAACCCTTTTTGTGACGCCAGTTAAAGGCTCAATTCAAGGGCCAGTTCTTTCTCCTTCAGGTGATCAATTGTTGTTTTCCTCCACCCTTTCAGGACAACCGCACGTTTGGTGGTATGATCTTCAACGTGAGAAATTACGTCCCGTTACCAGGGGGTCATCGCAGTTTGGTTGGCTTACCGGTTCGGCGTTTTATGCTGTCGAAGAAGGCAACGCTCCACAGGTTATGCTATATAGCGAGTAATCCCATTGATAACTTGAGTGCTATAATCCGTCACGGACGAACGATGGCCGTTTGGTTTGATGGTACCAACTTTCCATGTATCAGTCGTTGCCAGAGATATTCTATTGGCCCCAGTTGATAATAACTAAGCCATATATTACTGAAAATAATTTGTAGAATATAGATACCTGGTATCGGTACAAGCGACTCCAATAGGGTCAGATGGCCAGCAAGTCCCAATCCATAGCCATAAAAAAGAATGCTGCACAGAAGGCTTTGTAACAGGTAATTACTTAAACCCATCTGCCCGACCCGACCAATCCAAACCGTCCAGTTCGATGAATAGAGCCGAATATGTAGCCCCATCTCCAGTAGATAAACGAGCGTAAGTAACAGCGTACCAATAAATGTGCTAAGTGAAACAAGTAGCGGTTGGTAGGGCTGACCGACTTCAGGCAACATCACCAATCCAAACTCCAGAAGAACTGAAAAGCCTTTGATTAGAAAGGCTGCGGGAAAAAAGAATAAGAGAAGTAAAGAGAACCGCACTTTTAGTCTGGCCATACGGTAAGGAAGTCCTAACTTACCCGCGATCAAGCCTACTATCAACATGATTTCATGAAGAATCCAGGACGAAAGCCCTTGCCTCAACAATAGGTGATAACGCGTCGAGAGCACTCCAGCTTGCTCGTGCATTACTTCCCAAATTGATCCTCGCTGCCAAGCCGTCATCAGTCGGCTGAGTGCTTTTCCCGTTTGCTGATCGCTATTTAGTATGTCGATGTCTCCTGCTGACTGGATCAACCCTTGTAATAGAATCGCGAGCAGAACGAACCCTGCAATCCATCTACCTAAACTGCGTACCGATCGTTTTATAAAGTAAAGCAGACTGAAACCAAGGATCGCATATTGGAGCAGGATGTCGCCAAACCAAAATGCGAAGCCGTGAAGTAGTCCCAGAATAAGCAAAAAACCGAGTCGGTGTTGGGCCAAGCGACTGGGATCAAAACCGGCCTGTTTATCGCTCTCCCATCGTTTATAGAACCATATTCCAAACAAAAAACTGTAGATTAGTTCAAAAGGCCCTTTGACGAAGAGATGGATGAAAAACTGCACGGGCATATACATCTCGGATTGGTCCAACTGTAGCTGGTATACCTGCTGGGGACTGAAGAACGCAAACAACGAACACGTCTGCGAATCAACGATCAGCATTCCCAACATTGCTATACCCCGAACGACATCCAGATTATGAACCCGCTTATCCGATCCGTCAAACGATGACACCATAGACTGCGATTCTTACAATTAGTGAATATCGGCCAGCTCATAATGAGCATCAGTCTGTATCGATGAAGGATAACCTGGACTAGAAACCGTCTGCGCTTTGCGACTCTGCTCCATCATCCAGACGCCTTTGCGTTTGCCCCGGAAGAATAGAAAAGCCCAGTCACGCATAGCCCGCAGTCGTACCGTTGGCGAGGGCATGAAGTAGTGAAAAAAGATCAGTCGCAACACCCAGGCCAACCAGCCTGTAAATAGTATACCATACAGTTCACCGATACCTTTGCCCATTCCCAGGCTGGCCGCTTCGCCCAATCCACGGAATGTAAACGGTCTGATTTTCTGACCCAACACCGCGCGGGCCATATTTCGGCCGACATGCTCGCCATGTTTGATCGCCCAGAGTGCATTGGCCGGACAGGCCGTTTCGGTTTTAGGCCGTTTGACATGACAGGCATCGCCACCGCCCCAAATGTTTTCGTATCCCGCGATTTGCAGGTTTGCATTGGTGCAGAGCCGCCCGATGGTGTCCCGCTCCATCAGTCCGGTACCACTCAACCGTACCCGGCTTTGACCAACCGTCGAGATGACCATCCGACTTGGCAGGAACGTGTCATCATTAAGAAAAACGCCTGTTTCGGTCAGCTTCGTAATCCGGCGGTTTGCAATAACCTCAACACCCGATTCAGCCAGCGTTTTTTCAGCATACTGTACCAGTCGTTCACAGCCTTCCGGTAAAGCAGCCAAAATGTGTAAGCCACTGTGAACCAGCCAAACCTGCGGCTCGATTGTCTGCAGCGATGGATGACTTTTTTTCAGTAGCTGCACGTATTCCATAATATTACTGGCTAATTCAACGCCAGTAAAACCACCGCCTGCTACGGTAAACGTCAGGAGCTGACGAGCAGTTAATGCATCGGTTTGGGCTGCTTGCTGGACCAGATCATACAGCGTGTCTCTGGTCTGATGAAATGCATCGCGGGCTTTTACCTGATAACCGTATTCCCGAATTCCTTCAATGGCTTCGCTGTCGAAAGAACCGTAACCAATTAGGAGCTGATCGTAAAAAAGCGTCTGCTCCGCGCCATCTTCCAGCCGGATTTTTACAGTTTGCCAATCCGTGTCGATGGCTTCGGCCTGGGCAACTAATAACTTAGCTAGCGGCATCACTTCGGCCAGAGGGCTTAATTGGTTATCAGCCTGCAAAACGCCTGTGAGCGTTTCGGCGGTCCAGCCGTGAAAAGTATGGTCACGCAATGGACAAACAACCGTGATCTGAACTGTGCCTTGTTTTAACTGACGACGCAGTCGTTTAACCATTGATTGATAGGCCAGGACGGAAACATATCCGCCCCCAAGCAGGACGATTTGAGTAGGAAGGGTTTTCATGATAATGCAGGTTCGAAAGAAGGAAGAGTAGTGAAAGAAGATGGTTGGTAAGTAGGCGCAGGCTGCGGATTGACAGGCTGGCCAAAACTATAATCTGGAGCCGGACAAAAACCCAGATGCGCAAACCGTCGAGCCAATCCACGGATGTATTCGGCCTGTTCTAAAGTTGGGTTGCCAATGCTAAAGTGTCCATCGTGACCGGCCATCGCCAATAGCATCGTTTCGGCCAGACAGGCATAGGAAGTCTGATCGGGTACGCCAATAGGTCGACTCAGTCGAAGATGCGGCATTGCCACCAGGCCACCATCCAGAATCGTTACGTCAGGCCGTTGCTGAAGCAGATCAGGATGGGTATTACGCGGAACGGTATCGTCGAGTACCACAGCACCTGGTTTCAAGTGGTCAGCGTGTAGCAGTGCATCGGCGGAACTGGTTAGCATTACTACAATATCGGCCTGTTTAACTCGATCCATGCCCAGCGCAATTTCAGGTAGTACGTCATCATTCAGCGAAACCATGCTGGTTGCCAACCCTCTCAATTTCCGCTCGTTACGGGCAATCAGTACATAATCAGCATTCGGTTGATGAAGGGCTAGCAGTTGACTCACCAGACTACCTACGCTGCCCGTTGCACCTACTAAAGCTACGACCGGATACCGTTTGGGGCATTCCTGAATCAGTTGCGCTATTTTTTGATACGTAATCACCGCTGTAAACGCATTGCCATTGGTGATAGCCGCGTGTGGATTTTGAGTTAACAATTTGCCACCCATCGTAACGGGTGATGTTAAGGCACCCAATCCTACAATCTCGGCTCCTAGTGATGCCGCTAGCTGTAGCCCCTGCTCAATACGGGGCATCATGGCTTTTTGCTGTTGCAGCAACTGCTGACCCGAATACGGTAGCATGATCACGTGACCCTGTGGCTCAGTTGCATTCGGAGTTAGGGTAATATTACTCCAGACAAAGGGTGGGAACGGACGGTTGCGGAAAGCATATTGATAGAAGGACTCAGGAAGCCAGCCGAATGGTTTAGCGACGGCGGCCAGATCGGTGCGATAGCTGCTGCGAACGTGAACGAGGAATGCGAATTTTTTCATGGTTACTGGTATATGCGAATGTGTTGAATGATCGAGTTGCGGATTAATTCTGCTGTCGGCTCGGTGGCGTTGACAGTGGCAAAAGTACCAGGTCGATACCCCGATGGGTTAGCAGAAATTGGCCATTTCAGTAAGACAAATCCGCCATTCTACTGAGCAATAGTAATTTTTCTAGAATTATCTGGACTTCCCTGTCTCTAAAGACGATACAAGATTACGGCGAGCTGATTTTCGAAACCGAGAATGGTTAGTGAAGTGAGTTTGTCTGATAGTGAATGCTCGTATTTTGTAAGGGAAACTATGTCTGGGGTAAGTGAGAAAAATACAATTGTTCAATAAACCGAACAATCCCGAATAGCGAGGCAGATTCGCTATTCGGGATTGTGATGCAATCTCAAAAATGAGAAGCAGTGATTAGGCAGTTACTGGTTCACTGATGCTGAGTTTATGAGTAGGAACCGTTTTTTTTGTTCTGGGGAGAATGAGCTGAAAACAGGTGCCGTATCGATTGTCGATAGTCAGTTGTCCCTTCGCCTGTTTCACAAGCGAATTGATTAGCCGCTTACCGAACGAGCGGGATGGTTTCTGCCATTGGATTGGATCGATGCCCGACCCGTTATCACTGATTTCCAGATATAATTGATCCGATTCCCACAGACGGATGCTCAGTCGAGGGTCTACAACGCCATGATACGCATGCTTGAAAGCGTTGGTAGTCAGTTCATTCAGAATAAGTCCTAAGGGGACGGCTAGTTCAACATCAACGTCAATAGGTTCGATGTGCAGTTGCAGGTCAAAATTGTCCTGATGGCGAAAGGATTGCATCAGGCCCCGAACCAGATCGCCAATATAAGCGGGTAAGCTTACCCGAGTGACGTTGTCAGTCTGGTACAATTGCTGGTGAATCAAAGACATCGCTTCGACCCGCTGCTGACCTTCACGCACGGCTTGTATGGCCTTCTCATCCTCCAGTCGATTCGATTGCAGATACAACAGACTGGAAACGATAGCCAGGTTATTCTTGACCCGGTGGTGCAATTCGCGCATGAGTTCTTTCAATTGACCTGTCTGTTGATGAATACGTTCGTTGGCAACCGAAAGCGTATGATTCGTTTCGTCCAGCTCCCGATTCGTTCGACGAAGAACTCGGTATTGCCAGACCATCAACCCCAGCAGAATCACCAGTAGCGAAACGCCACCGATCAGCCAGCCTACTTGCTGCTGCTGCCGAAGGTTATCCTGATTCAACAGTTGAATCTGCAGCTGTTTTTCACGGGTTTGAAAGCGTGTTTCCGTTTCGATTAGCTGACGGCTTTTTTCGGAATTGAACAAACTATCCCGGTACGTAGCCCATTGTTTATGATAAGCCAGCGCCTGTTGATAATGTCCTCGCTTTTCGGCTATAGCCGTAAGGGTTTCGTATATGCTTCTTAGATGAAGCAGGTTCTCCGATTGCTGCCGAGACCATTTTTCTGCCAATCGAATATATTGTTCGGCCTCATCCAGTTGGTTCATTTTCAAGAGCGTATTTGGTAGATTCAGGTAAATCATACCCAATAGTAGGCTGTCGTGCTGCGCTACCGCCTGTTTCATACATTGCCGATAGGTAGCAGTTGACTCCTCGTATTGACCGGCATTTTTCAGGATAATGGCCCGGTTGAAAAGCGTGTATAGGTAATCCCCGCCGACTAACTTGTAGATGGCAATGGCCTGACCATTGTACTCAAGCGCTTTTGCAGGATGCTGACGAATGTCTTCAATCGTCGCCAGATCCGTGTATACATTCGCTATTTCCGTCTTCCGATTTGCCCGACGAGCGATCTCCAATCCCCGTTCACTATAGTGTTGGGCCATTTCCAGATCTTTCAGTTCAATGTAAACACCCGCTATCCGTTGTAAGGCCCGAATCTTGCGCGAAACATTAGCGGGCGCATTGAACGAAATGGATGCTTTCTGGAAATTAAGGACTGCCTGGGTCGAATTATTGAGCGCCTGTTCAAAGTACCCTTTAGCCATAAACGTCCGCCCCCGTAACGTTTGATTTTGGAGCCGATCGGCAATCCTGCCCATTTCGGCAATGGCACTGGCAGCTTGGGTAAACTGATTAGGATTAAGCTTATTCTGATAAAAGGCAGCCAATCGTTCGAAACGAGCGCTATCTGACAACGACGCAATTTCCCGTTCCAGCCTCTGAAATGTGGTTGGTGAAGAGGATTGAGCGGCCAACTGATGGAGCGGCAACAGGCTCACCAACAGCCGCATTAACAATGATTTCATAAACAGATGGTTGATCACAATATCAATGGAAGGCAAAATGGCTGATGAAATCTTCCTTGTATTGTTGACTAAGAGGAATGGTAAACGAGTCGATGAACACTTCGCGCTCGTTAAAACCCTTCAACTTTTTAATGTTGACCACGAACGAGCGATGTATTCGAATCAGATCGTTGAAGTCTAGCCGATGGAGAGCATTGCCAAGCGTTAACCGGAGTGCAAATTTTTGGGATTTGGTCACCAGCGTGGTATACGTATTGTCGGCTTCCAAAAACAGAATGTCGTCCAGATTGATGGAAACAAACTGATAGTTGTGTTTGATAAATACTTTATCATCAATCCGCAGGATGGCTTCGCGGCTGTGGTGGTCTTTTTCTGTCGTTGCGGGTTTGTGTGTCGGTTCAAAACTGGCCGATACTTTTCGAAGTACGAAAGTATGAATAGCCAGGTCCACGGCGATCTGAAGGTTGTCGGGACGGATTGGTTTGGTCAGGTAGGCGGCTGGGTAGGTATTTTTGGCCCGTTCGACGGTTTCTTTATCGGTTTGAGCCGTCAGGTAAATGACGGGAACGGGTTTGAAGGTTACGATCCGTTGAATGGTTTCGATGCCATCCCAATCACCTTTCAGATTGATGTCACAAAGAATAAGATCGACGCGGTTTTGCTGGTAGATTGCCAACGCTTCCCGACCGTTATCCGCCGTTCCAACAACCTCATAGCCCTGCGTTTCCAGTAGTTCACTGACGTACATGGCCAGCACGGCTTCGTCTTCAATGACTAAAATATGAATCTGATTTTTTGGGGTATCTGTGTTCATGCTTCCTGACCTTTGCCTGATTAATTGCGAAGCAAAAGTAGCGGACGAGGCATCCGTACGGGTAGCACAGAATGGCCAATGCATTAGCACAAATCGGCCAATTTGTTAGTGTAGGCAATCACAAAGCCGTAAATCAGTTTTTTTGAGCTTCCAGATAAGCGGAAGGGGAAATGGCAAACTGCGCTTTAAATGATTTCGAGAAATAGGACAGCCCTTCGAAGCCCGCTTTCTCAGCCGCTTCCGACACCGAACAGCCTTCCTGTAAGAATAGGGCAGCCTTGCGCAGTCGGTATGACCGCATTAGTTCATTGGCATTTGTCCCCGTCAGCGCGCTGAGTTTGCGGTGAAGCGTCCGCTGACTGACGGCCAGTTCATCTGCTAACTGTTCGACGCTGTAAGTCGAATTGGCTAGCTCATGATCCAGTACGGCATAAAACTTACCCAAAAATGGATCATCATCTGATGACGTAGTTTCTAACCCGGATTCTTTGGGGCGTTCTAACGACCCTTGCTGCTGTTGCCATTTCTGACGTAGTTGTCGTTGATGGTGCAGCAGATTCTTGATTCGTAAGAACAACTCCTGTCCGTTAAACGGCTTGGTCAGATAATCATTAGCTCCGATCGTTAGACCCTGAATACGAGCATCGGTCATGGTTTTGGCCGTCAGCAGAATCACGGCGATGTGGGCTGTTAATGGAGTCGTCTTGATATGCTCCGCCAGGGCGAAACCATCCATTAGCGGCATCATGACATCTGAGATGACAAGTTCAGGGAGTTCCTGCAAACAAATCTGCCAGCCTTCCTGTCCGTTGGGGGCGGTAAGTACCCGGTATTTGCGAGCCAACTCCCTGGCAATGAACTCGCGCAATTCATCATTGTCTTCTACGACCAGAATCAACGGAGCATCGGCAGCAACCGGCCTCGTATCAGGTGTAGCTTCATCTATCAACTTAACCGCAGTAGGACGCAGGACAGCCGGAAGGGGCTCTAAGACCGCCAGTTCCGTTGACGGATCTTTGAGCGGCAGGCTAACCGTAAAGGTAGTCCCCTTACCAGGTTGACTGTCCACCGCGACCGTACCGCCTAGTAGTCGGGTAAACTCAGCTACCAGAAACAAGCCAATTCCTGTTCCACTACTTACGCTGCCTTCGGCCTGACGGCCCTGAAAAAAACGGTCAAAAATGAGCGGTAGTTGCTCAGCCGGAATACCCATTCCCGAGTCAATGACTTGTAAACATACCGTGGGTTCGGACGTTGACGTTTCCTGACGAAGAATAACCTGGATCGATCCGCCATCGGGCGTAAATTTCAGGGCGTTAGCCAGCAGATTGTAGCCAATGGTTTCCAGTTTCTGAGCATCGATGAGTGAATCGGCTGGCAGATCAATTGCCTCAAAGGTCAACTTAATGTTTTTTCGTTCGGCACGCAATCGGAACGAGTCAACCAGTTCCGCAAAGAATGTAGTCAGATTGCCCCTCGATTGAATCACACCCAATTGCCCGGCTTCGAGCTTGGCAATATCCAGCAATTGGTTGATCAGCCGGAGTAATCGACGAGCATTCCGATGCATAACCCCAAACTGCTGCTGTAGACTCGATCGAGATGGCATCACCGACGTTTCGATAAGCCGCTCTAATGGATTGATGATCAGCGTGAGCGGGGTGCGGAATTCGTGAGTAATATTGGTAAAGAAACGAGTTTGCCAATCGGCATTTTCTTTGAGCAACTGAGCTTCCTGTTCCTTCAACAACATCTCCTGATGGAGCTGCGCCCGATTGAGTCGATACCGGATATAAGCCCGAATGATCCCCACTACTAGTAGACCATACAGGACATAAGCCCACCAGGTTCTCCACCAGGGCGGATGAATAACAATCTGGATCGTTTTGATGAGTGGACTCCAATGCCCACTAGCATCCGCAGTATTGACTTTGAACTCGTACGAACCGGGCCTCAACTGCGTGTAGTTAGCACCTGTGTGGCTCCCCGCATTGACCCAATCGGCATCTACGCCCATGAGCTGATACCGGTAATGCAGGCTGGTCGGTTTATTGTATTGCAACCCCGCAAATTCGATGGTAAAAAAGTTCTGGTCGGGTTGAAGGTGCAGGCTAGTCGTTGCATTAAGCGGAAGCGTCAGCGGAGAACCTTTTTCCCGTGGTTCGACAGGATCGTTCGCCAGTCGAAGACCCGTGAGTACCGTGGGTATCGGCTGGGCTGTTTCGTTCAGAGCCAGCGGATCAAATACCGTTACGCCCGAAGCACCACCGAATGCCAGTCGCCCGTCGGGCAGTTGAACCGCGTGATTTTGGCGGTACTCAATATCCTGCAACCCGTCGGTAGTTGAGAAGTGTCGCATCTGGCCTGTTTGCGGATTCATGCGGCTTATTCCTTTTACCGTGCTGAACCATAAATTTCCCTGTCGGTCAGTCAATAAGGTATTAATGGTAGCGCTGGGCAACCCCTGCTTTTCAGTCCAGTTTTGAAAACGCATTGTGCGCGTATCTAACCGGCCAAGACCTTCCTGCGTACCAACCCAAAGTACTGCCGGATTCGTTGGGTCAGCCACCATCGAGGAAACATGGTTGGATGGTAGCGAAGTCGAATCGGCTGGCTGATAACGTAAATGCTGCACAATGCGCCGAGCTTTTGTATCGTAGGCATACAGGCCGTTTTCCTCAGAACCCAACCAGACCCACGACCCCATAGGTTGAATGCACATGACCCAGTTGACAGGGCAGGCAAAGGTATCCAGCAACTGACCAGTCGGGCTGGCTTTGAGCAGGCCCCGGTGCGGGTCGTACATCCAGACGGTGCCGTCCGATAATACCCGTACCCCGTTACCGCCGTCAACTCCAGCAAGAGTCTTATCCCAGGGGGCGGCTCGAGAAACCGCCAATACACGCTTTACCTGGCGGGAAGCGGATTCACCACGCAGCAACTGATACGAATCGCCATCAAAACCAATGGTAATATAGGGTGCTGTTCCGCCTAATCGTAGGCGGTAAATATGGTTATTCGTTTCTGTCCAGGAGGGGGCTGAAATGCCTAGTTCCGATAGCACATCATGAACAAAATTGACGCGGTACGGATGAGCCTTAATGGGCAACGCCCGCAAGTCGATCTGCTGGATGCCATCCCCATTGGTACCAATCCATAAGACGCCCGATCGATCGACCAAGAGTGCGTGAAAGTAATTCTGATAATCGGCGCTGGAAGCCGTCCAGATCGGCGTCACTTGATCCTTAGGCGACAATCGGTAAACGGTCAGCGCATGAGTAAAATAGACATTCCCGTCTTCGGCCTGGTAAATTGGTCCAACCTGGGTATTTACATTAGACGGAATAGGGATGGTTCTGAATTGATGTGTTTTCGGATTGAACAGCAACAGTTGCTGGACAGCACTTATAATAATCTCACCGTTGGACCGCTGGATAATGGGCGTGCCATAATACGTCTCAACCTTTCCGGGAATGCCAACCGAGGGATTCGGCCAGGACGTAAACGTATGACGACGCGTATCAAATTGAAGCAACTTTCCTGGAAACGCTGTGTATAGTTGTTGTTGCGCATCGAGAAAAAAGGAGTTTCCAGGAAATAGTTTGCCAGAGCCTAGCTGTTGGGAAAACGGGAATTTTTGAAACTGCTGCGTTTGGCGATCATACGACAGCAACTGCGTTTCGGAGCGTGCCCACACTCGTCTGTCGCTTTCTGTTAAGGTTGCCTGGGCCAGTTTAACCTGGTTCTTTTCCAGCTGGCTTTCCGAAAGCAGATCCGTAAACTGCTCGGTAACTGGGTTTAGCAGTTGAACGCTGTAGTTTTCAAACGTAATCAGCAGGGTAGTATCCGAAATCGATTTCAGCGATAAAATGACGTTGTTCGCCAGCGAACGATTCCCGAACGGCTCGTGTCGAAACACCTTGAACTGTCGCCCATCATACCGGGCCAACCCATCCCGAGTAGCCACCCAGATAAAGCCCGCCTTGTCCTGAACAATACCAGAAACGTAATACTCGGGCAGGCCGTGTTGAATACCCAGATTACGGGCTATAAATGGCTGAGCCAGCAACTGACGAGTTGCCAGCAGTAGTAAAACCGAAAGCCACGAACCGATCTTCACAAATGCTTAAAAGAGAAAGAGGATAGTACATTAAAAGTATAGGAATTACTCCAATCAGCCAAGTGGGCTGAGGATGAAAAAAGCTAGTGATCCTAAATTACTGATTAAACACCTTATACGTTACCAAGGCCATTTCTGGCTCATTTTGGCCAATTCATACGATCTGACTGGCTGATTTGCGCTAACCGCCATCACGTATAAAGGTCTACTTTCCCCGCAATTAAATACCGTTCAGCCTATATAAAACGTGCTTATGCACTCGCCTTCCGGCCCCGTACGTGAGCAGTTGATCGGGGCTCTTTAACTAAAACAATCATGAAAATTTCTTTACAGGACAGAAATGATCGCTATCGATTTTACTGGCTTTGTCTCAGTGGGGTAAAAAATACGAATGGAAACTAATGCCGTCGGTTAGCCTCGGCGAAGATCTGGTTGGGCTCCGCGTTTTCGAAACCAACATAAGTCGGTTTCTACACTGCCAATCGTAGCGCTGCACAGATTTGGCCTTAAGCCTTTCCGGTAAGCAATGAATGACGCAGAAACGACTTTTAACTGTAACCTGGCTATGAGGTAAATAGTGTTATCTATTGAACCCTAAAACCCACGTTCTATGTCTAATTTCTGATTTCGATCACCATTAGCGAGCCCTTTTTATATGTTGGCTTTCTACCTATTTTCCTTTCAAAACCACATCGTTATCACCAGCCCATTGCGTTAAATCTTGTTTGTTGATAGCGGCTGCCATCAGATCAGGGAATAAGTCGGGGGTACAGGCAAAAACGGGTAC
The DNA here is from genome assembly GCF_054776975.1 of Spirosoma harenae. NCBI lineage: Bacteria > Pseudomonadati > Bacteroidota > Cytophagia > Cytophagales > Cytophagaceae > Spirosoma > Spirosoma harenae. Next base: position 287,747 of record NZ_BAAHBD010000054.1, on the reverse strand, counting down.
GCCCAATCCGGATAGAAAACGGGCATGCTGATGATCGAATGAGGGAGCCCCACTATCGTCAAGGGCCAGTAACGTGATCAATTGAACGCCTGAAGCAACCAGTTCGGCCATCCGCCGACGCATATTTTCCGAATTTCCTCCTTCGTATAAATCAGTAATCAAGACCAGAATCGTGTCGTCGGGTTTAGTAATCAGTTGCTGGCAATACGTCAGGGCTCGGTTGATATCGGTTCCACCACCGAGTTGTACGCCAAACAACAGATCGACCGGTTCTTTAAGGTCTTCAGTCAGATCAGCAACTTCCGTGTCGAACACGACCATTCGAGTTGTTACCGTCGGTATGCTGGCCATCACGGCCCCGAAAATTCCCGAATAAACCACCGACTGACCCATTGAACCGCTTTGGTCCAGACAAAGGACAATGTCTTTTAGCGATCGTTTCGATTTTCGTCCATACCCAATACGAATCTCAGGGATGATCGTTTTATAGTCAGGTTGATAGTGTTTCAGGTTTTTTCGGATAGTTGAGTGCCAGTCCATTTCGTTGTGACGAGGGCGTCGGTTGCGAGCTGCCCGGTTAATGGCACCCGTAATAGCCTGAATCGTTTTTTGCTCGACTTTTCGCAGCAATTCTTCCACCACTTTTTGCACTACACGACGGGCAGTATCCTTGGTTTTCGAAGGGATTAGTTTCCCTAGTTCCATCAGGGTGGCTACTAACTGAACATCAGGCGTTGCCTGTTCCAGAATGTCGGGTTCAAACATCAGCTTTCGCTTCAATTCATCCTGTTTTAGCGCATCGTTCTGCATGACCTGCACCACCGACTGTGGGAAAAACTGCCGAATATCGCCCAACCACCGCGCCACGCTCGGCTGCGATGCGCCTGATCCCCCTTTTCGAGAGGTCGAATCGGGAGCTCCATAGTCGAACCGGCCGCGTCGTTCAAACTCGTATAGAGCGGCCAACGCGGCATCGATCTGAATTTCCTGGCCGGTTAAGGTGGCACCCGTTCCGTCGGCTTCATTACCACCGATAATGAGTCGCCAGCGGGTAAGTGGATCACTCATAATGGATTATCTTTTGAACGAACGTCGTTTTCTTTGAAAAATAGCATGTCGGCCATTACTTCTGAATAAACAATAGGCGGCACCTCTCCGAATCGAATTAAACGAGGGTCGGTATCCTTGCTGGGTTCATCATATACGTAACTTCCAAACTGAACACTCTGAGCGCGAGCGAACATAATATCGCCAAGGGCTGCATTCTCGTCGTAATAGCCAACGCAGATGTTGCCCTGTTGGGTCAGAATGGCCGTAATACCAAGATCCGTAAAATCTTTGTAATAGCTGGCAATCCAACCCGCATCCTGCACCGAGCCCCGAAACCAGCCTAACTTTTCCATTTTGCTGACAAAGCCATAGCCACCATATTCGATTCCTTCAAACTGCCGATCAATGGTCAAATTCCGGTCCAATTCAGGCAGTTGAACTACCGACCGAGTGAGTTGTGGGAAAATGGGCTCTATATCCGCATCGGCGAGTTGCTGCGACCAGTAATCCCGTTGCTCGTCGGTCAAGGCTAGCGGGTGTACCATGCCGATCGACGTATCATCGGGTAGATCAATCTCGTCGCCCTTGTCGTTAAGCAATGTCTGATCTTCCTGACACTGGAACGTAAATAGCAGATTTTGCTGGTCATCAAAGACGCCCCAGATCAGCCGAATGGCGTAAGCGAACATAACCGGATTGCCCAGAAAAAACCGTTGCCACTTATCAGCTGGCCATTTGCGCTGGATAACCAGATACTGCTCCAACCGCCCCGACTGCGCTTTCACAATGTCCCGGATTTCCTTACTGATTTCTTTGAATTCGTCTTTTAAATCCGCAGCGGCTGCTTTCGGTAATGTCTTACTGAACTTATTATCCTCATTCAGAAAAGCCACTTTAAAGTCAGCTCCAATGAATGCCCGGTAGGTTTCGTCGCCAACCTGAAACGATCGAAAGAGGCCAGTGAACCCAAAATCGGGAATGATGGAATCGGCCAGATCGTAGGGCGAAATTCCAAGCGTATCAGCGGCAATGGTGAAGGCTTCGTTTGCAGCAGCGCCAATATTTTTATTCTTGTTTTTGTATTTGCGCGTGTAAAATTCAACGGCTCGTAGCGCTTTGTTGGTGCCAATAAGCGCCAGTGCCTGTACCGCATATTCAGCCATTTTGCCGCGTCCGGCATCAGCCCACTGATTCACTTTTGATATTAAGAGGTCAATTTCATCATCGTTGCCCAGCATAGCCGCTACGGTCAGACAGCCTTTTCCCTTCGGATCGGCCCCGGCATCCAGATAGGCTTTCAGTACAGCATGGGCAAATAAACTACTTCGTTGTCGATCGATGAGGGTATAGAGTGGTCGGGCTTCGAGATCTGGCCGGATATCTTTTGATCGGTTCTGGCGATACAATAAAAACCGAACAGTATCCTGATCCAATGGCTCACCCGATACCTGCCAATAAAGGCTGGGAAGCTTAGATTCGACGAGATAGGTTGCTACCGGTTCATCCAGCTTACCCCGTTGCCGAGCTTTTTCTACAACGGTCGCGACCTCGGCTTGAGTTGTTGGAGCAGGCAACAAACCGTCAAGGCTCTCCAGCATCACATCGCGGGTATCGTCGTTCTTTTCGGTATTGAGCGCATCCATCAGTAACGCCTGTGCCCGGTCCGTACGGATGAGCGAGAGTAGCAAAGCTCCCGTTTGACGAAAATCGGCTTTCTTGTCGCGGAGTAGCTGTTCAGCTTCGGGAATGGCTGCTTCACCGAGTTTAGCTAACGTCACGGCAGCCATCTCGCGCATCTGTTTCGATTTATGGCGAGTCAATGCCCAAACGTGCGAGTGGTAATCGCTGTAATCGTATTGCGCAAGAATCTTTAAAATAGCTTTAGCGAGTCGAATCTCATCAAAATACAGTCCTCTGGTGTCCACCTGCAGCCCTACAATCAGGAAGGGAACACTGTCCTGACCAAGGCGATCGGATAGAAACTCGAACAGCTGTTGATCAGGTGCTGGACATACCTTAAGCCAGTTATAGACGTATTCCCGTGCTTTGGTCGGCTCTTCCTGACTCAGAATTCGGTCGAAAAGAATCTTGGCACTCAGCTCGTATGAACCTTTGGGATCGGATCGCTCACTACTGAGGAAATAATTTTTCGGAGACGTCGCTGTCATCTCGCGCCGTACCAGCTCAAGATAATCGTAAGCGGCTGCCAGCGTTTCTGACTCGTACTGATTCGGTAGGTATTGAGCCAGCAATTTTTGCAAGCTACGATACGTACCCGGATCGGTAACGGCCCGCTGAACGTCGGCAACAAGAGAACCGTAATAAGCGGCATCATACGCCAATAATTCGTTGACAAGGTCAGTATCTAATCCCAATCGATCATTATAGCTGCCCAGCTGAAGGAAATCGGACAAATGCGTTTTAACAAATTCGGGTTTCTGTTTTAAAAGCAGTTGCAGATAATCCAGTCGTTGACGCCCATATAATTTTGGCCAGGAAAACGAGTGATACTGATCGAGTCGGGCTAGCATCCAGCGGGTTAACAGAGAGTTAGAATCAACTAACCGAATATATTCCAGCACGGCGAACCAAAAATCACCTTCCGATACGCCATGCCGGGCCAAGTGCTGAACCAGGGAATGAACCGCTTCTGCACTGAGCGACGTGTTGACCCGTTCGGCCAGCCAGTTTTCGTAGAAATCCTCGTATAAATAATTGTAGTGGTTGGCTCCCTGCCCCACAGCAAACGCTAACAGTCGATGATCGAACGCATCCCATTGCTGAGGGTTTGCCGAAAGCATGGCCCAGTAAGCAGCGTAAAGGGCATGGCCGTAAAAGCCAAATTGAATAACGGGATAGGCAACCTGGCCATCGCGTAGATACTCAATTAATTGGCTGTAATCGGCTTTGTAGGCTTCGTAATAAGAGAGATTTCGGGCTTCGTCGCTAAACTTCTGCAACAATGCCTCGCGGTCAATCGGTGTAGTTGGCATAGAACGGGTTTCGGGTTTCGAATCCGAGTTTGTAAATAAGTTGACTAACGTTTGTTTCAGGCCCATAATCGATCTGAATTTAAACACCCAATAATTCTTTCACCACGCCCAACACCTGACTGGCTCGCTCTGCATTAAATGAAGTGCCCTCGGTATTGGTAGCAGTAACGACTGGTGTCGCAATCCCCTGACGGGCTTTTGTCCCAAGCTGCCGTCGGTCGGCTGGTTCGAAACGAGCGAATGTTCGACGCAGAATGGGTAGCAATTCCGAAAAATGATCGGTTGGAAGATCGGCTACCCATTTATAGAGCAGATTCCAAAGCACCTGATCATACAGCAAAATCAGCCCACTTCCTGACAAAAAGCCCTCAAGCCAGGCCGCTGAGGATGCAGGCGGTTGACTAGCCGAGAGCGCCAACCCGAAAGCGGTCGTTGTTTCGGGGAGACTAAGGAGTTGTCCATCGAACAGAATGCGGCAAAGTCCACCCGTGATCAGCGGATTGATACCCGGTGCTGAAGTATCGGAAGTCAAGTGCTCTGCTTTAATCAGCAGTTGATGCATCGTCGTGTTCCATTGAGTTCGTAATGCTTCGGTTTCGAGCAGGCGAGTGGCCTCGTTGACGAGCCGTATCTGACTTAGCATGGAAGCGGCACTGTCGTTATCAAGGCCGTAGCAGGCATTGGGCAAACCAATACATACGCGGGTAATAAGTCCTTCGATGAGTTGGTGAATAACCGTCAGATCAGTATTACGCACATTACCGTACCGACTCACATTAACCAGGGGCGTAAAGGCCTGCATCAACTCAAGTACATCGGCCGAGACGGTAGCGAGTTCGCCAATGCGGGCCAGTAACTGTTCAATAGCGCCGAACAGTTCAGCTGGAATGGCCTGCTGCATCAATTGAGCCAGATCGCCAATCCGATTCGTATGGCCGCTCTTATCTATAAGGAAACTCGTAGCCGCATTCTCAACGCTATTGCCGAAAATCGCCTTTTCAATAAGTTGTAGGACCATTTCGGGCTTCCAGGTCAATGACCATACTTCCTTAAAGGTACCTTTGGTACGTACGGCATTTCGTGTGCCCCAGCTTACTTCAAGAACCACAAGGCGATGGAGTAAGCGGCTCCGATTTAGGTCAAGGTCTTTCCGTAAATCGAGTTCGTAGTCCTTCCGTTCGGCGCTTTGTGGCAACCGAAGTTTTCGGGTAAGTTCCTCAAAATCGGCCTGTAACGGTAATTTTGGCGTGCCGCTGGGGACTTGCCCCATTTTTTTGCCGACGATCAGTTCCTCCTCTACCAACTTCAGCAGAATGCCATCACCGAAGCACAGCACAGTTGTCGTGGCTTCATTCAGTTCCGATAGACCAGCCCTTGGCAGATTACGCAAAGCAGCCAGCGTTTCGGCCAGTCGATAGGCTTCAATCACGTGGGCTGTGGAGGTATCCATTTTGTTTTTTCGGAACAACCGGGCTACATGCGTCAGCCAACGGATACCATTATCATCGGGGTGGTGCCAGTTGTGATCATACCAACCGGGTGACGTAATCCCGGCTCCATAGCCACTGCGCCAGCCTAATCGATCGTAGGTCCATGGAATCCAGGTCGCGCGGACAGCCGTTTTAGGCAATCCTTTCAGCAAGCGTGTATCCTCTTTTTTTGTGCTTGCCCAAGTGGTTAATCCGGGTACGTGCCAGGCTCCGCATACGACCACCACATTGCCAAAGCCATCCGTTTCGGCCTGACGGATCAGCTGCCGCATGTACGCTTCCCGCAGGTCATTCTCTTCATTCGGTGCTGCATGGTCGCGCAGGGCAGTCATGGCTTGCTGGACAGCATCGAAATGGTCGAGAGCATACCCTTTACTGTATCGCTGCTCCACATGCTGCTCCCACCAGGCTTCACTATCATCGTATCCATCCGCTTGCGCCAGACTTAGCAACGATGTGGTTTGCTCTGGCTCACTGGAAGGTTCATCAAGTGTCGTTGTCTCCAACGTTTCAGCGGCAAGTGGGACGGCTTCGGAGTCTTCATCTGATTGTTGATCGTCAACCTTTTTTAGCTCCGTCTTTTTTCGCTGCTCAATTCCGAACGAATGACTTACTGGCAAGTCGATCATTCGGGCAGGTACATCTTGCTGAACGGCCCATGTAAGCGCTTGCCACTCGGGCGAAAACTGGGCAAAGGGATAGTATACAGCCTGTTTCAGATCGTCCGGATTGTAAGCTAGAACTGCTACAGGGGGCTTTAACTCGGTGCTGATCAGATGAGTCAGTACAGTATCGAGTTCTGGTGGACCTTCCACCAGGACCAGGTCCGGCTGAATCAGAGCCAGCGCTTCCAGTACGTACCGAGCTGAGCCTACTCCGTGGTGACGAATGCCGAGAAGGGTCAGGTTCATAAGCTAATCTCCTTGCAGGCCCGATACATGTCGCGCCAGTCTTCGCGGGTTTTGAGAACGGTTTCCAGGTATTCGTTCCAGACAACTTTGTCCTGTACGGGGTCTTTAACGATAGCACCCACCAACCCAGCCGCTACATCGTCCGCCCGCAATTGACCATCGCCGAAATGAGCAGCCAATGCCAACCCACTATTGACAACGGAAATAGCTTCAGCTGTGCTCATCGTACCGGAAGGGGTTTTGAGCTTAGTTTTACCATCATTAGTAAGTCCCAACCGTAGTTCGCGGAAAATGCTGACTATCCGTCGAAGTTCATGCATCGATGGCGCTTCGGCAGGTAGTTCCAGCGTACGGGCTAAACTAGCTACCCGCCGTTGAACAATATCAACTTCTTCGTCCATACTTGATGGAACGGGCAGGATTACCGTATTGAATCGCCGTTTTAACGCACCCGATAATTCATTGACGCCTTTGTCGCGGTTGTTGGCCGTGGCAATGACATTGAATCCTTTTACGGCCTGAACTTCGGTGTTTAGTTCGGGTATCGGCAATACTTTTTCGGACAAAATGGTAATCAACGTATCCTGTACATCAGCTGAAATACGGGTTAATTCCTCGATTCGCGCAATTTTGCCCGATTGCATGGCGGTCATCATGGGTGTCGTGACGAGCGCGCGTCCTGAAGGGCCTTCGGCTAATAACCGGGCATAGTTCCAACCGTAGCGAATGGCTTCTTCGCTAGTACCCGCTGTTCCCTGAATCAGCAGTGTAGAAGTGCCGGAGATAGCAGCCGCGAGGTGTTCGGCGACCCACGATTTAGCCGTACCGGGAAGGCCGTACAGCAACAAGGCGCGGTCGGTTGTCAGCGTTGCCACGGCAATTTCCATGAGACGGCGACTGCCAATGTACTTGGGCGAGACAATAAAGCCGTTTTTCAGGGTACCGCCCACCAGATATGTAACAACCGCATTGGGCGACAGAAGCCAGTTGGGTGGCCGTTGGGCGCTATCCTGTTTGGCAAGTTCAGTTAGTTCTTCGGCGAATTGTTGCTCAGCGTGTTGGCGCAGGACGTTCATACGAGTTAATTTGTGGTTTGTTGTTTATACTAGAGACGCGTGATTCGACATTCTCGAATCTGGATGCTCGTTTTCAGAATTCATTAATTCGTCGGCGCAGATCTAGCCAGCGGGTAAGCGGGCCAAGAATCTGGTTTTGGATGGTTGTTTGCTGGTACTGCTGATACGCCGTTTCATTGCGTGACATAGCTTCGGCAAGATGGCCTAGTCGGGTTCCTGGATGAATAACTAACACCGAATCGGCCAGGAACTGTCGCTGGTTGGGATATAGCTGATAGTGTTGACGCATCAGCTGCATCATTTCCTGAATGATCCATTCGCTGAAATCAGCCGACCAGACCGGGGCATCAACAGCAATAAGATAACTGTAGGCGTCCGCGTTTTTAGCCAGTTCATCAGTACCCATTAGCCTGTCTTCGCGGATATGTTGCGGCAAGATGGCCAACAACTGAGTTCGTTGGCTGGCGGGCACCGAACTAATTAACTCCCTGGCTATTCCAACAAGCTGATGTCGGATAACAGGCTGGCTGAAATACAACATACCTTCTCCTTCAAACCAGCTTTGTCGTTTTAGCTGACTGATCAATTGATCGTCTGCAATACCAAACAGCGTAGTCCAGCAGGAAGGATGCATACAGGACAGAAACTGGTAGAACCATTGCCGGACCTGATTCGCGTCCGAAAGAGCCGGATCGGATTCAAATCCATACGAAGCCATGGTTTTGTCATTAAAAAACGCATCTGGGCGATCCGGCAGACTCAAGACCTTTATTTTGTTGATGAGCAATTCGCGCTTCACCGTTATGTATCGACTCAATGTATCTTGCGTCTGAACAAACAAGGCCGATTCGGGCCGATCCAGTAGTAGCGCAACTGTCTGTGCGCGAAGATCGCGGTGAGCTGCATTTGGTTTTTTTGTGGAATCCAGTTCGACCAGAATGGTTTCTGCAAAAGGAATGTCCTCAGGTATAGGATTGGTTACCAGTAGCTTTACCCATGTAGTCCGATCTTTAGCCGATTCAGTTGCCCAGCTTTTTTGCAATAAGGATAAAGCCCGAAACGGGTATTCTTGTCGCATCTGGCCAAACGCGCTAACGCGCTCAATGCTTTTCCCTTCCTGCCAAACTACCTCAGGGTCAGGGGTAAGCAGGTAGTGCCAATCAGGGTTAAATGGAATAAGCCAGTTTCCTCGATTTCCCATAACCGTTCGTAGACCAGGGCGAATATCGCTATAAAGCGGTTTGGCGAATAGATTGAATAAGGCTGGTAATTTGTCGGGAGGAATCAACCAGCCTAGCTCGGTACACCGGCTTAGCCAGAACCCCAGCAATCGCCGGTTGGGTGTCGATTCATCCAGAATTTTTGCCAGAACTCGCAGGGCTATAGCGGACGCGTACGACTTTGTTTCTGGCTCACAAATAGCAATATCAGGGATAGCTATGGCAGCCGGTTCATTGCCTGCACGTACATAGTTACCGGCTAACGCGACCGTCTGAAGCAAAGCCTGTTCAGGCGAAGTGTCAGCCTTAACTAACTGTAATTCTACAGGCAATTGAGTTTGGTCGAACGACTTACGTTCGGTGCCCAAAAGTGCGGTTTCGACCAAAGCTTGCCACCAGGTTGGATTCGTCATCAGGGCTGGTTAGAAAAGATGATACGAAGAGTTGATCCAGATGCCTAGCGGAAGAACCGACGATTCAAGTCGCAGAACAAAAGCTTTTACCGGATTCCCACCGCTCAAAGCCAGCCATTTGTAATAAGAATCACTTGACCAGTTTGGACTAATTGGCTGGCTAAGTCCATTTGTGTCACGCAGGTAATGACGGCCATTTTCAGTCAGCAACGTCAAAGAGCCAACGATTTGCGGAACCTCATCGAACCAGGGCGATTGGCTTACAACGTCCGTTAGTACCTGTTGGGCGACCGACCAGTCGGCACATCCGGTTGGCAGTTCATCACCACTATTTTTTTTGGTAGTGCTTTGCTCTTTCAATACAGCGCGATATGGCCAGCGGCCGGGGTAGAAGACCAAAGCGGCATCGACGGAGGTTCCGGGTACGAGCATCGTTTGGATGGGCGTATTTCTAAAGGCGAAATTCAGGATAAAGGCGAACCGCTCAGACCGTTGTCCGTACAGATAATTCCGCTGAATGGTCAGGTCGTCTTCAACTGATGTTTGACGGGCCAGCACCCAAAAACGATCAGTCACTGTATCAGCGGTGGGCGACTCAAGCAACTCTTTTTGGTTGACGGTCAGACCAATCAATGTTTTTACATCATCCTGTAAATCCGCTGGTAACTGATCGAGTCGGTTAAAGGCATGCATGAGCAGGTATAACTGACCAACTTGTCGCAGGGCTTCGCTTTGCCAGCCGTTACCGTCAAAAAAAGGAAGGTTGCCGAGTTGCTTTACCCGAGTAGCCAGACCGGGCGCTTTGGCATCGACCATGCGAGCAGCCGTTTGTTGCCAGAACGCTGATCCTTTATCTGGCAGACTCAAAAGACCTGTTCTGATCAGATCTTCCGTCCAGCGCGACAGATCGGCTACGCCAGCCCTAACGCTGTCCAGCCGATCATTGGCGCGTTTTTGCTGGCTTTTCGTTTTCGTGAGTTTGGGTTCCAGATCAGATTCGTTGGGCGGTTCGGCAACCTTACTCGTTTTTTCTACCCGCTTGTCCATCCAATCACTTACCCACGAAGGTTCAGAGGATGTCTGTGTAAACGAATCGGGTTCGCGGGTGTAGAGGAGTAATAACCCCAGGCCGTGCTTACAGGGAAACTTACGACTCGGACAGGAGCATTTAAAGGCAATATTGATAAGGTCAATTTGTGTGCGGTACGGGTCTTTGCCACTACCCTGCACCTCTCCCCAAAGTACCCGATCAGAAACAGCGCGTGTAGGCCATTTCTTCGAGTTGATGCTAAGATCTTTCCCAGCTTTAAGCGAGGCAGCATCGGGAGCCAAGGACTGAATTTGCTCTTCGGTGAAATGGGCCACGATTTTTACTGGTTACGCCAAGTGCTGCAAAACTAACCGATTCAGGGGTGTCGTCAAGGAAAAGGAGTCTAATTAAGCCGTGTTTTCTTCAGAAAACGGCTACCTCTTAGGCCGTGTCTGCTTATAAACTCAATATAGCCCAAGAGTGGGTAAACGGAATGGTGATTTGCCTTAAGCATTCACACATTAACTGACTTATCAACGATGAAAACGATTCATTTTTCCCTTGATCTGCGTTCATTTTTCCTGGGAGCTCTCACTATATTTGGCGTTGGACTTCTCGCTAATTTCACGCCTTCATCATCAAAACAAGCCCATCAAACTACCAACGAGCATCAACGCTATCAGGCCGTTACGGGTGCGCAAGGTTCCATTATTCTTGATACCCAAACCGGGCAGTATATCCTGGTCTACGGCCCAGGGAAAGGGCTACGCACAAAGTTTGACTTCAATGAACTGGAGCCGAAAGGCAAATAACGGTTTACTGACATCGTTACTGCTTACTTTAATTTATTCCAGCGACCAGTCATGAACTGACCAGGGTTTGATCTTCACCACCATGTTTTGGATTCTTAGTTCAGGTCGGCGGATAGGCGGATAGGTCCGGCAGCGGCAAAATTCCCGCGTGGCTACTACAAAGCTATTCATCGTTCAAAAGTAGCTACAGCACGGTTTCTGAGCATCTGCAAAGCGTAAGGAGTGGCTGAACATCACAAATAGAAATGTTTCCTGATCGGAGCGTTGCCCAACTGACTGCAAGGCACTAATGCTATACTTATCGCCTTTTACCGGCCAGGAATCTGATACTGTTTGGTTGGTCTGGCTAGCGATTATGGCGCTGCCTGACCGACCAAACAGCCAGTTGTTTTTCTTAACTGACCAAAAAATTAACCGCCTGTTTGAGCGTACGTTCATTCTCACTTTCGGGATCGGTATAAGATCGTTCGCCTACATCGATGGTGAGCTGTTTGCCCAGTAGTTGTTTAGTATCCAGGTCCTTGCCAGCCACAACGGGTATCCCTACCTCTTCAAATAGGCCCACAATGGCCGGCATACCAGCCTGAGATTGGTAAAATCGGTGCGATACATATCCCTCCTCGTTTTCAAAACGTACAGCAAAGAAGGGAATGGCTTTGTGTTCGCTTTTCCCTTCGTCGATGTGGGTAATGGTAACTTGTTGGCGACCATCTGCCAGGAGGGGTTTGTCCTGTCCTTTTTCTACGACAATTTTCATAACGTTATATTTTATTTGTATTATACAACAGAGAGAGTCAGGTTATTGTTTTTTTTGCAATTGTTATTTCCATCAATATTTTGACGATATTCTTACTACGAATATGTTTTAGTTATAACATACATAGAAAATTCCTTTGAGAAAAGTCCTACCTTGCAGCTATGCTAAAAATGCTATCAAAAGCTATTATACTTGGGCTATCCAGCCTCTGGCTCCTAACGAGTTGCCAGTCGACGCCCTGCGAGTCAACACCTGTACTGACGAAGGCATCCGACGAAGAGGTTGCTACGCTGAAGCAATTCATTGAATCGAGTCAGATTAAGGCTACTGCTGATAAACGGGGGTTCTATTATACCATTCAAACGCCGGGCAACGGAGAAAAACCAACCGTTTGCTCCAACGTCAGTGTCAATTACGAAGGTCATTTAACCAATGGCATACGGTTTGACAGTGGGCAGGACGTCCGATTTGGCCTGAATCAATTAATCGTGGGTTGGCAGGAAGGTATTCCCCTGATTGCACCTGGTGGACGCATTACACTGTATTTACCCCCTTCGCTGGCTTATGGTGATCAGGAACAGGGGGATATTCCCGCCAATTCGATCCTGATCTTTCAGATCGATCTCCTAGCCATTCACTAATTTATCTCCATTTGGATACAGGCTCACGTAAGAAATAACCAGTTCTATGCTTAAAAATCTGTTTTTACTTCTCTTTTCGACGGGCCTGTTTCTGTGCCAGGCAACCGCTCAGACTTCCCCAAGTGTAGCTCCGGTTAAAGCCATGTATACGAACCCCTTACCGGTTCAGTTTGGCGATCCGTTTGTTTTGCACACCCATGGCATGTATTACATGTATGGCACCGGTGCAGGCGCTGATAAGGGATTTGTAGCGTACTCATCCAGCGATATGGTGAACTGGAAACGCGAAGGGCAGGTCTATTTTCATGACAATCCACAGGGTTGGAGCGACCCTAACGCGAAATGGGGCGGTGCCTATTGGGCGCCTGAGGTCTATGAAGTGAAGGGCAAGTTTTATTTATTTTACAGTGCCCAATGGAACGTAAATCCGACGCATGAAGAGGAAAACTTCCGAATCGGTGTAGCCGTGGCCGATAAACCAACCGGCCCGTTTATTGACCTGGCCAATAAACCCATCTTTGATCCGGGCTATCCCATCATCGATGCCAACGTATTTATAGATACCAATGGGAAAGCGTATTTATATTATTCGCGCTGCTGCTACAAACACCCGGTCGAGAGTGAAGTGGCCGATTTAGCCCGCCAAAAAGGCTGGTTCAACCAGATTGAAGAAAGTTGGGTATACGGCGTCGAACTCAAACCTGATTTTTCGGGCGTTATTGGTCAACCTGTTCTCTTGTTACGTCCTCCCGTTACTCTTAGCGATAAGCAAGCCGAATGGGAAAGCCGATCCGTGACGGCTCGCGAAGTGAATCGGCGCTGGACGGAAGGATCGGTTACGTTTAAAAAAGACGGTATTTACTACATGATGTATTCGGCCAATTACTTCGGAGGTCAGCATTATGCCATTGGGTATGCCACCGCCAGCTCGCCGTTAGGCCCCTATAAAAAAGCGGCTAACAACCCAATCGTACAGAAAAACACGCTACAGGGAGGAACAGTAACGGGTACCGGGCATAATAGCATCGCTTACTCACCGGATGGGAAAGAAATGTTCTGCGTTTATCACGCCAGAACATCAAAAACCGGCGACGAGCGAATGGTATTTATAGACCGGATGCAAGTAGGGCAAGGTATCATCAAAGTAATAGGACCGACCACTTCGCCCCAAAAGCGCCCTTCAATCACAAAATAAAGGGCAGCTTTTATCAATTTTCTCTCTAGTTCCGATCGAAGGAATACTGTTTACCCGGCTCCAATAACGGGTGTGGTCCTGTTAGCGTATCATCATTGATTGTGTAGCTGACATTCTCAAAAAATACGTCAACAATCCAGGGTTCGAATCGAAACTCGAAATCATTATGGGCTTTGTTTGTGATCGCAAATACCGAGTAGCGATCTGGGCAAAGTTCGAATCGTAGCGAAATAGCGTCGATGGGTTGTTTACTAAAACGGGCCTGTCCATCAGCGTTGGTCATTGCTCGCTGAACATCGTTACCGTTTTTAGTCGCAAAAGAGACATACCTTACTAACTGCTTATTCGGATCAGTAATACGCACAGTAATCTGATCGCCTGGCACTGTACGACTTTTAACCAGCGCAAAATCTTTCTCTGGACGAGGCCGGCTAGTGAGGATAATTTGATTGCCCTGTTTCTTCCAGGTGCCTTGCCCGAACCGATCAAGTGCTCCGTAAGCAAAGAAAAATTCAAAAGTGGAATCCGGATTTAATTTGAAACCCGATCCGACTTCGCGGACGCCGGTCAGATAGTATTCTCCAGCAATTGATTGGGGCGTTTGTTGCGCAAAGGATTGAGTCATAATCAGGCTGGCTACCAGTCCGATGACTGGGTTAAAACGTGAATGCATGTAGTTGTTGTCTTTGCCCAAAGCTATGCCTTCCGACAGGCGCAATGCCAGCGTCAATTAACAACTGGTGTGCAGCAGTCAACAAACGGAGAGAAATGAAACTCGATCTCCACACCTGCTGATCTGAAGGATTTTTGCGACAAGCACTATCTGAACCTGTCTTTAGGTGTCGCCGATGGTAGAACAATCATGATGAGCCCTGTTCGATGCCTGAATCAACAAGCTGATGAATCTAACTGCAATAATGACTCATTTCGGCAAGAACTCTTATGCCTATTCAATAAATATTTTCTATTATTCGATTAATATTTATTGATAATCAATAAATATTCTTTCCTTTGTGACATCAATATAATCTCGACACAATGGAAACTAACTCACCTTCCTGGGTATTCCCCACCGTCAAGCGGTTGGTAACCCTATTCTATTATCTGGTGCTGGCTGTTCTGATTCTATTCGCAGCCATGAGTTGCCTGAAACTTTTACAGGCACAAACCGGCCCATTTCCACTAGGTCAGGAACCCCCAAACTATGTATCGGTTCCAGTAGCCTGGGCACCAGCCAGCGATAAAACTATCGCGACGACTGGCCAGCCCCCGTTGTTTTTGGTTCCTCAAAAACAGACCGGGCAACTCCAGGTTCCTATCCGATCAATACCTGGTCTGTTGATGAGTCTGCTAGGACTGGTCGGCTTGGTAACCGCAGCCTGGATGTTCTTTTTACTCCGGCAAATTTTTCGCTCGGTTCAGATCCAATCCCCTTTCCAGACGGCCATTGCCCGACGCATTACAACCATGGGGTTCCTATTTTTAGGACAAACCGCCGTTGAAGCCCTCCTTAAACTGGCACTTTGGTATCAGGCAAAGCCTTATTTCAGCCACATTCGGCTCGCCAGTCAAGCGTCGCTGAGCGTAGATATTCAGTTGGATGGTCCCTGGCTGTTGGGCTTGATTTTACTGGCCTTAGCCCAGGTTTACCGAAGAGGCATCGAACTCCAGCTCGAAAACGAACTAACTGTTTAACCCATGCCCATTATTGTCAATCTGGATGTGATGATGGCTAAACGCAAGATGTCGCTTTCTGAACTAGCCCAGAAAGTAGACCTCACGCTGGCCAACCTCTCGATTTTGAAGACCGGCAAAGCCAAGGCGATTCGCTTTAGCACCCTGGAAGCCATTTGTCAGGCTCTGGATTGTAAGCCGGGGGACATTCTCGATTTTGATTCCGACAGCTCCACCCCCTCAGAGTCACGCGAAGAACACGCCCTGCACTGATTCCTCTCACCTGTTTTCCCCGGATACCTCATGGTCCAGACTCGGATGGAACGTTGTCTGCTAAGTCTGCAACTGGCAGCTTCGCTGGCACTGATTAGCTTACCCGTATTTGCTCAATCGCATCGTCACCCATTACAGGCAGCTCTTCCGGCTATCATGGATAGTGCCGCTATTCCGGCTATATCCATTGCTGTAATTGACAATGGACAGATTAGTTGGCGGGAGGGCTTTGGCGTAAAAGACAGTATTACCCAACAACCTGTTTCAGCAACTACCATTTTTCGAGCCGCATCCTTAGGCAAGCCGGTATTCGCTTATGCCGTCCTACAATTAAGTAAACAGGGCAAACTAGCGTTGGATACGCCTTTAGTGAAGTATGTGCCAGCAGGCTATATACAGGCCCGGTTCTTAAAAGAACCCATGAGCGACGATCGGATCGCCTTAATTACTGCCCGTATGGTATTAAATCATACCAGCGGTTTGCCCAATTGGCGGACCGAAGGCAAGCCCTTAGTCACCCTGTTTCCTCCGGGCAGCCGCTACAGCTATTCAGGCGAAGGCTATTACCTGCTACAAACGGTAGTCGAATATCTGGTCAAACAACCTATTGAAACCTTCATGCAACAGACGGTCTTCAAGCCCTTAGGCATGAGCCATTCCAGCTACGTGTATCAACCAGTGGATTCGCTTTCCTATGTCCGCTCGTATGATAGGGAGAGAAGGCGAGTGCCCGATGAGGTTGAAGCAGCCAATGTAGCGCATACGTTACGAACGACGGCTGAGGATTACGCTCGCTTTGTGATTGCCGCCATGATGCCGGCAGAAGGAGATACAAACCCATCTACTACCCTACTGAGTTCGCCGGTGAAAACTGATATTTGCCAGCCTGGTCAAGTCTCCTGGGGATTAGGCATTGCTATTCAGCACACGGCCCATGGTGATCTATTTTGTCAGTGGGCCAAAAGCCCTTCGGCGAGTGGGTATGTGATCGGCTCCCCAAGCCAAAAGAAGGCAATGATCTACTTGGTTAATATCGCCAATCAAGGCTTACGAGTAGGTGAGCGGCTGGTGGAATTAGGATTGACCTATACCGATCCATTATTTGGCTGTTTTGGGGTTCGGCCGTACAATGCCCGCCCATAACTGGACGACTTGGTCGCGAAGGCGATGAGGGCGCATTCCGTACGAGCTTTTGAACCTTCTCTTCCAATTCCAGAATTCGAGGATCGAATGTAATCCCGTTTTTATGAGTTGATTTCACCGGCTAATGAGTCTAACTCCATTACGCACACGGATTTATTTTTTATTCTGTGAGGCTGGCAGGTGTAACGTTTGGCTTAATCGTGCATAAACGAGTAGTGTTTCACTGAACCGTTTGAAATGGTGAAACAGATCAATCGTTAAACACAACTAACTGAAATCATGAAAACGCTTCGCTTACTTGCCGCTATCCTTCTCTTTCCATTGGTCTCTTTGGGGCAAACGATTTATGAAGTAAAATTCATTGCAGGCTCAACACAGTACCGGGGAGCCCTGGTTATGGGCGACAATGGAACGGGTAAAATGCGTGTTCGCTTTTATAAACAGGGAGTAGGGCCCGTTATGATAGAACAGTATATGAGAATGGAAAATACGAGATACGGAAACCGCCTGACTGGTTATAATCCGGTTTATCCGGGTACTACCGTGCGCTACCCTACTTACAATGCTGATAATTTTTACATTTCTCAGGATGAATACGGCAATCTAACCATGACGAATATTGACGACCGGGGTGTTACCGCAAATGCCTCGATCCGGGTATTCCAAACTACGTATGATAAACAACGATTTCTGAGCGACTTCAACTGGGAGCTTCGGTAAAACCCAGTACCTTTACTTATCCACTCAAATCACATACTTCTTATCGATGCCCACCCTGGTTTTTATTCGTCATGCAGAAAGTGAAGGCAATCAGCAGTCACATCTGATATGCGGTCGCTCCAATCATTATTCGTTATCGGCAACTGGCACCCAACAGGCAAAGCTGCTTGGTCAGCGATTACAGCGCGAAGGAATATCATTCGATCACTGGTTTGTTTCGCCCGCTGTAAGAACCTTACAGACTTCCGAACTGATAGCCGAGTCGATTAATCTGCCAGCGGTTCGTATTGCCAATCAGCTACAGGAACAATGGATGGGCGACTGGGAAGGTGAACTCAGATCCGCTATTTATTTACCCGAGACGCTCGCCCTGATGAATGCGAATGTATGGCGTTATAAAGATCACAATGGCGAATCTCAGTTTGAGGTCGAAACCCGTATGCTCGACTTTATCAATCCTTTACTGGACTTACCCGATTCGGCTACTGTGGGGTTGGTGACGCATGGGATGGCGATAAAATGTCTGCTGCGTGGTATTATGGATTTCTCACCTGGTATGACACATAAAATCCGGCTGCACAATACCTCATTGACCAGCCTGACATATAAGCAAAATGAATGGTTTATTGACCGAGTGAATGACTATGCTCATCTACCTTGAACAACATCTACTGAACAGATAAACACGAGCCGGGGTAACGCCCGGCTCTTTTGTACATAAATGGGTGATGTTTCACTTAATACGCTATCACCCATGTCTACCAATGCGTTTGGTTTCACCCTGATTATCGCTATCCTGCTAACAATCTTTGCCTGGTCTTCTTTGTCAGAAACAACGGGTAGTACCATTCCGAAAAATACGTTTCGGGGCAACAGAGCAGAAGTCGATACCATTGCCAGTACATATACCCATACGCTCATGCGCGAGTTTAATCCTCGTACGGGTCGTAATCCACACTATACCATCAACTCATGGCATTACGCGCCCGATACCGACGTGTATACCATCGACCTGACAGCTTCGTGGTCGGGGAAGCCCGATGTATGGTCTCGTGCCTGCACGTCTGAACTAAACGTTGTCTGCCACGCAGCGCGGGACGGCTCGACAGTTGAAACCGAGCAGCCCCGGATTAATGCCTGCATCGAAGCCGGACAGCGGAGCGATCTACTTTGGAACGCTCTCGTTAAGCAACTAAGCCAAAAAAACGTGGTTAAGCCCATCTTCCGGTAACCTTGATAGGCATTTGGCACAGACTCAGACGAATAAATATAATTCCATTTAAATTATTGATTTGATGTAACGTTTGGGATAGTAGTTCATAAAGGGTCAATGGGGCACTAAACAACAACCCCCTCATTGATGCCATGAAAAACTCATGTTTCCCCAAAAAATCAGTTGCGTTTTCGCACGCTATACTGGTTCAATTCACCCTGTTCCTGTTACTGATGGGCATTGGGTTCGTTGGTTGCAAAAAACCAGCAGACCCGGCTCCCAAAGCCGGCATTCCACCGGTTGTTGTAGTTAACAACCCAACCCGTACTGCTGCGCTTGGTGCTCCGGTTGTTCTGGATGCCAATAGCTCAACGACTCTCGAAGACAAGACGCTGACCTACAGTTGGACAATCAAAGAAAAACCTGCTGGTAGCACCGCTGTAATTACGAATCCGAACAGTCTCACGGCGGGATTCATACCCGACAAACCTGGCACTTATATTCTGGTGCTAACCGTTACGGATGCCAATAAACAGGCTTCTTCGGTTGAGATAACGCTCATGGTAGCTTTGCCTGGTCGGCCTCCTATAGCCAACGCTGGCGTTTCGGGTACGATACAGCCCGGTAAGCGGATTGCGCTGGATGGCAGCAAATCCAGCGACCCCGACGGGGATAAACTGACTTACAGCTGGGGTTTTAAATCGAAACCGGTGGGTAGTTTGGCTGTCATCAGCAATGCAGATAAGGCAGTCGCTGAGTTTACTGCCGATGCGCTGGGTACCTACGTTGTGTCGTTAACGGTATCGGATGGAATCTGGCCTGCGGTTTCGTCGGAAGCGTCAATCACTGCCGTCACGCCAACCAATCGGGAAACAAGTGGGAGCTGGACGGCAGGTACGGGTACGGGTGGTGGTAACGATTATACGCCCCGCAACCACTTCTATTCCTTTGAGGTGACAGGCAACAATCAGCCCGTTTCGCTGACGCTGACTTCATCGGACATTAATGTCGGTTTTTACCTCTACAACCAAAATGGCGAAGTAATTGACCGGTACGGCAGTGGCTTTGGTCGCAATCAGACCGACGACTTCATCGTGAATGCGGGTAAGTATACCGTGCTGGTTTGCTCAGGTCAACGCTACGACATTGGTAGTTACGTCTTAAAAGGCCGTGGGCTCAATACGGACTTTACCCGGATACCTGCTTTACGCCAACTGGCAGCTAATGTGTCATTCGGTGTAGAAGGGGGTGGAGGTGTCGAGATTACACCGCGTAACCACTACTACACGTTTGAGGTGACTCAGGATAATAGTATGGTCGATATTAATATGCAATCGCCCGAAAGCCCCGTTTGGCTCACCCTGTTCGGTACGGCTGGCGAACAAATCCGCTACTCTTATGTGGGAGCCCCGCAGCATCTGCTTGAAAAGTTAAACAAAGGCACGTATAGCCTTTGGGTAGGTTCGAATACCCGGGACGTAATTGGCAAATTTACCCTCGACATCTTCGGACAGGTGCAAAATCTGAAAGAGTACGTGTTCGATTCATCGATCCTCAACGATGAGTATCGGGGCAAAAATGCCACCACGACCTACACGCTTAATGTAACGGCTGACAACACCAAGCTGGATATATCGCTACGATCACCCGATGTTGTTGGCGCGTTCACCGTCTTCGATCCTACTGGTCGACAAGTGGGTTACTCGTATACGGGTAATTATCAGTTCATTGTGCTTGGAGCCAGCAAAGGTCAGTATAAGATCGTGGTTCAGCCAGCCAGCAACACCAGCGGTATTGGCAAGTACAAGCTGTCGGTCTATGGTAAGTTCACCGACCTGCAAAAGCAATAACGATCATGGTTTTAGGGAGATCGGACAATAGATCTCCCTAAAACCATGACTCAGGCAAGCCTCCTCAAGCGATTTCCTTTACTAACTGAATTACAGCCTGTTCACCTTTTTTCTCTTACACATATGTACAAATTCCTTCTGCCACTGCTCTGGGCCGTATTGCTAGCCGGATACACTTACGCACAGGGTATTCCACCAACTCCCTCCCCGGTATCTCCTTTAGCGGAGACGGCAATACCGGCTAATCCACTTAACCAGATTCTCGACTCGCTACGGGAAAGGCCCGAATTGAAAGGGTTAAAAATCAAACTGCGGGCCATCAACTTCAAAACGAACTCGTTCGATCTTACCGCGGGGAGCGCTGCCTACCTGGATACGGTGGCCAGTGTTCTGAATAAATTCCCAGCCTTAAAACTCGAAATCGGCGGGCATACGGATAACGTTGGAACAGCGCACGACAACCAGATTTTGTCGGAAAATCGAGCGCGGGCCGTACGCAACCAGTTGGTTGGGCATGGAAACGTAGTAGACAAACGGTTAACGTTTCGCGGGTATGGTGAATCAAAGCCAGTAGCTACCAACGCAACGGATGCTGGCCGTTTACTCAATCGCCGGGTTGAGATGCAGTTTATCGGACTGGATGATCAGCAGACCGTGAAAATCTACCTCCGAAACGGACAGGTCATTCTCGCCCCTTTAGTGTATGTAAACAATGTCTCCCGAACTGTTCTGTACAAAACCAGCGAAAATGCCCCTTTGGTTGAGTTGCCCTGCGGTAGTATCGTGAAAATTATATACGCTGATAATAGCACCCAACTCCTGGATTGTCCGGAGGAAACCCGCCCAGTCGTTGCGCATCAAGACTCCGTACCCGTTACTCCAAAACAGCCGTCTCCCTATTACCTGCGTCTATACGGATCTAGTGGCTACATGATAGGTCAGCGGCCTGCCTGGACGAGCAAAACGGAAGGGTATGCACACGTTCTGGGTTTTGGGGGCGGGTTGACCATCGGGCGCAAATTGTCTCGGCGTATCAGCATCGAAGCCGGAACAGGCTACTGGCGCTGGTCGACCGTGGTTAACTATAAGGCGGGGTCAGATGGACCGATCTTACGACAGTACTATAGTAAAGCAACCCAGATTCCCTTGACGTTTGCGTTGCCAGTTCAGGTCGGCCCACACCTGTATCTGATGCCGGAAGGGGGGATTAATCTACTGCGACTCACGGCCGGTTTTGATGGCGATCAAGTGACATCCACTCATTTCCAAACGCATTACGGCGGTACGATTGGCTACACCACCGATCGAACCAAGCCTGTCTGGCTGGACTTTGGGCTTTTCTATCGGAGCTATCAAAATCTATCAAAAAGCGAATCGGCTATCCTTCCCGCCATGCAGTACAGTGGTTTGAAACTAGGTCTGGGCTTCTCATTTTAACCTTATATCCTGTCAATTATGAAAAAGATACTAATTATCGCCGTTATCACCTTGGGTTTAGTAACCGGGTGCACCATTAAAAGGGAGGTCATCGTACCTGTTGGGGACGACTTCAGTACGGACATTCAACGCGCTGTACCAGCTGAAACGATTGCTAAGGTACGTGAGCTGGGCGTAACGATTTACGACGGACGCACTCCGCCTAACATAGAAGGAGCGTATCTGATAGCTCGTAACTACATGACTAAAAGCAGCGTTCCCAATGAGACCGTTCAGCCCGACGGCTTTGCTGATCTTAAGCTTCGCATTTACAGCCAGAGCAGTGCTAAATTGACAGCATCGCTGGATACCAAAGCGATTGACCCCAATACAGGTGACGTATTGTCGACGGCTACTGGTACGGGTACGTTTTTGTCGGGAAATGGCAACTTTTTTTCTCTGTTTGTCGTGGTGGAATCAAAACGAACCAATAGTACGACCCGGAGTCGGACACTGGAAGTATATTCGGGCGAACTAACGGCTACAGGCATTCGAAACCTGCAATCCACTTTATTCATGCTCGAGGATTACGGCGATCCAAATAACGAACTGATTCCGATCAATACCGGACGAGCCTTTAAAGATAACGATGGGTTCTCCGAACGCACAACCAATTTCCGAATAGCGGCATCAGAACGTGATATGGCCACACAAAATCCGGCTGTTGAGCAACTTCTGTTTTCTACGATGGATGAGCAGCGTGAAGTCAAGTGATGCCTTAACGTTGATTTGGCAGACTAAAAAAGCCACCGTTTGGAGCACTTTCCGAACGGTGGCTTTTTTGAAGCAGTATTAAGTATTGTTGAATCAGTGAATGGGCTTTTCGACGCTGTTCGTTTCGTCATAACGTCCTTATTCAATCAGCACAAAAGCGGCCCATTTATATGGTTCCTTAGGATACAATGTCCGCATCTGCTTTTGTGCGAAGCGATAGGCCTGGGGAGCCGAGCGTGTTTTTAATAGTTGTTGATAAAATAATTGCATGTATTGCGCAGTCTCAACATCAGATACACGCCATAAACTCACCAGTAATTTGTCGGCCCCGGCAATTTGGAAAGCGCGTTGCAGTCCATAAACGCCCTCACTCTCCAGCACCTTACCCAGACCCGTTTCGCAGGCACTAAGTACGACTAAATAGGTACTCTTCAAGTCAAGTCCCGACACTTCGTAGGCCGTTAAAATACCGTCATCGACGCCCTGAATGGGTGTTCCCCCTTTCCAGACATAATTAGCTCCGGCCATAATTAGTCCCGACCGAAACAAGGGGTTTTCAGCCTGTTCAAATGGTGTACGCTCAGCACCAGAGACACCCAGCCCGCCAGTTTCGGACTTTACCAGATCAGGAAAAAAGAACCCATGCGTAGCTATGTGCAATACAGCAGGGGAATGGCCAGATAACGCTTTTATACTACCTTCTGTAGCCGACAGTCCCATTATAGTAGTTGTACGGGGAGCAGGCAGCAACTTACCAAGGCCTTCCACTTCCGTTTTGGTACCTGGCAAGTAGATCCACGACTCCAGCCGATTAGTTGTCCCTCGTCCTATCCGGTGCGACACAAATGAATTGGCACGTGGTTGCCTGGTCAGCATAGTGCTGTCAGAATCGTATACGATACCCCCATAGAGATTACTGCTGAGTGATCGTGTGGACAGTAAAGCTGCCGGTTCGTTGCCGCGTAAAGCAATGGATCGAGTACTACCCACCTGCTGAAAATCGAAACGGTCTGCCAGGCAAGTACGTTTACTGGCGTCGGCAAGATTGGGGAGGGCAGCCAGAGCGATTTGATGCAATCGTCCTGAAGCCGACACCACCAGTGAACGTACTCCCACCAGTAGCGGAGCCAGCGGTTGCCAGATCAGTCGCGAGAGAGCTTGCCCACCTGTGAGCTGCTGTTGATTAGTAACGCCGACCACCCCACCCCGGTAAAACTCGTTAATAGCTGGCGCTGAAGCACTGCTACCCATGAGCAGTTTATCGAGCTGACGCTCTTCACACAGAAACACCATTCGAGGAGCTTTCCAGCCAGGGCGCAACACTAGGGCAGCATAATAGGTACTATCGGTAGGGCGCTTATTCCAGTAGGTGAAGTGAACGAATTCGATGGCGGCTTCGTCAGGCCGGAGTTTTTGCTGTACCTGCGGCCATTCGACACGAAGTGCCTCGAAGGCCTTTTTGTAGTCGGGCACGTTAAGCCGAAGCTCTTCATCAAGAGCAGCAATGCGCCTTTCCAGTGAGTCGATATAGGTCCGTCGGGCAGTGCCTTTGCTGTATAGCTCGCCTAGTTGGCTTTTCAGTAGCAGAAACGTTTCGTACCGTTTGCTGATAGACGTATCGGTGGTGTTGCTTAATTGTTGCTGGAGTTGTTGTGTTGCCAGTAAACTCACCCCTTTACTAATCAAGGCCTCGTTATAATTAATACCAGCCAATGCCAGTCGAGGATTGGTCGTTTGGAGTGAATAACTAAAGTAGCTGGCATCCGTCTTCTGCCGATATTGGCTAATTGCCTGTTCGCTAAGCACAGAAATGTCACGCAGGTATTGATTTCTACTGAGACGGCTGGCATCTGTAAGTAAAGAAACCGCTCTTTCGGTTTGCCCATGTCTACTGTACAGAAGTGCCAGATTATTCAGCCTATTGATATACTCGGGATGTTGTTTGCCTATCGTGCGTTCGGTAATGGATAAACTCTTTTGGAAGGCCGCTAATGCGCTCTCATATTGATCCAGATACATATAGTCGACGGCCAGATCGTTCAACACAGAAGCCGTGAATTGATTCGAAGAACCATACAAAGTCTCCATCAGCGACAAAGCCTCTGTATGCAGGGGAACGGCCTGCTTAAACGCCTTTAATTTTGCTTCTGCGCTGGCAACATTGCTTAATCCAATAGCATAGTCGGGATGCTGCTTCCCAACCGTCAGAGCAGTCATCGTCAGGCTCTTCTGAAAAAGTGGCAAGGCTTTTTCATGTTGCCCCATATTGCCATACAGGTCTGCCAGATTATTTAAGCCGCGAGCATAGTCGGGATGACCCTGGCCCAGCGTTCTGGCGAGAATTTGCAAGGATTGATTGTACAGCCTTAGTGCATTGTCATACTGCCCCATACTCGTGTACAATCCGGCCAAATTGTCGAGACTAAAGGCATAGGCAGGATGATTTTCTCCCTGACTTTTTTTCGTAATGCTTAGGCTTTCCTGGTAGCGTGGCAACGCCTGATCGTATTGTCCCATTTCAACCATCACATTGGCTACGTTGCCCAGGCAAATGGCATAGCTTGGATCTTGTTTACCAAGCGCTTGCTCAATACTGGTTGCCGCCTGCTCATATAGTGTGAGTGCCTTATCGTATAAACCCGTTTTCTGATACAAGCCCGCAATGTTATTCAGGTTCATAGCGTATACAGAATTATTTTTGCCGATAAGTCGCTCGATACCCACATTTGCCTGCTGATAAAGGGGTAAGGCTTCGTCATAACGACCCATATTGACAAATAACATTGCCAGATTATTCTGCGTGATGATATAATCCTTACTTTGTTTACCCAATGTCTTCTCCCGAATGGTGAGGCATTCCCGATAAACCAACAGGGCTTGGTCATACTCTCCCAGACTTTCGTAGGTGTTAGCCATCAAGCCAAGTGCATGAGCATACTCGGGATTCATCCTGCCTGCATTCCGTTCATAGAGGCTGGCAAGTCGCTGGGCAATACTCAAAGCCTTCGTAAATTCCCCGGCATTATATCGCTCCTGAAATTGCTGAATCAGCTGATCCGGAACTGAGGGTTGAGCCAGCACAGAGATCGAAATCAGGAAGCCTAGTAAAAAGAACGGTATACGCATAATAAGGACAGAAGTAAAGCGATTTAAGTATCGTAAATAGGACACATTCATATGGAAATTGAAAAAATTCACCCCTCATACTTGTCAGGTATGAGGGGTGAATTTAAATCAGTAAAAATGCCATTTAGGCTTGTGTAATAGTCATTTCTACCCGTCGATTCAGGGCTTTTTCTGCCGATCCTTGGGGTACAATTGGCTTATCTGGTCCATAGCCGTTCGTACTGATCCGCTTTGATTTGACGCCTTTCTGCATCAGGTATTTTTTGCAGGCAATCGCTCGCTTTTTTGATAATTCAACATTCAGTTTATGCTCACCTTCGTCTGTAGTATGGCCAGCAAGTTCAATCTTTATGGATTCATGGTTTTTCATCCAGGACGCAACTTTATCTAACTCTGCTCTCCCTTCCGGTAGTAATTCACTTTCACTCTGCTCAAAGTGAATATTATCCATGATAAAGCGTTCTCCTTCCCGAATTGTCCTTTCTTCCAGGGCAATGGCCGTGCTGGATTGCGGTTTGGCAATAGGCTGCAAGGAAATTGTAATCGGCTGGCAGTCCTTTCCAGCTTCGATTCGGACACCCATTGTCAAGTTTTCGTACGCTTCGGCGCCCGCTGTCAGGCTCAAGTCCTGTTCCAGACGTAAATTCGGCATACTGAATTGTCCCCGGTCATCGGCTGTAAGGGTTTGCCCTTTCGTAGTAATAGTTGCTCCTGCAATAGCCTTTCCGGTTCGTACGTCAACGACTTTTCCACACAGACTTCGCATCGCTGGCGGAGTTACAGGCTTCTGCACTGACGACGTTGACGTTGGTGGAGTTGTAGAAGTGGTCGGTTTGGAAGGACCAGTTTGGGGCTTGACTTCTGGTTTAACCTCTGGCTTTGTCTTCGGCGGTTCAACCGGATCATTCTGAGCAATGACTGGAGGCATTTCGGGTTCGTAGCCGGTCGTATCATACGGTACATTCGATAACCCAAGACGTTGAGCGCCGGTATTGGCTGGTACGGCTACGTCGTTAGTCGCATCAAATTCAACTTTAGATACCGATTCTGGTACGTAAACCTGAACAATTGTATGACTATAATTCTGGGGAAAATAGCGTACATAATAACCATCGGGGTGTTTAGCCCATCGGCCCCGACGATATTCTGGATTATCAACTCTGGCCGGGCCAGCCAGAACAGCCAGCCGCTCCAAATCCTGAAAACTGGAGCGAGACTGTCCAACAAGGTTACGAATCTGATTTTCGGTCTGCAAGACGCTCCTGACACTGGCCGTTAGCTGGGGCGAATTGATGGTACTCAACGCCAAATCCAGGATCATTCCTTTATTCAGCCTGGCCATATGTTTTGGTTTCATCAATCTTTGGGCGACACTGACCATTTGCGAATTCATTGACCGGAAGTCACACCGAGCAATAATTGCCCACAATAGCACCTGGACGTCTTTCTGATCAATTTCAGAATGTACTTCTGAACGAGTCAGTACTTCCTGAACAATGTCTTTCTGGCGACCCAACAAAGGCGCGAATAAATAACCATCTCCCGAACTTGGGCCGTGTGTTCCTGCTCGTAGGCAATAGCTCCTACTTTTTAGTTCATAAAAACCAGGCCTCAGTACAAACGCGTTTGTACCCGATCGGGGTTGGCGATGCATGGCTCTGAATTTTTGTCCATTTCCAAAATTATCTGCCAGTTCCGAGTATTTAACGGCATCCTGAAAGCTAGTGGTAATGGGTTCATTCTTTATCCATCTGTTGAGAATAAACTCATTGAAAAACGAAGCTGCCTGTTGTGCTGAGACGGAGAACGTACATAAACTCAGCGAAACGAAGATCAATAACCCTACTAAATAAATTTTTCTCATAAAGAATTAGTCAATTAATAGTAATAAACAGTATACTTTTTTTTACTCACCAACTACTCATTCAAAACTATACAAGCGCGAATCAATGCTTCTGTAAATTAGTGCTTCGCTCCTTAAGAATCTCAAATTCAATGTTCTGTGTAGCGATGTTTGCCTCATCAGGGATTGACTGCGATACACCGCCACGCGTACCAACGCCCAGTTTCCCCATGTCATTCGTGTCGTCGTATAAGCGTTTGAGCCGTTGCATTGATCCCCTCGTGGCAGACGCCCCACGGTTATTTCCTACCACATCACGCAGATCGACAGGCTCAGTAGTAACAAAGACTTTAAACGTCTCTTTCCCATAAGGCGGGCTAAAGGCGATGGTACGGCCTGCTAATTTAGACTCGCCGGGATTCACCCGATAATTAGAAGGCTGATCGGACTGGCAATTGGGACCGTTCTGACAAGGAAGGAGCACCTCCACTTTGCCATTCGGCATAATATCCAGCACGGTATAGTAGAGCGTTACCGATCCGGTGTTCGTAAAAAGGAAGGCCGAATTTTCCTGTTCATTGCCCACAAAACTCAGCGTTGATCCGACATAGAAACGGGATGCGTCGGCAAGGGTATCTTCAGGCATTTTACCACCGGGCCGCAACGGAATCAACCGGGCAGAAAACTGAACATTGGCATTTCCCCGCAAATTGAGTTGCTGCAAATATTGACTTTGCGCATAGCGCTGCATCTGTTGGGATAGCTGCGTCAGTTGGGTAATTGGTATCGGGGCATCCAGCGGGGTACCATCGTTCCGGAAAAACTGAACCTGGCTGCCACCGTTCAGGGCTTTTATGTACAAATCTCCTCTACCGGTCGAATCAGTGCCAGCTATAAAACGTACCAGCTTATTTTTCTTTAATTCGGTTTGCACCTGAGTTCGCTGAGTCGGATTGCGCAGGCTATCCAGCTGAATATTGACCGTCAAATCGGCCGATGCGTATTCGGTAACAAACACCCAGTAATTGGCAGAATTGCTCCCAGGTAAGGGTCGGTTTAGTACCACTTCCGCCGAAGCAGGTGTGCTCTTCAGTACGATTCCTGTTGCCAGGATATTACTTGCCAGCGGACTTTGTGTCCCTCCCGGACAGATGACCACGCGGCTAGAATCGAAAAGGCCATTCAGTTGTCCGCTATTGATGCGGAGTCGACTACCGTTATCGCTCACGTTCGAAACGGTTAGGTATTTAGCCTGTTCAACCACATCGCCACCAAACAACCGCCGGTCGACATCACCTTCGATTTGGGGCGTTTGCCCCGGTACTCTGGCTTTCATCACCGACTGAATCCGGGCGAACATGGCTCGATAGCTTTCGCCCGGTTGCGCATGTATCAACGCCTGATTGAACGCGTAAGACAGGGAGCCATAGGGTGTGCGACCCACCCAGCATTCGGAGTTGGCTTCGTGCGCGTTGGCCGCCGAAATAGCTACGTAAGGTGCTACACCTGTCTGGCTAACGGGCTTCTGATACAGAAAGGCGTGATTGGCAGGCTTTTTGGCCCTGGGGTGGTAACCTTTCAGTCGCATCGGGCGTGAACTCCCCCGCAAACGGGCCGTACTTCCCCGTGTGATGGTGCCTGAATGGCAGGCATCGACCAGTAACAGTACATCACCACTTGAGCCTAGTTTTTGGCGAAGCTCATCGAGCAATTTACCCAACTCATCGTCGCGCAGGTGTTGTTCTCCTTTATAGCTTTCAAAGGGGTGATGGGACGACTCAGGGGCGCCGAAACAAACAATTGCTTCATCATAGCGGTCCGATTCGTCGTTGTTATCGTCTGTAATTTGCTGACCGTGCGACGAGAAATGAATTACGATTTTATCACCTTTTTGGGCTGCGTCAATCAGCTCTTTCAGGGCTTTCACAATATTGTCGTGATTGGCATTACTATCCTTAAGGACAGCGACATTCTTATCGCCAAAACCTTGTCGTTCCAGTGCTTTTTTAATCAGTTCAATATCATTTGACGAACTGATCGTTGACCAACCCGTTTTTTGGGGATAGTTACCAATAGCTATGATAAGAGCACGCTTGGTTGGTGGCGCATAGGCCCAACCCAAGACAGCCAAACATAGGCAACACAACAGGAGAAGAGATGCTTTCATAAACAAGTCGTAAAAGGTACTAGTTACGCAAAAAGCAGGAAAGCTGGACCAGTCTTCTGCCCATTACCCATTCGACGATGGTATTTATTCCATCATTCCACCTACAGGCAAAAAGTAACAGGAAATGCATTTTTTTTAATGACGTTGCATTCATTTAACTACTCACCTATCCTGGCCAGATAGTTCAGGAGTCTATCTTCAGGCGTAGTAAGCCGCATCTTTATGCATGTTGAAGGTCATGTAAATACAGGCTTTTTCGGTCCTACATTCACTTTATGATCGAAAAGACCAAACTTTACACAGAACTATCTATTTTTTTGAGTGTCTGAGATTACTGTACGAGGACAAACCCTGCCCAGAAATACGGCTCCTCGTACTGTTCGCGTAGTTGCCGGACAGCCTCATCAAAGGCGGAGCGAACGGTTTGTCCGGGCTTGACATACTCGCGGTAAAAACTTTGGATCAGTAACCGAGTGGGTTTGTCGGGTACTTGCCAGAGACTCATCAGAATGTTTTGTACGCCAGCCATCTTAAAGGCTCGTTGTAGACCATATACCCCCTCGCTGCCTTTCAAATCACCCAGACCTGTTTCGCAGGCGCTTAGTACCACCAGTTCGGTCTGGTTCAAGCGGAGCAGGCTCACATCGTTGGCTGTCAGGATGCCGTCTTCGGTGTTAGGCGTGATTTGCCCATCGCGCCAGAACGCATTAGCTCCCGCTAGGGCCAGCCCTGACCGTATCAGGGCTTCTTTCGATTGCGCGAAGGTATCGCTGCCTCCATCCGTTTTTTGAATGGCAGTGGTAGACTTTGGTGCTTCGTAGAAAAAGCCGTGTGTGGCCAGATGCAGTATCCTTGGCGAGCCTTCGGGTTGTTGGGTAATAGCGTAAAAGGCTTCTTCCGACGCGCGCAAGCCAGTAAGTGTGTCGGGTTGATAGCCATTGCTTGCCAGCAGCGCCCTAACGGCCTGAACCTCTGGTGCAGTGTTTTTTAATTCGTTCCAGGCTGCTCCCCGCGTTTCGCTGGCACGGGTAGCCACCTCATCATCGCGACTTTGGGCCAACCGGAAACGGGCATTGGCCTTCCGATAGGCAGTGGTATCGCGCTCGTAGGTGATGCCTCCCAGTAACAGAGCGCGTTTATTACCATATTGGTATGAGTTTGACAACGCCAATTGACGGGTGCTAGACAGGAGTGTAAGCTGGTATTTCTCGCCTACCCGTTGTGCCGACGTGATGGGGAGGGCGGCCAAATTCAGGCGGTGGAGCATCCCGGCCGGGCTGTAGTAAACCCGCTTTGCGCCCGTGAGCAGGCTGTCCAGCGGTTTCCAGATGAGAGCGTACAGGCTGGGTTGCGGTTTGCCATTGCCTGCACTGACCACCCCGCCCCGGTCAGGGGCTGTATAAAGCCGATCTATATAGCCTGCCCGTCGATCTTCTCCGGGCTTGAGGGCTATCCATTTATCCAGTGCACGCCCCTCTGCCAGGACCACAAAGCGGGGTGTCGACCAACCAGGACGTAGCACCACAGCAGCATAAAAGGTGCTGTCCGTCCAGCCAGGTTGCCAGACCTTTTTACCATCAACCGTACGAAGCCGGCGGTTGTAGTAGTCAAACTGCACAAATTCGATAGCAGCCTCATCAGACTTGAGCGCTTTTTGCACTTGCGGCCACTCCACCCGTAATCCTTCAAACGCTTGCCTATATTCGGGCAGACGCAGCACTAATTGTTGCTCTAATGCAGTGGCCGATCGCTGTAGCGAATCCACACTTCGTTGATCTGTCAGACGCCGATTAAGTTGCTGATTAATCCTCTGTCGTGTGTTATGGAGTTGACTAGCCAGTCGTTGCACGATCGTGTCACGAGCTTGACTCAGTAAGCCGTTGAGCTGCTGGGTGGCCAGCAGCCCCACTCCTTTTCTAAGTAGAGCATCGGTATAATGCTGTCCAGCCAACGCCTGCCCCTTGACTTTATAGGTGAAGGAGTAAACGAAATCACTTCGGTCAAACTCGTATTGAAACTCACCAATAGCCGATTCATTTAGCATACCAATCTGATTTAATAGTTGAGAACGGTATTGCTGGCAGACTTGAAGTATTATGGGCAATGCCTTCTCATATTGTCCCATTAGCTGATATAAATAAGCTAAATTGGTAAGGCTTGTAGCATACTCCGGATGTAGTGTGCCTAGCACTTGCTGGTAAATTTCTCTGGCTTCTTCATACAAGGGCCGTGCCTTTTCATACTGACCCATTTGCTGGTATAAATAAGCTAAATTATTAATACTAGCGGCATAGTTAGGGTGCATTTTGCCTAATACTTGCTGACGAATCTCTCTGGCCTCTTCAAACAAGAGTAAGGCCTTCTTATACTGGCCCATCAACTTGTACAAATAGGCTAAATTGTTGAGACTAGTGGCGTAATTCGGATGCAGTTTGCCTAGCACTTGCTGGTAAATCCCTTTGGCCTCTTCATATAAAGGCAATGCCTTCTCATACTGACCCATCGACTCGTACAAGCCCGCTAAATTGATTAGGCTAGTGGCATAATTCGGATGCAGTGTACCCAACACCTGCTGGTAGATCCCTCTAGCTTCTTCATACAAGGGCCGTGCCTTCTCATACTGACCCATCTGTTGGTACAAACTGGCTAAATTATTGAGACTAGTGGCATAGTCTGGATGCAGTTTGCCTAGCACTTGCTGGTAAATCCCTTTGGTCTCTTCATATAAAGGCAATGCCTTCTCATACTGACCCATTAGCTGATATACGCCAGCTAAATTGATCAGTAAGGTTGCATACGTTGTGTCCTGCTTATCGACAGGTTCGCCGTATATGATACGGATCTGTTCAAAAGCTAAAGAGGCCGGATGGTATTGCCCTTTTTTTTCAAATATTTTAGCAATTGGGATGAGTTGCTTAAAATAGTTCACTACAACGTTATTGTAATTAGAATGCATTTTCTCCAACATTAAACCTCGGCTTATTAGCATAGCGACAATCTCGGTTCGGTTGTTGTTTATAGCTAACACCATCGGGTTTCCGTTAGCTATGGTCAAATTGCCCCCCTTTTCGGCTAGGTACGTTAGCACAGCAAGGTGCCCATTAGCGGCTGCCCATTCTACAGGTGTCCAGCCGTCGTTCTGTTTGGTTTCCGGATTGTATTCCGGCTCGTTAACGGGGAGTTGGAGCGTTTCGAGCAGGTAACGCAGAAGAGAGATTTTGTTGAGTCCTGCAGCAAGCCCAGTAAGATTGCCGTAGTAGGTGCTACTATTCGTGCGGATCACCCCCTGGCATTCGGGTTTGGCCCCAGCTTTAATAAGCGTTTGTACAACAGCCGTGTCGGCTTGGTAGCATGCCCACATTAGGGGTGTAGCGCCGAGCGAGTCGGTAGCATTGGGGTTGACTCCGGCACGCAGGACGGCAATTACAGTCTGGGGATTGTTCTGGCGGATGGCGGCAAGCAGACTTGGGTCAATCTGGGCGTAGGTGGAGAGCGGCAGGAACAATATTCCGAGCACAACTACAGAGCGTAGCCATCTCAGATTCACAGGCGTAGTCATATCCGAATAGAACTGGAAAAGTGTAGTTTTGTATATAAAGCGCCCTAAATTCCGGAGGAATAAGGGCGCTTTTAACCGTGTGGATATAAACAGCAGAAAGCCCTTTTGATACTCTATTCCTCTTTCGACTAAAAAGTAACATTCTCCACCCCAAAATTTATGTTTTTTTTTCTCTTCGTCCACGCCCTACTGTCCTTCCCTACGTTTCTCCCCCCGCCAAAACCTTCTCCTGCCGTCCGCGAACAACGGGTCCGGCAGATGATGGCTCATCTAAGTCGCATCCTGAGTAACTCCCAACCCAAATTGACTAATGGCGGTACTCCTATGCCACTGCAGCTTCAGTTTCTGCCCCAAGGCAAAGGGGATTCGCTCAGGAGCATCTACTATCAGCCGTATTCCCTGGGAGGGAAGGCGCAGATTGTGGTTATGGAAGAATTAGTAACCCATTGCGAGACCTACGGAAGTCGCTCCCGCGATGCGCTGGCCTGCCTGATGGGTCACGAAATGGCGCATCACTACCATCATCACGGCCAACCAGGTATTCAGTTTTCCACGTTGACCGTGCAGGGTGCCAAATCGACGGACCGCATCAATCTCGAAGCAATCGCCGATCAGTCGGGGGTATTTGCCGCCTACTTTTCGGGTTATGATGCGTTTACAGTAGCGCCCCGCATTTATGCTGATATCTATGACCTGTTCCTGCACAAGCGGGAGCCGGCTGGCTATCTCCCGCGTAAACAGCGATTAAAAATGATCGCCGATACGACAATGCGTGTGCGCGAACTGGCTCACTGGTGTGAACTGACGGAGTTTTTCTACCTTCAACGGGACTATCGCTCTGCTTACGCGGCCCTCAGCGAAGTCTTTAACCGCTATCCGGCTCCCATTATCTATAATAATCTGGGGGTTGTGAAGTTAAATCACGCCATTGCGCTGATGGGTACCGTTAAAGACAACCCCCTCCTACGGTTCGCTTTCCCTGTAGAATATGACACCGAAAACAGGTTGTTAACCAGCAAAATACGCGGCAAGAAGGAGGAGTATGAGCAACTTCTGGCCGAGGCCCGCCGTTTGTTTAAAGGAGCGTTGACTAGTCAGCCCCAGTACGAAGCCGCTCAGATTAACCTATCTATCGTTGAACTTCTGAGTAGCGAGTCGAATCATATAGACCAGGCTCGCGCCGTCCTACAGCCCATGCTCAGCACTTCAGGCAAACGCCCCGCCAATGCTGTGCTGATGATGGCCATTACCGAATCTGCCAGGGATAACTCCTTGTCGGCTTTCCAGCTTTTTAACGAAGCCAAACGCCTGGGAGCCTATCGGGCTTCATACAATGAGAACATGGCTAAACCGAAGTGGGTATCTCGGCTGGAGCAGCTTTTTGCATCCTCAAATCAGACAACGAGTAACCCCAGAAAACGGCAACCCCAACCCCCCACCAACTGGAATCAGGGCAAAGCTGTCGGATCGCTAGGTAAGCTGATCGGCACTTCTGCCCAGTACACCCTTACCGACAGCCTGACTCGGTACGAAGTAAGCAGTTTTGTGAACACCGATTTAAAACGTTACAGCCTTGTCCGCTCAACAGTGCAGTCGCTACCAGGATTGCCCATTGGCAGCACTCGACAAACGCTCACGACCCGGTTTGCTCCTCCCATGCGCGAAGTAGCCGGTGCCAGACAAACGGTTTGGCTAGGGTACGGTACCATCCGGTCGGGTCTTTGGCTCGAATACCGCGCTGATGAACTAATTGGCTGGTTGGCTTATGAGCAAGGACAGTAGTTCGGTAGAAATTATTTTGTTAGTGACTTGCGTTCGCCAGCCGTGTCGGATAGGAGTTTGTAAACTGTCCCATCTGGAGCGCGGAGTCGGAAGCCACCCGTCGTGGCATCATCGGAGAGCAGCCACTGTTTCAGGTCACCAGGAGGATCGGTCAGATAGAGCCGCAGACCGGACGGCCCGTTTTCATATTCGAGCGCTCCGAATAGTTTATGCACAAATGTAACTGGACGTGGATTCGCGATGGTAAGTGAATCTGCGCCGAAACCTCCAAATACCTGCTGTCGATAGGGAATACTGGCTGTAATGGTCGGAGGAGCCAATACCCGGTAGCCAAACCAACCCAAACCTAGAACAAGTACTATGCTAGCTGCTAACTCAAGCCAATGTTCTTTCCACCAAGGTTGTTGCTGTTCCCGACCGATTGGAATCACTGGCACATCCTTATCAGGCTCGTTATCAAGTTGATTGGGTAAAGTTTCTTCAGCCAGAAGTTGGTCAATTAGTTGGTTCGTTTCATTCGTTTCCTGCCGATCCAGTTCGGTCATCAGCGCTTTTTGGAGCACTACTTCGGTATAGAAATTCGGATCGTCGGCCATTTTCTGCTCCACCTCCCGACGGCCGTCTTCGTTGAGCAGCCCCAGCAGGTAAGCGTCGATCACTTCGTATTTATTTTCGTCCGTAATCATCGGATTGCATTGCGTTAAAAAATTAATAGCTACTCACCCTCGCTATTCCGGATTTTAGTCTGAATACAGGTATGAAGCCGTTTGACATTTTCGTTTGTCCGGGTATTAACAACCTGCGCATTTGCATACCCTAAAGCGTCAGCAATTTCTTTGCTGTTCATTTTCCCGGATATGAACTCGGTCACTTCATCCGCGCCCATGCTTTCCAGATCGGCATCGGACAAGAACCGGAATCGCAATCGGATAGCCTCCTGCCGTTGCGCGCCTAATTGCTCGAGACACTCCTGCAAAAACTGCAAAAAGGACTTCATCGGCACAGAAATGAGTTCTCCCTCAATCGATAGCGTTATGCTTTCTTCGTCCTCATTTTCCATGGGAATTGGCACGCGCAGAGAGCCAAATTCAGCATCGTCCACATCGATAAACGTCTGCGCCAGTGATTGGAGTTGTACTCGCGTTCCGTATTTATCGGCCTTTCGTTCCGCTCGCAGCTCGTGCAATGCTCTCCCTTTCGCTATCTTCACCAGATAGGCCTGCAATAGCGTTATTAGCGGCTTTCCCCCGCGCACATTCTGAAAGAAAGTATGGAAGGTCTGAGAAATAACGTCGGCTACTACATCGTTTGTCCGGAAGGAATAATGACGCAGGTAAGCGCTTAGGCCAGTCTCATTTTTATCCCAGATCCATTGTTCAGAGGCCCTTTGTTCACGGGTTTGTCCGTTACGGAGTAACCAGATTTGCGCTTGTTCTCGGAAAATCTGTCGGGCGAAAGCAGGCAGGGTTAGTTTTTTTTTCTGGGCAATTCGGAGCGTTCGTTCAAAAACCTCTAAGGTAGATTTGAGCAAAGGCAGGTGGTTATCCACCGGAATCATCGCAAATTCCTTCTGGAGTGTTTGCCGGATAACTAGTAGCGCTTCGCGTAAACGTTGTTCTTTATCGGGTTGGTTGGGTTGCATAAAACCGCTTCGACAGGGTGTGCTGCCGAAGGCAAAGTAATCGATTTCTGCGGGTTAACCCAAACAATAGCAGACGTATAGCTACAAAAAGGCCACGCTACTCCCTGAGTAACGTGGCCGGGCGGATTAGTTGCCTCCTGGTTTTCCGGGCTTTTCGGGCGGATCATCATCTCCGTGGGTACGAACCGCCGTTGAATCCGACGAGGTGGTAGAAGTTGGTGCAACATCCATTTGGTGGCATGCTCCCATTCCCAGGCTCATCGTCAACATAGCAATTCCTGACCACAGACGGACCCGCGTTAACCCAAACATGAGCTTACGCATCGTCGTGCAGATTAAAAGTTGACAATTCGCCGGTCCGGGACGTCCGAAAAGCTTCGGAACCGACTTTCAATGAGAGATTGCAGTCTTTGAAAAAAAATAACAGGCTGGGCTGAAAATTTTTGTTACTTTTTTCAGGAAGCCGGTATAAAGGATAAAGCACCTACCGCCACAGCCAACTTTTCCGATGTCACAGGCCGAAAACGATGTCCTGATTATTGCGTTGCTTGGGTCCGATGAGCCAGCTAAGGTTGAAAAAGGAACCCGATTGCTCACTCAGCTTGCCCGCCCCCTTATTTTTAAGTTTGTGTTAAAAAATAGTGGATCACCGGCCGATGCGGAAGACTTGCTTCAGGAGGTAGCTGTACTGGTCTGGCAACAGATTCGTCAGGGCAAATACACACAGCAATCGGATACCAGTTTACGGGGTTATATATGGACAATTGCTCATAATCAGTGGCTTCGGGAGTTACGCAAGCGCAAGAATCGGCCGACCACCGAGGATTTTCCGGCAGACATTCCACAGGAAGAAGAATCGGCTACTGAAATCAACCTGAAGTTGCTGGAAGGGGCTTTAGCCAGACTAGATAAGACCTGTCGATTTATTCTGGAGGCTTTTTATTTTGAGCAGCTGGATTTAACCGAAATCGCCAAGGTTGTGGGCAAAAGCTACGGAGCCACTAAGGAACAAAAACACCGATGCGTACGCCAGTTACGGGATATTCTAAATAGATTGACCTGAATATAGTATTAGCTACACACCAATAAAAAATGAACTCAGAAAGCACATTACCAATGGAAGACGAGCACAACCTCCCAGATTGGGAACTGATCGAACGATACTACGCAAAAACGCTCTCGGCAGCTGAGCGGGCGCGTGTGGAAGAACAGATGGCTGCTGATCCTCGTTTTCTGGCCGAAGCTGAAGCCTGGCGAGAAGCGGATCGTACGCTACGCGAACTGGCCTTGAGCCGACTGGTGAAACAAACGGTGCAGCAGGAATCACGCCGATTAAAATGGCGAGGGCGTATCCGTCTGGGAGCCGCTACACTCACGGTTGTTTGTTCTGCGGCCTGTTGGGTATTATTTAGTGCTGTAGATATTAGCACCTATCAGCAGGATTTAACCCTGCTCCGACAAATGCGCCCTGATTCGGCTAGTGGCCAGCCTCCTCTGACGACCCGGCAACAGGTTTTTTACCGCGATTTTTTTGATGGCCAGACTTTTCTGGCAGATGGTCAGCCTGCATTGGCCATTCCTTATTTTGAACGGACACTTGCCATACCCGACCTACGCCCTTATTTTCGTCAGGCAGTGGAATGGCAGTTGGTTAATGCGTATTTACAGAACAACCAGCCTGATAATGCCTATGCAACTTACCAACGTCTGGTCGCTTCTGGCGAACCTATTTATCCGCTTCGTACCGTTGATCGGTTGAGGGTACAGTGGCAAATCGGCTGGAAAAAACTCGTCGACTAATCACCCAGCCAACGACTCCCAAGCTTACTATACCCAACACAAGCAACAGGTATTCATACCATCGGTTTATACTAAAGGCAAGTGGTGGTGGGTAGATTGGCGTATTTTGTCCCATCAGAATCAGATGTGCCCAGTAGAATGGCGGTGCAAATCCTCCAACGTTGCCTTCTTTTTCCAAAAAGGCTAGTTTGGCTTGTTGTAAGGCTACATCAACGGGCTGTCCCTGCCGAAGTCGTTCGTAAAACAAAGCACTCAACCGCGTGGTCGAAAGGTCGTTAACTTTCCAGAGTGAGGTCAGTACCGCCGGGCATCCTACCTGTGCAAAAACGCGGGCCAGGCTCAGCTGACCCTCTGAATCATGAACGCGCCCGACACCAGTCTGGCAAGCACTCAGCACGGCTAAACGGAGATGGGTTAGCGATAACCGGGCAATTTCGTGGGCATAAAGCCGATGGGCGTTTGTCGACGGAAAGAACGAGATATAGGACTGGGCTGGATTAGGATTCGATTGTGCATGGGTGGCCAGGTGGATCAGATTATGGCGCGATATCAATTCAAGAAATGCCTGTTTACTCGCATTTACTCCGAGGGAAATGGTACCGCCAGACACACTCACCTCCGCCCGTGAAGCATCGAGTAGATCGTAGCCTCGTTGCTGAAGGGTAGGTAAAGATGCCGCATCAGGGGCAAAAGGTGCCATACTGAGTACTGAGGGATCTGTGCGGGGCTGTAATGGCTCTGGGCCAAGCGCTGTACGGCCAGAATAGGCATAGCCGACGCTATAACGACGCAGCAGGTAGCTACCGGGTTGGCGACTAGTCTCCAAAACCTCAAACGGAAGGCGATGCAACATCCCATCGCGGACGATTATCAATCGGGAAATGCCAGTCAATGTAGGCAAAGCAGGTACAAAAAGGGCTTGATATAATTGGTGTGCAACCGCATTACCCTCGTATGGGAATGGATCGGATGGCCGATCAATCATCTGCTGCAACGAATCGCATAGTGTGCGGAGTTGATTCTGAGGAACAGGGAGGTTGAGAACTGTCACCGTTGAGGAGCGCAGCACGGTCAATAATAGCCCATTGGAGGTTAGGCTGTAGTGCAACAAGGCCGCGTTGGTTGGTAACCGGGACCGTAGTTGCATCGGATCGATAAACGGAGACGCTGGTTTTACCAGCTTTTCCGAACCGGTAGAAACCGATTGCTGCTCGGCCAGGACGGCGGCTTTGCTTTGCTCCTGTATCTGCAGAATCAAGCGTAAATCAGTTGTTTTTTGGGTCTGCGTCCATTGTCGGTAAACAGCGGCCAATCCGGCCTGAAAAGCAGGCCTAATCTCCT
This sequence comes from Spirosoma harenae, assembly GCF_054776975.1. NCBI lineage: Bacteria > Pseudomonadati > Bacteroidota > Cytophagia > Cytophagales > Cytophagaceae > Spirosoma > Spirosoma harenae. The sequence continues at coordinate 247,836 of NZ_BAAHBD010000054.1, read as the reverse complement.
GCTGCAAAAACAGTTTAGATAGTTCAGACCGAAAAGCCCACTGGCACTGTTCTGTCAGCCAGAAGGTTTGCTGATAGGTGCGAATGGCCCGCTGCAAGGCGGTAGAACCACCGCCCTGGAGAGCTATCTGATGCCATAAATCGGCTTTCCAACGGAGTGCCTGAATCAATCCGGGGCCGTTGATTACCTTGTCTAAATCTGGTCGGGTCGTTTCTTCTAAAAAGCCTCTGCCTACGGCTTCAATAGCGGCCTCTGCATACGTGAGGGCTTTGCTATTTTGCCGATGACGGAGAGCTAGCTGACTCAACAGGCGCCAGGTGTAGGCTGGCAATGTACCCGTTTTGCTGGTGACTGCGCCCAGTGCCAGCGTTCGACGTAGATAGGTTTCAGCTGTAGCCCACTGCGTTCGCTGCAGATAGTATTGCCCCCACCCCTGCCAGACGTACCGATCAAATTCGGGGTTAGGTTGGGCAAAGTTGTTGCGAATGCGAGTGGCTTGTTGAAGCAGGACCTGGGCGGAGTCGGGTTGTTGTTGTTTGAGGTAAAAGTCTGCGGCACTTACCAGAAGCCATCCACGGGTAATATCGCGGGCCGGATAGTGACTCAACGAAGCTCGAAATAGTCGCTCAGCTTCCGCAAAACGGGTCGTCCGCCAGTACAGTAAAGCGAGTTGATTTTCAGCGGTAGCCCGGCTCCTCACCGACTGTGCTTTATTCAACAAACTGATTCGCTCTCGAAGATAGGTTTCGGCAAGTCCATAGTCGCTCTGTTCAGTAGCCCACAAAGCCCGATTTCCATAATAGGCGGCTACATAAAGTGGGGTTTGCTGGGCAATCTGTGGAATTTGTTCCAGCATTTCTTCGGCTAAATTCCAGTATCGCCGGGTCGAATCAGGTTTAGTTGTCTGATGAAACATTTCGCCCAGGCTGGCAAGCAGTTTAAACCGAGTGGTATCGGAGAGTGACTTGTTCCTTCCTCCCAGGCCTAGCCCCTGCCGACAGATAGCAATGGCAGGTGTATACTGATCATCGAGATAATAGACGGTAGCCATGTCGACACAGGTGCTGGCTGCATAATCAGGATGGCCGGTGCGAAGAGCTTCGTCGTATGCCTGTTGATATAGGCTAAGTGCTTTTTTTGGGTTTGTGCTCAATATGCTCTGCGCTTTTTGCCAAAACTGATAGGCCCTGGAAGACTGTGCCCAGAGTGGGTTGCTTCTCCACAATCCACTGACGAATACAATGCCAAGAATAATGCGACAGATCATTACCAAAGCTACTAATCCATTAGCTTTCAGTACAAGGGAAACATTTTTTTTCGTAGAAAACGGTTACTTTTTATAGATTGAGGAAGTGTCTTACTGATAATAAATTCCGGGCCAGTCCACAACGGCTTTGGCAGGCACCATCCTCAGGGAGAGTTCCTGCTGATGCCCATTGCACCAAAATCTAATGAAGGAATGATTGTTGAAACAAGGCGGACACCTGATCGGTAAACAAAGCAGTAGGAAGGAAAACTTCCCTTCCTACTGTCGTCTGGCTAATCTACATTTAGTTTTCGCTGTTGGCGGCTATCTCCAGTACTGTCCCCAACACGAGGCCGGTCAGATTGTGCTGACGGGTGCAATCATTTAGACCCGTTATTTCAAAGTTGTATTTACCACCATTAACACCTACAGAGAGATTCCCCTGTACTCCTACACGACAGGCATCGCCACATAACATACAGCTTTGCCCATTCCAGTAACCCGACATATTAATCGTGTACTGCTGACTATCAGCATCATACTCCCAATTGTGCACCTCATAAATCGGTTCACTGCCTGTGTTTGGATAATAACGGGCCATCAATTGTGGCACCACCTGGCTGGCATACGAGTTAACATCCCGATCACTGCCCTTAAAAGGAGGGGTACTTTCTTTATTAGTAGAGCATTGAGTCAGTAAACCGATCAGGAGCATCATTGCCCCCCATAACACAAGCGGACGAAAGAAACAGGACGGATTCATATACAATGAAATGTTTAGTGAGAACCGTCAGAGAACCTCCCTGACATCTGTTAATGCCCTGCTACACTAAACGTTACATCAACGCCCAATTAAATTTTCCTTTATTCATCCAGCAGCGTTTTGGTCTTTCCTGTATCGACTAGTGGTGTTGCCCCAGCCAGACTAAATCCACTAAAACCTGCTTTTGCGCTAGTATAGCGCCTACAACTGTCGTATAAATTCTTCAAAGTAGATTATTCATAACCAGCCAGTCGTGTGAATGAGGCCGAAATGCTTAGTTTCTTTTATCCAGTCTCCAAGTTTGCCCTACTCGATTAGAACAAAAGCCTGAGTGCGAAGAGGGTAAACCTATATTTAATCAAAAGACCAGGCAGTACTGACACACATAAAAACAGGCGTACCTTTTATAAGGGTACGCCTGTGTAAATTCATTGGCGGGGTAACTACTTTCCCATCAAATCCGTTTTTGAGGTCGCGTTTTTATTTAGCTTATACACTGTATCATTTACCCGTATCTGATACATAGTAGCCGAATCGGCGGATGGGTGGACAATGAGCGTCAGCGCTTCGGCACGGAAAGCATCGCCGTAAAGTTGCAGCGTATCGTTGCGGAATCGGTACTGCGGTTGGTTGGCAGGGCCGGGTGAAAGCAGTACTGTTGTGGAAGACGTTTCTACGGAGTCGGCACCAGCAAGGCCAAAAGTAGGTGTTATGGTTTGCTGCGTGATGGTAGCCGGTTTTCCCTGGTCGGCAAGGTCAGTGCCAGGCATTCGGTTCAGTTGCCAGACTAACAGGCTGAGCGTAAGTACGGCTACAACGGAGGCTGCGGCTGCCCATTTCATTGGTACGGGTCGGCCAAATAGCTGGAATACCCCCTCGTTGGTATCAATAGTTTCCTTATCCAGCATCTCGGTATGATACTGATTAAACTTATCGCGGAGTCGCTCGTGCTGCCCCTGTCGGACGGCCTGTCGGATTCGGCGTTCCAATTCAGCTTCGCGCCGGAATTCGAGATCAGTTTGAGCCAGATGGCGAAACTCGACCAGGTCGTCGCCTTGTAGAGTGCGCTCGGCATACATCTGGAGCAGTTGCTGTTTGCGTGTTTGTGAGTTCATTACGTATGTAGTTTACTGATCTTTGTTTCGATTTAAAAAATAGTCTTTTACTTCCGCCAAACACCGTTTGGCTCGCTGTCGGAGGGTTCCGGCTTTCTGATTGGTTTCTTCTGCCATTTCCTCGTACTTGATTTGCCCCATATAGTGATCCAGCAACAAATCGCGGCAGGGATTGTCCATCGTTTTGATATAGTCGAGTACTTCATCTATGGATGGTAGTTCGCTCGAATCGAACGGGTTTTCAACGCCATCCGTCCCTATAAACCCCAGCCCATCCAGTGCATCATCTTCTTCCTCCCCATCGCCATTATACAGTGGGTCAGGTTCATAAGGAATATTCTTTCCTCTTTTCTTATTGATATCCCACCAAGTGTATTTGGCAACGGCAAACGCGTAGGTCCGTATCCTAACCTGTAGGGTGTGCAATTTATTACTTAGTGTAACCATAGCTATCTGATGCACTTCTCTGGCATCGTCATCGCTGCCCCCCTGGCCGAGCACATAGCTACTTATGAATGGCCAGTTCTCCAGGTAAACCTGCCTCCAGGCAGCATCGTTACCTTGAATGAGGGCCTCGATTAGTTCGTATTCATTGCTCCAGGTTGTTTTTCTGGAGCCTGAAATGGTATTTGCCATAGGAATAAAAAGATGGTTTTGACAATAAGCCGTTCTAACAATCCGGTTAGCTTCGGTCCACCGTCCTTCACCAAAACACCAAGAAAATGAGAGTCTTATGAGCAATTATCTCCACCATGTTCCTGGCCCTGATGTGGACGTTAGTATTCCTTTATATCCGATTAGCCGTTATGTTACATGATTTTGAAAAAATATTTTTAACAAACTGGATTCGACCATCTTCCTTTCGAAATTCCGTTGACCCTGTGGGGGTATCGTACTGGTTTATAGTCATCTCGTCCAAACGTTACAGCGTTGGCGAAAAAATTGAACTACATGCATTACGTTTTCAGCTTTCCGGAATAAATCATACAGAAACCAACGATCTGCCAGTACCTACTCGCTACTACTCACGGGTTTTCTTCCCCGATTCTAACACAATCTAAATCTGGTTGGGCAGATACGTATCGGAGCGCAACCCAGTTGAATTAGTAGAAAACCTTGGTTATGATGTGTTGGGAACTGTTGGTGATTCTGAACGTGTAACATTTTGGCTCTTTTCGCATAACAGACAAAACTGTTAATAAAGAGAAGAAACCATGAACCAACAAAATGTTGCCAACAAAACCACACCCTTTCAACTCAAACGGATTCTTAGTACTACACTAGCTCTTCTGGCTTACCTCACTGGACTGATATTTGTCCCCGGTTTTTTAGTTGCTTCCCTCGTCGATGCGTTTATTCCACTAAAGGCGGGTCCGCTCTGGGGATATACCTTATTGGTCAGCATACTCTTATTGAGCTTATCCTGTTGGCATAGCCAGCCTGATTTACGATGGGGCCTGATCCGCTACGCGATCGGCTCAGCGGCCACATTTCTGGGGTTAGTAATCATATCTCTATTTGCATCTGGACATATTTTTTACGGTTATAGCCTACAAAAGATGGTTGAGGTATCAGAATCCGACTTCGTACAAATTGAACAGAAACGAGGGCGCCTACCATCCTTTACTGCCGTCGATAGCACTATTACCCGTAATAAAGGCCTGGAAGTGGAAGACGATCAGGTTAGTCGATATCTCGTTTTGGATGCCTGCAACGTGCTGAACAATAGTCGATTTACAGGCATGAACGGATTATATTATCTGCGTTTGTTTAATCAACAGGGAAATACCTTCGAATTTACGGGGAAGGTTGAGGCTCGCGATGTAAATGGCAAGCTTCGTAAAAACGGCAATAAACTCACTATCTTCAATGGCAATGTGACAGGCGAATTCACACTTCTAAACAATTGCCAGGAAATCACCGGCCATTTTCAGGACGAATTCGGCGGTGATATTTCCTTTGATTATGCCCGGCGATAAGAGCTAATTCTGGCTAGAATCGGCGGTGTAACCCGAAAGATTCAAGGCTGACGAATCGGATACGGTTCATTTCGCGACTTTTCCGCTTACTACGGAGTTGGGCCAAATCAGGATAATTACCTGGATGTTTGCCGTTGGTCATTTAAATACTAGCTTTTTACACTATTTCTCTATTATTTGAACTATGCTATCACAGATGTACTATTAAACTGGAGTAGCGTAAAAATGTAGGTTTACTTGCAAAGCTTTTAGCAATTTTACACGAACAATGATCTGTCAATTTGATCGATTTTATTTCCTAGACTCTAATCCTATTCGTGAAAGGCTTCGATGATAGAAAAATACGAGTTATCGGTCCGCTGATCCTGTTTTTGATCGGTACTTTATTCTTTCGATTAGACTGGTACCTGGAATTATCGACAAAGGGCGTATTGACATCCAATTTCATTGCCCTGGCAGCGGGTTACACCTGCTGGAATCTCGTTCGCTGGGTTCTGATTCAATTACAAAAGCAATATCCGGGTTTGGCCAATACCCGCCGACGGCTGTTCTGGATGGCTCTGATCATGCCAGTATTGGTCAATTTTGCCTGGCTAATCCGACAAGTGGCTCATGTTGCTTTCAACAATACTCCTTTCTCGACCCAAACACTTCCTAACTATACTTATTCATTAGGTATTCAGATTTTTTACCATTCCGTCTACTTCATCATTTACGAAGGCAGTTATATACTGCGGGCCTGGCAGCAGGCTTACGAGCATAATGAACACTTAAAAAAGGCTAAATTGAGGCATCAGCTCGACACACTGAAAAGTCAGATCAATCCGCATTTTCTGTTCAACAGCCTGAATTCGCTGTCGATGCTGATCTATGAAAATCCCGACCGGGCTGAAGCATTTGTTGATGAACTCAGCAGTGTGTATCGTTATTTGCTCCGAGCCAATGAACACTCACTTACGACGTTGAGTCGTGAATTGCAGTTTATCAAATCCTATTTTCAGTTACTGAAAACCCGATATGGGGCCGGTATCGATTTACACATAGCGGTCGATAATTGGCAACTGGAGCGTCGTCTGCCTCCACTTACGTTGCAGCTGCTCGTTGAGAATGCCGTCAAACACAACATTATTCTCCCTGATCGACCACTGGTTATTGACATTCTGACCCAGGATTCGCGATTGATTGTACAGAATAATCTGCAACGCAAAACAGGCGCTGTTCCTTCTCATAAAGTCGGTCTGGCTCATATTGCGGCTAAATACCGGCTGCTGGAACAACGCGACATTCTGATTCAGGAAACGAATGGGTTGTTTGTTGTTATATTGCCTTTACTGGCTGAACAACCTGAATCTACAGCGACCCTATGAACTCGTTCAATGACAGCCGACTTCGCCTACTGGGCCCTATCGGTCTTTACGTGTTTGTAAGCCTGTTTTTTCGGCTCGACTTATACCTTACGCTCCCAATCAGATCGTTGCTTACGAATGTGGTCATTGCGCTATCAGCTGGTATTATCTGCTGGCAGTTGGCTCGGTGGGCCGTTATTGCTATTCAGCAACGCCATCCGGGTTTAGCCAATACGCGTCAGCGATTATTGTGGCTGTTAGCCGTTCTACCCGTATTGGTTGGTTTTGCCTGGCTTCTGCGCCATATTATCCGCTTTCTGCTCGAAGGAACGTTTCAGTATTTTACCAGTGCCATTGAGCTGAGCCGAAATATTGGCATTCAGATTTTCTACCACTTTATTTATTTCGCTATCTACGAAGGGTTGTATATCCTGAAAGAATGGCAGCGCGAAACCATAGAAACCAATACGTTGGAAAAAGTGTCGCTGCAAAGCCAGCTTACGTCGCTTCAACAGCAAGTTAATCCACACTTCCTGTTCAACAGTCTGAACTCACTGTCGTCACTAATTGGCGAAAATCCTGTTGAGGCTGATGCGTTTCTAGGCGAACTGACGGCGGTTTTTCGCTACTTACTGCAAGCCAGCGATCATCAATTGGTATCACTGAACGACGAACTTGATTTTATTCGTTCCTATTTTCACCTGCTACAAACGCGCTATCAGACGGGTTTACGACTGGAGATTGACATTGAGCCGTCGACCGAGCGTCGGCTCATTCCACCGTTGGCACTTCAAGTACTGGTTGAAAACGCCGTACGCTATAACGTATTATTGCCCGAAAAGCCCCTTCATATTCGCATTTACACGACAGACGATCATCGTCTCTTTGTAGCCAACACCCTTCAGCGTAAGATTCTCCGCGTAGACATAGCTGGGGCCGGACTGGGCAATCTAGCCACCCATTACCAGCTATTAAATGAAGGTGAACTAATGATTGAAGAGCAACCAGGATGGTTTGTCGTTAGCCTACCATTGATGAGCGAAAAAAGGTTAGCAGAGATTGAATAAGCGTATATAAGGCCCGTATACGCTAAAAAATCGTATACAGATAGATATCCCCCAGATCAACTAATCGGCTTTCTAATATGTCAGCACTATAAATCTCCCGTTAAATCAACAAATTGGTTCAGTTTTTGCGCGCTTCAAGCCCCCCTCATAATCCAGGCTATTTTCGAATCGTTTGTAAACGGCCTTAATTCAATGAAATACTACGAACAGTAATTGGCAACCGATTCATCAAGATGGTATAGATGTTGTAAAATGAGTAGTAGGGTGTTTTAACAGGTTCTGAAAAAAGGTCGAATTATTTTTATCAGCAACACAAAATTCCCTCATCTGGAATGTACGGGCTGCTATACGAGCTTTACATACCGTCAATCCATTCTATAACATTGGTAAATTCACTTCCATCGGTATGATGCTACGGTTACTTGTGTCCCTACTAACTCAACTGCTATTTGTCTATCCACTAATCTCAGACACTTCGCTTAAGTCAACCCCATCATCTGCTTCCGGGGTTGAGAAATCAAAAAATACGACGTCGAGTACCCAGCTTTCTAACCCAAAGCCAACAGAAAATCACAAAGTCAATACATCAATCAGTTCCTTGCCCATTATCGACAACCCCTGCGGCCTGTCTGTAATTACTCGCGCAACAGGCTGTTATTCCGTGAGCGGAGTCAGTAAGGTCACTGTGAGCGCGGAAGTAAACTGGACAACGATTCCAGATGGGGGCGTAATCACGGTACAGTTAGGCGCACAGACAAAAACGATTACAACACGAGCCGTTTCTACAGTAACTGATGCGGATGTGCATAGCCCACAAATGGTCGCCTTTGAAGTAAATGCGACGGGCGCTCCTGTTACGGTGTCGGCTACTTACGAGACGTGCACAGAGTCGAGCACCTTAGTAACGCCGAATCCTTGTCCACCATTGGGTTGCGCAGGTTTGGGCGGAACGGTCTTTAAAGATTTTAATGCGGATGGTATTCATCAACCAGGTGAAACAACTGGTTTGCCAGATATTGTCGTTCGGGCGATAAGCCATACAGGTAGTATTTTAACCACGACAACCGATTCGATTGGTAAATACACACTGGCTGTTTCTCCATCCGCTTACCCAGTTCGTGTTGAGTTTAGCAATATACCCAGCTACGCAGGCAATGGTACAGTGAATGGCCCAAACGGCCGCACATCCGTTCAGTTTGTCAATTCGCCCGATTGCGCCGTCGATTTAGGTTTACTGAATGCTCAGGAGCACTGTCAAACAGATCCGTTGCTCATCATACCTTGCTTTGTCAATGGTGATCCACTTCCAGTGGGTTCGGATTCTGGTCCTATCGACGCACTTGTCGCTTTCCCTTATTCGTTGCGCGGCAATAAAGATATGGGCAATGTGACCTCTGTACTGGCTACAGCCAGTCAGATCGGGTCGGTGTGGGGCTCAGCCTACAGTAAATTCACAAAACGTCTGTACACGAGTGCCTTTGTGCGTCGGCACGTTGGCTTAGGGCCAGGGGGTATCGGTGGTATCTACCTCACAGATATGTCGGGACCGGGACTTAGTACAGCCAATACCAGCCTTTTCGTCGACTTAACTACGCTGGGTATTAACCTGGGTTCTATTCCGTCCAATAGTGCGCGTGGCCTGCAACCGGGTATATTCACCGCAAGTCATGACGAGAATGCGTTTAGTGCGATTGGCAAAGTTGGAATTGGCGATATGGACCTTGCCGAAGATGGTTCTATGCTTTGGTTCACTAATTTAAGTGATGGACAGTTGTATTCGCTACGGTTGTCTGGCAATAGCGTACCGACGTCCAGTGATTGGGCCGTACATCCGCTTCCAGTCGATAATATATGTACGAATGGTATCCGTCGGATTTGGGGTGTAAAAGCGTATCAGGGTAAAATATATGTAGGGGCGGTTTGCGATGCTTCTGTCAGCAAAGACAAGCGTGATCTGCGGGCAATGGTCTTTGCGTATACACCCGGTACAGGCAACTCACTAGGTAGTGGGGGTACTTACAAGATCGTTTTTGACTTCCCGTTAACCTATCCCAAAGGAGCCCCCGACCGTACTGATTTTAGTTTACGGGGCTGGTTTCCCTGGGAAGATACATTCGCCAACTTTCAGGAAGTAGGTACCGACCATTTTATCATCCATCCACAGCCGATTCTGGCAGATATTCAGTTTGACATCGATGGCTCTATGGTGCTCGGCTTTAATGACCGATCAGGTTTGCAGTTTGGCAATCAAAATTTCAGCCCAATCGAAACCGATGCAACGCTCTATTATAACATTAGTGGTGGCGACGTTTTACGAGCCTTTTTTAGCAACGGAGCCTATGTTTTAGAAAATAGCGGCCAGGCAGGCCCTAATAAAGGATCAAGCACTAATAATAATCAGGGACCTGGAGGTGGCGAGTTTTATAATGACGACTTTTATTATGGTGGCCAGCTCATTCACTCCGAAAATGCGAATGGTTCGCTGGCGATTCGGCCAGGTTCGGGCGAAGTAGTGGTCTCGACCATGGACCCGCTGGATGATCAGGCCTGGTCGGGTGGATTACGCTTTCTAAGCAATACCACTGGCTATTATACCACAGGCAATAACGCAACCAGCGCTTATGTGGTGTATCGAACGCAGGATGGAGATGGTGCTACCTTCGGAAAAGCCACTGGATTGGGCGGAGTAGGCATTGCGTGTGATCTGCCTACGTACTTGCAAATCGGGAACCGGGTCTGGATAGACGAAGATCACGATGGCGAGCAGGACCCCGACGAAAAAGGACTAGCCAATGTAAATGTGTCTTTATACCAGAGTGGCACGCTCGTTACGACAACAACGACCAATGCAGATGGCGAATATTACTTTACGTATTCACCAACGTCGTCAACCGTTTCGGGTACAACGAGTGCGCTTCTGCCAAATTCTACCTATCAGATTGTCTTCGGAACCGGAGGGCAGTTTGACGGCCACGTATTAACTGCCGACGAAGGGCGTTACCTACTGACGATGGCAAACGAAACGGGGGGAAATCTCAACGATATGAACGACTCCGATGCTGAGGTAACAACTTTCTCTTCGTTTACCGCTCCCGCAATCAGCGTAACAACGGGCAACAACGGTTCAGTAGATCATAGTTTCGACGTTGGTTTTTACTGCTTAACAATAGGCGTAGCCAGCGTTTCTGTGACGGCTCCTACTTGTCCGCCAAGCAGTATTGTGGCCAATAACGATGGTCGAATCGATCTGAGCGGCATTCAGAACGCCAACAAAACCTTTCTGTATACGACCAGCACTCCACCTGCTTACACAGCGGTGAGCGAAAGCCGAACCGTTGTGAATGGCAGCGTGAGTTATACCGATTTGCCCAACCCAGCCAGTTCAAGCGGTACGAGTTATTCAGTCATCGTTTACAATGGGCCCAACTGCTTTACGATTGTATCGGCTGTACTCCCTCAAAATACCTGTGTACCGTCAATCGGCCTCACAGTGACGCCCGGCGTTTGTAACACGCTAACGAATGAGTACACGCTGACCGGCGTTATTTCGCTGACCAATTCAATAACTGATCTTCTGACGTTAACGGATGGAAACATCACGGAAACCATTTCTGTAACGGTAGGACAAACGTCTGTTCCCTATTCATTAAGCGGTTTGGAGTCGGGCTCAGGCGTTCATTCCCTTAGCGTAAGCTATGCCGATCAAACCGTTAGTCAAACCTACACGGCTCCTGCCAGTTGCACAACAGCTGCGTCCATAACCGTTACGGATTTCGTGGTTTGTGCGGGCGAATCGGTCGTTCTTACCGCCAGCGGTTGCGAAACGGGAACGATTCAATGGTCAGATGGCGCAACTACCACGACGGGCAATTCGCTAACCATATCGACTAGCGGATTAACTACTATCACAACTCCAACCGTGTTGACTTATACAGCCACTTGCACCATTGGCAATAGTATAGCCACGGATGTAGCCAGTGTAAGCGTTAATCCTAAACCGACTATCGGTGGTGTTTCTTCCATATGCAGTTGGCCGCAATCTTATACGATTCTGTTAAATGGCTTTACGAATCCGTTAACGTATGAATTAGTACGGGGAAGTTCGTTTGACACAGGTACGCATATAACAACTGGACAAACACCATTGGCTGCGACGGGTGCGCTCGCGCCGGTACAGGCAGCGGGAACCTACTGGATCAGGGTATACAATGCGGCTGGGTGTTACAGCGATCATTCGATACAAGTTCAGGCTTGTACTCCTCCCCCATCCATAACCGTCACGGATGCTGTAGTTTGTGCAGGTGAATCTGTTATTCTTACTGCCAGCGGTTGCGAAACGGGAACCATTGAATGGTCAGATGGGTCGACTACAACAACGGGCACATCAATAACTGTATCAACTAGTAATCTGGTCAATATTGCCAGCCCCGTTGTATTGAATTACATGGCTACCTGTACCATCGGAAATAATACAGCTACGGATGTTGCCAGCATAAATGTGAATCCTAAACCAACCGTCGGCGGCATTTCGGCACTATGCAGCGGGCCCCAAGCGTATACCATTTTGTTGACTGGCTTTGCTTCTCAGCTGAGCTACGAATTAGTACAGGGAAGTTCGTTCGAAACGGGAACGCATATAACGACTGGGAAAACACCATTAACCGTTAATGGCGCGCTTACGCCAGTACAAGTAGCAGGTACTTATTGGGTCAGAGTATACAATGCAGCTGGATGTTTCACGGATCTTTCCATTGAAGTACAGGCTTGCGTTTGTCCAACTGGCAAATGCGTACCAATCGTCATAAAGCGAGTCCCCAGGTAGATAATGAATTGACCTCACCCCAGCCCTCTCAAATGGAAACGGAATAAACCTCTCCCCTCTCCTGTTTTAGGAGAGGGGCCGGGGGTGAGGTCATCTCTACAACTTCCTGATTTCCATTCGTTTGATCAAGTTATCCTCAATCTGGTAGAGGTGTTGTAGTTCTTCGTCAATCAAAATCTGCCCGGATTGATCCTTAACAACCTGATGCACCTCCACAAGTACCTGCCCGGTTTCGTCGGTATGGCACCGAAGCGGTTCAACATGTGGATCAATCTCTGCCCATTGGCGAGTCCAATAATCGTGGACAGCCTCATGACCAATCACTCGACCTCCCTCCCAGCCATTTGGCCAGTCTACATCAGGATGCATTGTCGCCAGTACGGCATCAATAGCGCGGGCGTTGAACGCAGCATAAGCGGTTACTAATAGGGAACGATGCTCAAGGTCGACCATAGGAAAGGGTGTCTGTTTACGCTGTAAAGATCTGATCCTTAGGTTTTGGTACTTGTCAGTTCGTCTTGAGATTTTATCGGCACAACCATTTATCCGGGATTTTATACACTCTATTAGCTAATTTCTACGCTTGGTCAATTCATAGTTTCCAGCGACCTGCAAACCGCCCTAATTTTGTCCGCATCTGAACAAGACCTGTCCACTTACGGACAACGACAAAAATTGGCACAAACAACAAACCGCTGATTAATAGACGCTTAGTAAGATTGGCACAGGCTTTGGATTAGTATAAACAACTCAGTAAACAACACTCTTTAAAAGAACACTAAACAACACTACGACCATGTTAGCACTAATGAACACCCTTGCCGCTTCTGTCCTTTTGAGCGCTTCTACCCTTTTCAACCCTACTACCCCAAAAGCACTTTCATTCGACGCCAGTGCGTATGTAACGGTCAACCACGAGATCCGGTTAGCCGTCCAAAAGTCAGCCGATGCCCCTGTACAGGTCATCCTGCGGAACAAAGCCAATGATGTACTTTATCAACAAAGCATCGGCAAGAAAGAAACGAAATACGCCATGAAATTGAACGTCGACGATTTAGCCGATGGTACGTATGAACTGGAAGTTAAATCGAGCGAAGGCAGCATTGTGAAGCAATTGAATCTGTCGACTCAGCCGGTTCAAAAAACCAACCGCACGATCGCGATGCAGTAGATCTTAGAATTCGAGATAGGTTAAGTTAAGAGTAGTCTACCACAAAGCCTGGCATATTGCCGGGCTTTGTTTATTTGCGATGAGTTAAGTCGATCGGATGCGGTTCGCATAGTAAATTATTTAGGTCCTAATTACGTTATCTGTAGGTACGCAAATTACACATCATCAATTACCTATGAACGTATTTCCTATCGGGCGATCCAGTCTATTTTTACTCCTTTTCGGTGCCTTGTTAATCACCTCCTGTAAAAACAAAGACGTTACTCCATCAGGACCGACATCCAACGGCGAAGTAGCTACCTGGATGTCGGAGAATATGAAGACGTACTATTTCTGGAATGATAAGCTACCTGCCAATCCAGATACTTCACTGGCTCCGAATCCGTTTTTTCTATCCTTATTATACGACCGAAGCAATACAGCCAATACCGAGCGCGACCGTTTTTCGTGGGCTCAGGAAAGTGCTGACGCCTTGAAAGCATCTTTAGGTGGTCAATTAAAAACGGTTGGTATGCAATACGCCTATTATTATCGTGACCAATCGCGGACGGCTGTAACGGCAACGATTATTTACGTGTTGCCAGGCTCACCAGCCGCGAAGGCCGGAATAAAGCGGGGAGACATAATTTCCAAAGTAAATGGACAAGCCCTGACTATTTCGAATTACCAATCGCTTCTGTCCAGCAATTCAGATAGTTACACCTTTGGCTTTGCCTCGGTAGTGAATGGTGTTACGACAGATACAGATCAGACAAAACAGGTAAATGCTGTTGTTTTTCAGGAAGATCCTGTTCTGTTAGACACGACTTATACAATTGGCAGTAAAACGATTGGCTATATCGTATACAACCAGTTTATACCGGGTGTATATAAAGCTGACGAAACACCGGGTAAAGATAAAACGTATGATCTCGAATTAGAGTCGATTTTCAGCCAATTTAAACAGAAAGGTGTCAATGAACTAGTTCTCGATCTTCGGTACAATCGGGGAGGCTACGTAAGTTCATCGACGGTATTAGCTAGTTTAATTGGCAAGAACATTGATGCTTCTAAAGTGTACTACACGCAAAAATGGAACAGCATCGTAACGGCTGCGTACGACAAGAAATATGGAGCAGGCTGGAACACCGAAAATTTTTTAGCTAAATCGTCGGCGTTAGGGGCCAACCTAAACCGTGTTTTTATTCTGACAAGCGGTAGCACGGCTTCAGCCAGCGAATTAGTTATTAACGGTTTACGACCTTTCATGACCGTAACTACTATCGGTACGACCACAGTTGGAAAGAATGTTGGCTCAATAACGCTCTCCGACGATTCAGGCCGTATTAAATGGGGTATTCAACCGATTACGTTCAAATCAGCTAATGCGCAAGGCTTTACAGATTACGGTAGTGGATTCAAACCAGCTGTTGAGGTAAAAGAGCCTAGCACCGGATTGAAACCCTTTGGCGACCTGACCGAACCGCTCCTGGGCGAAGCTATTTATCAGATATCCGGCACGCGCACAGCACGTCGGGCAGCCTCAATAGCTATTGACCAGCCAAGTTTGGGTTCATCCTTGGATCAGAAAGCTGGAGGTGGGAATATGTTTACCAGCGTTAATCCACTGGATAATTGACAAATAGTATTAAAGCAGGATGTTATTTAGCAATTGCCTGATCGGTGTTGGTAAGTCCATTAACTACCAAATAGTTCGGAAAAATGATAGTCGGCTGCGTACTATTAAAATTGTATTATTTTACAACAAAAGCGGCTCCCAAGGCTGCTTTTGGCATCTAAAGATGTAACTTTAGCATCAAGCAATCCGCCAACACTATGTACGAGAAGAATATAGGTACCAAGCAGAAAGCACTACGTATCAATCTCGACCGGCGTATTTACGGGTCTTTTGCAGAGATCGGCGCTGGGCAGGAAACAGCGGCTATGTTTTTTAAAGCCGGTGGCTCGTCGGGAACGATTGCCAAAACCATGTCGGCCTACGACATGACCTTTAGTGATTCAATTTATGGCGTTGAGGAAAGTGGTCGGTACGTAGTTGAAACACGGCTGGTCAAAATGCTCACGAAAGAATATAGCCTGTTAGAAAAACGATTAGCCGAAAAACGCGGGCCGGATACTACGTTTTTTGCGTTTGCCAATACGGTTGTTGCGCTTAATTACCAGAAAACCAACGAAGCTCACGGCTGGATCGGCTGCCGATTTCAGCTCAATCCGCAAGCGGGCTTTAACGACGTGATTATTCACGTTCGGATGCTCGACAACGAGAATATCCTGCAACAGCAGGCGCTTGGAATTATTGGTGTAAATCTGATTTACGGCTGTTATTACTACGCCAAATCGCCAGAAACGTTGGTCTTATCGCTCATGGACGACTTATCGCCAGAACGGATTCAGATCGATATGATTCGAATCAATGGGACTGATTTTTCGGATGTAGACAACCGGCTGATGACCCTGCATCTGGTCAAAAACGGTTTTACGGATGCAGCCCTGTTTGGTCCTGATGGCCAGGTACTACAGCCTTCCGAAGCGTTGTATAAAAAGCATATCCTGGTTATGCGCGGACGGCTTCGGCCATTGACCAACGTGCAGTTGGATATGATAGAAAATGGCTTGAAACAATTCAAAGATGAGCCAGACGTTGACGCGAATCGGGTTGTTTCAATGGCGGAATTAACGCTTCACAATCTGAAAGCGAACGAGCAGGGAATCGACGAGAAGGATTTCCTGGATCGGGTCGATATTCTATGCTCAATGGGCCAGACTGTGATGATTTCCAATTACCTGGAATATTACAAACTCGTAGCCTATCTGGCTCGGTTAACGCGGCTAAAAATCGGACTTATCGTAGGTATTCCCAATCTGGAGTACATTTTTGAAGAAGGTCACTATGAGTTTTTGCCGGGTGGTATTCTGGAATCCTTTGCGACGCTGTTCAGCCGAAAAGTAAAACTTTTTGTTTACCCAACCTTAAAAAACGGCACTGTTTATACGTGCAATGAATTCCAACTGCCCCCCACGCTGGAGCCTTTATTCCAATACCTGGTTCGGAACGACAAGATTGAAGACATCACTGATTTCAACGAACAAAACCTGCATATTTCTACAGATCATGTTCTGGAAATGATACAGCAGGGCGAAGACGGTTGGGAAAAAATGGTTCCAGAACGCGTTGCGGAGCAGATCAAAGCCAATTGTTTATTCGGTTACCCCTGCGAAATCGAATATGTACCGATTGGCCAGCAGGTTCGTCAACAGCAGGTTGAGGAACAGGCTACGTCACGCTGATTGCTGATTATACAAGAGTCGAATTTTGGCGCGGCTTCGCTTCAGGCGCATTTTGACCGCATCGGTTTTGATGTTGTAGAGTTGGGCGAGTTCATCAATACTCATCTCACGTTCATACCGAAGCTCTAATAAGCGCTGCTCATCACCCGAAAGGTATTCCATAGCCCGTTTCACCAGCCGAAGTGTTTCTTTGTGCAACGACGATTCTTTGGGGTCAGGAATGTCATGTTTCAGTCCGTCTTCAAGCGATGTAAACCGAAACCGTTTCGACATTCGAAGTTGATTGGAGCAATAATTAAAGGTAATGGCATAGAGCCAGGTCGAAAAACTTGATCGTTGCTGAAAAGCGTCTAGTTTATCAAATACTTTCAGGAAAATATCCTGCGTAAAATCTTCGGCCTGCTCCGAGCTTTTCGTCATGGATAAGCATTGTCGATATACCTTATTGACATACCGATTGTACAGGGTTTCGAAGCACGCAGTAGGTTCGCTATCAAGATACTGCCGAATAATTTCCTCGTCATTTAAAGACTTATCCACTGTAACGTGAGTACTTACTCTCATACTAAAATCACTCTAGTTTGTTAAATAGTGGGAGTAAGACGGTGGCTTATTGGATTGGATACATAAAATATATTAAGTGGTAATTCTCTTTCTTGTTACTTCTCGCTAATAATACTACCATTGGTGTACCCAAAGCAGCACATAAGTACACCTCTATTCAAACGAGAGTGGGCATTAAAATAAAGGGCTGACAAACTAGTTTGTCAGCCCGGCTCCGTTGATGAGAAATGTAATTAACTCGGGTAACTGCTTAAAAGAGGTTGATTTTGCGACGGCAAAACCGAATGCCAAGAGAAGTATATAATAGTAAAACAACCGTCTCGGCAATAACTGAAATCGACTGATTGGTCAAATTGCTGCTCGAGATTGTTTGTACCCAATGAATCAGGGCAACACAATATCCAAGAAACCCAGCAAGAAATCCAGCAACAATAAGTAGCGAAATAAAGAGTCGGTTCAACTTTTCTGAGGCCATTTTCGGAAATCGATAACGTGTTTTACGCTACTAAATTGATTTTTCCCCTTTCAGGATACTATTCAAAATGAATAACTGGTAGAAATGAAGCAACAACAGGCAGCTCTGTTATTTACTTACCATCAACCCCTACGAGAAGAATTGATGGTAAGTTGCTTTATAGACGAACCATTTCTTAAAAAGTAGCTCGTTTGTGACGATTTATAATGCTCTAGCGTATAGCGACATTGAAGGAACCGTCAGTCAGTACCCGCTTTTTCGTAGCGGTTGCATCGTAGGCCGTAAAGCTAAAGGTGCCGACAATATTCGTTGCAGTCTTCTTCGTAATCGTCACCGTTCCTGTTCCAGCATTAATTGTTGAGAAGTCTTCTTTGTTGATTGTCATCGTTGCAAAGCTACCGTTGGTCAGCGTAATCGTTCCTTCGCTGATTGTATTTGGCAACGCAATAGCTACGATATCACTGGTTTTGCTGTCAAGACCATAAATGGCATAGTACCCATCCTTGCCAGGAAAAGCGGCCAATGCATACGAAAAATCAGGCGCATAATCTTTTCCGTCGATCTTCACTTTAAAACCCGCCGAATTTTGATTCTGTGTATTACTAGGTGTAACATCATCTGATTTTTTGCTGCAAGAGCTTAAACCAATAGAACCGATCAGGGCAATGAGTGTAACTAATTGAAACGTTTTCATGATGAGAAAGTAATTTTTTGACTAAATGATTGAGTTTTGATAACACTATTTTAACTGGTGAATAATCCGCCAAGTCGATACAAAAGGAAGCCGTCGGTTGGCCTTGTGTTCCTTTGACAGGTCAAAACTAATACGTCCTCAAGGGGTCTATAAGCGAGACTATACAGGAGGAAGGTTTGGCTTTAAAAGTGGAGGTATTGGCCTAAAATGCGGCTATTTATTGCATAAAGCCTCTGATGCCACATGGATACATAAGCTATGACTTTTCCTTTATTGACACCGCAAGGCGTAAATTGGCTTACTTAGTCAATATAAATTCAAGAATAAAGCCTTAATAATCAGTCAGATTAGCAGTTTGGCTTCGGATTTGCTTGAATTTATCCCATATAATGTGGGAAGGAATTATGAAGACCAAGCAGGCAACGCCAAAAGAAGTATCCCTTATTCTACATCGACAGAAAAAACGGCTGGCCGAGCTAAATCGACTGGAAAAATGGACAGAAGCTGAATTTGAGGAAGTTATTCGTTGCTCTACGATCTGGAGTACAGAATTACAGGGCTGGGTGTTCCCCTTAGCAGCCGCTGAAAAGCTAGCTTTCGACGCGAGAACGCCTGATAAACAAGCAAGTAGCTGGCAATTGATCGCCCATCAAATGAATATTAATGCACTTGGTAAGTGAGTTAATTAATTAGTCTACCAACCTACAAATACTATACCTGTTGTTAGTTTTTATATAGCTATCTATACTCGACGTATTTTTTCACTAGAAATAATAGTATATCAACTTACCTTTTCTGTAATTCTAGAGGACCGTTATACATTTCTTGAGCAGTTTTTTGTCATGCTGCCAAAGGAAGCATCTTAATATACCCCTGCTAATGAGTTAGGAATCTATAAGATGCTTCCTTCGGCAGCCTGACAAATCACCTATATATTCTGTTTTTTCATCTCCTTCACAGCAAAGTCCGCAGCTCGCGCGGTCAAGGCCATGTAGGTTAGGGAAGGATTCACGCAGGAAGCCGAAACCATACAGGCGCCATCCGTCACAAACACGTTTTTCGCATCCCAAACCTGATTATTAGCATTCAAAATCGACGTTTTAGGATCGCGGCCCATGCGCGCTGTGCCCATTTCGTGAATGGCCATGCCTAAATACGAGCCATTGTCATACGCCCTAACGTTTTTCACACCCGATGTTTCCAGCATTTCCTTTGCATCATTCATCATGTCGATCCGCATTTTTTTCTCGTTTTCTTTGAGTTCGGCATCAAACACGACCAGCGGCATTCCCCACTTATCCTTCTCATTCTTATCGAGATACATTCGGTTTTCGTGATACGGCAAGGTTTCGCCAAATCCGCCCAATCCCATCGTCCAGGGGCCGGGTTTGGTTAATTCCTCTTTATAATCGGCACCAAAGCTCATTTCAGCAATATTTCGCTGCCAGCCTGTTCGACTTCCACCACCCTGATAGCCAAACCCCCGAATGTAGTCGCGCTTATCGTTGCCGATATTCCGGTAGCGAGGTACGTAAATACCATTGGCTCGTCGACCGATATAGTACTTATCCAGATCGCCTTCCCAAACCCCCGATGCACCAATACGGAAGTGATGATCCATCAGATTATGACCTAATTCACCCGAATCATTACCAAAGCCATTTGGAAAACGGTTTGATTTGGAATTCAACAGGATAGCAGTTGAGCCAAGTGCACTGCCACAGACGAAAATAAGCTTCGCATAATACTCTTTGCTCTGAAGCGTAACCGCATCGACAATGCGGACACCCGTCGCCTTTTTCTTGTTTTCGTCGTACAGAATTTCCGTAACGACAGTATCAGGCCGTAACGTTAAGCGCCCGGTTTTAGCGGCTGGTGGCAACGTGCAGGACTGCGTACTGAAATAAGCGCCATACGGACAGCCAAGCGAGCATCGGTTCCGGTATTGGCACGGAGCACGTCCAACACCCATCTGCGCCTGTTCCGCTTTCGACAGGTTAGCTACCCGGCCAATGGTCATGGTACGACCGGGAAAGTTTTTCTCGATGCGCTTACGTACTTCTTTCTCAACGCAATACATTTCCATCGGCGGTAGAAACTCGCTGTCAGGAAGCTGAGGCAGGTTCAGTTTTTCGCCCGAAATACCGACAAACTTCTCGACGTACGAATACCAGGGCGCAACGTCTTTATAGCGGATTGGCCAGTCGATGGCAATACCGTCTTTGAGGTTTGCGCCAAAATCGATATCACTCAGACGATACGACTGACGACCCCACATAATGGATTTACCGCCAACAATATTCGGCCGATACCAGTCGAAACGCTTATCTTCTTTATACAGCGAATCCGTATCTTTCATCCAATACGTTTCGGTCATCTCGTTATATGGATAATCGCGGGCCAGTTTCGGGTGCGACTCTTTCTGCGCGACGGTTAAACGACCGTTGTATTTGGTCTGCCAGGGATCTTTGGTAGCGTATGTGTAGTCCGTAACGTGATCGAGTTTGTGGCCTTTTTCGAGCATCAGTACTCGTAAGCCTTTCTCGGTCAATTCTTTAGAGGCCCATCCGCCCGATATACCCGACCCGATGACAATGGCGTCGTATGTCTGGTCTTTTATTGAGTCAATATTGAGGTTCATTGTTATAATGCCCAGGTTTTCTGGCCAGGTTTGAGGGTCATGCAGCCGTTAAATTGGCCGGGTACGGGTAAGTATTCGAGTGTTTTGGTCGCACCGATTTCGGAGGTGAAATAGCCAGTCGTCGTCAGTTCTTTCATGCGAAGGAAGAATGGTTTATCCTCCGTCATCGTCTGTTTGACCATCTCGATTTTCTGTGCATTATCTAACTGAGCAAAGCCTTTACTGAATTTGGTTTTGCTAGTGGCATCCAGTTTCGCTAACCCGGCATAGAACTTTTCCTGATCCTCCTTCGGATAGCAATCACGCATTACCCGAATGATAAACTTCTGAACACCAGCCGCTTTCGCTCCCGGCGTACTGGTTGTTGGAATAATGACATCGGCAACTTCGGCTAGCAGACTTTCCTGCTCCGGCGACACATCGACCCCTGAGCCGGTATACAGTACGCGCCCCATTGCCCCCGCCAGCGTGGGTGCTGAGAGCATACCGCCCATCATCAAAGCTGCCTGTTGTATGGCTTCTCTCCGTTTCATAGAAGTAATTAAAACAGTTAGTAAGAAAAGGATAATTGGTAAAGAATATCCTTACAGAATGCAAAATACACTTAGCAACTGACAATAGAAACTTGTTAACAACCAAACAGCGCGTACACTAAAAAAACAGAATGCTGGACATCCGATTTACACCGACATCCAGCATTCATTTTCTTGTATTCGTTTATGTAAAATATTCCAAATTGCACCCCTCTCCTGTTTTAGGAGAGGGGCCGGGGGTGAAGTAAACTCTACTCTCGCAACAACAAATCCTGATACCAGAAGCCAGTATCCCAGCCTTGCTCAGCACTACCCGAATCGGAATGTACCTCGTTCGATGACGTATACGTTCGCCGAACTACATCACCTTTGATAATTGGAATTGGGCTTGAAAAAATGGGACCATCGTAGACAAACGAATGATATTCACCATTTTCACCACAGGGATCAACAGTTTTGGGCAAGTCTTTAAGCAAGTCCAGATCAAGTTCGCGCCCAATAAAATCGGTGGAGAGTTGCTTCTCATTCACACATACTAACACCGCCCGAAAACCCAAATCCACAAACTCATGCATTAACTCTGTTGTGTTTCGCTGCCAAAGCGGAAATTCTCCAATCAGGTTTACAGTTTCTAATTGAGTTTCCCGATAGCGTCGTAAATCCTCCAGAAAAATATCGCCGAAAATTGCGTGCGAAACGCCTTGCTCCTGAATGGGTTGAAGCGTTTCGCGCATACAGATATTGTATTCATCCATTGATACATTACCCGACAATCGGAGTAGTTGCAGCGGTAGACCCAGCTGCTCAGCCTGCGCTTTTACCAAGTCAATCCGAACGCCGTGCATACTGACTCGACCATGCAAATCATTTACAGAAGTCAGCAAGGTGTGAATGTTCCATCGTTCTGCGTTAAGGCTATGGTACAAAGCCAAGGCGGAATCTTTCCCTCCGCTCCAGTTCATGACGGCTAGTCGACGAATCAACGGAAATAAAATTTAGACGGTGCAATTTCGGCCCGCACTGAGTCGATCAACGTGGCAGTTCCACCCACATTAGGCTGATAACGAAGTACATAACCAGCCTGTTTATAGGATGGAGTCACGCCCGCATAAATAATTCCGGTTTGTGGATCAACGCCTAACCCACTAAACAGACGACGAATAAAAGGAGTGGTTGTAGAAATGCTATTATCAGTAACTTTAAATGTATAGGTTTCACCTTTTTCCTTGTAGCTATCGGCCGGATCATAAAAAGAATTGACGAAGTAAAAGCTCAGCTTATCGGCACTTATCGCAATTGCCCCCGGCGACTTACCCGAGCTACCTACTCCCAAACGAGCCTCAATTGTTTTGCTAGTCGGGTTAATACGAACCATTTCCGTTGTTGCCGATGCATACGCCCACAATTTATTGTTCGCATCAACCGCAATCGGGCTCGTATTTACGCCAACATCCAGACCAGGCTGCTTTATTTCGTCGGTGTCGGTATTGATTACCGTTAAGGTGCGCTCACCTCCAGCGCTTCCAACATACGCTTCATTACCTAGTACAACAATCCGTTCAGCTCCTTTTGTAACCGTAATTTTTTTCGTGATGGTTCTTGATGCCAAATCCACAACCAGAACGTAGCCAGGATTTACGTAAAAGTTGGGATACGTACCTGTCGTTCCCCAGCAACTAATGTATGCCTTGTTCGGCCCGGCCATCGCTACATAACGAGGGTTCTCCACGTCGGGGGCTTGCAGAGTTGCTAATGATTTGAACGTACCCGACTCGACAATCTCGACCTTATCTTTCCCGGCATCGCTATTGTCGACCAGAATGACTCCTTTACCATTAATTTCAATATACCCCTGAACACTACCCGTCAATGTACGAGTATTGACCGTATTGAAAATATCAGTTGACGCCGTTGTCGAATTGCGTGGGATAAATGATACGGTGCCATTATTATCCAGAAAATTGCCTGCATTCAGAATGAAAGCACCTGATTCGTAAGGAGTTGGTTCTGGATCGGACGTTTTACAATTCCAGACGGTCAACGCCAGTAGACTCAGTGCAATACTTTTTGTCAATTGCTTTTTCATTTTGTATTAGAAGGAAAATTAATAATCAGATTGATGGCCAGGTTTCGACCAGGTAATGCGTTCCGCTTAACGCCCAGCATCAGCGCATCAAACACGTTGTTCACTTGCCCTTGAACCCGCATCGCTAGTGGCCCTAACTTCGCCGAGTGTTCGAGTACTATGTTGGTTACTACCGTTCCTTTAAAAAATTGGCTGTTGTCGAAGGTGATGTATCGACGCGAATTGGCCTGCATCTGTACACTGAGCCGCGTTCGATTCCGTTGCAGATGTGCGTTGAGTGTTCCCGTATGCATCGGAACATACACTAACTGCTTCCCAATTACATCCTGCGAGTAGGCACCGTATGTCCGTTCCTGCGAGGAGCGCGTTAGGGCATAGCCTAGCCTTAAACCAGCTTGCCAGTTGTTCTGCGCGTATGTTAGCCCCGTCGTAAATTCAATTCCGCGAGCGATGACTAATTGCAGATTTTCGACATGGTAATTATTATCCGGATTCCAGTACGTCCAGTTATCGACCCGATTTCGGTACGCTGTTAATTCAGTTGTCAGATTTAGGTGATCGGATACCGTTGCGGATGAGGCTAATCCACCCTCCAGATTGAATCCATTTTCGGGTAATAGATTTGGGTTGCCTAATTCGACCCAATAACGCTCGTTCAACGTGGGTACGCGGTAATTACGGCTGACATTCCCTTTGGCTATCAATCGGAAACGATCTCGCTGTATTACCTGATATTCAGCGCCCAGCGATGGCGTCAGCGGTGGATTGAACCGGGTTACGAAAGCCTGACGGATGTTAGCAGACACGAGCCAGCGCAGTGTCTGAAAACGAAGCAAGGCATAAACATCTCCCCGATTTTCCTGAATCAACTGACCACCGTACCCATCCGTCCGGGTTCGATAATGCGACCATTCACCACCTACCCGCAAATTCAATTGACGCGATGTCGTAGCTAAAAGAGCGAATTCTCGTTCAACTCGACTAATCAATCGCTCCGTTTCGGTATGGCTTGGGTCATCAAAATTCCCTTTGGCATAGTCCAGTACATCGCGAATCCATCCAACGCGAACTGTCATGCGATTGGCTTCATACGTAGCCAGTATCCGAGCTGATTGCGTTCGGGTGCGCTCACGCGCAATGGTATCCTGAGGAGCCAGAATCAGGTCATTGTCAGAGAACCAGGTATTAATCGAAAACTGCCGGCCGTTCTTGTGTAAAAAGTATAAATCCTGTAAAAAGCCTCGTTGCGCCGTTGTTGAATTGTCTACAAAATAATGCTGTCGTTCGGTATACGGATAGTCATTATTGAACTGACTTCGGTAAGCATACGTCTTGCCGGACAATGTCCAGTTTCGGCCTAACGGTGTCGCATACCGCACTCCAACCTGTGTCTGATTATTTCGGAAACTAGCTAATTGCTGCCCAACTGTTACCTGAATACCTGATTTCCAGATTGGCGTACTACCGAGCAAAATGCTACCTCCCACTGCATCCGAGCCCACTACGCTGGCCGACGAACCGTATTGAACCGCAAGTCGATCAAAGCCAGCAACCGGCAGAGTCGAGAAATCAGTCTGGCCCAGATTGGGCTGATTTATATTGATACCGTTCCAAAGGACAGCCGTATGATTCGCCGACGTGCCCCGAAAAGCTACTGTCGCTAACTGACCAGAGCCGTAATTTTTGAACGCCAGCGGAGTATTCAAAGCCAGCAAATCCGTCAATGAACCGAATCTGAACTGGAGTAAGGTTGTCGAATCGATACGCTGTAGTTTCTGCCCGGCCAGAAATCGCTCCGGCGCAATGGCTCGTACTGTTACAGTCGATAACGAGACGGCAGAATCTACCCGAAATCGATCCCTTTTCAGCGAATCCAATTGGGAAAATCCCTGTTGCCCAGTCATCAGACAAACAAGCAGACTCAATACCCGCCAATAAGGGGGTTGCGTTTTCACCATCACCGTAAGTACGTGCACCGAATATTGTATCGATCAGTACGCAATCAGAGATTTCCTCCGAACCTCAAAACAGCGAATAGTCGTCGGCAGGTCTCCTGGCTCGTCTCGTCGGCTCGAACCTTCCCACGCTGAAAATCAGCGCAGTGGTCATGTGGATTGAACCGAGTAATGATTGACTTACAGTTGCGGGGACAGCGCTGGTATTTCACCAACTTCCCTTTTAAGCCGTGAAAGTCGCCATGAAGCGACATCAGGCACCGAAAACTTGGGCAAAGGTAACGGAAATTTATGCAATTCAAGTAATAGAGTGGAAAACGAAGCTATTAGCGCACAGCTGATCGGTTTGAAGGAAATAACCACCGAATTCCCCAGGTCTGTGTCCTCACAGACGCCTGACCGGAGGGTAGGGCTTGCTGACGCATAGGTGTCTGTGAGGACACAGACACGGGGAATTCGGTGGTTATTTCCTTTAATTTAGTCAGCTGTGGACTAATAATTTACAATTTAAAATCCGTCGGCTTTGATTTCTTTCTCAGTGATGGTTCCGTATTTTTTTACCTTATCACGAATCGTTTCCGCTTTTCCGACAAGAACAAATTGAAGATTCGATTTGGGGAAATACTGGTCGATAATCTGGCGGGTTTTGGCAACGGTCAGTCCATCGACGTTTTTCTGGAAGTTATTGATGAACGACTCATCGAAACCCAGACTAAACATATCAGTCAGCAGATTAGCCAACTCAGCAGCGGATTCATAGCGGGGTGGGAAGTCAGCTTTTACGTAATTTTTGGCCGACGAAAGCGTCTTTTCATCGATGCCGGTTTTGTGCAAACTATCGAGTACCATCAGCGCCATATCAATAGCCTGTGTTGTTGTACTCACCTTTGTAAACGTCGAAATAGCGAATGTGCCGCTGTTTCGATACGTAGCAAATCGGCTACTAGCTCCGTAGGTCAGGCCAGAATTCACCCGTAAGGCATCGTTTAGCCAGGAGGTAAATCGACCGCCCAAAATCGTATTGACGACCGTTACCGGAATAAAGTCAGGATTATTTTGAGTGATGCCTTTTCCCCCGATCAGAAATGTCGTTTCGCGAGCATCGTCTTTATTGACCAATAATACCCGATTTTTATCAAAGGCAACCGTTGGATCGGTCAGTTTGGGCGACGTTGCTGCTGCTGTTTTCCAGCCTCCAAACAAATCGGTAATTCGTTTTTTCATCGAAGGCGTATCGAAATCTCCAACAATGGCAATAGCCGCTCGGTCAGCCGTATAATTCTTCTGATAGAATTGACGCGCATCGTTGGCCGAAATAGCCGAAACAGCCGTTGGCGTACCTGTTATAGGATTAGCATACGGATGTCCTTCAAAAACAAACCGATTGAAATAGGACGTAACTACTCCACGCGGACTTTCTTTCTGCTGAGTTAATTGCAGTAATTGACGCTGCTTGTATTTGTCAAATTCGGCCTGATCGAACGTGGGTTTCGTGATGACGTCCTGAATAATATCGAACAGTAAATCTTGGTCTTTTACGGCAAACGACGCAGATAATTTGGCGACTTCTTTGCCCGCAAACGCATCGATGTTTGCCCCAACATATTCAGCTTTTTCCTCCAGTTGCGCTTTGGTATATTTCGAACTACCGAACAGAAGCGCTTCGGCTGTCATGTTCGATAAACCATATCGATTCCCATCCTGAACGGCTCCGGCATCGAACACCGCCGATACGTTAATCAGCGGCACTTCGTGCTGTTCCATCAGGTAAACCGTCAATCCATTTTTCAGCTTGAATTTCTGATACGGTGGCACTTTAAACGTCTGCGCCAGCGACAAGCCAGTTAGTAGCAACGTACTAATAAAGGTGAGTAAGATTTTCATATTGTAAGACCAATTCGATTTGTATAAATCGTTTCAGTTTGAGTTAACAGTCAGGGAATTAGTTATTTTTCGAGGGATTCGTTTTTGGTTCTGGAAGCAGATAACCGACTGTTCGATTCCGGACGGTAAGATAAGTTTTAGCCACTCGCTGTACGTCTTCTTTCGTCACCTTTTCGTAAAGCGAGGGCGCTTCGTACAGCTTCTTATAATCGCCAAAAAAGAGTTCGTACGTACCGAGCGAGTTTGCCTTTCCATTAATGCTTTCCATCGTATGATAGAATTCCATTAGCTTCTGATTCTTCAGTTTCTGAAGCTCGGTATCGGTAATGCCTTCGTTAACCACTTTATCGATTTGATGCAAAACGGACCGCTCCAGTTGCTCAGCCGAAATACCACTGGCAGCGATGGCATAAACCGAAAACAGACTCGGATCGAACGATTGATCCATATTGCTAAACACGCGCGACGCAATCGTCGAATCCAGCACCAGCGACTTAACCAGGCGCGATGAATTACCCGAACTTAATACGCCACTAAGCAAATCGAGCGCGTAATAGTCAGGGTGACGAGTTGCTGGCGTATGATAAGCCAGCAAAATATTGGGCGTGGCAACGTCTTTGTAGGTTGTGGCACGTCGCTCACCATTTTGGGGAGGTTCTACCGTACGCAGACTATCGGGCAATTTCTGCGCCGGAATCGGTTCGATGTATTGCTCGGCCAGTTTTTTCACCTGAGCCGCTGTTACATCGCCAACTACCACAGCTACGCCGTTATTTGGGGAATAGTACGTTTTGAAATATTTCTCCAGATCAGCCTGCGTCCACTTTTTAATGTCCGACTCGAAACCAATCACGGGAAACATATACGGATGCTCCACAAAAGCCACCGATTGAACTAACTCATTAATAACCCGATAATTGCTATTCTCCAAGCCTGTACTCCGCTCCGACAACACAACTCCGCGCTCACTTTCTACCATTTTCGGATCGATCGATAGATCACGAATGCGGTCGGCTTCGAGGTCAAAAATGGTTTCCAGGGCACCGCTCTGAAACCAGTCGGTATAGACTGTTGTGTTCTCGGTGGTGTACGCATTATTCGAACCGCCGTTGGCTTCCATCACCCGGTCGAATTGTTTAGGACCGTACTTTTTTGAGCCGTTGAACATCATGTGCTCGAAAAAATGCGACAGCCCCGTAATGCCGTGTACCTCATTACGGGAACCTACTTTCCAGAATGTATAGAAATTGGCGTTGGGGATAGAATGGTCTTCGAGGACCATGAATTTCATACCATTTTTTAGCGTAAACGTCTGAACGTCTTCCGGTTTTGGCTTATTCTGCGCCAAGGCAACACTGAACGACAGAGTGAGCCCAGCTAGTAGCGCGATTCGTTTGTTCATGAGAAATAGTTAATAGGCAAAGCTAAAATTAACTGCGAAACAGATGATTGCCAAAAGGATTGACGTAAGGCCTCAGCGTTGCATTTTCCTGGCTTAATTTCTTCTTTCCTGAAAATAAAAAATAGACAGGAAAATAACGGAATCTTCTTGTATATTAAATTTTCTTATATATATTCGTCATACCAAGTGATGGAGTTAATGAGATACGATTATGGAACAAATCGGTAGTGAGTTTTTACGCGGAACCTTGAAGACAATTGTGTTACGATTGCTTTCGGAGCAAACCAAAATGTATGGTTATCAGATAACGCAGGCTGTTAAAGACCGAACGAAAGGCGAGTTGACCCTAACGTTTGGAGCGCTTTATCCGGTCCTTCACAAACTGGAGCAGGAAGGCTTATTGACAACGGAGTCGGTAGAAGTCGATGGGCGCCTTCGTAAGTATTATTCGCTGACGCCCAGTGGTACTGAAATGGCTATTCAGAAAGCGTTTGAGTTTGAGCGATTTATCGAGTATATGCAGCAACTTTTTCAACCTTCACCCAAGTTGGCCTATGGCAACTAACTTAACCCTTTACGTTTATGGAAAAGCTGACTCCACAACACATAGACCATCTCCACAAATACCTGATTCAAAGCGGCTTGTCCGATGAATTGCTAACTGAAATGCTCGATCATTTAGTCTGTGAAGTAGAGCATTATCTATGGATTGGCCTCCCTTTCAAAGCAGCTGTCGAAAAAACATTGCTGGATGCCAATGCCGACTCCGTTCAAAAGCTCCGCAAACTATACCAGCGCGAGCTATCTTTTTCAGATGCCCAACTGGCAGAAGCCAGCTTCGACGATATTCTGTTTCAGTTCCGAAATAAATCTTACGGAGCTTATGCCTTACGACAATCTTATCAGAAGACCTTAGTTTACGCCTTTGGGGGCGCTTTAGGTCTTGGCTTAATGGTGATTGCTTTGCTACATCTGATCAGCCAGAAGACCTGGTCCTACTGGAGCCCCTGGGGGCTCATCTGGATCATTGGCGTGGGAGCCGTATCAGTAGCGTTTATTATGTATTTTCTGCAACAGGAACGGTGGCATACCGTTCCAGAAAGTGAAGAGCATTTGTAGTTTCTTGATTGAAGTTCGTAGTTTGAGGTCTGAAGTTGGCTAGAAGGGCAATAACTCTTCTTCAGCTACCTTCAGACCTCAAACTACGAATGGCGGGGATTGCCCCGCTCAAACTCATTATGACTTCTTCTCTCTGGTCGCTTGAAGGCCAACATGCGCTCGTTACGGGCGGAACTAAAGGCATCGGCGAAGCAATCGTTCAGCAATTTCTGGACCTCGGCGCATCGGTATTTATTGTGGCTCGGGATAATGAGTTGCTTCAACAACACCTCACTACTTACAAAGAAAAAGGCTACAAAGTAGATGGGCTTGCCGCTGACCTGAGTCAGCCGGCAGTATCTGCTCAACTTATCAACGCCGTTAACAGGACAGGCGGACTGGATATTCTGGTCAATAATGTGGGGACAAATATCAGAAAAGCAACTGCCGATTATAGTGTAAGCGATTACGAGCATATTTTAAATACGAATCTTCGCTCGGCTTACGAACTTACTCAGGCCGCCTATCCTTTGCTAAAATCGTCGGGTTCGGGAAAGATTGTTTTCGTTTCGTCCGTATCGGGATTGGCCCACACCAGCAGTGGTTCATTGTACGGGATGACAAAAGCCGCCTTATTGCAATTAACTCGTAATCTGGCTGTTGAGTGGGCTCCTGACGGTATTCGAGTAAACGCTGTAGCTCCATGGTATATCAAAACACCACTAGCTACGCCCGTTCTGACAAATCCCGAAAAACTCACAGGCATTTTAAAACGAACGCCGATGAATCGTGTTGGCGAGCCTGAGGAAGTCGCTTCCGTTGTTTCCTTCTTAAGTATGCCCGCTTCGGGTTACGTTACCGGACAAACAATTTCGGTAGATGGCGGCTTGATGGCCTGGGCGTTTTAAACCCCGGCCACCATCGCTTTCATTTTCGCCATCGCTGTGTTGGCGACGGTTTGCGCTTCCTGAGCGTAGTAAGTCTTATTGAATACTTCTAAGGAAAGAATGATCGGTTTATCTGGGCGTTTAATGAGTTTGAGCGTTTCCTTAATTGGCGCAATTCCATCGCCCGGAAACACGCGGTCGGCATCAGTGATTTTTTCCCTTGGGAAATCGGCGGTGTAGTCGTTTACGTGGAAGATTTCGATGCCTGGCTTACCTACCAGAGGAAGCATTTTATTGCCCGAACCGCCTTTATACAGGTGATAAATATCCAATAATACCCGCGCTGATGGGTGACCACTTTCAATGGCCACAAACATGACTTCGCCCAATCGACTTAGGTTCGGCGAAAAACCCCACAATTCCAGTTGCGGAATAACCTTTGTTTGATCGCTCAATTCAAGGATAGCGCGATACCGTTCAGCCGCTTTGTATAAATCAATTTTAGGGCTATTGGGCGTTTGCGCACCGATGGGTGGCGTAGCTACGCGCATACAACCAACTTCAGCCAGCATCTCCATTTCGCGCTTCATCTGATCAACTCCTTTAGCGCGGGCTGCTTCGTCATCCACAATCCAGGGCGCAAAACCGATGGCGTTTTCAGCTTTTATTCCATTATCAGACAGTACTTTACGCGCATCAGCTGTTGTGGCACCCGATTTTAAATAGGTTTGTAACGTCTCAATCCAGATTTCGACTGATCGAAAACCCGCTTTAGAAGCGACTTCCAATTCCTTCACAAATCCGAGTTTATGCCCTCGGATTGTACTCATATTCAGGCAAATCGTAAAAGGAGATTGAGCGGTTGGCGATGCGGTAGCTTCTGACGAAAGTGAAGCCAGTGTAGCGCCAACGGAAGCCGTCAGTGCAGCTAACGTTTGGCGACGAGTTACAGTTTGAGTCATGAACAATAAAGAATTCAGGCTTTGAACGTTGCCTACTAAACACGAAAAGCCCGGAAACCTACTGAAACAAGCCAGCCCCTATTGAAATCATTCAACTCAGGGCTGGCTTAAAAGTGCTCACATTTTCAATCAAAACTTCAATTTAAACAATCTTTAGACCATCAAATTTCCGGCCTAAAATAGCTACGTCATCAGCACCCAGATAATCGCGGAGAAGCGTCGCGTAGATTTGGCGAAAATCGACAGAATACATCAGGTCACCTTCGTCCAGTTTGGTCAAATTTGGCGCTTCATTTAGTACCCGACGTGACGGTAATCCGCCCCCGATCAGAAATACATTGTTCGCCGTACCATGATCCGTACCGTTGCTGGCATTTTGCTTCACCCGACGTCCAAACTCCGAAAACGTCATCATTAATACATCATTCTGGCGACCAGCCGTTTTCAACTCTTTCATGAATGCACCAACCGCTTCGGCATATTGGCCTAACAGTCGCTCCTGCTGTCCAGGCTGGTTAATGTGCGTATCGAATCCACTGATCGATACGTAGTAAACGCTCGTTGCAACACCCGACTGTATCAGTTGTGATACTGTTTTAAGTCGATTACCTAATTCACTTGCCGGATAGGTCGACACAGTACTAGGTACTTTTGCCTTATCGTAAACATACTCGGCTGAAGATACTGTTTCGGCTAATGTTTTGTAGAGGTAAGCGACCGATTCCGGCTCGTGACTATTCGTGCTGTGTTCTTTACTCAAGCCCGTTACTAAACCACTACGCGTTTGGTTATAAAGCTTTTTAGGATCTAAAACAGCTAATCCATTCAACGCATCTCCTTTCATAGCCAGACTAAGCGTATCGTCAACTTCGATGGTTCGGAAGGGTTGCTGCGCTTTCCCCGCACAGGCTGCGTCCAGATATCGGCCTACCCAGCCCGTGCGTACATATTTATCCGAATCGCTGGCCGATTGCCAGATATCCATCGAACGGAAATGCGAGCGGTCTGGATTTGGATAACCCACATTATTGATGACCGTCAGCAGCCCCTCGTCATAAAGTGCCTTCAATGGCGTCATGGCAGGATGCAGGCCAATTTCATCAGTCAACGTCAGCACTTTTTCAGGTCGTATAGCGATCGTTGGCCGTTCACGGTAATAAATGTCGTTTCGATAGGGGACAACTGTATTGAGACCATCATTCCCGCCCGACAATTGCACAACCACTAAAATTTTGCCGCTCGATGTAAGGCTTTGCCCCAACATCTGCGCTTCGTAAGCTTTCAGAAAATGCGGAATCAGCATCGTTCCCGCCGTCGTAAAAGCCGATTGTTTAAGGAAGTTTCTACGGTTCATAATTGTCTGAACCGGGATTTAGCAGATTTAGGGATTAATCAGATTTTGTTTTTTCACTTCAAAGAAGCGCATCATCAACAAAATCTGGTTAATCCCTAAATCTGCTAAATCCCGGTTATGTTAGTTGATACTCAGGCAGGCTCATGAGCGCTGCGGTTATTGTGTGGATTCGTTCTGGACGCGACAGCTCGGGTTTGGTTTGTTTCTCGATTATAGTGCGTTGGTCGGGACGAAGCGGAAAGGGCAGCAAGATAGAGGCAATAGCGTCGGTCAGTTCGGTTTCAGACGTTTTGGCGAAAGCTGATTCAAAATTGGTCCAATCAATTTTCGTCTGGAACCGATTAGCACCTTTTCGGGCCAGGAGTTGGGCATTTACATCACCTTCATCTTTAGGGCGGATAGCTACTTCGGCTGATTTCAGAACGAAACTTGGCAACTGCATTCGGAACAACAGACTCGATGAATCAATCCAATTTTTACCGCCCGGCCATCCGGCTACGTTTGGTGGATAAAAGAGTATTTGACCTAGTGTTCGCTGCACAAATACCTGCGATTGCGGTTGCTCAAACTGCACACTGAGCGTCCGACGCATACCCACCAGCAACTCAACCGGCGATTTAATATGGGCTCCTACGTTTTTGGCGTCGTAGAACCAATCGGAGGTGAAGATCGTCTCCATCAGACCGGCAATGTCGTAGCCGCTTTTGAAGAATTGCTCCGTTAGTTCTTCGACCTGCTTTTTGTCTTCCGTTTCGTTGACGAAATAACGGTAAATCTTTGCCGTGATGAAGCGTGCCGTCTGCTTATTATCCAGCAGCATCGCAATGATATCTTCGCCTTTAAAATTCCCAATCTTACCGAAAATGGTTTTCTCACCATCGTCGTGTACCTGCTGACGGAAGATAAATTGCCCATCGGGCGTGAATTGCCATCCAGTAAATGCCCGAGCGGCTTCTTTGATATCGTGTTCCGAATAATTCCCGCGCCCTAGCGTGAACAGCTCCATCACTTCACGAGCAAAGTTTTCGTTCGGTGCATTTTTGCGGTTTTGTTGATTATTCAGGAACTGAAGCATTGCTGGGGATTTCGACACAGCCATCAATAAGTCACTGAGTTTACCCAACGCGTTTTGCCGAAGCACATTGGCATATTGCTGCATAAACAGCGGATTTCTTCCCTGTGTCCGGCAAGCAAAATGACCATGCCAGAACAGGGCCATTTTTTCGCGCAAAGCGGCCTTTCCAGTCGACATCTGATCGAGCCATTGCAGATTCAGGTCGCGCACTTTTTCGGCATTATCCCGAATGCGTTCTTTCAGCATATCGCGATCAAGTTGACCATTACGAAACATACCTTTTAGCTCCCGCTTCGTTTCGTTCTGATCGGGCTCAACCACCTGAAGTTCCGCTATGGAATCGCTGTCTTTAACCAGTTGTCGAACGACTTTCTTTAGTGATTTATGAGCTGCATCCTCAAGTTCAGAAGGCGTAGCTCCAAATCCAGCTCTGCTGTACAGGTAACGTATCCGGGCAATGGCCTCAGCGTGTTTTGTCGATATATCCATCAGTCAGACAGGCAGTTGAATCTATATGACTGTCTATCAGGATTAAGGTTTAACAAGGCTAAATTAAAATTATCGTTAATCTGCCTACTTTATGTATTGATACGAGACGTATTTATAATCAGTAAAGTGCCATACGATTAAGATACGCAACATTCCATACGAATTTTCCGTATCTACACATATATTCATGCTCGGAGTCGGTAGCTGACATTGCTTTTTCTTATGCTTCATTCTTTACGTTCGTCTGTAGGCTGGATATCAATGGCTTTTTATCTATCTGTTATCTACACTAATAGTTCTGCCCAGATAATCCCTTATTCGACTTCTCAAAAGCAGCGAATAGCTCAGCTACAAACACTTAATCAGAAAAACCATGACGCTACGTATAGTAAAGCACTTACCTTGGCGGCTAAACTTGGGCGGCCCATTCGGGAAATTCGATCTAATGGGCAAATCGTTGAATTAGCAGGTATCGATGATCTTGGCAATCTGATTTATCTGGCAACAAATGTTGTCGGCAATACCCAAGCCGGTATCAGTACTCGAACGACTTCACTGTATGCAGGAGGTAGTCTGGGGTTAAATCTTTCGGGTAGTAGTGCGTCGGTGCAGAATAAATTAGGGCTTTGGGATGGCGGTGCTGTTCGAGCTACGCATATTGAACTGGCAGGCAGAGTTACGCAGAATGATAAAGCAAGTACAACCGTTGCTGATGAACAACATCCTTCTCATGTAGCCACAACCATGATTGGAGCAGGGGTGAATCCGCTCGTTCGGGGCATGTCGTTCGGGGCTAAGCTGCAAGCCTGGGATTTTTCGAATGATTTATCCGAAATGACCGCAGCAGCCCCCAATCTGCTGATATCTAACCACTCCTATGGCCCCCAGTCGGGCTATCAGTACAATTCGTCCCGAACTGGATCAACTCAGTGGGAATGGTATGGCGATACGACCATTAGTCAAACGTATGATTATAAATTTGGTCAATACAACTCCCAGGCTCGTAGTTGGGATCAAATCGCGATCGCAGCCCCTTACTATTTAGTCGTGAAATCGGCGGGAAATGATCACGGAGGAGATGGCTATCCAGGAGGTGGCCAAGCATATGTAATAGTGAATAACGACAATAAAATCAGTACGGTGACTCGCGACAGGCAAACTGGCTATGATCAAATTGCTACCTATGGAGTCGCCAAAAATATACTGACTGTCGGCGCGGTAAACGATCTATCCTATGGTTATAATCTCCCCGAGGAGGTTTCTATAGCTAGTTTTAGTAGTTGGGGTCCAGCCGACGATGGACGAATCAAGCCCGATATTGTAGGTATTGGCGTCAATCTCCTTTCGGCAAATTCGAGTAGCGACAGTGCCTACGTTACACTAAGCGGTACATCAATGGCTACGCCAAATGTTTCGGGCTCACTGTTGTTGCTTCAGGAATATTATACTCAATTAAAGGCAGGTAGCTATATGCGCTCCTCTACGCTCCGGGGATTAGTCTTGCATACGGCCAGCGAAGCTGGTTCGTCGCCCGGGCCTGATTACAAATTTGGTTGGGGTATCCTGAATATGGAACAGGCCGCCCGTGTCATTGGCAATACGGATCAAAATCACTTGCTAACCGAACGAACGCTGAATCAGGGACAACGGGATACGATTCAGGTAACAGCTTCAGGCCGAGGGCAACTGGTTGCCACAATTTGCTGGACTGATCCGGTAGGCACTCCTACCAATGCTGTAAACGACCGAACGCCCAAACTGGTCAATGATCTGGATATTCGCCTTAGCGATGGAAAAGATACGTTTCGACCCTGGGTGCTGGATCCGAACAATCCGGCCAATGCTGCTACACAAGGGGATAATGTCCGCGACAACGTTGAACAGGTTCTGCTTACCAATACGATTCCGGGAAAGGTTTATACACTGATCATTTCCCATAAAGCCACACTAAACGGCAGTAAACAGGATTATGCATTGATTGTCAGTGGCATTGGCGGAACCACTTATTGCGAATCGAAACCAACGTCGACGGCAGATACAAAAATTAGCCATGTACAATTCGGAACCATCAATCAGGCTGGAGCCGATGGCTGCACGTCGTACACCGATTTTTCGCAGATCTCAACGACCGTGCAAGCTAATCAGCAGCTTCCATTGATTATATCGCTCGGTACGTGTGGAACGAATAAGAATACAGCCCTAAAAGCCTTCGCCGACTGGAATCAGAATGGCCGTTTTGATGATGCGGGGGAAACGATAGCCACTTCGGGTATTCTGTCGAATTCAGGCCAATTTTCAACCACGGTTACGATTCCAGCTAGTGTACAGAATGGGCAGCTTATTCGGCTACGCATTCTTGCTTCCGAAACGGATGATCCTTCGGCGATTTCTCCCTGTGGACTATACAGCCAGGGAGAAACGCAGGATTACACGCTGAAAGTCATTCAAACGATAAATGATGTGGGCGTTACAGCTCTCGTTTCACCCGATGCCAATTTCTGCGGTCAGACGACCAGCGATTTAGCCGTAACGGTTCGCTTACACAATTATGGTTCTGCTGATCAAACCAATGTACCCATCAGCGTAAAAATTACGGATGCCAACAATGTAGATGTGATAACTTTAACCAGTACGCTTCTCAAATTACCTGCCTTCCGTGATGGGCTACTAACCTTGACAAAACCTGAGCCAACGTCACTAGTCGCTGGCCAAACGTATCGTTTTATGGTTGTTACCGGTTTAATTTCTGACCAGAATATCGCCAATAATACGATGACAGCAACGCGTACAACTGGCGTATCACCCGGCAGCGGTCTCTTTCAAGCGACTCGTTGCGGCTCAGATACAGCCGTTGCGTTACGCAATACGGGAGCTGGCGTCGCTTCCTGGTACGATGCGCTAACGGGCGGAAATCTGCTGGCCGTAGGCAATCAGACTTATGCGCTTAAAGTCCCTACCAGTGGGCAATTTTATGCTTCTTTAAATGATTTTTCAGGTATTGTTGGCCCTGCTGATAAAAATGCTTTTGGCGGAGGTACGTATTTCGGTGCCTATGCCCCTGCCCCACTTTTTTCGACGACGGTTCCTTTACTAATCGAAAGTGCCCGACTCTACATCGGTAATCCCGGACAGATTACATTCACTGTCAGTAAATACGACAATACAATTGTTTCCAGCGTCACCCTCGACGTGACACCAACTCGTGACCAAAGTTTGACGGCGACAACCAGCAATGGCAATTTATTAGACGATCCAAACGACAAAGGGGCTATCTATCCGCTCAACTTACGAATTCCGGCAGCGGGCGATTATAAAATTTCCATTTCCTATTCGGGCGGTGCTACTATTTTCCGAAGCAACAGTGCCGTATCGGGCTATCCTTACCAACTCAAAACTCAAAACGGACAGCCCGTCGTAACCATTAAAGGATCTCTCAGCGCACCCGATACATTAACCAATGCCTGGTATTACTTTTACAATATCAAAGTCCGTTCGCTCGAATGCCCTAATCTTCAACGCTCTCCCGTAAATATCTCAACAGGCACGTATCCAACGGTTACCACTACGCCAACTGGCTCAGTGAGTATTTGTCAGGGATCGAGTAATACTTTCATGGCTAACACAGAAGCGGGACTTACGTATCAATGGTACCGCAATGGGCAGGTGATTACGGGAGCAACCAGTAGTAGTTTGCAGGCCGCTATAACAGGCAATTATTCGGTCGCAGTAGCAGGCAATTGCTTACCAATTCGTTCTTCGGTTATCTCTTTATCCGTCAATTCCCCACAAATTCCTGTTATTACGGCCAATGGAATAGCGCTCACGACAAACGCGATATCTGCGATTCAATGGCTATTGGATGGCGTTGCGATTACGGGTGCTACATCGTCGAGCTACACCGCTATAAAATCAGGTAGGTATTCGGTAAACGGGAGTGTCAACGGATGCGGGGCCGCTACTTCCACTGAAGTGGTAATAACCATTCTGGCTACCGAACCTATTGTGAATGACGATGAATTTAGTGTTTACCCCAATCCAGCCACGAAGCAATTGACCGTATCCTTTACGGCTGCGTCTTCGTTACTTCAGCCCCCCAATCTCCGTCTAATCGATTTGCAAGGCCGAACTATTAAAATGGTAACCCTGCAAAAAGAAGGAAAAAGTTATTCGACGGTCGTCGATGTAGCTAACCTTTCGGACGGTATGTTTTTTGTTGTTATTGAAGACGAACAGACGCAACGTGTTCGCATAAAACGGATTCAAAAACAATAATCCTTACACTATCTGGTACATATTAATCAGCCTGCGCTAATTACTCAAAATAGGCGCTCAAACGCTTTTTTCAGGGGTTCCTGGATGGCTTTGTCCTTTATTTTAGTAGTTCTGAACGGAGTCTATACTCCCGTTTTGGCGCAGCGTGCCTTACAAAAACCATCTTTGGCATGGCAGGCTACTTTGATTAAACGGTATGCGCAGAACTGGCGTCACACACTTGAATCAGCAAAGCGCTCCAGTTGGTTTATAAGCAAAAATTATTCCAATCAACGTGTTCTCCAATTGCAGGGAATCGACGCTGTTGGCGAACCAATTTATTATTCACTGCACAATACTGAAGCCGCTCGCGGCACTCGAACGCTGGCGTTGCAGGGAAACAATTCATTCCCGATTACACTCTCTGGCGGCTCGGCGATTATGGCGGGGAAATTGGGGTTGTGGGATGGAGGGCGCGTATTAGATTCTCATCAGGAATTCAGTGGCTCTGGCAAAATTACCCATAAAGACAATGGCAATAGCGTCAATGATCATACAACTCATCTGGCCGGAACGCTTGTTGGAAAAGGCGTTAATCCGCTGGCAAAAGGGATGGCGTTCGAAGCCCAACTGTCTGTCTGGGATTACAGCAATGATATTAGTGAACTCGCTACGGCGGCTCCAAATCTATTGATTTCTAATCACGCCTATGGGCCTGTTTTGGGGTGGGTTCATAACGAATCAAGACCGGGTACGAATCCAGATTTGAAATGGGAATGGTGGGGAAATACGGCCATAAATTCTACGGAAGATTACTTATTTGGCTTCTATTCCACGCAAACGGAGGATCTCGATCAACTAGCCTATAATAATCCGTATTTCCTGATGGTTCGATCGGCGGATAATAAACGGAGTGAAACAGGCCCCCCAACGGGTACTCCTTATTTTCTCAAGAATACAAATACCCAAAGTACCGTAGCTCGTAGCCGAAACGATGCATACGATGTGATTCCAGCCGATGCAACGGCCAAAAATGTGCTGACCATCGGTGCGGCTGACCTAACCTACCCTACCCCAAATCAGCCTACTTTAGTCGGATCGACCTCCTTCAGCGGTTGGGGGCCAACAGACGACGGTCGTATCAAACCCGATTTATTGGGCGTTGGCTCCGATGTACTATCGTCAATCAGTACATCCAACACGGAATATGGCATTTATAGCGGTACATCTATGGCTTCTGCCAATGTATCGGGATCGCTGTTTTTACTACAGGAATTATATGCTCGCCAGCGAGGCCCCGGTTTACCAACAGGTGGACAATTTATGCGGGCAGCTACATTAAAAGGTCTTGCCATACATACCGCAAATCGGCAAGTGCCCGAAGCAGGCCCAGATTATAGGCAGGGTTGGGGGCTGCTCAACACGGAAGCAGCGGCCCGCCTGATCCTCAATCAGGAGTTAGCGCATTTGATTCTGGAGCAAAGTTTATCGTCGGGTGGCAGTTTCACAAAATCGATTGTTGCGCAAGGGTCTGAACCTCTCGTAGTTACTCTATCCTGGACAGATCCTGAAGCTACGGCTACCACTGTTATAGCCAGTTCCGTGAACAGCCGCACGCCCAAGCTGATCAACGATCTTGATATACGGCTCAACGATGGTCAACAAACCTACTTACCGTTCGTGCTCGATCCGAACCGACCGGCTCAGGCGGCCACACGGGGGGATAATATGCGGGATAATGTCGAGCAGATTTACATTGCAGATCCAGTCCCTGGAAAAACCTATACGCTAACGGTTACGCATAAAGGCAAAATGACGTACTCAAGTCAGCCTTACTCGATTATACTAAGTGGATTAAAACGAATCAATTGCCAATTATCAGTAAAGATTACGCCTAATCAGGATACGACGATTTGCCCTGGAACGCCATTGCTCTTAAAAGCTGATCAATCCTCGAAGGACCTTACTTACAAATGGTTTCGGGATGGGAGTGTTATTTCAGGAGCAACAGCATCAACTTATCAGGCATCTCAGGCCGGAGCTTATACCGTACGGATTGCGAACGAAAATGGTTGCACTGCAACTTCCTCAGCTGTTCAACTAAAAACGGTCACAAGTTCAGCACGTATAACACCGGCGGGAAAACAATGGCTTTGCGATACAGGTGATGCCATTCGGCTGGAAGCCTTTTCAGAGAGTGGACCCTTCCAGGCTGGTGCCCGAATTGACTGGATTTATAATAGTTATGCCGTCAATGATGCGCATTCTACTACCTTCTCGGCAACACAACCGGGCATTTATCAGGTACGAGTTACTCAAAACGGTTGCCAGTCCTTCTCTGACCCTACAACCATCCTGCTCTCCTCTGTCAATAGCGTTACATTGACTCCCGAAGAAACCGATTTGTATCTACCACAAGGGGCCACCGTTACGCTGAAAGCGACAAACGACACGTCTTACCGCTATCAATGGTATCGGAATAATTCTATCATCGCTAACGCTCGCGACTATCGTTTATCGGTCAATCAAGCCGGTATTTACAAAGTTCAAGTCACTCAGCAGACCTGTGTTGGGTGGTCAACTGATCGCATTATTCAAACATCCCGTATAACCGCTACTAACCTCGATCCAACCGCTCAATTTATGTTTTATCCAAATCCCACGGAGAACACGCTGTCGATCCGTTACACTAATCCACAGGCAAAACACATACAAGTTGGTGTGTTTAACCTTCAGGGCATTTTGCAACAGCAACTGCTCTCGTTAACCGCTCAAAATGGCCAGTTCGAAGGAGCTATTTCCGTTCAGGCACTTCCCCCCGGCCGATATATTCTCCAACTTACTGACGGGCTTTCTTCGCAGACTGCTCCTTTTGTGAAGAAATAAGTTGTAGGCAACAGGGGGGCTTCTTTCCCAATCTAACTAACCAAACGTAGAGAGCCAGCTAGTATGATCACTAGCTGGCTCTCTGACAATTAACGAACAAGGCTGCTTATTATTTACCCTTTCCCGAAGCAGCTTCCTGAGCGAGTGCCATTTTCACGGCATCGTACAGATTGACCACACCACCCGTTTTCGATAACGAAGTGAACGGAACCAAATCATTCGATTCTGGCCGGGTTACTTTTACGCTATAAGGAGTTGCCGATTCCAGAATAATTCGCTTAATATCCGCATACGTTAACTTAGGAAAATACGATTTCAGCACAGCCGCTACACCCGCAACAACTGGCGACGCCATACTCGTACCACTGTTATTTTCGTATTTACTACCTGGTACGGTCGAATAGATATCTTTACCGGGAGCAAATACATCTACATTTTTCTTACCATAGTTTGAGAAGCTGGCAATCAATTCCGCATTTGTTGGCTCAGCACTAGCTCCCACTGTAATCACATTCGGGATAGCCGAACCATCCATGAAGCGGGCTGCCGGATAGCTGGCAGATGTGTCGATATCTTTCCCGTCGTTTCCAGCCGCATGCACGAGTAAAACTCCCTTCGACAGGGCGTACCGCTCAGCATCTTCAACCGCTTTGCGCTGGGGCGAGTAATCTTTCCCAAAACTCATGTTGATAATTTGGGCGCCATTATCGACAGCATAGCGAATCGCGTTGGCTACATCCTTATCGCGCTCATCTCCATCCGGCACGGCTCGCACACCCATAATCTGGACAGCGTCAGCAATACCTCTGATACCGAGATTATTCGACCGATCTCCACCAATAATACCGGCTACGTGCGTACCATGATCTGGTCGTGGTCCTGCGATGTCAGCATTTCCATAATCACGCTGATTTAGGTCGTTTGGATTATCGCCGACAATGGAGCGAGCATCGAAATCAGTATTGTAATTGTACTCAGCGCGCGATTTTAGTTGTTCGTTGTATTTCTCAAGCTCGTTAACAACAATATCGGCATCGCCTACGCCTTGCTGCTGTAGCATTCGCAATACCCCCAAAACAGGTCGCTTCAAACTAGCATCAGAAAGTGTGTCGGCGGCTTTACGAAGGGTTAATGTATCGAGCTTTGTTACATTGAACATCTTTTTCAGGTTCGTAACTGCTGACGAAAATTGGGCATAGAATTGACCTATTCCCTGATATTCAGCTTTGTACTTAGCCTGACTTTTTTCAACTTCTGCCTTAGTTTTTACATACAGATCGTACTCTTTCTGTTCCTCTGGCTTCAGGGTTTTCCGGTCTTTCCCTTCGTATTTTGGCTTCAACTGGACATAAAGCCGGGTAACTTCGGTGGTTTCGTAACTCACATTTCGGCCATCTTTCCCGCCAATGAAATTCCAGCCATGTACGTCATCGACATAGCCGTTTTTGTCATCATCCTTTCCGTTTCCGGGAATTTCCTTTGGATTCACCCACAATACACGACGCAAATCTTCATGCGTGGTATCAATTCCACCATCGATTACAGCGACAACAACAGGGGTTGGTTTCCGATCTTTAAGCAGCTCGCGATAGGTTTTCTCAACGCTAATACCAGCCTTATTATCGGTTTTATCTTGCAGATACCACTGCGTTTCCTGCGCCAGAGCCACTACTGAAAACAGACAGGCCGACGCACTTATGAGGAGTTTCTTCATGAATTGATAACAAAAAAATCTTTACAAATTACGAAGAAACTAACGAGTTAGACACTTAAAAGTTGTTAAATGGCCGTGATGGGTGAGGTACGGCTTATGATTTATTAACAAAATAGCTTGGTAAAGCACAAGCCATACCCCTTCAAACGCAGATCATTATGGTTTTGCATGTGTGGTGTTCTCGTAATGCTCTTTCAGCAAATCTTCTCCCCAATCGTTCGTCAAATCGCGTACGACTGTGTGAATGTGATTAGCGTTGGTTTGGGTGTTATCGTACTCAATCAGAATCGTTGGCCCGTGGATGCGATAATACCATCCCTTTCCTGCCCCTAACTCCGGCGTAAGATCACCCGCCCAGGCAAATCGC
Source organism: Spirosoma harenae (assembly GCF_054776975.1). Classification (NCBI taxonomy): domain Bacteria; kingdom Pseudomonadati; phylum Bacteroidota; class Cytophagia; order Cytophagales; family Cytophagaceae; genus Spirosoma; species Spirosoma harenae. Next base: position 203,722 of record NZ_BAAHBD010000054.1, on the reverse strand, counting down.
AAGTTATCCAATCCAACTTTTTCAAGTTTTTCAAACTGCTGTTTCGCCAGTGTAATTCGGTAGTTGACCAAATAGGCTTGTAATAAATCCACAAAGAGTTTGCGCTGATCCTTACTCATGTCGGCATATTTAAGACCATCCATTTTTTCCAGCGATGCTTTACGTTTATTACTGGTCACAATTTCGGGATAAGCAACTTCAGCAATGACCGCTTGCCTGCGTTGATCGTCGCTAAAGGTTTTTAGTAAGGCAAACGCCCGTTCTGTTTCCTGTTTTAAAATTGCTTTACCTTTTTGTGGCAGATCGTTCACCCGAGGATCGCCCATTCGTTTGTCAGCCATTTTTGTATCGAATACAAGAATGCCAGGATTACTCCCGAAAAACGTAGGGGTTTGAGCGACTACCTTACCCGATGAGGAGGCAAACTGTAGGGATAAATGATGACCTTCTATGCGCCAGCTCCACGGTTTTTTATTGGCAGGATCGCCGAAAATGGTAAACGAATAGTTCTCAGGATCGCGATAGGTATCATTGGGAGGGCGGTTGTCGATAACCCGCAACACATTCTCCATATCAATAATGGACGTGACTTTCTCGTAACCCTGTGCGCTCAAGGTCGTTTTGAGCATCGCCATTGCGGCATCACGCTGCTGAGTCGTCATTTGTTTCAGAGGCAAACCCTTCCGTTCGCGCGGTACGAAATGCCAGTTAAATCGCTCTTCGTCATCAAAAGAGAACGTTGCTTTCTGGCGTTGTTCGGGTGTCAGCGTAGCTAAAAAAATCGTTGCGGCATCCGTCATATCATCTTTCACCCGTTGCTGAACGGGCGCGGTACTGGGCAAGGTAGCCGTTTGTCCGACAGCCTGTAATTGACTGACTAACATACAGCTCCACAGCAAATGCACATGTCTCATAGGAAAAGCGGTTTATCCAACTGATTGTAAAGTGGATCGGTTCTTGCATTTACCCATAAAGCCGCGAAGGAATGTTTACCGTTTAGTCAAATCGATTCTATTATATGCGGCTGTCTTCCAACAACATTGGCAGTTTCCTTGTTAACTAAATAGCTCACTGGTATAACTTAACTTAAATCATGTCCACTCGGCCTCCGACTAATAGTATGGGCCCACTCGATCACCTATCTCTGCGCTATCTTCGGCACGCACTCGATAAGGATCATCCTATTGATGAGCCTTACGTGCTAAATCCGGTTGAAAGTCGCATCATTGGTCGAGCCAAAGCAGCTACCTTTACGTTAGCGGCTTTGCTGGGTGGCTTAGGTATTGTACTCATCTATTTACCCCAATATTATTGGCCAGAATTATTCAGCACGACGAGTCTTCAATGGTTTGAAATGACTCTTGAATTGCCTATTGCTCTTGTTTTATATAGTCTATTGCTGATCTATATAGAAGTAAATCTGCTGCTGGCCATTAATGCCTGGGGGGTAAAGACCATCATGTCTGTTTGCCAGTTTCCCCGTGCTCATGATGCTCAGTATGATCGTCATTTACAAGAGTTGGCAAATGCGGCCATCAAAAAATCAGTACCCGGTTTTCTACAATTTGGCGTTGATCCCTATCTGACATTGCCGCGCTGGGGATTAACGATCTTCTTTCTCACGAATCTAGTCCAGGCCGCTCTAACGGTCTTTGTGTTACAATTCTTGTTAAGTCAATTTCTAATGCCCAGCATACTTATATCAGTGATGGTTGGTGCGCCAGTTTATGCATTATGGAATGTTTGGGCATCCTGGCAAGTATTACACGAAGCGCAAGTCCGTGTTATGGCACCTACTACCATACGAGAGTTTGCACATGAACTTCATGAGGAATGGGGCAAAAACGATCAGTTCCGACCACTCATTATAGAAGCCTTACACTATGTTTCAATCTTGAATCGGCCTTATAATTACGCCCATTACATACTAACAGAAACGCTTATAGACCGTTTCAATTTATCTGCTGATTCGTTACCGACAAATCAGTTTATAGAAAAAGTGCAGCAAGCGCCTGCAAGCGTACGACGGAGCTTGGAACGCATTATTGTCTTTGGCGTACTAATCGATGGGGAGTTATCCTGGGTTGAAAAAAACCGCCTACGCCAATTACGGAAAGCAGGATTTATGACCTATACAGCTAAAGAAATTCAGCGTATCGGTGCCGATTATAATCAAGGCCGAGGATTATGGGTTTAAGTGAAATTGGGGCATTTTTTATAGTTCGGCAGACACTTTATTTTTCCTGACCCGCACTTCATTAATACGCTTATCATCAGCCGACAAAACATAGAATACGAAGTTATCAAAGGTAGTCTCGTCTCCCGCTTTTGGCAGCCGGTGAAATAACTCCAGCAGCAATCCCCCTAATGATTCACTGTCTCCCTGAACAGAATCAAATGTAGATGCATCTACGTTCAGAACTCGGCAAACATCAGTTATTGGCATTTTTCCTTCAAATACGACGGTTTGGTCATCTTCGCGTCGATAGCCGAGTGGTGTTTCTTCGTCAAATTCATCGTTGATATCCCCAAAAATCTCCTCGATAATATCTTCCAGCGTTACCAAACCACGGGTTCCTCCGTATTCATCCACTACAATGGCAATGTGAACACGTCGTTTCTGGAAATCCTGAAGTAGATCGTCTACTTTTTTATTTTCGGGAATAAAAAACGCTGGTCGCACCAACGATCGCCATTGAAATCCGTCGGATTCATGTATATGTGGTAAAAGGTCTTTTATATACAGTATGCCCTCAATTTGATCAAGAGATTCTCCATAGACCGGTACTCGTGAATAACCTGATGCATTAATTTGTGCTAATAATTCACTAAATGGCAGTTCATCATGTACCGCTGAAATTGCTAATCTGGCTTGCATTACCTGCCGAGCAGTCAGATTACTGAAATTGACAATGCCTTTGAGAATTTCTTTTTCCTCAACCGTTGCACTAGCGCCAGTCAACTCAACGGCATGACTTAATTCTTCAACAGATAACTTATACCCTCGTCGCTCAATTCGCTTATCGACCTGATTGCTCAGATTCACCAACATCATAGCGAAGGGTCTGAATAATGTTAGCCCAACCTGTGCCAACGGAGCCGTCCGACGAGCTACTCTTAAATTGTTCTGGCTGGCATATACTTTCGGAACAATTTCCCCAAAGACTACAATGGCCAGCGTTGTAATCAGAGCTACACCCGACAATATCCAACCAGTATCACCCGATGCCTGAGAGAACTCCCAAGTTAGATAGGTTACAATGACGACAATGGCGATATTCAATAGATTATTGAAGATAACTAGCGAAGCCAGTAGTCGTTTAGGGCGTTCTAATAATGAAGCAATTCGCTGTTCTTCGGCATGGTTACTTTCCCGACAGATTGCCCGATCGTCGGCGGAAAGTGAAAAGAAAGCGGCCTCTGAAGCTGACACCAAACCGGCCAACGTCAATAGCCCTAAAATTAGGGCTGTATAAGGGGCATATAAATCAAAATAGGTGCTCCAGCCATCTATAGCTGGGAGCACCTGTCGAGGAAGGGGATCACCTGAATCCATGTAAGTTAAATCTCGTTCAACAATAGAGTGTCAAGTGTTAGAACGGTAAATCATCGTCACCACTATTACTCTCGAAAGGTACTGGCTCCGGTTCTCGACGGGCGGGCTGCTGGCGAGGTGCTGGTGCTGGTGCTGCCTGCTGGCGGGGAGCAGTAGGGGCAGGTTGGGGAGGAGCAGCTTGCTGACGAGGTGCCTCATAAGGAACGTCTTCCCGATCGCTATTCGGGCTCCCTAGCAGTTGCATTGTATTCGCCCGAACCCGCAACGATGTCCGCTCTTTACCTTCCTTATCCGTCCACAATTCGGTCCGCAAACGGCCTTCAACATAAACGGAATTTCCTTTCTTCAAATATTTCTCGGCTACTTTAGCCTGCTCGTTCCATAACTCAATTCGAAACCACTCCGTCTGCTCTACTTTTTCACCGTTTCGGTTGGTATATTTTTCGGTAGTAGCGACGTTAAAAGTGGCCACTACAGCCCCTCCGTCAAGATATCGTACTTCAGGATCAGCACCTAAGTTGCCGATTATTGTCATCTTGTTAAGACTTGCCATGCTTGTTGTTTTAATTAGTTACGTGTAAACTACCGTAGCGTTTAGGAGGAATAAAGATACTAAAAACTACCCATTTATCCAAACAGATTTTCCAAATAGTTTGTAATCAAAACAGGCTTAGGTAGTTGACTTATTTCGTCTGGCGAATACCAATGTAACTCTTCCTGTACGTCAGCGAAAGAGCTATTATGTATATCAATTAAATAGAATTGGGCACGGACCCTTTGGTGTGAAAGTAGTTGCGTCAACTCGATTGGAATAGTAGTTAATACACCTTTATCGACAATTTTTTGCATTGAATCGGATAAAGTCAATTCTTCTGAAAGTACACGTACATCACCAGTGGCTTCTATTGGTGATTCTGTTTCTATCAAATAAAAATCGTGTAAGTTTTGCCAAATATCACGAGCCGTCCGCTCGCGCATTGCCAGCTTTCCATCATAACGAAAAACCAGATACGTAAAGAATCGATCACGTACCGGCGCTTTTTTCGATTTAACAGGCAATCGGCTCTGGCGACCTGTCAGATAAGCTGCACATTGCTGTTGAATCGGACATAACAAGCAATCAGGCGCAACGGGCGTGCAATGAATGGCGCCAAACTCCATAATCGCCTGATTATACGTAGCCGGATCAACCGCCGACTGAATCAGATTCATCGCTAGTGCTGCAAATGTTTTTTTGGCACCCGTCGTTGTGATATCTTCCTCAATACCAAACACCCGAGCCAGCACTCGATATACATTTCCATCAACAACCGGAACTCGCTCGCCAAAGGCAAACGAAGCGATAGCTGCTGCCGTATAAGTTCCTATCCCCTTCATTTTCAACAACTCCTGATAGGTAGAGGGGAACTTACCATCTAACTGAACAGTTACATAACAAGCAGTCTGATGCAGATTTCGGGCGCGGGAGTAATACCCCAGTCCCTGCCAGAGTCGAAGGAGTTCACGTTCGTCGGCATTGGCCATATCAACCACAGTTGGATAGGCATCGATGAAGCGTTCGTAGTACGGTTTTCCCTGAGCAACACGTGTTTGCTGAAGGATAATTTCCGATAGCCAAATGGAATACGGATCACGTGTGTGACGCCATGGCAAGTCGCGTTTATTATACTCATACCACTGCTCTAAAATAGGAGCAAAGGAAGTTTCGATCTTGTTAATGTCTGATAGCCAATTCAAAGGAAAACAAAAAAATATATCATTCTCAGGAAAAACGAAAGTGTAGGCTTTTTAAATTTATATGAAACCCCTACCTTTGTGCTCCCATTTTGAGACCCAAATTTTCAACAATACAGTAAACGTTAAAGTTTAAGAAGTCGTGACGAAAGCAGACGTAATCGCCGAGATCGCCGATAAGACCGGTATTGACAAGGCAGAAGTAACAAACACATTGGAAACGTTCTTTTCAGTAGTTAAGGATTCATTGGCCGAGGGAGAGAATATCTACGTGAGAGGGTTTGGCAGTTTCATAAATAAGAAACGTGCTAAGAAAGTAGCCCGGAACATCTCGAAAAACACCGCTATGGTGATTGAAGAGCACTTCATTCCGAGTTTCAAACCCGCCAAGGTTTTTGTTGAGCAGGTAAAAACCAGCGACAAAGCCAAAGTAGCAGCTGAGTAGTCAACGTTGCTAAACGCACTGTGGCTCTGTTCGTTAGTTCAGGTAATGCTACTGTCCGTGACGACCGTCCATTATGAATAAATTCGTGTTGCTTGTTATCGTATTGGCTGCGGCCATGACTGTAGGGTTGTATACCCTTCCGAAAGTGGTCGTACGAAACGATAGCAAGCAGCTTGGAGGTCACGCAACGCCATCCTCTAGTACAGATTCTTCCAACGTAGCTTCCAGCGATAATAGCTCGTCGGTTCACGAAAAGCCATTATCATCCGAACAACGCAAACGCCTGATCACTTTACAAACTGAATTTGCGAAAGCGACTCCAGCGGAAAAAGAGGCTATTGGCGCTAAGCTAATTACACTGCTGCACGAAGAAACTCGCTATGATAGCGCTGCCTATTATGCAGAAGTGCTGGCTAAAGCTGATCCGAATGAACGCAATCTGCTACGCGCTGGTGATAATTATTTTGAAGCGTATACGTTTGCGGTAGATCAGAAGAAAACGGCGTTGTTAGGCCAGAAAACCCGTGATTTTTACGGGCAGGCTTTGGCAAAGAATCCGAATTTACTGTCGGCTAAGGCCAATATGGCCATGACCTATGTGAATACGGATACACCTATGCAGGGCATTATGCTTTTGCGTGAGGTAATTCAGCAGGATCCGACCAATGAGCTCGCCTTATTTAATTTAGGCCTGCTCTCCATGCGATCGAACCAATATGAACGCGCTATTGAGCGATTCCGGCAAATTCTGGTTAATAACCCAACGAGCCGCAAAGCTCGCTTTTATTTGGGGGTTAGTTTAGCTGAAGCGGGTCAGAAAGCCGAAGCGAAGCAAATATTGGCCGAGGTAAAGAAGCAGGAAAAAGATCCGCAGATCCTGGCAGCTGTTCGTGAATACGAAGAACGGCTGAAGTAGGTAATGAATGTGCAATGAATAATGCAGTATGCAAACAGGGTCTGCACATATGCTGATATTCATTTTCATTATACATTGATTTAAGGGCTTAACCGGGTGGTTTTGCCGACAGACATTTTAACCATTTAAACTGTATAGCATTATGCCTTGCGGTAAGAAACGGAAGCGGCACAAGATTGCCACTCACAAGCGAAAAAAACGGCTCAGAAAAAACCGGCATAAGAAGAAATAGTTTCAAGTTTCAGGTTTCAGGTTTGCATTAGCAAGTCTGAAACCTGAAACTTGAAACTCATTTATTGGAAGCCCCGGCGGTCTGGAAAGCCCGAACGTGGCTTTTTTCTTTTTTCACAGCCATTTTTTTAACCGCATATTCATCTTGTGAGTAATGAATTAGTCATCAGTTCGACTCAGAAAGGTGATCGGATAGCGCTCTTGCAAAACAAGAGACTCCTGGAGTATCACGAAGAAGAGTTAGACAGTAGCTTCACCGTTGGCGATTTATACCTAGGAACAGTTAAGAAATTATCATCGGGCCTCAACGCTGCCTTTGTGGACGTTGGGCACGAGAAAGATGGTTTCTTGCATTATCAGGATTTGGGGCCGAATGTTAATTCGCTCAATAAACTGGTTAAAGATGTAATCGCCAAGCGCGTCACAACCGGGCGACTCAGTAGCATGAAGCTAGAGCCGCCTATCGAAAAAATCGGGAAAATCGATAAGGTACTGACGAAAAACGCTCCCATATTGGTTCAGGTAGTAAAAGAACCTATCTCAACCAAAGGTCCACGCCTTTCCTGCGACATTTCTATTGCCGGCCGTTATTTAGTGCTGGTGCCATTTTCAGATGGCGTAAACCTTTCCAAAAAAATTACGGATCGTGCTGAACGTTCACGGCTGATCCGGCTCATGTCGTCGCTTAAGCCTCAGAATTTTGGGATTATCGTACGTACTGTTGCTCAGGATAAAGATGTTGAAGAGCTTGATCGCGACCTCCAGAATTCATTAGCCAAATGGGATCAGGCGATCAAAAACCTGGCCGACGCCAAACCTCGTGATCGCGTATTAGGCGAAATGAATCGAGCATCCTCTATTCTGCGCGATATGCTCAACGAATCGTTTGAGAGCATCACCGTTGATACGCGTGAATCGTATGATGAACTCAGGGACTATATTCATACCATTGCCCCTGAGAAAGAAAAAATTGTAAAATTATACACAGGTAAAACAAAAGTATTTGAAGCCCTCGGTCTTGAGAAACAGCTTAAATCCCTGTTTGGCCGGTCGGTAAGCTTACCGGGGGGAGGTTATTTGATTATTGAGCACACGGAAGCGCTTCACGTTATTGACGTGAACAGTGGTAATAAATCGAATTCTGAAGAAGATCAGGAAGCCACAGCTATTAGCGTAAACCGGGAAGCCGCTAAAGAAATTGCTCGCCAGCTTCGTTTGCGTGATATGGGCGGCATTATTGTCGTCGATTTTATCGACATGAAGAAAGCAGAGAATAAAAAGCTTCTGCAGGATATCATGCGCGATGAGATGAAACCCGAGCGCTCGAAGTTTACGATTTTACCACTCACAAAATTCGGCCTGATGCAGATAACTCGTCAGCGTGTCCGACCCGAAATGAATGTTGTTACGCGGGAAGTTTGTCCGACTTGTGGCGGCACGGGAACGATTCAGGCAAGCGTGTTGGTGACCGACATTATTGAGAACAATCTTGATTATATCCTAACAAAGCAGAACGAGCGAGGCATTTCTATTTCGCTTAACCCACTTTTATATGCCTATTACACGAAGGGTATTTACTCGAAGCAGATGCAATGGTATTTTAAATATATGACTTGGGTTAAACTTATTAAGGATAGTTCGCTAGGAATAGTTAACTTTAAGTTTTTCAATAAAGCCGGAGAGGAAATCGAGATTAGTAATAATGCTTAGCCGTGTAGTAAAATTTTACTACACTTACTAAACAAAGAGCCGATCAAATGAATTTGATCGGCTCTTTGTTTAGTACAAAAACTATATATGCTTAATGCAATACTTCCATATCGATTAATTCACTATATACCTCGTGACCAACCAGCTCTTCTATCGAGTCAACTTCATTCAAATTCATGAGTAAATCACGTAAATCTTCGGTGATTTCATACGTCTGATAGCTATGCCGATCAAACAGAATAGGAGCTTCTTCCAAGTCGCATAATGTGTAACGATCCTCGTTGAACACTAGCTGTTTATACGGATTCAGCAATGTCTTTTTAGCTTCTTCTGGCTGTAGAAATAGATGGATGTAATTCCATCCTTCCCATTGGCCTGGATATTGCTTCAAAAAAGGCCAGAACGCATCGTAGAGCTGTTGCAAAGCCTCCTGACAATACATTTCCCGATCACTTTGGGGAATTGGACGTATTGACTTCATGCAATAGAGTACGTTAGCCATATCCGACTGGCGATAACTTACCACTGGCACTATCGGTACACCAGATGCATGCGATAGATAGCCAACTCCTTTCCGGGTAAGCAGCCGACGATGGCCAAAACGTACGGATAGGAACTGCGATTCTTCGCCCGGTTTAGGACCCGTTTCAGGGCTGCCGTCTACGTAGACAATCAGCGAACGGCCTGCTTTTAACTCCCGCAACACCGTTAGTCCAGCAGTTGGGCTTCCTGCTTCAACCACTTTAAACACGTTGGTAAGGCCATATTTCTGACGTAAGCCTTCAATATGCTCAGCCATACCATCGCCCTGGTTGCGATTCATATTACTACCTACAAGCAATACACAGTCCACACCTTTGCGGAAAAGTACACTTGTCAGCAATCGATAGGAACCTAGGTGATAGGTGCAATAAATTCGAGGACTATACTCTTTACTAAGGAGATAATCGGCTCCTTTTAATTTCACTAAATCACCAGCCGCCAAACATTTCTGATCGAACGTGGTGAACATTTGCTGCAGCAACAACTCCTTAAAGAGTGTTTGGTGCTCCTGCCGGGGTATTGATGGAAGAATGTTTCCAACGTTTGCCGAAAACGTAGTAAACTTCATCAAATAGCCCCGTTCTTTCAGCAAATCAACTTGATCGAAGTGGTCGCGGCACTGCGCCAACTCCTTTTTATAAAGTTGTCGAGTGGTTAGCATGATATTTGCGGCTTATAAAGAAAGAGCAACTTTTGTGAAATCAACCATTGGACCAGAAGCGCAGCACTCCGCAAGAAATGGGATTCCTAGTATATTGGATATCTCTTTTTTTGCTACTGGAGACTTAACGTTGCTTAATGATTTAGCTGGTTTGATAGAGAATTGACTTTTCATGACGATAGTTTTATTTAGATGATGTTAGCTGTGTTTTATGGCAGTTTTCCTGCCTTTTTTGTTGATACAAAGCTACTTGTCATCCAAAGGGGCATCAATCGTAAAAAAGTCACAATGAGCTTTTGGAATTAGTTAAATATTACTACTATATTTAATCTCCGATTTTATAAGGGGTCCTATGACTGAGATTCGCTTAACTAGAAATTTCCTCCGCAACCCGATGAATAGCATTTTTATATTGCTAGGCACCTATGCGTTGATTGAAGGAGCTAGTTGGGCTGTAGGTAGTGGGACTAAGCTACATAGAGTGGAGGAAGTGGGCGGTCCTATTAAATACATTGGTTCAGTCCTTGGCACCATATTGTTACCAGAACTAGTCACACTTTCTATTGTCATCTTTTTACTTTACAAGACTCACACGTGGTTAAAATTAGAGGCTATAGAAAATAACTGGCGAGCGATTCGCCATTATGAGTTACGGTTCTTACCAATTCTTGCTTTTTCATTTTTTCTTTTTAATCCAATCACACAAACGGTTCGCTTTCTCTTCGAAGGTTATCCTAACTACGTATTAAAGGATTATTGGGAAGGCTACATTCTGAAGACATTCTCTCTGAGAATTTATGCAGTATACCTATTTGCTGTTTTATTGATCGGGTACATAGCGCTTAATATTTCGCTCCTTAAGGATTATCTAAAACAACGTAAGGAAGCTCAGGAGAAAGCTGAAGCCAAAGCAACTGAAGCAGAACAAAAATACCTGGCCTTATCAGAAACGTTCTCACCCAAACCAACTGTCTCTACTTCCACTTACCTTAGCTATCTAAAAGGTAAGAGTGATCTAGGCGAACTGGACTTCCCTGTCAATGAAGCTTACTACTTCACAGTGGAAGACCGATCTTATTTTGCTGAAACGATCAAAGAACGATACATGGTCAACAAGACCATCAATGAACTTGAAGCTGAATTAGATCCTACGCAATTCTTCCGAATCAAGCGTGATTACATAGTCAACCGGCAAGCAGTCTTACATTATTCTTACTGGGAAAACGGTAAATACATCGTCACGCTAAACAATCCGACTCGGTACGAAATAGTGGTTCCTCGCGTTCGGATGCAGGAGTTCCGGGAGTGGTTACAGCGAGATGCTGGTAAACCCGAGCCTGCCGATTTAATGTGAGTCTTCCCTCAGTAACTCTTTACGCTCTTCGCAATTCGCTCTTATTTATTTCTCCCTGTAAAGGTTACATGTATAGTTACCCTTTGCTATGGAAAAGTGTAGCCTATTGCTGAAACGAAGGTCAACTATCCGTTTAATAAACAAAATGCTTCTTGACTGAAATCACACATTTCGCGTGTGAAATCACCTAAAAAGTTCAGTTTTTGTGATTAAAGGCAAACCAAGTTGCTTCTTAAAGTAGGGGCTCCTAGATCTAATTTGTTCAACAAAGACCGATCAGGTTTGATTAGCTTATCTAATAACTTGAGTTTTAGATAGTAGGCCTACACTCAATACTATTCAGGCCTTACTTATGGTAATCTTCCTTATTAATGCCAGAGGTCTGATCTCTCCCAATCTGAGAAAAGGTCTGACCTCTGGCATTAGAAGAATAAGTTACCTATATCATTAATTTATAATAGCTTTCAAAAGTCCTAGTTAAGGATTCTAACCTATCCTTATCTAGAAAGATATTGTATTGAATGTATTAGTAGCCGATGTCGTTGGGGAAGATTTTAATGTTCTACCCAAATTGGAGTAGGTTCCACCTGTGTACAATCCCCATCCAGAAGAGCTACTTACAAAACTGCCACCGGTGTAGCTTCCTCCAAAATAGATTTTATAACCTGTATTCTTAGCTAAATCTGGCGAAGAGAAGTGTAAATAATAAACTGCATTCCTGGGCTTAAATGTTACCATTTCTGTTCCGGAAGCGGTCTCAATATACAGTATTGACGTTGCGGCAAGTTGCGCACTCGATCACTAATCGTAGCCGTACCATCAACTGTAACACCCTTCCCTCCTGCTCCTGTACTCGTAATTGTCAAATCCCCGCCGGAGCTGCAATATCTGCATCAGCAGTCACATAGTACGCAGCACCCGAGGTTGTGATCTTAACCGTTCCTGCAGTTAAGGTGAAATCTCCAGAAGTCAGCACACTGGTCTGGTATAACCAGGTAGTACTGTTTAAAATTTGTTTTGAGTATAGTAGAAAGTTGTTGTACCTAAAATCAAAAAAGCCACTCACAAGGATTGTAAGTGGCTGATTATAAACGTCGGGAAGGCGGGATTCGAACCCACGACCTCTTGCACCCCATGCAAGCACGCTACCGGACTGCGCTACATCCCGAATGGGACTGCAAAAGTAATGGATAATGACTTATGAACAATAACTACTTCTACAAATTATATGTATGCTAGTAGTTATTGTTCATAATCTATCAAGCCTTAGTTTCTACCTGTTCCCTGTCGGGCGGGTGGTGGAGTAGTTCCTCGCTGCTGTTGCATCGGGTTCGACCCCTGTGGTGCAAAAGGATTCTGCCGCTGCTTAAACAACTGAAAACGTGTTGGTTGTGATACGCGTGGGAATGAATTATTCTCAGCATCAATGTCAGCGATTTCCTGGAAAGGGTCGAGTGTCCACTGTGTTACCTTTTTATTGGTCGCTATCACTTTCTTGATCGACACATCGTTGAAACGCCATATTTCAGCCGGGAAACGAGCAACGGAATCAGTTCCGTCTTCAAACTGCATCCGGATAATCACGGGCATCGGCACTCCACCTTTATTCTTTAAGGACAGGGTATAGAAATTATTACCTGCGCTCTTTTCAAGCGTAGCACGCTCCGATTCGCTCAGCGTAGCCAGATAATCCTGGTATTTCTTTTTATCGGTATCTGTAACTGCGTAAGGATCATAACTATTATAGAAATCTTTCATAGTTGAGTCCCTGGCTACAACGGTTTCGGCTTTGGTGGCAGCATCGCGTTGTTTGCTGATCGTTCCAGCACGACGCTCGGCTTCGGTTTTAGCCGCTGCTTTCGTCGAAACAGGATCACCAGAATCAATCTGGAACCAATCTACTTCTACTAAATCCTGATCGACGGGCTCAACACCATAAAACCAACCTTTCCAGAACCAATCCAGATCAACGCCAGAAGCGTCTTCAAGCGTACGGAAGAAATCGGCGGGTTCCGGGCTTTTGAAGGCCCAACGACGGGCATATTCTTTAAACGCATAATCGAATAACTCGCGCCCCATCACTGTTTCGCGAAGAATATTCAGAGCCGTTGCAGGTTTAGCATAAGCATTGGGCCCGAGACTGATTACGTTATCCGACGAAGTCATAATTGGCGAGAGAACCGACTTATCCGACTTCATATAGTCAGTAATATACTGAGGTTCACCCCGACGACTTGGGAAATCATAATCCCATTCTTTTTCAGCCAGATATTGGCAGAAAGTATTCAAACCTTCATCCATCCAGGTCCATTGGCGTTCGTCTGAATTGACAATCATTGGGAAGAAGTTATGGCCCACTTCGTGGATAATGACCCCAATCATACCAGCCTTGGTCTGTGCCGAATACGTACCATCTGGTTCAGGACGACCACCATTGAAGGAAATCATCGGATACTCCATCCCACCACCTGCTGTAGCATGACAGGAAATAGCCACCGGATACGGATATTTAATAGTTCGGTTACCGTAAGATTTCAGCGTATGCTCTACTACGCGGGTAGAATACTGTCCCCAAAGCGGATTGCCCTCTTTTGAATAAAATGACATGCTCCAGATTTTACGTCCATCGCCATACACATCCGTTTGCATGGCATCCCAGATGAATTTGCGGCTGCTGGTAAAGGCAAAGTCACGAACGTTTTGAGCAGCAAACACCCAGGTCTTTTTACCGCTGGCAGCACCAGGTTTCGCTTTCTCGGCAGCTTCAGCTTCAGCCTGCGTAACAATCACAACTGGTGTTTTTGAGGTAGCTGCCTGCGCCAGTCGCTTTTGCTGCGTAGCGCTTAAGACCTGCTTATAGTTTTGACATTCGCCCGTAGCGCCAACAACGTGGTCATTCGGAGCCGTGATAGCTACTTTATAGTTACCGAAGATCAGGGTAAACTCACCTTGCCCCAGGAATTGCTTGTTCTGCCAACCCGTTACGTCGTTATAGGCGCAAAGACGAGGGAACCAGTGGGCAATAAAATAGTTGTAGTTACCATCTTTCGGGAAAAACTCCATACCGCTTCGACCGTAATACTCGGTGATGAAGTAATTCCAGTCGACGTTGAACGAGTAGGTACCACCGGGCTTAATGGCCGTTGGCAGATCAATCCGCATCATTGTCTGATTAATCGTGTATTTCAGAGTGGTACCTGTTTTAGCGTCTTTTACTGCTGTGATTTTATAGCCGAATTTATCGGTAGCCTGTTGCTGACTACGCTCCCGCACAGAAGTCAGGTTTTGCAATTGAGCGAAGCTCATTCCGCTTTCGTTGACGCCACCTGTCCGGGTTACGCTACCAATCGATCCTTTTGCAAATAGGTTCTGATCGAGCTGGAGCCAGATAAATGGTAATTCATCGGTCGAATTGTTATGATACGTAACCGTTTCGGTACCAATGATTTTCTGATTCGCATCATCGAGTTCGACTTTGATATCGTAGTCGGCTCGATTCTGGAAATAATCTTTTCCAGGAGCGCCAGAAGCCGTCCGAAACGTGTTCGGTGATGGTAGCATAGGCCCAAGTTGCTCAAAACGTGTATTTGCGTTTTGCGTCGATGGCCCTGGGGCTTGGGCAAATAGCGATGCTGACCAAACGGTGAGCCCGACCATTACCAATACTTTTTTCATAGTCTGTTGTAGGTTAATAGAGATGGTTAATTTCGACCACTCCCTTGCCGAGCAGGGGATGACTGGCGTTGTTGCTGCATTGGGTTTGGTCCAGCCGTTGCTCCTGGTCCTTGTCGTTGTTTAAATAGTTGGAATCGAGTTGGTTTCGCTACAGGAGGAAACGCGTTATCTTCTGTATTGATATCGGCAATTTCATAGAATGGATCGAGCGTCCATTGTTTTACCTTCTTCTTCGTTGCAATTACTTTGTTAATCGAGACATCGTTGAAACGCCAGATTTCGGCAGGGAAACGAGCTATCGAATCGGTGCCGTCTTCAAACTCCATCCGGATAATTACCGGCATTGGCAAACCGCCTTTATTTTTCAGGGAAAGCGTATAAAAGTTCGTTCCTGCTTCGGCCAGCAAGCGTTCTTCAGCCGTTAATGAGGCCAGATAATCCTGATATTTCTTCTTATCAGCTTCCGTAACCGCATAAGGATCATATTGATTATAGAAATCGCGCATCGTACTATCCTGCGCAACAACCGTTTGGTCTTTACTGAGCGCGTCGCGTTGTTTGCTGATGGTGTTCAGTTTCTGTTGAGCTTCTTTACGCGCTTCAGCTTTGCTGATATCGGGATTTTGAGAATTGACCTGAAACCAATCTACTTTCACTAATGCCTGATCTACAGGCTGTACACTATAGAACCAGCCTTTCCAGAACCAGTCCAGATCAACACCCGAGGCATCTTCCATAGTGCGGAAGAAGTCAGCGGGTTCCGGGCTTTTAAATGCCCAACGCCGAGCGTATTCTTTAAATGCATAATCGAATAACTCGCGACCCATCACCGTTTCGCGAAGAATATTGAGTCCGGTTCCAGGCTTCGTATAGGCATTCGGTCCAAATGTGTTGCCCGGAATATTATCCGAACTACTCATAATCGACACCTGCTGGGTCGAATCGAGTTGCATGTACGGAACAATGTATTGCGGATCAATTCCGTGAGCAGGGAAATTCGCATCCCATTCCAGACAGGCTAATCCTTCCAGGAATGTGTTCAAGCCTTCATCCATCCACGACCACTGGCGCTCATCGGAGTTGACGATCATCGGGAAGAAATTGTGGCCTACTTCGTGAATAACGACAGAAATCAAAAAGTTTTTTGTGCCTTCAGAATACGTACCGTCTTCTAACGGACGAGCACCGTTAAAACTAATCATTGGATACTCCATCCCACCTACAGGGCCATGAACGGAATAGGCAACGGGGTAGGGATAGGCAATTGTTCGGCGTGAGTATGAACGCAGTGTGTGAGCGACAAGCCGAGTAGAATATTGCCCCCAGAGCGGATTAGCCTCTTTCGGATAGAGCGACATGGCCCAAACGCGTTTTCCTTCTACATTCGGCTGGAGCGCATCCCAAATAAACTTACGACTGCTGGCAAACGAAAAATCCCGAACGTTATCGGCCTTAAAAATCCAGGTTTTTGTGCCGGTAGGTTTACCTTTTTCGGCGGCTTCAGCTTCGGCTTGCGTTACAATTACGGTTGGATTCTCTCCGGCCTTATCGCCCCGACCTTTCGCTTCGGCCCAGCGTTTTTGCTGTGTAGCGGTTAAAACCTGCGTTGGGTTTTGCAGCTCTCCGGTGGCGCCAACGATATGATCGTTCGGTACAGTTAAGGCGACTTTGTAATTGCCAAAAATCAGTGTGAATTCACCCCGGCCCAAAAACTGTTTGTTCTGCCAGCCGGTAACATCATTGTAAGCACAAAGCCTTGGAAACCACTGCGCAATCTCATAAATGTAATTTCCATCTTTCGGAAAAAATTCATAACCGCCCCGTGCACCCACACTTTTCACGTCGACAACTTTAAAATTCCAGTCAATCGAAAAACTTACCGACTTTCCTGGTCCTACAGGTTGTGGTAAATCGATTCGCATCATGGTCTGATTGATGGTATACTTCAGTGGCTTTCCGGCGGCATCGCGAACGGCGGTAATTTTGTGGCCGTAATCTTTAGCAGCTAAATCAGCACCAGGGTTAAGCTGCTGAAACGACATTCCCCGCTCGGCATTAATACTGCTCGTTTGGGTCGTTCTTCCGGTGGCTTCGGGACGAAACAGGTTCTGGTCTAATTGCAGCCACAAATAAGGAAGTACATCGGTCGAATTATTGTGATAAGTAATGATTTCGGAAGCCGTTATTTTCTGAATAGCATCGTCGAGCGTTGCTTTAATATCGTAATCGGCACGGTTTTGGAAATAATCTTTTCCAGGAGCGCCAGAAGCTGTCCGAAATGTATTGGGGGTGGGTAGCATCGGACCCAATTGCTCAAAACGCGTATTCGCGCGTTGCGTAGACGTAGCAGGTGCCTGCGACCAAGCCAGCTTTGTTGAAAAGGCTAAACCTACTGCAAGCAAAATTATCTTTCGCATTCTTTTGGTTTCAGTTGTTGATAAGGAGGGTAAAATTAAGAAAAAAGTAACAATTGGTTCAGGAGTTACCCAATTGTAGGTGTTTGCTATGAAAATATAATTCGCGCTGTACAGCATTAAGCATCATCTATGTTTAATACAAAAAAAAATTTAATTTATACCAAATATTAATATAAGGTATTTGTTTCAAATGTTAATTGTGTGTTAAATTGCAGGTAACCAAATAATCCATAACCGTTATAAGATGTTATTTACCAGCTTTACATTCTTTATTCTGGTAATTATCACGTTCAGCCTCTATTATTTACCGCTGCTAAGGCGTTGGCAGGTACCGATATTAATAGTTGCCAGTCTACTATTTTATGCCGTTAATCAGGCTAATCTGTTATGGCTACTCATCCTCTCGGTAGGAATTAATATTATAGCTAGTTACTGCGTCATTTATGGGCCTCACAACCGACGTAAGCTGTACGCAATCTCAGGCGTTTTGGCGAATATCAGTATTCTTTGCTTTTTCAAATATGGCTCACTGATCGGTCGAACATTTTTGCCGTCTGATAGCTCACTAGCCGAGCTGCTCGTTAGCCTGCCATTGCCCGTGGGCATTTCATTTTTCACGTTCCAGGGCACAAGCTTAGTTGTTGATACATACCGTTATCGGGACGTGCCCGAATTTCGATCACTGATCGTGCGCAACCTGGCTCAACACGCGCAGACTGTATTCTTTTTCAAAGCTTTTTTCCCGCAGCTCGTTTCCGGGCCAATTGTTAAAGCGCATTTTTTCCTACCGCAGATTAGACCTAAATCGCTGTCGGATATTCAGTGGGAAAATTGTTTTCGAATGATGGTAGTTGGCTATTTTCTGAAAATGGTCATTGCCGATAATCTGAAAGATTATACATTGTCGATCACTTATCCCTATTTCGAGGGTCTGTCATCGCTAACTCTGCTTGGTTTATTATTTGGGTATTCGATGCAGATTTTCGCTGATTTTGCGGGTTATTCACTTATTGCCATTGGATTAGCCCAGCTATTTGGCTACGAATTCCCGATAAATTTCAATTTCCCATACATAGCCACATCATTCTCCGATTTCTGGCGACGTTGGCACATTTCACTGTCGAGTTTCCTGCGCGAATACCTTTATATTCCACTCGGTGGCAACCGCAAAGGTCCTTTTCGTACCTACCTGAATTTGATGGTGACGATGGTACTGGGCGGTTTGTGGCATGGGGCTGCCTGGAGCTATGCCATCTGGGGATTTGCCCACGGATTAGCCTTAGCCCTTGAACGTTTCATTGATAACCATTTTCCATTCCAAGAAACTCGAATTAGTCAGCTTATTCGTGGAGTGTTTGTTTTTAGCTACGTGACGTTTTTATGGCTTCTGTTCAAATTGCCCGATTTTAGCCAGGTAGTGGCCTATTGTCAGGCATTGATCAATAACCTGCATAAACCCCATGATAGCCGCATATTAAGTTTAATTATACTTTATTCATTACCAGTGATTTTATACCATTATCATTATGTACTGCGCTCTCGTGCCGCCTACTACAAGCCATCCTCCTGGGAGTTTGTAGGCTGCGGAATCATGCTGTTTCTCCTGATTACAAATAGCGGATCCAACGGTGTATTTATTTATTTTCAATTCTAATGATTCGGAAGGCGTTATTAACTACGACCATACTGTTGCTCGTCTATAGCGTTTTTATTTATGTATTTCGACAACAGATTCAACGAACCGGCCTTACGGTTGAGCAAAACAACCTCGTTAAAGCCGAAGAATTTCTTTACGAGAACGGTCAGCTGGCCGATACGATCATTGTGGGGTCGTCCATGAGTAATCGACTGCTGGTGGATAGTTTGCCGGGACACTACTACAACCTGTCGATGGAAGGTTTGGCTTCGGTCGACGGTATTGCCTTAATTGCACAGACATCACGTCGTCCTCACTTACTACTAGTCGAAACGAATAGCCTTGATCGGCTGCCTGATACAGCCTTTTTCGCCAGTTTACGACAGCCTGTCTGGGCAAAAATTCGCGAGTACATTCCCTTAACGCGACTAAAATATCAGCCTATGGGTGTAGTAAAAGCGTTGTTACGAGATTTAAAACAATCGCAGATCGGTAGCTTACCAGAACTTATTGATACCTCGTTTGCGTCGAAGCTCATTCAGGAGCGCCTTATCGATATGAATCGAATTCCAACAAATAACGAATTACGAAGAAAAATAGCCATAACGGCTAATTATATCAGGAGTCTTCAGGAAACTGGAACCCAGGTTGTCTTCTTTGAAATGCCAACCGATCCACGTATTCAGAATGCAAAATTATCATCGATCATTCGCCAATTAACCCGTTCAACTTTTCCAGAAACGGCTTATCAATACATTCAAGTCCCATCAGAATTTTATCAGACAACAGACGGTGTACATTTACCCCGATTCGAGTGCATCCGATACTCACATTATTTATACAGTCAACTTCTGCACACCCGATTGCCCATCTCGCAGAGGTAGCGTTCAGAACCGAACCGACTTGCCTCCATGAGCTCGTGTAGATATTCGTTGTTGATAATAAGAGAAAGCGCCATACCCGCTACAATTCCAGATATAATTAAAACCCAGCGAGACTGACGATTTTTGGCAATATCGAGTAGAAAAAAGGTGAACCCCAAAATGACCCCAACAATCACTAATTGACCGATTTCCAAACCGATATTAAATGCCAGCAGCGGTTGAATAATGCTGGTTTCCCGGCCTAATAGACTTCGCAGGTAGTTCGAAAAACCCATTCCATGTATTAATCCGAACGATAAAGCGAGCGCATATCGCCAGGCCTGAGTGGATAGCTGTTTGTCTGACTTATATTTTGGTTCGTGAAAAAAGAAGTTGGAAACCGCCGTAATCAGAATCGTCACAGGAATCAGCAATTCAATCAAATCTGTCTGATAATGAATCAATTGCAATGTAGCCAGTGCGAGCGTAATAGAATGTCCAATCGTAAAAGCTGTAACCAGAATCAACACCTGTCGCCACTGTTGAATCGTATAAACAGCGCAAAGGGCAATTACGAAAAGAATGTGGTCATATCCACCAGGGTCAGTAATATGATCGAAACCCAGACGGAGGTAAATTAGAAAGTCGTTCATGGTTGAAGGGAAGGATGATTGACTGTTTTCGGATCACAACAGACTATAGTGAACGACTTTATTTGAACCACTCAGCATACATTACATAATTATTAGCCGTTCGCTTAAAAATCTCGGCTTGTTCGGGCGAAACGGCTTTCAGGAATCGGGCAGGATTGCCTGCGTAGATAGAACCTGGTGGAATGATCGTATTTTGGGTAACAATAGCGCCAGCCGCAACGATACTTCCTGCACCAACAACGGCTCCATCCATTACAATAGCGCCCATCCCGATCAACACGTTGTCTTCGAGCGTACACCCGTGAACGATGGCGTTGTGAGCGATCGAAACATAGTTGCCAATAGTCGTTTTAAAACGCTGGTACGTACAGTGAATAACGGCGCCATCCTGAATATTGGTGCGATCACCAATCGTAATCGAATTGACATCGCCCCGAACCACGGCGTTGAACCAGACCGTACAATCGCGGCCCATTGTTACCTCGCCAACGATAGTCGCATTATCCGCAAACCAGCAGTTTTCGCCGAATGTCGGGTGATTACCCCGAACCGCTTTAATTAGTGCCATGCCACAAAGATACATGGCAAGCTTTTCGATTTACGAGCGAATTTGTCGATTAACACTATTCATTCACAGACAATCCAATGACGTAGGCTCCGTAATGGCCATGGTGGCTAATACTAATCGGAATTTGCAAGGGGTCTTTACCAGTATTGCTGATGTGCAAAGTTGGAATCCCATTGAGATTCTTTTGAATACTAAATAGGTGTTCTGGAACAGATAATAACTCTGCACAATGCTGTACAATTCTTGTTCTAACCATCGACGATTGCGTCGTATAGGCAGTATCGGTAAGCGAAAAAACAGCTGATTCGACAGTGGAAGAGCCATCTGTTAGCAAAGCAATGCTGGCAATATAATCCTGAGTAACGCTTGTTTTTACTCGATACGTTTTTTCGTGAAAGACAATACTTTCGGCTGATTTTTCAATCCATGAAGTAAGCTGACAAGGTATTTTTTTTGGTGCAAACACACGTTCTCCAGTTTCGCGAAGAATTGCTTTATAGACACTTTCTTTCATACTCCAAAGTGTCCAGACCATACGTTCTGGATTGGGCGATGTATGAATATACTGTTGCTCTTCGTCAGTAAACAGTTTAGCCAGAAATCCCTTTCGCTGCCAGTTACTCTCCTGTTTTGCCTGAGCCAGATCAACAATGTCATTGCCGATCATTTTTCTGCCAGTTTTTGCTGAATAATGGTGATGGCAGCCTCTACCGTCAGCATCTTTTCCATCGACTCATTATCAATCTCAATGTTGTACGCTTCTTCGACATCCAAAGCGATATCAACCAGATTAGCCGAATTGATTTTCAGATCTTTGATAAAGTCTGTTCCTTCGGTTAGGTGCTCGAATGCCGTTTCATCCTGTACGTAGGGCTTTACAATTTTTTTTAGCGTCGCAATTAATTCTTCGTTCGTTTGCATAGAGTCGTTAGGGTTGAAATTTCCTTAAAATGACACAGGCATTCACATCACCAAAACCAAAATTAGCCTTAGCAATCGCCCGAATGTTTTTCTGAATCAGTTGCTGCGGAATTTTAGCCGAATCGATCAGAGACAGAATATCAGGATGCGGATCTTCGGAATTAATGGAGGGGTAAATAAATCCATTGTATAGTTCCAATACAGCAGCCACACTCTCCACACTTCCAGCCGCGCTCAAACAATGCCCTACCATCGATTTCAACGAATTAATGTAGGGAAAATCCTCCCCTTTCCGACCTAAAGCTTCGCACCAGGCAGCTACTTCAGCAGGATCTTTGATGGTAGCGGTTAAATGTCCATCAATCACGTCGACATCAGTTGCATCAATACCAGCTTGTTCGATAGCTCTTTGAATACATCGGGCTACAGCAGTCGGGTTCGGCGCCGTCATCGTACCCCCTCCCCGCTGCCCTCCTGAATTTACGTGGCCTCCTAACACTTCGGCATAAATAGTCGCCTTTCGTTCCAGCGCACTTTCCAACGATTCAAGTACCAAAGCACCGGCCCCACTGGCTGGAACAAAACCGCTGGCACTGACGCTCATTGGTCTGGATGCTCGTTCGGGAGATTGATTGTATTGATATGGAAGTACCCGCATGGCATCGAAGCCCCCCCATACGTAAGGGCCGTGATCGTTACAACCACCGGCCAGCATTATACGAGCATTTCCGGCAGCGATCCGTTCATACGCTATCAGAAGCGCTTCGGTACCTGTAGCGCAAGCCGATGAATTCGCTGTAATCTGATTACCACATCCTAGCATACCTGCTAAATAAGCGCTAACTCCGCTCGTCATGGTTTGAACAACGGCCGTACTGCCCAATCGACGAACCTGCCCCTGATCAACTTTATAGATCGCTTCCCGAATCTTATCAATGCCTAAAATTCCCGTTCCAAATACAATTCCACTATCCCAGTCAGGTTCATCAGTGGCAATAGGAAGACCAGCGTGTTGCCAGGCCTCCATCCCGGCAATTACGCCGTAAATGATACCACTGCTGTTTAACTGATGCAATTGTAATTCACTGAAATATTGAGTTTTATGCGCTTCGGTGACGGGAGGAATACCGCCAACCTGACAGGAAAATTTCAGATCGGCTAATTCCTGATGAAACGCAATACCGCTCTGCCCAGCTTTGATGGCTTCTAAAAATAAAGGCACACCCACCGCATTCGGTGCTACAACACCCAGGCCCGTAATAATTACTCGATTACGCATGATTTTTGGGTTTCATCATTCCCGAAATAGTGCCTCGGCAAACCAGTTCGCCCGAACTGTTCAGCATTTCAACCTTACACTTCAACTTATAAAATCGAAAATAGTCTCTTGTGGATCGAACCGTGACGGTTTCGGTAGGGAAAACGGGACGAAAAAAATCAACTTGCGTAGACGTTAATGCAATATCAAACTCATTGACGGACGCATCGGCCATCAGAAAAATGCCTAAGCAAACAACGCCAATCTGAGCCATTACTTCGGTCAGAATAACGCCGGGCGTTACGGGTTTGTCAGCAAAATGACCGTTATAAAAAGCCGAATCTTCTGGAAATGTGTAGCTACCTTCCACACCATTTTCATCAATCGAATGCAATTGATCGACAAACAGAAACGGTTTGCTATAAGGAAGTCGAGCGAGGATATAGTTGAAGTCTTGCAATCGATTTCGTTATTGAAGGTGTTCACCACCCGTTACTGGAATAACCGTACCATTAATCCAGGCGGCTTCATCTTTGCACAATAAATACGCAACATTCGCTACATCGGTTGCCTGTGTTAGGCGGGAAAAGGGGTTCCGTTGTTGACTATGGTTCAGCAAGGCATTATAATCTGGAATCATACGCAGCGACTCCGTGTCCGTAACGCCCGCCATGATGCAATTGGCCCGAATTCCCGAAGGAGCCATTTCCAAGGCAATACTTCTTGAAATCGCTTCCAACGCAGCTTTGGCCGCAGAAACAGCGGCATAATTTTTCCAGGCTCGGGTGCTTCCTTCGCTCGTAAAGCTGATGATACGCGCATCGGCAGCAAACAGAGAGGACATCAACAAGGCCTTCGCCCAATCGTATAAACTGATTGCCATTGCGTCAATAGTTAATTGAAAATCGTCATGCTGAAGATCAGGCTGGTTGTCTGCAAGCATAGGTTTCAAATTCCCTTTGGCTATACTGTGAATCAAAGCACGAATTTTCCCCTTCTCCCCTACCTGCTCGGCTAAATCGGCAATGACCAAATTTCGTTTTTCAGAATTGGTCGCATCCATGTTGTACGATTTAACCAAAACGCCTTCTGCTTCCATTCGATCGCATTCATTGGCGAACTCGACCAGATCAGCTTTTCTGGTGCGGTGTACAATACACAGATTCATACCATGCTGTGCCAGTTTATGGGCCGTTGCTAACCCTAGTCCTTTGCTGCCGCCCAGAATAATTGCCCAATACTGTTGCGAGCCAAATTCAGTTACCATTGTAGTAAAACCCGCTGAGCTGAAAATCCTGGCCCAAAACTGAGCATAAGTCCATACGAATCTTTGTCGGGTTGTTTTTCCATAAATCGCTCGAGTACATAAAGAACCGTAGCACTCGACATATTCCCGTACAGCCGTAAAACCTCTTTCGTATCATCAATTGTTTTGCCCAGTTGCCCGAAAAGCTCCTGAATAACTTCGACAATTTTGCGGCCGCCAGGGTGAAAAATAAGGTGCGAAATCTGTTCGATCGTCAGCTGATTCTTCTCTAAAAACGGATAAATAATAGCAGGAAAATGGGCGGCAATGGTGTCCGTAACCGATTTATCCAGCACCATTTGTAAGCCTGTATTAGTAAGATCAAAGCCCATCAGGTGCGTAGCGTCATAAAAATGATACATTTCTTCGGCTAAAATTTCGGGGCCAGCATCGTCTTCGTGAGAAGATAATAGTACACAGGCAGCCCCATCGCCAAAAATAGCGGCACTGACAATATTCGCCATCGAAAAATCATCTAGCTGAAAGGTAGCTGTTGGCGATTCAACAGCCAACAGAGCCGCCCGTTTTCCCGGATTCGCTTTTAGAAAATTCTTCGCGTAAATAATACCCGATATACCAGCGACACATCCCATTTCAGTAACCGGAAGCCGAACCACATTCTGCTTCATTTGCAGACTATTAATTAAATAAGCGTCTAGCGAAGGAATCATAATGCCGGTACAGCTAACTGTAATCAGGAAATCAATATCCGTAACATTCCAGTTTGTTTTCGCTAACGCATTCGACAAAGCCGTTTCTGCCAGTTTGATGGATTCGCGCATGTACAGCGCATTTTTTTCTTCAAATGAGGTTTTCGAAAACACTTCCGTCGGCCCCATAATGGAATATCGCCTGTCGACAGCCGCATTTTCAAAGATCTTCTTCACTTTTCGCTGGAATCGCGTATCCTGACCAGCCAGCCAGGTATCCAGAAACGGTAAAATATCCGCTGTATCTCGCCAATTCGATGGTAATGCTTTTGCTACTGATGTAATTCTTACAGACATAAAGAGGAAGTACAAAGGGCGATTTACGAATTGTTTTTCAGGCGGTTATATAATCAATCGTAATTCGTTTTTATTATCCATTGATAGCGAAAGGCCCATTTCCATCGAATACGATAGTTTTTTACCTGTAAGAGTTCTGAAAAACCTACCAGATCATCTTTTTTAAAACCGCGTAAAATAGAAATCAATCCATCTTCTCTGGAAAGATCGCTTAGACGGAAAACAAAGCAAATGAGCTGGAACAATCGATAAGCCAACGCGCTGCGATGCAAATCATTAATAACGATGCCCCGTTTGGCTTTGTTTACCAGTAAACTCATTAAGGAGCGTATTTCCTGATCGGGAAAATGATGCAGAGTCAGTGTGCACACGGCAATATCGTATTCCACCCCGGCAAACTCCTTATCGAATACATTCATAACGGCGTAAGAAACAGTCGGATACGCTTTTGAGCAAGCCTTTGCATGATCAATGGTATCTCTGTTGGCATCAATTCCTAAAACGGTGATCGAACGGCCTTTTTGTTTAGCAAAATCGGCAATGGCCCGGCACATGTCGCCATTACCACAACCAATATCAATAACGGAGATCGTTTTTTCTTTTGGGTAATTTCGGATCAGGCTATCGATGCCATTCAAGGTAATCCGATTGCCGCCTAACCATTGGTTGATTGTGGCAATTTTATCAAGCGCATCGCGTAAATCCGATCCAGCCAGATCGAAATCGTCAAGTGCTTCTTCTTGTGTAGTACGTTGAGTCGTATCTAATGGCATTGATTCAGGAAATAAAAATGATTACTCTTCCATTAGCAACGGTTTTCCGTGAGTCTGTTTGATAATAAGCGGTAAAATGCCAGGAGTCAGTTGTAAGCCTTTTAACAGAACCGACGTTGCCAGTGGAGATTGCAAAATCGATTGTAAGATTCTACCTGCCATCAATCTACGGTTAAATTCCTTATTCCAGGCTAATGTATAGTTTTTTTCCAGAGACTTCCTATCGAGATTTCCCGAGTGATAGTAAGCTAAAATTAGCTCCGACAATATTTTGGCACTGTGAATCGCCATTGCCATGCCGTTACCACATAACGGATGAATCAAACCGGCCGTATCGCCACACATTAGTACATGATTCTCAATGGGTTGTTTCTGCGCAAATGAAATCTGACTAATAACCAGTGGTTTATCAAAGAGCGGTTCTGCATCCGAGAAAAAACGATCTAAAATTGGATTCTGACGAAGTACCGCCTGCTGAAACGCATCGATATTTTTGTATTGCTTAAAGCTTTCATAATTGGCCAGGTAACAGGCATTGACGATCCCATCTTCCACCTGGCATAAGCCGCAGTAACCACCCTCGAAATTATGAAGCGATACCAACCCACTTGGAAATGCGGCTTTATAATGTGCTTTAACCCCCAACCAGGGCGACTCATGCTGAATAAACGGACGATTTAATTGTTTATCCAAAATAGACCGTTTTCCGTATGCACCAATCACCAGTTTCGACGTATATGTTTTTCCTTCCGATGTAGTTATTGTAAAGCCATCATCCTGAAAAAGAATACTTTTCACTTCATCTTTCACCAGATTGACACCACACTGAATCCCTTTCTTCGCCAGATGATTATCAAATGTATATCGGCTAATGGCAAAACCGCCCAGCGGTAAATCACTCTCAATTGTTTCGCCAGTAACCGTACTCAGTAAAAAATGGTGGATTCGGGCGGGCCCTACTTCATCAATGTGAATACCTAGTTGCTCAAGGTAGGGGAAAACCTCATTCGATATATATTCTCCACAAACCTTATGATGCGGATACTCGTGCTTTTCGATTAGCATGACCCGTAAATTTTGCTGTGCGAGATGAATACTGGCCGTTAAGCCAGCCAGGCCGCCACCAATAATCAGGACATCGGCATCATAGGTCATGCACGTTGAATTGGGTCATGAATGAAAAACAAGACTGTTAGTAGCGTTAATCCTGCCACAGTTTAATCAGTAACCTACTCAACCCATTCGTTGTTTCTGACAATTGGTTCAGGGTTATCTGTGACTGGACGCATTTATAAGAGACTTTTGGTTTGTTAATCCAGTACATTCTAAACCAAATAGTTAACCTTATCAAACCAATAGTATGAAAAAAGTATTTCTTCTCTATTTAACTACTTTGTTAACGCTCTGCGCCTGTAATAAGCCCGGCCTTGAATCCACTCCCTCAGCTTCTTCCGACATTGAAAGTGGAGTCGTAAAAGGGCGTGTGGTTGATGAAGCAGGCCGTCCCATCAGTAACGCGGTTATTACTGCCAGTAGTACCGATTATTACAACAAAGTGTCTATCGGATATACCGATGCTATGGGTTATTATCGATTTAATGTGCCCACTGGCGTTGCTGCAGGATCTTATAGCGTCAGTGGTGTATTAACCGTGAAGTACCAAAGCAAACAAGTTAAAATGGCGCTTTATCAGTTAGATACCAAGGTGTTTTCAGCCTATACGGGTGCCATTCGGGATTTTGTTTTTCGCCTGACTGGCCCACGAAGCCCTGATGATGATGCTTATGCTACTCCCCTAGGTGCGACTCTGGAAGTACATGCCCATCCAGACCGGGTAGTAACTCATCAAGTCGACATTATACTGGAACCTGTTGGTCCACTTGTCGATGGCAGCGTAGGGAAGAAAATAACCCTATCCTTAGACGAAGCAAGTTCAGACCTGAAGGATATACCATTGGGTTACTATAAATTTTCTGCTCGAGACCGCTTGACCGGAAAACAACTCGGTGTAAAGGTCAAGGATACAGCAAATAAGTACGCGTCCTCGCTTACGGCATTATTTGAAGACGATAATTTTGAAGGAAGTACCGAGTTTAGGTTAATTCTGTTGATTGACAGTTTATAAAATCAGTTAAACTTTCAAGAACAGATAGAACGGTAATTATTCCGTATGTACACCTACCAAATAGTAAATATTCTCACAATAAATAGAATTAAACAAATCTAAACTTGACTTAATCATTCTTTTAATGTCTAAAATTAAACAAACCCATTAAATGTAATTTACCTCAATAATGCCCTATTCGGATTCATTAGACACAGTCTGCCCTGAACCTGTGCTCAACGCATGGTTGAACGCTATAACCAGTTTACGACTGAATTACAATCAGTTATCCACCTGTATTACAAAGAGACAGAATCGAAGTATTTCCTATCTGGAAAGCAGTACTGATTTGGGCCAATGCTCAAATAAACAGTTATTGGCTCTTCAGATCAGGATGGAATTGGCCCTAAAGCAATTACTCGAAGAAATGGATCAGATTGAAGAAAGCGAACAATCTAGATCAGTATGGAACATTAAAAAATTGGAGAACCATACCTTGCGATTAAACAAATTGAATAAAGAGGCACAAACGAAATTCAACTTGCTGGCAGTAGCCCTAGCATAGCCATTCCACGGCTTATGTAATCCCCTACGACAATACAGTCTTCTATTTTCCTATCAGGGTGTCCTTACAAGGTATGTTCTCTTATTGCTTCATTCCGATAGTATTTGTTAAATAATGGAATGAAGCAATGCATAAATGGTTTAATTAGGATGGATCTCCTGATAACGATTGTAAATAATGGTTAGCGGAGGCTTCTTCGGTGAAATCTATTTGAGCAAGAACCAAAGTAGATTCGGCGAAATGCGCAAAATGAGGCCCTGCGCTTGTCGCATCGAACCATACACATTCTAAGTTTTCGAATTGGCCTTTTGCTAAAGGGGGATGCATAAATTTATTAATCGTCATAATAGGACCTCCAGATTTAAGTTGAACGAGGTCACCCGTTTTAAATTTAGTTTCCATATGTTGCTGTACAATTTATTAAATTAGCTGGCTACACTTATTGAAGGTTTTATAGTAAAAATACTATTTACTATAACCCTATAAACAGTATTAAACTCTTCATTTAGTTATCAAACAAATGGAGAATTTTTCGTTTTAAATGTATATGTATTGCCTAAATGTATATCTACGAGCGAACCTGCGCAAGATATTTGATAGTAAAAATGTCTGAAATCACCTATTTTACGTCTGAAATCACCTAAAAACCATTATATGGATATTTATAATAAATTTCTATTAGAAATAATCCCTTAAATAATCCTTTCTATCTATATAATATAGAAACAAAATACATATTTTTAATGAAATATATAATTAATAATAGTATAAAATCTTTTTAATGTTGATAGATAACCAATTAATATAAGTTCGTGAATTAATCAGAAACGCTTATCAGGAACAACGATCAGCTTTATTGATACTATTAGTAGGCTATTAATTCAAGAAAGACCCAACAACTTGTGATTTTAGTGCCTTAATCAACAGAGCCTGTTCGTTGAGTTAGCTAACTCAACGAACAGGCTCTGTAAAATATACCTCAAAAGTACTTTATTAACTGTAGGTTACTTAAGGACTTTCCAGTTAGCAATTCCAAGTTTTGTAAAGAAATAAAGCAAAGAAGTTCTAAGAACGCCCAACCCATAGATAGAGCTACGTCGGAAGTTGATCGAAGAAGCTTCATCAAAGTACTTGGTGGGGCAGGTTACTTCGCCGATTTCGTAGCCCTTATAGAAAATCTGGGCGATCATTTCGTTATCGAAAATAAAATCGTCGGAATTGTGGGTAAAATTCAGACTTCGAAGTACTTCGCCCGAAAAGGCTCGATATCCTGTATGATATTCCGATAATTTCTGATTCATCAACAGGTTTTGCGAAAACGTTAGAAAACGGTTGGCAATATACTTATACATTGGCATCCCTCCCTTTAGCGCCCCTTTTCCTAAAATTCGGGAAGCAAAGACCACAGGGTAGAGGTCATTACCAATAATGCTGGCCATAGCCGGAATAAGCAACGGAGTATACTGATAATCAGGGTGAACCATTATGACAATGTCGGCACCTAACTCAATCGCCTTCGCATAGCAGGTTTTTTGATTGCCTCCATAGCCCTTATTCTTGTCGTGGCGAATGACATGCCGAATTCCCAGATTGCGGGCAACCTCAACAGTGTTGTCGGGGCTGGCATCATCAACTAAGATAACGTCATCAACTAAGTCGAGAGGGATTTCGCGGTAAGTACGCTCCAGAGTCAGTGCTGCCCGGTAGGCTGGCATCACCACAACTACTTTTTTGTTATTGAACATGGGGGCAAAATTAAGAGGTGAATATTACTCTACCAATAATTTTGCTAAGTAGTACCCGTTCCTTAGCCATATTGAGTGTAGATTTGTTGTTTATGTGATAGTACTTCTGAATCAGGACGTTATTTGCCTGCCTATTTTTCACTTATGTTTTCCAGCGAAACTGTATTTTTCCTTGCGTTTGCCGCTTTTGTTCTTTTAATCATGGCAATGGATCTGGGCGTATTTTCAAAACGCCAGAGTCACGTTGTCGAATTTAAAGAGGCTGCCATTTGGAGCGCCATTTGGGTTGCCTTATCAGTTATATTCTATTTCTTTCTTAAAAACTTCGGTTACTTAGTCCATGGCATCGACACATTTGCTCGACTTCAGGAGGTAAGTAAGCGCTATGCTGAACATGTCGACCTGATTCCTAACAATTTTGCGGCCAGTTTAGCAAAATTCCAGGATAACATGGCGCTGGAATATATTACAGGCTACTTAGTTGAGTATTCATTATCTGCCGACAATATATTTGTTTTTATCCTGATTTTCAGTTCGTTTGGTGTAAAAGAGCGCTATTATAAGAAGGTGTTGGTGTGGGGCATTTTAGGTGCCATCATACTTCGCTTTATCTTCATCTTTGTCGGTTCAGCGTTGATTCAGCGCTTTGAATGGATTCTATATCTATTCGGTTTGTTCCTGGTGTATACTGGATTCCAACTCTTTTTCCAGAAAGAAGAAGACGAGAAAATTGAACCGGCTAAGCACCCTGTCGTACGATTTGCCAGCAAATACCTCAATATTTATCAACGTAACGTAACTGATAATTTCTTCGTCCGTCGAAAATCGGATAATAAACTATTTGTTACGCCCCTGTTTATTATCGTTATCGTCGTAGCATTCACTGATCTTGTTTTTGCGGTCGACTCTATTCCGGCTATTTTTTCCATAACGAAAGATCCTTATATCGTCTTTTTCTCGAACGTATTTGCCATTATGGGTTTGCGTTCGATGTTCTTCTTTCTATCGAGTATAATGGGAAAATTCCGCTTCCTGAAAGTTGGCCTAGCTGTGCTTTTGACCTTTATTGGCGTGAAAATGCTAACTGAACATTGGCTAGCGGAGTATGGTTTTAAACCCGTTTATTCACTTTACATTATTGTTGCCATCCTGGCAATAAGCGTGTTAGCGTCTTGGATCATCCCTGAAAAAAAGGAAGAGACGATATAATTTTATTGAAGTTATACCTAATAAGCCTTTAGTGATGTCGCTAGAGGCTTATTTTTTAACTATACGAAGTATTTGCATAAATTTTTAATGGATAAAGATAGCATATATCATCTACATTCTACCTTTGTTATTAGAATTAGTCTAAATAATAATGCACGTACGAAAATTTACCTTTTCAGACTACTTGTCAGCCAT
The DNA here is from genome assembly GCF_054776975.1 of Spirosoma harenae. Lineage (NCBI taxonomy): Bacteria > Pseudomonadati > Bacteroidota > Cytophagia > Cytophagales > Cytophagaceae > Spirosoma > Spirosoma harenae. The sequence continues at coordinate 171,677 of NZ_BAAHBD010000054.1, read as the reverse complement.
CCTATTTTTGGGAAGCTTTTTTATAAGTACTGTGATTCGAGCACAGTCAACCGGAGCAATTTCCGGACGTATCGTTGCCTCTGACGCACAAGCGTTGCCTCAGGCAACCGTCCGCCTACCCAATAGCCGTTTGGGAGCTGTTACCAATGATCAGGGCGAATTCACGCTGAATAATGTTCCTGTTGGAGCGCAAACAATTATTATCAGTCGTATTGGACATATCCGCCTTCGCCAAACGGTTAACGTAGCGGCTGGTGAAACTACACGTCTGACCGATTTGACATTAGCTGAAACTACTCAGGCACTGGAAGAAGTTACGGTTGAAGGGAAAAACTCCTATAAGACTGATGTGCCTTCCTACAGCCTACGCGTGAAAACTCCGCTGATTGAACTGCCGCAGAATGTTCAGGTAATTAACCGTCAATTGATTGCTGATCAGCAGATTTTTGACATGCTGGAAGGCGTTTCGCGTAACGTAAGTGGTGTAACACGGCAGGAACACTGGGATAACTACGCACGTCTGAATATGCGTGGATCACGTGTAGCACCGTTTCGTAATGGCATGAACGTTCAATCGACCTGGGGGCCGTTATCGGAAGATATGTCGATGGTAGAGCGGATTGAGTTTGTGAAAGGGCCAGCTAGCTTCATGATGGCGAATGGCGAACCGAGTGGTTTTTACAACGTAGTTACCAAAAAACCGACGGGTATTACAAAAGGCGCTTTCAACCTAACAACGGGTAGCTTTGATACATACCGCGCTACGTTAGATCTGGATGGAAAACTGAATCAGGATGGTAGTTTATTATATCGTCTGAATGTAATGGGTCAATCGAAAGGCTCGTTCCGCGATTTCGAATATAACAATCGGTATACTATTGCTCCGGTTCTGAAATATAAACTGAGCGATAAAACGTCGATCACGGCTGAATATACGTATCAATATTCGCAGATGTCGGTTATGGGTTCGGCTTATGTGTTTGGGACAAGCTTTGCTGCTTTCCCACGCAATATATCTCTATCATCGGCCAATCTCGACCCGACAACCATTCATGACCATAGTTCTTTCCTGATTCTGGAACATCAACTGTCATCGAACTGGAAACTGACTGGACAGCTCGCTTATTTCAACGCGACACAAGTAGGTAGTTCGATGTGGGCCGATTCGGCAAAAGCGAACGGCGATATTTACCGAAACATCGGTATCTGGGATGCGGATACAGAAGGGAAATTTGCCCAGGTGTTCGTGAACGGCGATGCAACGACAGGTTCAGTAACGCACCGAATTCTGGCTGGTCTGGATTTAGGTACCAAAAATTATGTAGCTGATTGGGGGCAGAGTTTCCCGCTTTATGACAAGGACTATGTCTTTAATGGCTACAATCCGAATTATTACCTCCCTACGAACCTGCTACCTAAATTCGACCGTTCGGCAAGTTTGCGTAATCGGGCTGGTTCGAATGTACAAAGTCAGTCGTATAGCGGCATTTACGTTCAGGACGAGCTTCGCTTCTGGCAGGATCGGCTCCGATTAACATTAGCGGGCCGTGTTACGTCAACGCGTGATAGTCAGTATGGCTCAGGTACCGACGAAACTAAGTTTACTCCTCGTGTAGGTGCAAGTGTTTCGCTGAACAAACAGACGTCGGTCTATGCCCTTTACGACCAAGCCTTCGTACCGCAGGCTGGCGCTGACCGACTGGGCAATGCGTTTAAGCCGATAACGGGTAACAATACCGAAATCGGTCTGAAAAAAGATTGGGCTAATGGTCGCTGGAATACAACCATTTCGGCTTACCAAATCACGAAAAATAACGTACTAACTACTGACCCAACGAACCCGAATTTTTCTATTCAATTAGGGCAAACCCAAACGAGCGGTGTTGAAGTGGATTTGCGTGGCGAACTGCTTCCTGGCTTGAACATGACAGCCAACTACGCTTACACGGATTCGAAAATTACCAAAGACACGAAATCGGAGAATGTAGGTTTACCCGTTCCAGGTTTCAGCAAACATGTAACAAATGCCTGGTTATCATACCGCATTCGTCAGGGTGCTGTACAAGGCTTAGGATTTTCGCTAGGCTATCAGTGGCAGCTTGACCGATTTGGCTGGTTCTCTGACGCCGTTGATAAAAACCCAACCTTGCCGAATGCTTTCCGGGCCGACGGGGCCATTTCGTGGCAGGGTGATCGCTTTAACATAGCGCTGAACGTAAATAATTTATTCGACGCCTATATCTATTCAGGTGCGTATTATGCCTGGAGTAAAGCCTATTACTGGCAGAATGAAGCTCCGCGTAATTTCCGATTAAGTTTAGGCTATAGTTTCTAGCTTGATAATGATGGTAAAAAAACTGATTGGTAAACTACACTTATGGCTCGGACTGATGTCCGGGCTATTGGTGTTTGTCGTAGCAATTACAGGCTGTGTTTTAGCCTTTGAGCAGGAAATTAAAATTCTACTGCGTCCTTATCAATTTACGGAAGCCGAGCGCAGACCTCTACTTCCGCCTTCTCAATTACAGGCTATTGCCGAGAAAGAAATAAAAGGGAAACCTGCGAAATCAGTTACCTACGGCGATCCAGGACGGAGTGCGATTGTCGCATTCTACGGTGCCGCTCCTGATTATTACTATCAGGTCTATATGAATCCCTATTCGGGAAAAATTCTGCATGTAAAGGACGAGGAAACCGACTTTTTTCACTTCATTCTGCACGGGCATTATTACTTGTGGCTCCCTGAATCAATCGGTCAGCCGGTGGTAGCGTATGGTACATTAGTATTTACCGTCATGCTCATTACCGGGCTTGTACTTTGGTGGCCCAAAAATCTCAAAAAAGCCAATCGAGATAAGAGTTTTAAGGTTAAGTGGAAAGCTCAATGGCGTCGCGTGAACTACGATCTGCATAACGTCCCTGGTTTTTACGCCTTAGTTTTTGCCCTGATTCTGGCTTTGACGGGTATGATATTTGGCGTTCAATGGTTTGCGAATTCGGTTTACTGGGTAACCACAGGTGGGAAAACAGCGCCTGAATTTCAAATTCCTTTGTCAGATACAACAGTTGCTCGGCGTTTTACGCATCCAATTGATGTAGTTTGGCAGAAGCTATCCGTGAACAAGCCACAAACAGCAGGCATTTATATCTCATGCCCTGAAAAGGCTTCTGAATCTTTTTTTGCATACATAAACTATATACCCGGCACATATCATAAACTTGATTATTACACCTTTGATCAGAATACGTTGAAGGAAATCCCTGGCGATGGGCCTTACGCTGGTACGTATGCGAAAGCCAATTTCGGTGATAAACTCCGCCGAATGAACTACGACATTCATACAGGAGCGATATTGAGTTTACCCGGAAAAATTTTGGCTTTTTTTGCCAGCCTCGTTTGCGCCAGTTTACCCGTAACTGGGTTTATTATTTGGTGGGGGCGACGGAAGAAAAAATCAAAAAAAGCGGTTCCTCGTTCTTCAAAAACTATTCGCAAAAAGTTTGATAAGGAAGTAGACGCTGTTTCGAAAGTTCAATAGCTAAGCACATAGTACATAAGTAAGATTGCACCGGGCGATTTCGTTTTATTGGGTATAGAATCGTAGATTCCACCCATGTTATCTGTAAACGTCCTACGCACGTATCGTCGTCGATTAACCAATCTTAGCAGCCGGAATCGATCGTTATTGCTGACGAATTTGCCTGCCAGCCAATTTCTAGATCTGCACGAAACCGATTTCTTGCTGAATAAGCCATCGTTCAGTATTATTTCTGACTTGATTGCGCGTAAGCAATCGATTCCACTATGTGAAGTAATTGATCCTCGACAGGAGCGCAGCAACGAAGTCAGCCGAAAACTCCGGCGTATTGATCGCACAGCCCGATTTATTGAAGATGAGCGCGGTACGGAGGATTTATATGTCGGCTGGCCGTTTGTAAAAGGCAAATTTCTGGATGAAACGGTTGTTCATGGGCCGTTGCTGTTTTTTCCGGTACAGATTGAGCAACAAGGTAAATTCTGGAAAATTTCGCGTAGAGGAGATGAATTAGCGTTTTTAAATCCAACGCTAGCGCTAGCGTACGGTCAATTTAATCAGGTAAAATTGCCCGATGAAGTCGTTGAAAAAACGATGGATGAATTCGACCGTGATCCGCTCGTATTCCGCACACAACTTTACGAATGGCTAAAAACGACACCGCTTGAGCTCAATTTCAATCAGGATTTATTCGGCGACAAGCTTCTCTTTTTTAATAAGCAAACAACCAAAGATCTCGCCCAACTCGAACGCACTGGTGAGTTGAAATTATATCCAGAGGCCGTATTAGGCATCTTCCCGCAAGCCGGTTCATTTCTGGTTCCTGATTATGATAAGCTAATAGCTCAGGCAGAGGAAAAAGGGCAGAGGGCAGAGGGAATGGAGCAAGATACCGAATTTAGTGAACTAGAGGATCAAGACTTATTTGCCTCAACTGGTCCAAAGCTCTCTGCCCAAAACCTAATGCCCTCTGCTCTCCGCCCTTTACCCGAAAAATCTATCCACACGCCGTTGCCTATGGATGCGTCGCAGGAAGCGGCTGTGCGGGCGGTGAAGGCTGGCCAGTCGTTGGTGGTACAGGGGCCGCCTGGTACGGGTAAATCACAATTGATTGCGAATCTTATGGCTGATGCGGCTGCATCTGGAAAACGGGTATTGCTGGTTTGCCAGAAACGGGCTGCGCTTGATGTGGTACAGGAACGTTTGGAAAAGGTGGGAATGGGTCCGTTTCTGGCCTTAATTCACGATTTTCAAGACGACCGCCGATCATTATATACTCAGATTGCGAGTCAGATCAATCAGGTCGATACGTATCGGCAGCAAAATAATAGTCTGAATGCAGTCTTGTTAGAGCGTGATTTCGATGTAGAAAGCCGTCGAATTGATGAGACGGTTACTGAGTTACAGGGGTTTAAAGACGCACTTTTTGATACTAGTATTTGTGGCGTTTCAGCGAAAGAGCTTTACCTGACTATCGATCCGTCTATCGATAATATCCACATGAATGATAGTTATCCACAGTTTCACTTCGATAATGTGGATAACTTTATTCGACAGCTTACGGATTTCGCGGCTTACCAACAGCGATTAGGCCGTGATCATATATGGGCCGAGCGTGTGAGTTTTGCTTCATTTACTAATGCTGATTTAGGGAAAGCAGACCAAACAATTGTACAATGGCAAGGCCTTCGTAATCAGGCGAATGAGCAAACGATACAGCTATTAGGCCATACTCTCTCGCTTAGCCAACTAACTGATTGGCAATCTCATGACTGGGATTTAACGGCGCTTCTCACATTACTTGAAGTACAGGATGCTACAGTTCTTTGGGATGTAATTCAACAGTTGCGAGCATCTCCCAGCCATCCAGCATTAACAATCGACGAAGCAAGATTTGATCAATTAGCTAGTGCTTGGAATGAGACACTAGCTACTCCCGGCCCTGAGCAATCATTATCCACAACCGACTTGCGCGAATTTAAAGCACTGTTAGCGGATGCGTTAGTTGCCCGAGCATCATGGATAAGTTGGAACTGGTGGCAACTAACCAACGCCGGAAAAAGCCAATTGCAAACCGTAGTTTCGGCAAACGGATTAACACTATCGGAAACCGATTTACAAAAATTAGCTCAACAAGTCGATAAGCGAATCCGACTGGAAGCTATACGTTATGAGGCTACCCCATTGCTGGCAGAATTATCGATTATAGAAGCCCCGGCTAGCTTACAATTATTACGTCGGGCGCAGCATTTTATAGAAAGATTGGGTTCGCTCGAATCTCTGCAAGACCTGCCCGAATCTGCCTGGAAAACGCACCAGCAATTTACTGAAACGATAAAATCAATCCTGACGCTGGCAGCTTCCGTGTCGCAGCAACAAGATTTCAGCCTGACGTATTTAACAGCCAATCAACTTACAAAAAGCTGGAACAACGATGCCGCAGCCAATGAATTTCGACGTATTCTCCGTAGAGATTTTGATTTGATGATTGAGTCAGATCGATTACACGAAGGTTTTTCGGAAGATGAAAAAGTCGTTATTGATCGACTTAAGGATCGTGATTCAGCAACATGGGTAGCCGTATTTCAAACGAGTCTACGGCAAGCCTGGCTTGATCATATCGAAAACATTTACCCGCAACTGCGTAGTGTTTCGTCCTTGAAAATGGGGCAGTGGGAACAGACGTTACAAGAGAGTGTTAGCCGGAAGCAAACGCTTAGTCGCGATATTCTATTAGTTAAACTGCGCGAACAGACATACCGAAACCTTCTGCTGAATCGACTAAATAATGTCGTAACGTATCGGGATTTGCTACATCAAACGACAAAGAAGCGAAATATCTGGCCAGTTCGGAAGTTGATGGAATCATTTGCAGATGAGGTATTTAAGCTAGTTCCCTGTTGGTTAGCTTCGCCCGAATCTGTGTCGGCTATGTTTCCACTGCGCGATGATTTATTTGATCTGGTCATTTTTGATGAGGCTTCGCAGTGCTTTGCAGAAAATGGAGTTCCTGCAATGGCTCGAGGTAAACAAGTTGTCGTAACGGGCGATAATCAACAACTTCGTCCGAGTGATCTGTATCGAACGCGTATGGATGATTCAGATCAGGAAGAAGAAACGCCAATAGCCCTGGAAGTAGAGTCGCTACTTGAACTGGCCTCGCAGCAATTGCCTCAATTGTCGTTGACCGAACACTATCGCAGTCATTCGCTCGATTTGATTACATTCTCCAACGAGTATTTCTATGAGGGTAAACTGTCGCTGCTTCCACATTTTGACGACATCAATCGACACGAACCGGCTATTCGTTATTTAAACGTAAAAGGTACTTGGCGTCAGAATACCAATACCGCGGAGGCTGAAGCCATTCTGGAGCTTCTCGATCAATTGTCGACTGAAATGCCGGGCCATTCGATTGGTATCGTTACATTCAACTACCCGCAGCAGCAATTAATTCAGGATATGCTGGAAAGTAGTATCGCTGAAAACCTACGGCCAGAAGACGATACGGTCAAATTACCCAATGGCTTATTTGTCAAAAATATCGAAAACGTGCAAGGCGACGAACGCGACATCATTATTTTCTCAATAGGATATGCGCCCGACGAACGTGGACGCATTTCTTCCCAATTTGGGAGCCTGAATGCGCGAGGTGGAGAAAATCGCCTGAATGTTGCCATTACACGGGCACGTGAGCGTGTCTATGTGGTTACAAGCTTGTGGCCTGAACAATTGGCTGTTTCAGAAGTGGCTAATCAAGGCCCAAAACTTCTGAAAGCCTATTTAAGCTATGCTCTTAACGTAGCACAAAATCAATTCCAGCCAACACCACATCAACATCCGGTTTTACCGTCGAGCGCTTTATTAAAAGATAAATTATCGGCTCAGCATCCGACTTGGCGTCCTGAACTCCCATTCGCTGATTTAACCGTTAAATCTGGCGAGACATACGAATCGCTTATTCTGACAGATGATGATGCGTATTATGCTCAAACGCAGAAACAGGCGCATGCTTATCTTCCTATTGCATTAAACTCTCGCCATTGGTCATTTGAGCGAATCTGGAGCCGAGAATTTTGGCGAAAAAATGACGAATAAAACGAAAGCCTGAGATAACTCAGGCTTTCGTTTTATTCTTTCATCATCTGTATGAACTGATCGAACAGATAGTGTGAGTCGTGCGGACCTGGTGATGATTCGGGGTGATATTGAACCGAAAAAGCAGGTTTGTCTTTCCGACGAATCCCCTCAATAGTTTTATCGTTGAGGTTAATATGCGTCAATTCGACGTTTGCGTGATCCATCACTTCGTCAGCTTTTACCGCAAAACCGTGGTTCTGCGACGTCACCTCACAATGGCCCGTGATCAGGTTTTTAACCGGGTGGTTTAGTCCACGGTGACCGTTATGCATTTTATAGGTCGAAATTCCGCTTGCCAAGGATAGAATCTGATGACCTAAACAGATACCAAATAACGGTTTGTCCGTTTCTAATGCCTGTGTAACTGTTTCAACGGCATACGGCATAGCAGCTGGATCGCCAGGACCGTTCGCAATAAAGTAGCCGTTTGGTTTCCAGGCATCTAATTCAGCATGTGAAGTCCGAGCTGGAAATACTTTACAGAATACTCCGCGTTGATTGAAGTTGCTAATAATGCTCCGCTTTACACCTAAATCCAACACGGCTACTCGCAAGTCAGATTCTGGATCACCTTGTTCGTAGGACTCTTTAGTAGATACCTCAGAAGAAAGCTCCAGTCCGGCCATGTCAGGCACTTTATTTAATTCAACCAGCAACGCGGCAGGATCTAGAATCTCAGACGAAATGATACAATTCATCACGCCCTTTGATCGGATATATCGCACTAATTGCCGCGTATCGACACCGTGAATGCCGACAATATTTGCCTTTTCAAAATAATCCTGCAACGAGCCATCAGCTGTATAGCGCGAGTGGATATTTGAAAAGAAATTACAGACCATTCCCCGAATTTTGACACTATTCGACTCTTGCTCTGCATTGTTCAGAACCCCGTAATTACCGATGTGTGAGGTTGTGTTAATGATTACCTGGCCATAATAGGAAGGGTCAGTGTAGATTTCCTGATAGCCGGTCATCCCGGTGTTAAAGCAGATTTCTCCTGCGGCTGTACCAATTTTACCGAGTGCCAGACCTCGATAAACCGTTCCGTCCTGTAAAACCAATAATGCTTCAGGTTGCTTTGTATGTTTCATCTATTCGTTTTGGCTTGAAAGACTAAAAAAAAGGGCTAACCATGACGGTTAACCCATTTCTATATGACATGTGTGTTAGTCACTATTCCGTTGCTTCTTTACCACCTTTTAAACGATCCTGTAACTCAGCAAGTTCATCCCATTTGCCATCGCGGGCCAGAGCTGCTTGTTCATTCCAGGTTGTTGCATCGTGTACATTGAACCGAGGACCTGCATCAACCAATACTTGTTGAACGGTTTCGTCCTGCGCATCGGCCAACTGTGCAAAGGTAGTAATCCCTGCGTTGTTGAGCAACTCTGCGATCTTCGGACCGATTCCTTCAATCTTGGTCAGATCATCAGAACCTTCAGCGCTAGCTGCTGGAGCTTCTTCGGCTTCAACAGCAGGAGTAGCTTCTTCAACAACTTCAGCAGAAGGGGTTTCAGTTGTTGCGGCATTTGCCTGGCGAGCACCCGTACCTCGACGACTCCGACGAGTTTTTGTTGTTGCAGCTGCTTTTTCCGCAACAGCAGCAATCAGCAATTCGTTGAAATCGACTAATTCAATCAGGCAGGTTTCGGCGTTGTCACCCAAACGATTACCTAATTTAATAATCCGAGTATAACCACCTGGACGGCTGGCAATTTTGTCAGCTACCGTACCGAATAATTCTTTGATGGTTTCTTTGTTGTGCAGCGATTGAAACACAACCCGACGATTTTGGTACGTATCGTCTTTTGCCCGCGTCAGGATTGGCTCTACAAACTTGCGGAGTTCCTTTGCTTTAGCAACCGTCGTTTCAATGCGCTTATGCATGATTAGCGACGAAGCCAGGTTCTGCAGCATCGCTTCGCGGTGCGAATGCGTACGACCTAAGTGATTATCTTTTTTACCGTGTCTCATTGTTATTTTGGCTCAGGGCTTGGGGAATGGGGCTTAGGTGGTTGTCCCTATGCCCCGAGTCCTATGCCCAACACAAATCTTAATCTTCGTCTAATCTGTACTTAGCGACATCCATACCGAACGTCAGGTTTTTCTCAGCAACTAATTGCTCAAGCTCTGTCAGCGACTTCTTACCGAAGTTGCGGAACTTCATCATATCCGAAATCTCTAACCGGACCAGATCACCAAGCGTACGCACATCTGCCGATTTTAAGCAGTTGTAAGCACGTACTGACAGGTCGAGGTCAGCAAGCGACGTTTTAAGAAGTTTGCGCATGTGCAGTACTTCTTCGTCTACTACGTTTTCCTCTTCTGGTTTCGCCGTTTCAAACGTCATGGTTTGATCCGAGAACAGCATAAAGTGCTGAATTAGAATCTTAGCCGCTTCTTGCAGAGCGATTTCGGGGTGAACCGAACCATCCGTTTCGATATCAAGCAACAGACGCTCATAATCCGTTTTCTGCTCAACACGAGTATTATCAACACCGTATTTTACATTCTTAATCGGCGTATAGATAGCGTCGATGGGGATATGTCCAAAAGGAAGCTCGTTTGCCCGTGGCTCATCAGCCGGTACATAACCACGACCTTTCTCTACAAAAATTTCCATCTCAAAATCCCGCGTATCGTCGATATGGCAGATTTCGAGTTCGGGGTTTAACACCTCGAATGATGGAGAGAATTTAGATATATCACCAGCCTTTAGGACTGATTGCTTCTTAATGTTGACCGTAATTTTGTTGTCAACCATGTCCGAAATTTTCTTAAACCGAACCATTTTTAGGTTCAGGATAATTTCGGTAACATCTTCAACAACGCCCTCGATCGAAGAAAACTCGTGCAACACACCGGGGAATTTTACGCTTGTAATGGCGTATCCTTCCAGCGATGACAGCAAAATACGACGAAGCGCATTGCCGATTGTTACACCGTATCCTTTTTCAAGGGGTTTGAATTCAAACGCCCCGTGAAAGTCGTCAGCTTTCTCCACTACGACTTTGTCGGGCATTTGGAACGCTAATATTGACATACGTTTTCGTATTTAACAGCAGTTCTCTGCCTTGGCGTGAAGACTAAATAAGTTATTAGTTTTCGGTTTATTGTTTGCGGTGGGATTACGAAATTGAACTGTGTTATCCAACCAAAAGCCAAAAACCGTAAACCATTTATTACTTCGAATACAATTCGACGATGGCCTGCTCATTGAAGTTTTCAGGGATCTGATCGCGCTCTGGGTAGCTAATGAATTTACCCGTTAATTGTTGCGCATCCCATTCAACCCAGTTGTAACGCTTTACATTGCGAGCAGCCACACTTGCCGTAATCGCTTCGAGTGACTTCGACTTCTCACGAACACTGATCAACTGACCAGGTTTTAGCGAATAAGAAGGAATGTTTACTACCTCGCCATCAACTACAATGTGTTTGTGAGATACCAGCTGACGAGCAGCCCGACGAGAAGAAGCGATACCCAGACGATAAACCGTGTTATCTAATCGAGCTTCGCAAAGTTTAAGCAGGTTTTCACCGGTAATACCTTCCCGAACCTGTGCGCGGTGGAAAAGGGCCCGGAACTGACGTTCCAGAATACCATAGGTGTATTTAACTTTCTGCTTTTCAGTTAATTGGAGCGCATATTCAGACTGTTTCCGTTTGCGGCCCCGACCGTGCATACCCGGTCCGTAATTTTTCTTCTGGAGCGCTTTGCTCGGACCCATCACAGGTTCGCCGAACTTACGCGAAATTTTGGCTTTTGGCCCTACGTAACGTGCCATTCTTCAATGAATGAATAATTGTGAAACATTGGACAGATACAACTAAATGTCACCTGCCCCTATTCATGCCATCCGTATTATACGCGACGACGTTTTGGCGGCCGACATCCATTGTGTGGCAGCGGGGTAATATCCCGGATAGTCGTTACTTCGATACCCGAGTTTTGAATCGTACGGATAGCAGATTCACGTCCTGAACCTGGTCCTTTTACGAAAACTTCAGCTTTGCGCATACCCAGATCGTGAGCAACTGCAGCACAGTTTTGAGCGGCAGTCTGAGCAGCGTAAGGTGTATTTTTCTTTGAGCCGCGGAAGCCCATTTTACCAGCAGAAGCCCAGGAAATAACCTGACCATTCATGTTGGTGATCGAGATGATAATATTGTTGAACGTAGCCCGGATATGTACCTGGCCAACTGATTCAACAACTACTACCCGCTTTTTCGCTTTGTCTTTGCGTTTTGCCTGAGCCATTGTTTGTAGGTAATCGTCAATGTGTCACCGGTTTGCATTACTTGCCATTTAGACTAAATGACCACAAATGCTTCGTATGACGATGAGCGACCGATTAATTATTTAGTTACTTTTTTCTTGTTAGCAACTGTCTTACGTTTCCCTTTACGGGTACGCGAGTTGTTTTTCGTATGCTGACCACGAACTGGCAGACCTTTCCGGTGGCGAAGACCACGGTAGCAACCGATGTCCATCAAACGCTTGATGCTCAACTGGACTTCGGAACGTAATTGCCCTTCTACCTTATATTCGTTAGAAATGGCATTACGTACGGCACTCGCTTCTGCATCCGTCCATTCGCTAGCTTTCTTATCAACGCTGATACCTGCGTCGGTCAGAATTTTCTTTGCCCGGCTCCGACCAATGCCGAAGATGTATGTCAGCGCGATTTCACCACGCTTCTTATCTGGAATATCAACACCTGCAATACGTGCCATTCTTATCCTTGTCTTTGTTTATAACGGGGATTCTTTTTGTTGATCACGTACAGCTTCCCTTTCCGCCGGATCACTTTGCAGTCCTCACTGCGCTTTTTGATAGACGCCTTAACTTTCATGTTCTGATTTACGAATTACGATTTACGAATTACGACTTAACAAATCTTGACTTCTGATGAAATCGTAATTCACAAATCACTTGTATCTGTACACTATCCTTGCCTTACTCAAATCATAAGGCGACATTTCCAACTTTACGCGATCTCCTGGTAAAATCTTGATGTAATTCATCCGCATTTTACCGGAGATGTGAGCAATTACTTCATGCTTGTTCGCTAACTCAACCCGGAACATTGCATTCGATAATGCCTCTAAAATCACACCGTCCTGCTCTATTGAATTCTGTTTTGCCATATTCGCTTTTAAGCTGCCATCAATTCAGGTGTTTCAACCATCAGGCTTGTATTTGCGGTGACTGCTTCGATGTATTCAAACGTTGTCAAAATCTCGGCTTTTCCCTTCCGAACCGCTACTGTGTGTTCAAAATGGGCTGAAGGCTTACGATCGACTGTTCGAATTGTCCATCCATCGCGTTCCTGAACTACTCCTTTTTTACCAAAGTTGATCATGGGCTCGATAGCCAGAATCATACCTTCATATAATTTCGGGCCTTGACCACGTTTACCATAATTTGGTACTTCCGGAGCTTCATGCAGGTTCTGACCAACGCCATGACCTACTAATTCGCGAACCACTGAATAGCCAAATTTCTCTGTATAGGTCTGAATGGCATATCCAATATCACCGACTCGATTTCCCTCTACTGCCTTTTCCAGACCAACGTAAAGAGATTCTTTGGTACGGGCCAGTAATCGACGAACTGCAGGAATGACATTGCCAACTGGATAGGTATAAGCACTATCACTATGGTAGCCATTTAACTTAACACCGCAGTCAATAGAGACAATATCACCGTCGCGAAGTTCGTAGCGACTTGGAAATCCATGTACAACTACGTCGTTGACAGAAATACAGAGCGAAGCAGGAAACTTATTATAACCCAAGAATGATGGCGTACCGCCGTTATCCTTAATAAACGTTTCTGCTACCTTGTCGAGTTCCTTCGTTTGAACACCGGGCTGGATAAGCTTAGCTACTTCAGCGTGTGCTTTCCCTAGTACCTGAGCACTAATTTTCATCAGAGTGATTTCTTCATCACTTCTGACATAAATCATTTTGTCCTTTTTGTCAGAACTTGCCATCTCAATTAAGCGGCTACTGTCTCGTTTGTCCGACCCTGTACTCGACCTGACTTCATTAAGCCTTCGTATCGACGCATCAGCAGATAGCTTTCTACTTGTTGAAGTGTATCGAGTACTACGCCAACCATGATTAACAGCGACGTACCACCGAAAAACTGAGCAAAGCCACTAGTCATACCTAACAGGTTAGCAATGGCTGGCAGAATCGCTACAATGGCAAGCATTACTGCGCCAGGTAACGTAATCCGGTCAAGCACTGTACCGATGTATTCAGATGTCTGAAGACCTGGTTTTACACCTGGAATGAAGCCACCGCTACGTTTCATATCATCAGCAATCTGAACCGGGTTAACCGAGATAGCAGTGTAGAAGAACGTAAAGATGATGATCAGTAACCCGAAAAGAACGTTGTATTGCCAGGTCGTATAGCTTTGGAAAGCGTTCTGGATGCTAGCGGCAAAATCACTTTTCTCAGAGAAGAGACCAGCTACATACGTTGGAATGAACATCAGGGCTTGTGCGAAAATGATCGGCATTACCCCAGCAGCATTCAACTTAAGTGGCAGATACTGCCGTTGACCACCGACTACTTTATTACCAATGACTTGCTTAGCATACTGAATCGGAATCCGACGGACGGCCTGAGTCAATACAACAGCACCCATCACAACAAAATAGAGCGCAACGATTTCCAGAACGAAAAGCAGAATACCTGCTGAACCTCTCGACTGTTGTTCACCGATAATGGCACCTGGTAGCCGTGATACAATCCCGATCATAATGATCATGGAAATACCGTTACCAATGCCTTTATCTGTAATACGCTCGCCCAACCACATGCAGAAAATAGTACCTGCGGTTAACACAAACACGGATACAATTCTGAACAGAGCCCGGTCAATTAATAAGGCTTCGGCTGGAATCGTCGTGCTTACGTAGGTAATCGCCTGTACAGCTGTTACGCCAATCGTAAGTACCCGCGTAATCTGATTCAGTCGCTTGCGCCCTGATTCTCCTTCCTTCTGCATTTTCTGGAAGTAAGGAAGAGCCAGCGTAAGGAGCTGAATAGCAATCGATGCCGAGATATATGGCATGATGCCCAATGCAAAAATCGATGCTTTACTGAATGCTCCTCCTAAAAAGGTATCGAGCAGTCCAAGTAAACCTCCCGTATTGATGTTTAACTTGTTTGGGTCAACGCCCGGCAATACAATCGCCGAGCCAAGCCGAAACGCAGTGATAAACAGCAAAGTGTTGAGGATTCGACTCCGCAACTCGTCAATTGCAAAAATATTTTTAAACGTGGTGATGAGTCGGTTCATAAAGCTAGGTCGGCTGTGGCCGTGCTACAACTTAATTGGCTGCTTCCTCGTTCGCTTCTTTTGTAGGCACTATTGCCTTTCCACCTGCTTTCTCAATCGCTTCTTTAGCCGAAGCTGAGAAGGCATGAGCGTGGATTTCAACCGCTGATGTCAATTCGCCACGGCTCAGGATTTTAACCAGATCCTTCTTGCTAACCAGACCATGCTGAAGCAAAAATTCGAGGTTAACAACTGTAGCCTTGGTTTCATCAACCAGTGCCTGGATACTATCCAGATTGAGAGGTTTGTACTCGACGCGGTTGATATTCTTGAAGCCGAATTTCGGAACACGACGTTGAAGCGGCATCTGACCACCTTCAAAGTGTGTTTTACGGCTATAACCTGAGCGTGACTGCGCTCCTTTGTGACCACGCGTAGACGTTCCGCCCATGCCTGATCCTTGCCCGCGTCCGACTCGCTTGCGCTCTCTGACGGAACCTTTTGCCGGTCTAAGGTTGCTTAAATTCATTGGTTTATTTGTAAAAAGTGATTCTTTTGGCTCCTCAATGCGGCTCTAACAGCAGGTCAAAGCAGCCTGAAAACCAAAAGAATCGCAAAGGTACTTAAATTTCTTCAACTTTCACTAAGTGTTGCACCTTATTGATAGCACCTTTCAGTGCATCACTGTATTCCAGTTCAACGCTGCGATTGATTTTGCCCAAGCCTAACGACTTGATCGCGTTTTTCTGGGATAACGGCCGCTTAATGGTGCTGCTGACCTGCGTAATACGTACTCGTGCCATGTCTCTTGCTCCTTTTAAATTAACCGTTAAATACTTTTGCCAAACTCACCTGACGCTGAAATGCCACTTGGTGTGGTAAACGCATTTTCAGCAGGGCGTCAAGCGTAGCTTTTACCACGTTGTGTGGGTTCGACGAACCTTTTGATTTCGCCAGAATGTCGTGTACACCTGCCGATTCAAGAACAGCACGCATAGCACCACCAGCAATTACACCTGTACCAGGAGCAGCTGGCTTCAGCAGTACAAAACCACCGCTGAATTTACCTTCCATTTCGTGAGGAACTGTACGCTTCAGAAGGGGAACCTGAACCAAGTTTTTCTTTGCGTCCTCAACACCTTTGGCAATTGCGTCGGTTACTTCATTGGCTTTGCCCAATCCGTACCCAACAACACCATTACCATCGCCGACGACGACAATCGCCGAGAAACTGAACCGGCGACCACCTTTTACCACCTTCGCTACGCGGTTGATGGCTACAACCTTTTCTTTCAGGTCGGCTTCGTTGAATTTTGTCGGTCTTGCTGAATTAATGTTCATCGCTTAGAACTTAAGGCCACCCTCGCGGGCTGCATCGGCCAGTGCTTTTACTTTACCGTGATATAAGTAGCCGTTACGGTCGAACACAGCTGTGCTGATGTTCTGAGCAACTGCTTTCTCGGCCAGGCGCTGGCCCACTTTCTTCGCCGTTTCGATGGTATTCCCTTCGGATTCGGTTTTCAATTCAACCGATGAAGCAGCTGCCAGTGTACGACCAGCTGCATCGTCAATCAGTTGTGCGTAAATCGCTTTGTTAGAGCGAAAAACCGATAGCCGCGGACGCTCAGCCGTTCCCGATACTTTCGCCCGGATACCGAACTTAATCCGTTGTCTTCTTTCTTGTTTATTCGTTGCCATGTTATTTGATTCCGACCAAATAGGCGTTTATATAGTTTGAAGTCTGATGTTTGAAGTTTGATGTTGCCGTCAATAAAACGTCGAACCTCAAACTTCAAACCACAAACCTTATTTTTTAGACGAAGTTTTACCAGCTTTCCGGCGAACTTGCTCACCAACGAAGCGGATGCCTTTGCCTTTGTAAGGCTCAACTTTACGGAGCGAACGGATTTTAGCCGCTACATCGCCAAGAAGTTGTTTATCAGTACCTTCCAGATATACTTTGGGGTTCTGTCCTTTTTCCGTAACGGCTGTTACCTTCACTTCATCTGGAAGCGCTACATACACGTTGTGCGAGTAGCCCAGTTGGAGTTCAAGAACATTGTTTGCAACAGAAGCTTTATAACCAACCCCAATGATTTCGAGGTTGAGTTTGTAGCCTTCGCTTACGCCCGTTACCATATTGTTCACTAAGGAACGATACAGACCATGCAACGCCTTATGACGCTTCTGTTCTGTTGGGCGGGTTACTTGAATCTGCCCATCTTCGATCGCTACCGAAATGTCCGGATCAACCGACTGAGTCAGAGTGCCTTTAGGCCCTTTTACCGTCACAACATTTTGTGCGTCGACGGACAACGTTACGTTGCTGGGCAGGGCAATTGGTTTCTTACCTATGCGTGACATCGTTCAGTTCGGATTAATAGACGTAACATAATACTTCACCACCCACGTTCAGCGTCTTCGCTTCTTTATCCGTCATTACACCTTTTGAGGTCGAGATGATGGCAACACCTAAGCCGTTCAGAATACGGGGCAGGTTATCGGCACCACGATACTGACGCAGACCTGGGCGGCTGATGCGTTGGAGGTCAACGATAGCTGGTTGCTTCGTTGTTGGATTGTACTTCAAAGCAATTTTGATGATGCCTTGTGGTGTGCTATCATCGAACTTGTAGTTCTGGATGTAGCCTTTGTCGTACAAAACTTTGGTAATTTCTTTCTTTATATTGGAAGCAGGGATCTCCACAACCCGGTGCTTAGCCCGGATGGCGTTTCTGACTCGTGTCAGGTAATCTGCTATTGGATCTGTATTCATTCTTAGCGTTGCGTTACTTGCAAACCCCTGTTTCCAAGAAAGTTCGCAAAATTACGGAAACTGAATTACAAATAGAAATGGAATCTGGAATTACCAGCTTGCCTTGGTTACACCTGGAATTTTACCCGCCGATGCCATCTCCCGGAACGTTACCCGTGAAATACCAAATTTGCGCATATAGCCCCGAGGACGCCCTGTTAGTTTGCAACGATTGTGCAGACGAACTGGTGATGCATTTTTAGGCAGTTTGTCAAGACCGATGTAGTCACCAGCCTCTTTCAGTGCCTTGCGTTTCGCAGCATATTTGGCAACTAACGCTTCGCGTTTCCGTTCCCGTGCTTTGATTGATTCTTTTGCCATTTTGTTCTAGCCTTTGTGTCGGTTATTATTTACCACTTTTAGCAAACGGCATTCCCATTGCTTTCAACAGCTCGTAGCTTTCGTTATCCGAGTTAGCAGTTGTCACAAACGTGATGTCCATACCCGAAATACGCGCTACTTTATCGATGCTGATTTCAGGGAAGATAATCTGCTCCTGCACACCGAACGTGTAGTTACCACGACCGTCAAATCCTTTGTCGCTGATGCCTTTGAAGTCACGAACTCGAGGTAACGAAACAGTCGTCAGTCGATCCAGGAATTCATACATCCGCTCACCACGCAGCGTTACTTTTGCACCGATTGGCATTTTCTCCCGAAGTTTGAAGTTCGAGACAGCCTTTTTCGATAACGTAGCAACGGCTTTCTGGCCGGTGATCGTTGTTAGTTCTTCGACACCTACGTCAACTAATTTTTTATCAGCGACAGCGGCTCCGATCCCTTTATTGATGACAATTTTGCTCAGACGCGGTACTTGCATTACCGACTTATACTGGAACTTGTCTTTCAACTGAGGCACAACCTCATTTAAATATTTCTCTTTCAGTCTTGGCGTTGCCATTTTCTTAGACCTGCTTAAAGTTATTTACGAACATCTGGTATAAAGTTGCCCGTCTTCTTCGAGAAGCGTTGCAGCTTACCCTTTTCGTTCACCTTACGACCCGTGCGGGTAGGTTCGCCAGTAGCCGGATCAACCAGTTTCAGATTGCTGATATGAATCGATCCTTCCGTTTTTTCCAGGCTCCCCTGTGGGTTCGAAGCGGTCGGCTTCAGGTGTTTGGTAATCATAGCGACGCCCTCAACACGAGCACGATCTTTTTCTACGATCACTTCTTTCACCACTCCACGCTGGCCTTTCGAGTTACCGCCAATCACGACGACTGTATCACCCGTCTTGATGTGGAATTTATGTTTCGGTAGCGTTATTTTCTTTTCCATTGCTTACAATACCTCTGGGGCTAACGATACGATTTTCATAAATTGCTTTTCGCGCAATTCACGGGCTACTGGCCCAAAGATCCGGGTGCCACGTGGCTCATCGTTGTTGTTGAGCAACACAGCTGCGTTGTCTTCAAAGCGAATGTACGAACCGTCTTTCCGGCGTACTTCTTTCTTTGTCCGAACAACAACGGCTTTAGAAACCGTACCTTTTTTCATACTGCTGGACGACAGCGCTTGCTTTACTGTCACGACAATCTTGTCACCGACTGATGCATACCGCTTGCCTGTACCGCCCAGAACGCGGATAACCAGCACTTCTTTCGCGCCACTGTTATCGGCTACTCCTAATCTTGATTCTTGCTGTACCATGGCTTACTTCGCCTTTTCGATGATTTCGACTAATCTCCAACGCTTGTTTTTGCTCAATGGGCGGGTTTCCATTACGCGAACGGTGTCGCCGATACCACACTCATTTTTCTCATCATGAACCGTAAGTTTCGTCGTTTTCGTCTGAAACTTGTGGTACAACGGGTGTTTCACTTTACGGTCGATAGCAACCGTAATCGTTTTCTGCATTTTATTGCTGGTAACCCGTCCAATACGCTCTTTACGAGCGTTACGCTCCGATGCCGACTTGGTTTCGCTCGTTGCGGGAGCGGCTGCTTTCGGCTCTTCTGGGGTCGCTGCGACCACTGGGGTTGCTACTTCCTCCTGTGGTGCTGGTGCTTGTTGCTCTTCCATCGTCGTGTCTTATTAGGCTTGCTTAGCTGTCAGTTCTGTTTGCAAGCGAGCAACTCGCTTACGACTCTCGCGGATACGCATTGGGTTCTCAATAGGAGACACGGCATGCGCAAATTTCAGTTTCAGCAGGCGGTCCTGTTCTGCGCCAATCTCTGTACGCAACTGATCGACCGATAAACCTTTCAAATCTTCTTTTTTCATCTTGTTCGTCGCTTAGGGATTTTATTCCTCGCCTTGCTCCTGATAATCTCGCCGAACCACAAACTTGGTCCGAACAGGCAGCTTTTGAGCAGCCAGACGCAGAGCTTCCATACCCGTTTCGAGTGGAACACCCGTCGCTTCGAACATGATCGTGCCGGGTTTCACTACAGCTACCCAATATTCGGGAGCTCCTTTACCTTTACCCATCCGTACTTCGGCTGGTTTTTTCGTGATCGGCTTATCTGGGAAAATACGAATCCAAACCTGGCCTTCACGTTTCATTGCCCGTGTTACGGAAATACGAGCAGCTTCAATCTGGCGGGCAGTAATACGACCTGGCTCCAGCGATTTGATAGCGAACGTACCAAAGGAAATCTCGTGGCCACGCGATGCGATACCTGGAATCCTTCCTTTATGTTGCTTGCGGAATCTTGTTCTTTTTGGCTGTAACATCTTTACTAGAAGTTATGAGCGTTGAGTGATAAGTGATAAGTCAGTGCTATTAACACTCATATCTCATCGTTCATCACTTATCACTTATTTATCGTTTCTGACCTCCACGGTTACCACCGCCACCACGGTTGCCACCTTGACCACCGCCACCACGGTTACCACCACGATCGTTACCGTCGCGATCTCCACCACGGTTACGGCCACCACGACCTCCACGATCATTACCGTCACGGTCACCACGAGGGCCACGACGATCACCACGATCATTCGAAGAAGCAGAACGCTCACCGGCTTGTGCCTGGCTCATCATAGCAGCTGGCGATAGATCGCGCTTGCCATAAACTTCGCCTTTGAAAATCCACACTTTGATACCGATTTTACCGTATACAGTTTGGGCTTCAGAGATAGCGTAATCGATATCGGCGCGGAGCGTATGAAGAGGTACACGACCTTCTTTATATTGTTCCGAGCGGGCAATTTCAGCACCACCTAAACGACCTGATACTTTTACTTTGATACCTTGAGCACCTACGCGAAGAGCCGATTGAATGGCTTGCTTCATGGCACGACGGAAAGAAATACGAGCCTGTAATTGTTGAGCGATTGCTTCACCAACCAGTTTCGCATCGATTTCTGGCCGCTTGATCTCGAAGATATTGATCTGGACATCTTTGCCCGTGATCTTTTTCAGCTCTTCTTTGATCTTGTCAACCTCGCCACCGCCTTTACCAATTACAATACCCGGACGAGCCGTGTGAATCGTCAGCGTTACACGCTTCAGCGTGCGCTCGATTACTACCCGAGCAATGGCTCCTTTCGGAATACGAGCGGCAACGTATTTCCGGATTTTCTCGTCTTCAACGAGTTTGTCCGAAAACTCTTTTCCGCCGTACCAGCTCGATTCCCAGCCCCGAACAATACCAAGTCGCAGGCCAACTGGATTAATTTTTTGTCCCATTTCCTATTATTGTTCGTTTTCAGGAGTTTCTGCTTCTGCTGATTGGAGCAGGGTTTGTGCTGCGCTATCAACCACTAATGTGATGTGATTAGACCGCTTCCGAACCCGGTGACCACGACCTTGTGGTGCAGGACGAAGGCGTTTTAGCATTGGACCGCCATCAACAAAAACTAATTTTACATAGAGGTCAGCGTCTTCAATACGCTCACTCTCATTCTTTTGCTGCCAGTTGGCAACGGCCGACAAAAGCACTTTCTGCAATACGGCGGCACCAGCCTGTGGCTGATATTTTAACAGACCCAACGCCCGGCTGACGCGCTGACCACGAATCAGGTCAGCGATCAACCGCATTTTACGGGGCGACGTGGGCACATCTCTAAGTCTTGCTACTGCTTCCATGTTAAGTTTGAAGTTTGTTGTTTGAGGTTTGAAGTGTCAACATCGTCGAACTGTAAACCTCAAACTTCAGACTAGTTTTATCGTTTGCCCTTGTCTTTTTTAGCTGTGTGACCCCGGAAATTGCGCGTTGGTGAGAATTCGCCAAGCTTATGGCCTACCATATTTTCCGTTACGTAAACCGGGATAAACTTGTTGCCGTTGTGAACGGCGAACGTGTGGCCTACGAAATCTGGCGAAATCATCGAGCGACGCGACCAGGTTTTGATGACCGATTTCTTGCCCGATTCATTCTGCGTCTGTACTTTGTTATCCAGACGGAAATCAATATATGGGCCTTTTTTAAGTGAACGTGCCATTGTTATCTGTTACTTTTTGCGTCGGCTAATAATCATGCTCTCAGATGCCTTGTTCTTATTACGGGTCTTCTGACCTTTCGCGAACTGGCCATTGCGTGAACGTGGGTGACCACCAGATGCCCGGCCTTCACCACCACCCATTGGGTGATCAACAGGGTTCATAACAACCGCACGAACACGAGGACGGCGACCTAACCAACGGTTACGACCAGCCTTACCCGTTACAACGTTCATGTGGTCAGGGTTCGAAACCGAACCAACTGTTGCCATACCAGCGCTCAATACCCGGCGAGTTTCGCCTGAAGGAAGACGCAGAATCGCGTACTTATCTTCACGACCAACTAACTGAGCATAAGTACCAGCCGAACGAGCCATCGAACCACCTTTACCAGGTGTCAGCTCAATGTTGTGGACGATTGTACCGATTGGCATAGACGCCAGTGGCAGTGCGTTACCAACATCTGGAGTTACACCTTCGCCTGACTGAATCGTCTGACCAACGGTGATTCCCTGAGGGGCGATGATGTAGCGTTTTTCACCATCAGCATATTTCACCAGGGAAATACGAGCTGAACGGTTTGGATCGTATTCTACAGTCAAAACTTCGGCAGGTTGGCCGACTTTGTCGCGCTTGAAGTCAATGATACGGTAATGCCGCTTATGACCTCCACCAATGTAGCGCATAGTGCGGTGACCTTCGTTGTTCCGGCCACCGGTTTTTCTGAGGGGCTCCAGCAGACTTTTCTCTGGCTTGGAGGTGGTGATTTCCGCAAAATCAGGTGCCACGCGGAAGCGTGTACTTGGTGTTACGGGTCTTAGTTTTTTAACTCCCATGACTGATTAATTGTAGAGCAGCGCTCGGTTTACAGGTCAGCGTAAATATCAATTACTTCGCCCTCTGCAACCGTAACGATTGCTTTTTTCGTAGTAGGGGTTTTACCCGATACAATGCGTCCGTTGATGTTTTTGCTACGACGTTTTCCGAAAACCCGGATCGTGTTCACAGACTCAACGTTTACGCCATACATTTTCTCGATGGCTTTGCCAATTTCGAGTTTGTTGGCTTTCAAATCAACCTCAAAAGCATACTTCCCTTGCTTGTTAAGGCCCGTCATTTTTTCAGTGACGATTGGTCGTTTTAGTACGCTCATGATTATTGTTGGAACAATGTTTGAATGGTTGACAGCGCTTCTTCGCTAATGAGGAGCTGATCGGCGTTCATCAGATCGTAGGTATTTACCTGCGATGCTGTTGTCACCTTTGCTTTCTGAACATTCCGGCTCGACAGAACAACATTCGTGTTAACGTCTGGCAGAATCAGCAAAGTTTTGCGACCCGTTAAGTTCAGATCACTCAGGAATTGAATGTAATCTTTCGTACGAGGAGCTTCCAGCGTGATGCTGTCAATAACCGAAATCTTTTCAGCTTTTGCTTTAACCGCGTAAGCCGACTGGCGAGCCAGTGATTTCACTTTTTTGTTCAGTTTGAAGCTATAGTCGCGGGGGCGAGGTCCGAAGATGGTACCACCACCAACAAATACGGGCGATTTTGCACTACCTGCACGAGCACCACCTGTACCTTTTTGCTTCTTCAATTTGCGAGTCGAGCGAGCAACTTCAGCCCGTTCTTTCGCTTTGTGCGTTCCCTGACGTTGGTTGGCCAGGTACTGTTTCACGTCGAGGTAAATCGCGTGTTGGTTTGGCTCGATGCCAAAAACCTCTTCCGGAAGGGTGACCTTTTTTCCTGTGTCTACGCCCTTGCTGTTATATACGATTACTTCCATGGCCTATTTCTCAATGATAACGTATGAATTTTTAGCTCCGGGAACTGAACCGCTGATAACAATCAGATTTTGCTCAGGCAGAATACGCAGAACACGTAGGTTTTGCACCGTTACGCGGTTGCCGCCCATACGACCGGCCATACGAAGACCTTTAAACACGCGCGATGGGAACGAGCAGGCACCGATCGAACCTGGGTGACGACCCCGGTTGTGCTGACCGTGCGTTTGACCGCCCACGCCACCGAATCCATGACGTTTCACAACGCCTTGGAAACCACGACCTTTTGCTGTTCCGACTACGTCAACGAAGTCAGTTTCAGCAAATACATCGGCTACCGTAAGTGTATCGCCTAAGTTCAGTTCCTGCGTGAATTCTTTGAATTCAACCAGTTTACGCTTAGGTGTGGTACCCGCTTTTTTGAAGTGGCCCAACTCCGGCTTGTTAGTGTGCTTTTCTTTTTTGTCGCCATAACCCAGCTGCACAGCTTTGTAGCCATCTTTCTCGACGCTACGAACTTGAGTTACGACACAGGGACCCGTCTCAATGACTGTACATGCCAGAGCCTGCCCGTCCGCATTGTACACGCTGGTCATCCCGATTTTCTTGCCAATTAAACCAGACATTTGTGTTTGTTTAAAGTAAGCAGGTAAAAATTAGAACCTATTCCCGAACCCGGACCATCCGAATCGGGCCGCAAAATTAGATAATTAATCAGATGAATCCTATATCTATCTAAAAATCAGCTCCGAAAACAACATAAAAAAAGGTCGGGCGCGCTGCACCTGACCTTCAATAGCAGACAAAACGATGCAAGGCAAGGCTTGTTTGCTGAAAAGTCAGATGTGGTTTCCAGTATAGCGGACCTTCACCTTACATATGTCGTTCAACTCGGCGTTTCGAGTTTGGGAGTGCAAAAGTAGTGAATTACAGGAAGAAATGAAAAATTATTTTAAAGAAAGTTTATAATTATAGATTAGTTTGATGGATAGTTTATATAAACTTAACTTGTAACCTTATTCGTAGATTTAACTAATTAATGAAAAAGTTACAAATATTTGTTTCCTCGACATATAGTGATTTACTCGAAGAGCGTCAGGCTTGTGTTGAAACTATACTAAGTTCAGGACATATTCCTGCTGGTATGGAATTGTTTGCCGCTGGAAGCGAGAGCCAGCTTGAAACAATAAAAAGGTGGATTGACAATTGCGATGTCTATATGCTTATTCTTGGAGGAAGGTATGGCTCACTGGAGCCGAAGTCGAAACTATCATATACTGAAGTAGAATATAGATACGCACTCGAAAAAAAGAAGCCTTTCTTTGCTGTCGTAATGTCAGACGAGTTTTTAGACGAGAAGGTAAAAAAAGATGGTAAGGATGTATTTGAGAGAAAGTATCCTGACAAATATGAAAAGTTCAAGAAGTTTGTTAAGTCAAAAACCGTAAAGTTTTTTAGTAACAATGATGGAATAAAAGTAGCCGTTATTCAGTCCTTGTTTGATATACAGAATAGGTTTGACTTAAAAGGCTGGGTCAAAGGCGACGAAATAATTGACGTGAAACCCCTAATCAAGCAGATTGACTTACTCACTCAAGAGAATAATGAATTAAAACTTCAGCTAAAGAACATTAATAGAAGAAAATCAACAGGATCAAAGTCTAAACGCTCATTAAAGCAATTTGAGTTTGAAGGCACAATGTACACCGTAGAACATTGGAGAGACATGTTGACTAAAGTATTGGATATTTTAGCCGAAGATAAAAGATTAAAAGATCCAGATGTGTTGTTCGCTCTAAACAGCAAGAGAGCATTATTTTTCACTTTTGACGAAAAGAAGGTAAGTCGACCTTATAAAATACCATTAACAAAAATATACTTAGGTACTCACCAAAGCCCTGATAGCTTTCAAAGGTTAACTAAATCAGTTGTGAAGGCAGTTGGACTATCTGAAAACTCATTTAGGATTATAGGGGAATTACCCCGTGGCTAATTTTATTTCAAGTAAAATCAATGGTTTCTGGCTGGTAAGAGAAAGTGTCTCTATCAGGAAATTGCCTTTATCCATCTACCAGCTACCTCGGTTGGAATGGACTGAACGATAGGAGCTGTTTTATATTCAGCCACGCTTACAAATTCGTTATATTCAACATGGACGTGAATAGAGTAACAGCATTGACTGGCTATGCGGATTTTTAAGATCTGAGCAAATCTTAAAAATCCGCCATCTACGACCTATTTTACTATAATGGTACCTGCCCCATTATAGCTCCTGTATTCGCTATTATACATCGCGTCGGCAGAGACTGGACCAACTACAAATCGACCTTTCGATACAGCTCTAGCTAAATAATAAAACGTTTGTTCGCTGCCGGTGGCTGTGGTGTAAAAATTAATCCGGTCGTCGCGCAGGTCGAAGTGATCGGGGACTGATGGTTTTTGAATCCAAGGCATATCGCGAGGTTCCGTCAATCGGGGGTTTTCCACTTCCAGACCAGCAGGAAGCAAATCCGTAACGACAACGTTATTAACTGATAATCCGTTGGTACTAACAAGTGTAACTTTTACCACAACCAAATCATTCTGCCGAATATCGCTGAGTGCTTGCCCATCCCGACTCAAATATTCCCGACGAACCCGCAAACCGTTATCTTCTTCTGGAATCGTTCCACTAGCCGGAATTCCTTCACTTTGCGCGAAGTAATAAACGTTACCTGTTCCTTTTGCATTTAAGGTCAATGGTGCGTTCGTGGGAACGCGCTTCAAATTCAACAAAGCATCGCTCATTGTCCCTAACGATTTGCCGCCTGAAGAAACCGTAGCTGTTGCCGTACTATTGGCCGTTTGGCGAGCCAGTTTACCCAGTGATAAAAATGCGAAAGCGGCCTCCTGCGTGTTTAGGTAGGCAGTTTGTTTCAATGCACCCGATAGCTGGCGAGCCAGAGTCGGAATCTGAATATTATCGCGATCCGTTTCGACTAAAGCATCAAGCACTAAAGCTATATTTCGAATGGGTGATGCATAACTATCCCCTGTTTGACGAACTGTCGTATTATCTGTAAATCGTTTAGGAAGCAATGCCGCAAAACTTCGAGTGTCGCCCACACGGAAGAACGTTGAGGCCAGTAAGTAGCGGCTATCAGGCGTTAATAAGCTACTATTCTGTTTATAATAATTCATTGCTGCCCGATTGGGTTTTCCGGCTATAGCGAGTGCATATAGCGAATAAATTGCTGTTCGACCAGCAACTTTACGAGTTTTTTGCACGCCAGCTTCGTCATAAACAATTGTATTTTCGGTTGCTGGATTATTCGTCAGTGTAGTTAAATAATCGATGGCAGAACTCAATACAGAAGATCGAACTTCATAGCCAGCTTCCTGCGCTTCGGCCAGGAAATGAACTGCATAAGCTGAAGCCCAATCGTCGATATTTGAGCGATTTCCTACGGCTAGCATACCAGGCCACATCGTAAATCCACCAGCGGGGACTTGTTGCCCTTCCACTGTCTGAATAGCACGTCGAATATTGGTTGCCGGATTCAAATCGTTTTCGCCAGCACGCACAAAATACACGTTTGTTGACAACTGCTTGGCCAGATCAGCGAAATACAATTGCGGGAACGCTTTCGAAATCGTTTGCTCAATACAGCCATGCGGATACCCTAATAAATAAGACAGCTCACGTCCATATTGCGCGACAGGCGAGCGACTCAACGTTACGCTGGCTTTTGCCGTTCCAGGCAAGAAATTACTAGCCAATTGCAATGTCTGCGAATTACCGCCAGCAACTGAACCCGACAACGTTGTTTTCTGCAACGACGCTGCCGGTCGGATGGTTATATCGGTTTTTTCGGTAAACGTTTCGCCCAATCCATTGGCCGTTATGGTAATCGAACCTGTACCAATGGCTTGCTTAGCCGAAATTCGGAATGTCGTTCGCCCTTCGCGACCTGGCTGAATCGTCAATTTTTGAGTACTCAGACTATCTATGCTCAACGGGCCAGCCAGATTAACTTTAGCCGTAATTATCGCTGGCTTATTCGTTGTATTGCTCAGATTGACAGGCAGTTCAAGATTGTCCCCAGGCGAAAGGAAACGTGGAACACCCGTACTGATCACAATCGGATCAGCCACTTTCATATTCGTATTCGCCGATCCAAACGCATTGTCTTTGTAGGCAATGGCCATAACGCGCAAATCACCTGAAAACTGAGGAATATCAACGGTAAATTCCGCTTCTCCGTCAAGACCAGTTTCTAAAATACCGCTCCACAGCGCCACCAGTCGAACCCGACCATTACTTAACGGATTTACGCGTTTTTCTAAATCGTAGCCATCCCCGCCAACGCTTGACGATGATTTAAGCGAAAGCTCAGGATATAGTAGCGCATACAAATCGTGACTACTTACTTCGAGGGCGCGTTTCTGGTAGAAAAAGCCGTGCGGATCGGGCGTTTTGAAGTTTTTCAGTTGTAGAATCCCTTCATCGACTACGGCTACAGTAACCTGTGCATTTCTGGCCGTTTTAATCTGAATCGTTTGCTTCGTTTTTGAGCGAGATTGTGCAACAGCGGTAATAGTTACGGGAAGTTTGGTACCGTTATCTTCCACCGCGACCGGAGCAAAACCGTGCGCTACAGTCAGCGGTAGATTTGTATTATCGAGCGCCCGAATAAGCGTAGCAGTGATGTACACATTCGGTAAATGCTCACTGCCGACTGAGAAACTCCATTCGGCTGATTTGTTCGTTGTGGTTAGCCACTGTTGTTCAAGTACGTTATTGCGCTCAACCGTCACTAGCAGTTTACCCTCGAAAGGCGCTTTGAATAGTACTTTCGCTTTATTACCAGTTTGGTAGCTTGGCTTGTCGAGTGTCATCAATACTTGCCCTTCCTGACTTACTTCGAATGACGACGCGGATGTACTTCCATATCCGTATGCATAAAAATTCGTAGCAGCATAGTTCGTTCCACCTGGTCGCCGAACGCGGATTTCGTATTCGCCCGAAACGGTTGGTACGTAGCGGAAGCTGGATTTGCCGTCTTTGAAGAGCAATGAATTGGTATAAACCGATTTTTCGCGACGTTTGGTCGTATACTTTATTCGAGCCTGATCGCCATCGCCTTCTTTTTCAATAACGGTCTGATAATCATATCGAACAACTTCTACATTGGCCGAAGCCGAAGGACGGAGCGTTCCGGCGGGATCAAGTGCAACGAGATCAGCAGCTACAGGTGCATTAGTGGCAACATAGCTATCCGGTAAGCGTACACCGTAGAACGTTTCCTGTGTCAGAATATCTAGTCGTCGGAGTCGGTTAACGGGGCGGCCATTTTCATCGAAAACTGTTACGAACAATTTGGCTTCGAGTAGCCCAATATCTTGATACACTGCCGAAATCGGAAATTTCTCCGTAGCCTGACCGTTTGCATTAGTGCGCCCTTGCCGGAGTTCTTTCGGGAAAACATCCGGTTTACCAGCCGTCTCGCCCGAAGGTGCTGAATAGCCCGTTGGAATCGAGAAATCGTAATCACCAAACCCTTTTGGAAAGAAGGCTTTGCGCTTCAGTTGCAACTCCATTTCATACGCCCGATCCGACGCCGGCGGACCAAACAAATTCATCGCCGTGGCCGAAAGTGTGATGGTTTGACCTGACTTGTAGGCCGTTTTATCGGTCAACACATCAACTTTGATCCGGTCGGGAATAAATTCTTCAATGCTTATAGGCTCCGACGTTAGCAGAACATTGTTGGCGTTGAATACTTCAACGGTATACGTACCCGTTACAGCAGCCGGATTCAGCGGCACATCGGTCGTAACGGCTCCCTGATCATTAGTGGTTTTACGAAACGATCCTACTTCACGACCATTGGGCGCCAACACCCGAATCAGAATCGGAATTTCGCCAACGCTTTGCCAGGTTTGCGACCGAATTACCGTATTGAAATGAATCGTTTCGCCGGGTCGATAAATATCCCGATCGCCGTACACAAACGCGTCGAAACCGGATTCGTTATCGCGTTTACCTTCCACTTCAAATCGCGACGTTTCGACTTCCGTATCGGGCAAAAACAGGAAATTGAAATCATCAGTCGTGCGAGCCGTAATCAAGGCAATCTTGAAACCGGGCGCTTTCTCGGTGACTTTATCGAATTTAATAAATCCACTTCCGTCGGTTTTCAGCGTATACACCGACTGATTATTGCTACTCACCAGCGTTACCTCGATGCCTTGCAGGGGCTCAGCAGTTCGGATGGAGTTCGCCCAAACCAGCACTTCATTTTTAGTCTGATGCGCAACGAGACCAATATCCGAGATAGATACTAACTGACTAGCCTGTAAATACGCTTCATCGTTCGAATTGACCGAAACCAGATACACTCCACGGAAATTATTGCTCTGACCAGGCTGGACAGCATCAGGCAAGGAAAGATTCAAGGCCGAAACGCCCCGGACCTTGGGCAAATCAGCAGTTTCAACCGTTTTTTTGACAATAACATCACTCAAGTCGCCCTGCTCGTCATCGCTATAATTAAAGGACCCAGACGGTCCCCATTCGCCATTCGCGTTTTCCTTATACTCTTCGTACCGATTTGTACGAAAATAATTCAGTAGATTATTCTCATAAACCTTCGAAATCTTCACCTGTACTTTCGGCACGTTAACGATGTTCAAGCCAACGTTTCGTGATCCTTTCGACGACAGATAAAGTGCTTTTTTATTTGCGAACTGAATGCTGGCAGGCATTTTTCCGAAGAACAAATCCTTCGTCATAGGCTCTGCCAGTTTTGTGCCTAACACCCCCCGAATTTGATCAGTCAGGGTCAGTACATAGGTATCTGTCTCATTAAAATCCCCTCGAATCACAAACCCATTTTCGGTCAGTTCGGCCGTTGTTTCGATCTGTGGCTGGATGGTATAATATTGACTTAACTGCCCCGGTTGCAACTCCTGCGTAGTGATGACGCGGACAAGACCTTTATTATTCTCGAAACTCGTTTGTACATCAGCGATCTCAATTTTAAATCGCGACGGCAGCGTACTATTCTGTTCAATAACCTCTTTGCTCACATAGGCCGTATTGGACACTTTGATGCCTTTATCGATTTTTACCGACAGAGGCTGTTCATTTTTCTCGACGGGTGCATTGGTAAGAGCCAGAGCGATCGAATTTTGCCCATCGCTCTGAGTTGTTTGCAGGGTAAGCGATTTTTCTTCCGAAGTCGCCGAAATCTTACTGGCTATCTCTGCCGACGAAACGGGATAGTTAAAATTCAACCGCGTTTTCGCCACAGGCTGACCCGTCTCCCGCGATTTTGACCACCAGTTTTCAGTACTTGTCAGTTGCAGATAAGGTGTATGAAATTCGATATCATCGCCCGAAACTTTTAGGTCTTTACTTTCCGAACGTTTCAAAATATCGTCGGTGAGTTCAGCGCGGTAATCGGTGGCAGGATCGAACGAAACTGCTGGCGAAAAGACCAGTTCGTTGGGTGCTGCCCATTTAAATTTACCCCGAACAGCCGGAATAAAACGTACGTATTGGGTAGAGTCCCATTCATCAAATTGATTGGTCGGTCCAACGTTCTTATTGAACGTAAACGTCAGGTTTTGGGTCTGCTGAATTTCGTCGTCGAAGTTACGGCCAACAACAGCTACTTCGTTGAAAGACAGACGCGAACAGTCAAAAAGGAGCAGAGATAAAAAGGTAAAAATCGGTAGTAGGCGAGGGAATCGATGCGTTTGCATGAGACATATAGTGAAAGGCCGAATATAGACGAAAAAACCCACTCGAAAATTGTAGAGTGGGTTGATTTTCAGTCGATGACTTATTGAGCGGTTACTGACGCTGGGCCGTAAACTGGACATTAACAATTTTCCAGGCCCCATTCTGTTTCACACAGACAACTGTAAAGATAACAGTGGTGTCGAATCCATTTCCCTGAACCGCGCCTTTAGCCTTCCAACTACCCGTCATAACAGCAGAATCAGTATTGTACTGACGTATCGAAGCATTTGATACGACGCTCGTTTCGACAACCACATAACCTCCACTAACCCCTTGAACCAATTGCGCTCCATCGATCGCATTACCTTTGAAGTCAATAATGGTGAAGTCATTGGCAAGCAATTTCCCCAGCGTAGTAGCGTCTTCATCGAGCATGGCTTTAAAGAAAGCATTACCTAAGGCTGTCGGATCTTGATTCGGGTCGGCAGTTTGTTGCGCAGAAGAAGCTATGGCCACGAATAAGCTGGCAATGAGCAGTAGAAGAGTTTTCATACGTAAATTCAGATTAGACTATGGAGGTTTTGTTCGCTCGTAAAAAGGGAATTCCACGAACGACTACTCATTTTTGATAAGTATCCGGATATCACTGCTTCGACCTTTATCATCGGCACAGGAAATCTTCAACGCGCCAGGCCGAGCGTTGAAAAAGACAGCTTCGGTTGGTTTGGCCCGACTATGAAGTTTATCATTCAAATACCAGAAAACCGTTTGCACATCATTAGTGGCCTGACAACTTAATTCCAATTCAGCCGGTTGTTTCGGGTTGATAAAATACTCATTCCCGTTGGTTAGACTAATTATTTGCGGTCCTTTCTGTCCTTCGTTTCCAAACACCCGTTCACAAGCCGGATTATGCGGGGGAACAGCCCCAAATGGAATATGGCGACTCTGGTAAAACGCAATAATTTCAGGGGATAGATTTGGATAGAGTTTTCGAACGAATCCGCTATCGGGCAAGCAATGTGCACAATAGGAAATTCTCCCGGAAGTATTGGTAAAAATAGCTTTCTGGTGTTGACAACGTCGATACCGGGAAACGCCCATAATGCAATAATCGGTTACCGGATTCTGGCAGAATTCACCGGGCACATCCCCCGTTTCTGGACAAATTAATCGCATCGACAATTTACTTTCGCCTTTCGGTGGCTTGAACCAACCTGTCGCAGAATTGTAGTCCAGCACGTTAAAAAGCTGAAAGAGTAACGGTGTAGCTGTATTGGCTCCACTCAGTTCGGCAACGCCCGCCCCTGAGAAATTCCCAACCCAAACGCCAATTGTATACCGTTGATTATATCCAATACTCCATGCATCCCGTCGACCGTAAGAAGTGCCTGTTTTCCAGGCGATACGTGGTAAATGATAGCTATTATCGAAGTTGTTTGGTAAGTCAGGCCGAGTAATCTGTGTGAGAGTATGGGTAACTAAATAGGCTGCTTCGGAGGAGATTAACTTTGTTTCCCTCACCCCCAGCCCCTCTCCCAAAAGGGGAGAGGGGAGTAATATCCTCCATGCTCCCCTCTCCCCTTTTGGGAGAGGGGCTGGGGGTGAGGGAACAGTATACCGCAACGCTTCCAAACTCCCACCATTAGCCAGCCCGGTGTACAAACGCGTCATTTCTTCCAAAGTGACACCACAACCGCCCAAAATCATTGATAAGCCCAGTTCTTTTACCTGCTTTTTTATGGACGAAAAACCAGCTTTCTGAAGCGTAGAAACGAGCGTTGGTGTACCCATTTCTTTTAACAGAGCGACTGCCGGAATATTCAGTGAGTTTGCCAGGGCGAATTCGGCCGTGACGGGTCCATTAAACCGGCGATCATAATTGTCGGGTTGATACCCTGCGAAATTAACTGGCACATCGGCCAGTTTAGTTTTTGGAGTAATAATACCAGCGTCGAAAGCGAGCCCGTATAATAATGGTTTGAGCGCACTCCCCGGCGATCGTACGGCACGTACGCCATCAACTTGTCCCCCATCGAAAACATTATTGAAATCCGACGAACCAACATACGCCACGACCTCCTTTGTCTGGTTATCCACAACCATCACAGCCGAATTGTGAATATTATACGCTCGAATTCGAGCAGCATAATGCTGTACCAACTGCTCAACGGTAGCCTGAGCCGACGGATTTAAGGTTGAACGAACAATAGGCGTATCTGGATTTTCGGCCCTGAGTCGACGTGCCAGATGCGGTGCTTTTTGAGGAGCCTCGCGTCGATAGGCGTTAAGCGGTTCAGCTTTCGCGTCGCTAATGGTCGACGCATCAAAAAGGCCACCTTTCAAAAAACGGTCCAGCCAGCGATTGCGCTCTTGCATCACGAGAGGGTTCCGAATACCCAATCGTAAACTAGATGGACGATTAGGAATAATGGTCAACGTCGTCAGTTCAGCTAAGCTAAGGAGTGCAGGAGATTTTCCAAAGTACAACAAGGAAGCTGATTTCAACCCTTCTATGTTACCGCCGTACGGAATCAGATTTAAATACAGTTGGAGGATCTCATCTTTCGAATAATGAACTTCCAGTTGTACAGCCCGAAACAACTCAATCAGTTTGGCTCCGTAAGTTCGTTCGCGGGGTTCGAGTAGCCGAACGGTCTGCATGGTAATTGTTGACGCTCCGGATGTTCGGCGACCCTTCAGTAGATTTCGAACAGCGGCTCTGCCCATCGCAACTGGGTTAAAGCCAGGATGATAACGGAAGTATTTATCTTCTTTAAATAAAATAGCTTCTTGAAGCGTAGGCGTAATTTCTGGCAATTCAGCATACATTCGCCATTTATCATCATGGCTCAAAAAAGCGTGCAAGATGGAACCATCACGCGCTGTAATTAGGGTTGAATAGCGAACGTTAGGGCGCAGAGGAAAGAAAAAATCCAGACAAAAAAAAATCAATACAGCCACTGTGACTGTTTTTACCAGATGCGACCGCCAGAGCCGTTTTACGATGATTTTACCTTTTTGGCCAGCCAACATGACAAGTCCGTGAAACTCTCTGTTTATTTGTGCGTCTCTAAAAAGAGTTTTCAGTGTATAGTTTGACGTTGGCTGATGCTTTATCAATCCTCAAACTACACACTGAAAACTACAAAAATAACTACAGATTCATTGAGCATTTCCTAAATCATGACCATTCAATTTTTTGGTGCAGCCCGAACTGTTACAGGCAGTAAGCACCTGCTCACTACCGCCAATGGCAAACAAATCCTGCTCGATTGCGGATTATTTCAGGGAATTAATACCGATGAGCTGAATCAGCAATTTGGTTTTGACCCCTCTCAGGTTGATTACATGGTGCTTTCGCACGCGCACATCGACCATACCGGCTTGATTCCCCGGCTAGTCAGACAGGGATTTAGTGGTCCAATTTACACAACTTCAGCAACCATTGATCTTTGCGAAATCATGCTGATGGATAGTGCTCGAATTCAGGAACGTGATCTCGAACGTGTGAATGAGCGACGGCAACGTCGGGGTGAACCTGAACTCGAATCGTTATATGATGAACGTGATGTACAGCAAGCACTCGATCAGATGCGGCCAGTTCAGTATGGTAGCCCATTCGTTATCTGCGACGAAGTCACGGGTTTATTAACCGACGCGGGTCATTTGCTGGGGAGTGCGTCGGTTAGTCTGACCATCAAGGATGATGGAACCGAAAAGCGACTATTTTTTAGTGGCGATATTGGTCGGCCTGACGATAAAATCCTGCGTTCGCCCGATACATTCCCGCAGGCTGATTACATCATCTGTGAGTCGACCTATGGCGATCGATTGCATGAAAAAGAACCTGACATGAAATCGCACCTGCTGCGTATTGTTGAGCAGACTTGTGTTGTCAATCGGGGAAAACTCATCATTCCCGCCTTCGCCGTCGACCGGACGCAGGAATTAATTTATGCACTGGATCAGCTCTCGAGCGAAGGAAGATTACCTACATTGCCGGTCTATATTGACAGCCCGATGGCTGTACTGGCCACGAAAGTCATGAGTGATCATGAAGAAGATTTCAACCCGGAAATTCTGGCATATATAAAGAAAGATGGCAATGCATTTGACTTCCCTAACCTGCATTATATTACTGATGTAATTGACTCAAAGGCAATTAACGATAGCAAGGAACCCTGCATTATCATCTCAGCATCAGGCATGGCCGAAGCAGGAAGGATTAAGCATCACATCAAAAACAATATAACAAAATCGAATACAACCATTTTGCTGGTTGGCTATGCATCGCCCAGCAGTCTTGGGGGGGCCTTAAAACGCGGAGATAAAGAAGTCACCATCTTTGGAGATCGATATCCTGTTTTAGCCCATATCGCTATCATGGATTCGTTCTCAGCACATGGCGACTATCGTGAAATGTTACACTTTTTAAGTTGTCAGAATGCCGCTCAAGTAAAAACAGTCTTTCTGGTTCATGGCGAGTATGATAAGCAACTAATCTGGAAAGCCCACTTACAAGAGGCCGGGTTTAGTCAGATCGAAATCCCGGAGATGCGTCAGAAGTTTACACTATAGTTATTATGGGAATCCGAAATAAAAAATGCCCCTAAGCAATTCTCAGGGGCATTTTTTATGCGATCAATAATATCTTCAGGTGAATCGGACACGTGCCCGGGAAAAACATCTGTTTAAAACAGATCGATAAACTTTACCAAACTGCAAATAACACCACCGTCTAAGCTGCTTTACTTCTTTCGGAATGAGCAATTTAATGGCTTTGGCTAATTCTTTTTCAAAGAGGGATTTATCAAAACTCACCTTCTGAAGGATGGTTTTGATATATTCGAGCATAGAGAGCATAGGGTATAACTTTTTGGTTAGGGAAGTTTATTGATATAATGACGAAATAGCTAAACAGGTTCGTTTGTATATCGGTAACGGCTTTGAAACAAAATTGTTGCTTCAAAATAACAATGACATTTGCAATATTCCGCAATTTTTTTGTATTATTTTCTATAAGCGTATCGATCGCTTTTGGACAAGTGTCTGATAACGTTGCTTTTATTGAATTGAGCGCGTCTACTTTTTCTATCGACCGGCCATTTACGATTTCGGTCATTATTCCAAATAGTGAGGATAGAGCTACCGTTGCTTTCCCCGATATCCCTGGCTTCACAAAAAAGGGGATAACAACGAGTGTAACGCCAAGTGAAGTTAACGGGAAAACTGTTACCAGTCAAGTCATTATGCAAACATATCAGGCATTAGCACCTGGTCGTTTTCGCCTGTCTCCTTTTACCATAGAGGTTAATAAGGAAACAGTATCTTCTGAGGGAGCCATATTGATTGTAGAGCCATCAGCCAAAGTGTCGGCTCCGCTCAATACGACGTTGAACACACTCGATATCGACACAAAAGGGGCAGCCTTTCTTGACATACGAACTTCTAAGGCTAATGTGTTCACTGGTGAAGGATTAACCCTTGCGCTGTCGTTTTTCGTGGCTGACAATTACCCATACACCCTTGATTTCAAAGGGCTTGATAAGCAAATACAAACGATCACAAAGAAAATTCGGCCCACGAATACCTGGGAAGAAAATTTACCCATTACTGAACTAAAACCAATTCCAGTCTCTATTAGAGGCAAAAAATTTCGTGAGATCCGGCTCTATCAATCAATCTTTTTCCCTCTATCGAATCAGGATATAAAATTACCGCCGGTTTCAATTCAATTAACTCGTACCAGACCTGTTATTGGGCCTCCCTCAGCGCAATTGGAGAAGGCTTTATTCACCAGCAAACCATTGACCATCCGGGTCGACGCCTTACCAAAACATCCTTTACGCGGTCGAGCTCCAGTAGGATCATTTCACCTCGAAGAAGGTTTAGAGCGACAGGGTGTTACGATTGGCCAGAGTATCCGATACACATTTACCATAACAGGAGAAGGAAATATTGCGACACTCCCCACCCCGACCTTATTAAACGAAGTCAACGAACTGGATGTATTCCCACCCGAAGAACGACACACAACGATGCGAATCGGGAACCAGATTATGGGTCGAAAAACGTTCACTTATTTTATCGTTCCCAGGCAAAATGGTCAGCTTTCGTTGGCAAATCACTTTCAATGGATTTATTTCGACCCGCGAACTGCGAAATATGACACACTTCAATCCAAATTGCGACTACTGGTAGGCGATAAAAGTCCTGAAGAGGATGGTCAGCTTTCAGCAGGAACCAGCAATTCGAGTCTGGGCAGTGAAACAGCACAAAGCCCACAAACTGACAACTCTATCTACGCCGGAATTGCGACAATGGATAGCACTCGTCAGCCAATTAGCATTTCGGTACTTATTCGAGCAATCGCTAATGTACTGATCCTAATTATGTTACTAGGAATGATTTTCGTTTTCTTTAAAAAGCAGAATACCAGTCGGTAAAAGAGTCTGCCTCTTTTACCGACTGGTATCTATCTTACCCAACACGCATGAGTAGTACATACGGAAGCTTATTTAAAATTTCCACCTTTGGTGAATCGCACGGACCAGGCATTGGGGTTGTTATTGATGGTTGCCCGGCCGGTTTATCGTTCGACACGGAGTTTATTCAGCACGAATTAGATCGTCGGAAACCTGGTCAATCGCGTATTACGACCCAACGTCGTGAAGCCGATGAGTTTGAGGTTTTATCGGGCGTTTTTGAAGGCAAAACACAGGGTACACCTATTGCCTTACTGATTCGCAATACTGATCAGCGTAGTAAAGATTATGGGCATATTGCCGAGCAGTTTCGCCCCTCTCACGCTGATTATACCTACCAGACCAAATACGGCTCACGCGATTATCGGGGTGGAGGTCGCTCGTCGGCTCGCGAAACAGCCGCACGAGTGGCAGCCGGAGCCGTTGCCAAACTATTACTAACTCAGCAAGGCGTTCATATTCAGGCGTATGTATCGCAAGTAGGGAAGTTGAAATTGCAGAAGCCTTATCAGGAATTAACGCTGGCTTTAGCGGAAGAAAATGCGGTTCGTTGCCCTGATCCTGAAACGGCTCAGCAAATGTTTGATTATATCGACGAGACGCGTAAACAGGGAGATTCTATTGGGGGCGTAGTCGACTGTGTTATAACGGGTGTTCCGGCCGGTTGGGGTGAGCCCGTTTTCGATAAGCTACACGCCGAATTGGGAAAAGCCATGCTGAGTATCAATGCCGTGAAAGGATTTGAATACGGAAGCGGATTTGCCGGAGCCGAGTTATACGGATCTGAGCACAACGATGAATTCTATATGGATGCTAGTGGCAGCGTTCGTACCCGAACGAATCATTCAGGAGGCATTCAGGGCGGAATCAGCAATGGGGAAGATATTTATTTCCGTACGGCGTTCAAACCGGTCGCAACTATTATGCAAGACCAAGACAGCGTAGATGTTCATGGTCAACCGGTGACCGTTTCGGGGAAAGGCCGTCATGATCCCTGCGTGGTCCCTCGGGCCGTGCCTATTGTCGAAGCGATGGCTGCGCTAGTGCTGGTCGATATGTACTTACGAAACAAGGCGTCGCAGGTGTAAAAAATTTATGCCTATACATCACCCGATGACATTAAGGTTTATAAAGGTCAGGATATTTGTTCGGCTGCTCCAGTCGTCCCTGATTTTCAATTTGTAATTGACGATTTATTCAACGCATAAATTGACAACCCTACATCAAGTATACTGCCGTTTGTGGATTCGCAAACGGCTTTTTTATAGCTTCCTGAGCTTGTTAGTACCATTTCTAACAACAGCTCAAACTCGCTTCAGCTTCCATAGAGGGTTGATGGGTACTCAATTCAATCTCATTTTTTATGCTCCCGATAGCCTAACTGCTCAGCGAGTCAATGCAGCTATATCGGCTCGGATGGACTCGCTTAATCAGGTGATGAGTGATTACCTGGATGGTTCTGAAATTAATCGGCTATCAGCCACGGCCGGATCGGGAAAATGGGTAGCGGTTTCATCAGACTTATTTAACGTATTACAAAAAGCCAAAACAATTGCTCAGCTGTCAAACGGGCGCTTCGACCCAACTGTCGGGCCGTTATCTCTATTATGGCGGAGGGCGGTTCGGCGAAAAGAATTTCCTTCATCGAAGGAGCGTAGGCGGGCCAGACGAGTGGTAGGATATCGCTTTATGGAATTAGATAGCGTAACCCATTCCATTCTCTTACGTCGGTCAGGCATGCGACTGGATGTAGGGGGGATTGGGCAGGGATTTGCTATTGACGAAGCGAAGCAAGTGCTTCAACGTCTCGGAATTTTCTCAGCTCTTGTTGATATTGGTGGTGATATTCTGGTGAGTGATGCTCCGCCCGGAACAGAAGGCTGGCGAGTCGGTATCGGTTCAGAAGCAACCAAAGATACCGCAACGATTATCCTTAAAAATGCCGCGATCACTACCTCGGGCGACACATACCGCTTTCTAGAACATAATGGTCATCGGTACTCTCATATTATGAATCCGCGTTCTGGTTTAGGCATGCGTCATTTCGTTCGCGCAACGGTATTGGCCCCTAATGGCTATCAGGCAGATGCACTTACAAAAGTGTTCAGCGTTGCTGGACTGCGCAAAAGTCGTCGATTGTTGGATCGATTTCCGGAAACCAACTTATTGATTTTAGAAAATAAACGGGGCCGACTGCCACCATCTGGTTATGAGCGGCAAATGATTGCGTCTCTAGACGGCTATCGTTTTGCCTGGAACGGCAATTTGATACCAACCATCCTTATCAGGTACGCTTTTTGGCATCGCATCCCAAGCCAGTGTTGCCGGGAAGAGATCAATCTGAGAATTCAACGCTTCATCCCATTTTACGGTTTTACCAGAGTAAGTCGCCATCCGGCCCATAATAGCGGTCATAGTGCTTTTGGCGCCATTTTCAGCATCGGCAAATTTGTACTCTCCTTTGGCAATAGCGTCAAAGAGTTCGTCGTGTTCAATTTGGTAAGGGCTGATATCCGACTTAGCCGTGAATGTATAGATCGGTTGGCCATTATAACCTACTAAAGAACTGGTTTTCTTTTCCATCCCTTCAATTTTGCCCTTCGTGCCCAGGAACATTTCGTCGACCCGGCTGTAGGTTCCTTCATAATGGCGGCACTGACTATTGATCGTCGTACCATCAGCGTAGGTGAAGTCAACAATGTGGTGGTCGAAAATTTCGCCATCATCTTTGCCGTTCCGAACCTGACGACCGCCTGTACCCTGACACGAAACAGGATACCCCTTTTTCACCCAGTTCGCTATGTCGATATTGTGGATGTGCTGCTCGTTGATATGATCACCGCAGAGCCAGTTGAAGTAATACCAGTTACGCATCTGGTAATCCATTTCGGTCTGGTTCGGTTTGCGAGGCTTGTGCCAAACACCGCCACTTACCCAATACACCTGTCCGCCAACGATATCACCAATCGCTCCATCGTGAATGCGTTTGATCATTTCGCGATAGCTAGGCTGATAGTGGCGCTGTAATCCTACAACTACATTCAGTTTTTTCTTTTTGGCTTCTTCAGCAGCGGCTAGAACACGTCGAACGCCAGGGGCATCTGTCGCTACCGGTTTCTCCATGAAAATTTGCTTGCTCTGTTTAACCGCTTCCTCAAAATGGCTGGGTCGAAAACCGGGAGGAGTCGCCAGAATGACTACATCGGCCAGCGCCATGGCTTGTTTGTACGCATCGAAGCCAACAAACTTATGATCTTCAGGAACATCGAGTTTGGATGATCCATCGGCGGCCTTTATGTTTTTAGCCTTCAGGAAATTGGTGATATTCTGATACGATTCGTCCAGACGATCCTTGAACGCATCGGCCATTGCGACAATCTTTACGTTCTGTTTGGTGCTCAATGCCTGTTGAGCCGCGCCCGTACCGCGCCCCCCACATCCGATCAGTGCCACTTTTATGGTATCATTGGCCGAAAAATGGTAGCCCGGATGTCCTGATGCCTTTGTACTGAATGGCAAGCTGCTTAGTAGAGCCCCGCCTGTAAGTAAACCCGAGGCTTTTAAAAACTCCCGGCGATCCTGATTCGATTCGTTTGTCATATAGTGAGAAATTTCGGTTGAGAAAGTTGCCACATAAGAAAAGAAAAGATGAATCAGGATTTACTATCGGGAGAACTAAATTACTATTTTACAGCAAAACAAGATTTAAATGAATTAATCAATTTCATGATTTTTTTGCACAAAACGCAGACTTATCCGTAAGTTTAGCGTCAAAGGAATTAAGGCTATATCTAATCACCTTTTATTGTTCATTTATGAGAAAACTAATTACTTATTCAGTCATTTTCTTATGCCTGTTTAGCTTTACAGCAATGGCCCAAACACGCATTTCCGGAAAAGTGACCGACGATGTAAAAAAAGACGGACTTGCTGGTATGAGCATTGCCGTAAAAGGTAAAGTTGCGGGTACGATTACAGACCAGAGCGGAAATTTTTCGCTCACAACCAATACCCCAACACCATTTGTTATTGCCATATCAGGCGTAGGCTTTCAAACACAGGAACTCACTATTAACGGAAACCGTAATGATCTGAATGTAGCACTGAAAGAGCAGGTCATGATGGGGCAGGAAGTTGTTGTAGCAGCTTCCCGAGTGGAAGAAAGTGTGATGCAATCGCCGGTTTCCATTGAAAAAATGGACATCCGAGCCATTCAGAATACGCCAGCTCCCAGTTTTTACGATGCTTTACGAAACCTAAAAGGGGTTGAAATGTCGACCCAGAGTATCACGTTTAGCAATTTCAACACAAGAGGTTTTTCGGGGAATGGCAATACGCGTATCGTTCAGATGATGGACGGCATGGACAACCAGGCACCAGGACTAAATTTCTCCGTTGCGAACATAGTGGGGATGTCGGAGCTGGACGTTGAAAGTGTGGAATTGTTACCCGGAGCGGCTTCAGCGTTGTATGGTCCTAATGCCATTAACGGTCTGCTGTTAACGACCAGTAAAAGTCCGTTTCTATATCAGGGTTTGAGCGCCAACGCAAAAGTTGGGGTAATGAACGCCAGCAATCGGACCCAGCGCTACAGCGAAGAAAAACTTGGCGCAACACCCTATACTGATTTTGCGATTCGCTATGCTAAGGCATTTAACAACAAGTTTGCGTTTAAGATCAATGCCGGTATTTTATCAGCGCAGGATTGGCAAGCGACGGACTATCGGGATCAGAGTTTAGTCAATGGGTCTGGATTGTCGGGAACGCGGGCTACGAATCGAGGTTATGATGGCATTAATATCTATGGCGATATCGACCCAGGGTTTACACAATACCAAATTCTACGTAGCGCTCTGGCAACCGCTACACCGGGTTCTGGCTCTCCCCTTCTCCCATTGAATCAAGGTATTATGCAACTGGCTTCTCAGTTTGGCCCAGCAGCGGGTTTAACGACAGCACAAGCCTATGAACGCGTTCTGACGGACCTATATTCGTCACCACTTAATTTTAACTATACGCGTACTGGCTATCGCGAACGCGATTTGGTTGATTATAACGCGCAAAGTATAAAACTAAATGGTTCGTTGCATTACCGGATTAGCGAGAATGCAGAGGCCATTTTACAGGCTAACTGGGGAACCGGAACCGCTTTATATACAGGTGCTGACCGCTATTACTTAAATAAATTCAAACTTGGCCAATACAAACTGGAAGTTCGTGGGTCGAATTTCTTTGTAAGAGCTTATACAACTCAGGAACGATCGGGTGATGCCTACGCAGT
This sequence comes from Spirosoma harenae, assembly GCF_054776975.1. Taxonomy (NCBI): domain Bacteria; kingdom Pseudomonadati; phylum Bacteroidota; class Cytophagia; order Cytophagales; family Cytophagaceae; genus Spirosoma; species Spirosoma harenae. The sequence continues at coordinate 128,215 of NZ_BAAHBD010000054.1, read as the reverse complement.
TGGTATTGCGGGTTTGGGACTCAATAACACATGGGTAGTCAATCAAACTGCTGCCGGACCTATCGTCGACACATCACCAACAGCTACTTATTTTGGCTCACTAGCGGGTACATATGCAGGTTTAAGTTTCCCTGCCTTTGCGGCTGATCTGCAAACTCGATTGGCAGCCGGAACAAACCCGCTTGTGGCCTATCAGGCAGCCATTGCAGCCAGCCAAAGTAAGGCAGATGCTTATTTTAACCAGGCTGTGTCGGCTGTTGGAAATGGGCAACTTTACAAGCCTGGAACACCTGAGTTCGAGAAAAAGCTACAGGAGGTTACGGGCAAAGCTATTCCTGGCGATGCCAACGGTGTAGGTGCCAAGTTCTTTGACCGGACAAATCTCTACCATTTTGAAGCGATGTATAATCTCAATAAGGTAATTGATCCCAAAACCGTTGAAATTGTGGTTGGTGGAAATTATCGGATTTATGATTTAAACTCCAACGGTACGATTTTCTTTAGCCAGAATGGTAAGGAGCCTACTGTAAATGAGTATGGTATTTATGCCCAGTTGCAAAAAAGCATTGCCGACAAGCTGCGGTTGACAGGTGCTTTACGATTCGATAAGAACCAGAATTTTACGGGTCAGTTTAACCCACGTCTGTCGGCGGTTTACAGCGTCAATCGCAACAACAACATTCGGGCTTCTTTCCAGACGGGCTTCCGGATTCCAACCTTACAGAATCAATACATCGACCTACTCACTCCCCAAGCCCGGTTGATCGGTGCGCTATCGCCATTAATTCAAAAGTATAATCTGACCACGGCGAATACATTTACGTATGAGTCTATTCTGGCTGGATCGCCTAAAGGATACGATTTCCCAACCTTCAAACCAGAGCGGGTTTCTACTGTTGAACTCGGCTATAAGGGGCTAATCAGCAATCGACTCTTGATCGATGTGTATTACTACAATACAACGTATCACGACTTTATTGGCTCGGTTGTCCTGATTCAACCGACAGGAGCTACCACTCGGAATGTCTATTCTGTTGCGAAAAATTACACGAGCCCAATTAAAACGCAGGGCTTTGGTATTGGTCTGGATTACGTATTGCCTGAGAATTTCCTGATCGGCTTTAATCTATCGAACAACACGCTGAATACGGGCGGTGTTGGGCTATTCAGCAGCGAAATGAATAAAAATACGCTGGAGGATGGTTTTCAGGTTGGTTTCAATACGCCAAAATATCGATACAATGCTACCTTCGGCAATCGGAACATAAAAGGCAGTGGTTGGGGCTTCAACGTGGTTTATCGACACCAAGACGCTTTCGAATGGCAATCATCCATTGGCAATCCGACGATCAACATTACGTCTGACGTGAGAAATCGGCCAATTATCCCGGCTTACGGCACACTCGATGCACAGATCAGTAAGCGAATTCCGTCGGTGCATTCCATTCTGAAAGTGGGAGGCAGTAACATCCTTCAGAAAGAATATACAACAGGTTGGGGCAATCCAACAGTTGGTTCCATGTTCTACCTCAGCCTTACGTTTGATCAGTTGATGAACTAACGGCTAAACACCTTTTAAGAAAGCCCTGCATTACTTCGTTGTGTGGGGCTTTTTGTTTGATAGTTATCGAACTTTTAGACACGTTCTAACCTTTCATCAAATGACTGATAGCTTCTTAACTTAATTCGCGATTCTCTACTCCTTTGAGAAACGAACCTTCTACAAACCCAACTTCGGACGAAGTGCTTCCGCGTAGTCTAACGCTCCTGCAAGGTACCGCACTGAACATGATCGACATGGTCGGAATTGGGCCATTTGTGGTGTTGCCACTGATCATCAAAACAATGGGCGGTTCGCAGTTTTTGTGGGCCTGGGTACTTGGCGCAGTGGTTTCGTTGATCGATGCTTTTGTCTGGAGTGAGTTAGGAGCCGCTTTTCCGCAGGCAGGTGGCAGCTATAATTTCCTGAAAATTTCTTATGGTGAGCAACGTTGGGGCCGCCTGCTTTCATTTCTGTACGTCTGGCAAACCCTGATTCAGGCTCCTTTGGTTGTGGCTTCGGGCGCCATTGGGTTTGCGCAATATGCCTCCTTTTTAATGCCTTTGGATGAATGGCAGCGTAAGGCCGTTTCCGGTGGTGTCGTCTTGGTCATCATTGCTCTCCTGTATCGGAAAATAGACTCGATTGGAAAAATTGGCCTGGTGATGTGGGGGGCAGTTCTCCTCACCTTAGGAGCGATCATTATTGGTGGATTGAGCAATGCCCGGATTCCGCTGGCCGAAACCTTACAGGCTGCTGGTGCAGGAAGCAGTGGTTTGCTGGCCGCTGGATTAGGCCATGCGTCAGTCAAGACGATTTACTGCTATTTAGGCTATTACAACGTATGCCATCTGGGAGGGGAAATCCAGAAACCTACCCGGAATATTCCGATCAGTATGTTCGTTTCAATTGTAGGAATTGCCATACTGTATTTGTTAATGAATATAAGTGTGGTCAGCGTCGTTCCCTGGCAGATTGCGCAAGATAGCAGCTTCATTGTCAGCACATTTATCGAAACGCTTTATGGACATAGTGCTGCGCAACTAGCTACAGTTTTAGTACTGCTCGTTGCCTTTTCGTCGTTATTTGCGGTATTGCTTGGCTATTCAAGAGTGCCTTATGCCGCAGCCGCCGATGGACAATTCTTCAAGATTTTCGCTCAATTACATCCTACCCGACAATTTCCGTATGTTTCCCTGCTTTTTTTAGGTGGATTAGGATTCCTATTCAGTTTGCTGTTTCGGCTGGGTGATGTGATAACAGCCATTCTGGCGATGCGTATTGTTATTCAATTTGTTGGGCAGGCTGTTGGTTTGCTTCTACTCCATCGACGCAGAAAACCAGAGTCGTTCCCATTCCGAATGCCCCTTTATCCATTACCTGTCATTCTGGCTATTGGCGTTTGGTTGTTTATTTTCTTCTCAACCGGATTGACGTTTATGCTATCGGGACTGACTGTCATCGGATTAGGTATTGTAGCCTTTCTGATTTCGGCAGGTATTCGAAAGCAATGGCCATTGGAGAAAATCTAATCACTTTCCCCTGCGTCAATTGTCAATTACTTTAAAAGCGATCTGAGCTACATCGTCTTCTCCGTTTAGATTATTGGCGGTTGGTGTTAATGATCCTGGCCTGGAATCCGAGTCAGCTGTGCCCGACGACCAGATTTGGGCCACATTAATGAGCTCACCTGTCGATGATGGGGTTGCTATGACTATTAACGTCGCCGATTCATTCATGGCTAAGGAATTCACGGTACCTTCCAGAATAACATAATCGACCCCACTGCTCACGACACTCATGTTAGTTGGCGATGACACAAACCTTAGCCCCCGCAGTGTATCCCTTATTACGATCGCAGAGGCTGAGGCTCCTCCCCGATTACTAATCAGAATGCGAATGGTTATCTGCTGATTTAGATTAAGAATTCGATGATCAACCTGCATCATCAACGACAAATCCGCTTTGGCCGGGTCGGGAACTGGTTGATTCGATAATACCGGTGGCAAGGGGGTCTGATTAGGGTTCGGAGAGGTATAGACTGATTCTCCGGCAAGAGTCGTGCGAATATCTACTGACGCCTGATCGTCTTGTCCATCGCCCGTACCTGAATTGGGCTGACTATCGGAGTCTAGCTGATCGCTGGTTACCAATTGGGCACTATTGATAAACGTACCGGGTAACGTTGGCTTGAGTTGGTACGTAAACGTACGAGATTCGCCAATGGCCAGTGAACTACTATTGATACCCATTACTGCCGTAGCCGAGCCAGCAATGTCCGCATCCCCATTGAAAAAGGACAAACCGGTTGGAAGACGATTAATCCACTGCACTCCCGTAGCCTTGAATGGGCCCGCGTTGTGGATAGTGAGTGAATAACTAACCGGTTGATTTAACTCAGAAATGCGTGTATTCGTTTGAAGCGCTAAACTCAAATCGGCTGGTGTAACCACGTTAAGTAAATAATCTTCCGCTTCTCCGTACGAATAAGACCCACAAGGATCCGTAGGCGTCCCACCATAAATCGTCATGATTCGTATAGAAAGTTCTCCGCTGGTCAGATTGGCAGGTATGGTTATCGTGCCAGAAAACTGCCTCAACACGGTTACAGGCGTCTGAAAGAGTTTCTCGCCCAGATTAGCGTCATACTGACCATCTCGATTCAAATCAGCCCACACACTTACACCTTGATAATAAGATGCATACAGAAACGTAGCTGATATTGGGTAAGACAAGCCAGGCTGAACTGTAGTCGAGCCACTAAGCGTACCATATCCACCAGATGAACAGCCCGAATTTTGGCTTAGTAACTTATTATTGAGCGATACAGAAGACAGGCCGACTGGATATAAGCAGGCATAGGTATAAGATGGCCGACAGGGTGGTGTATGAATACTAACGACCTGACTTAAACCAACTGTTGTCGCATTTGACGGACGAATTCGGTAGTAGTATGTTTTGAACGAGACTGTTTTTGGGTCAGCAAATGTCGTTTGATTCGGGCCAACACCTCCAATTGGTAGGAATCCAGTATTCGGAGAAGTCGAACGCTCAACGAAATAGCCCATTTCGTTATTAGCATTATCCTGCCAAGCAAGTACCACGGTTCCGTTGTTCATCGACGCCGTCAGATTAGTAGGTGCAGCTACAATAGTCGGTGGATAGTTAAGCGTGTAAGCCGTATGCGACTGACGAAGGGCTAACCCTGCCTGTATACGGTCATATTGACCAGGAGTAAAATCATGCGTACAGGGGAAATAGTACGACATGATATTGGAGATAGAAGGTGAATATGCCTCATTACGAGCATCTCGGGCCGTACTCGTAGGATCGTAACTAGGGCAATTATTGTTGTCACGAATCAATCTTGCGCCCGGAATGCCATACGGGTCGGCGGGTGTATCACAAACCAGATCACCATCCGTCGTGCAGTTGGCTCCCTCGCCATGGGTTACCAGTTCGGTTGATGTTCCATCACCGTTATTATCGCCGAACGTATGAATCAAGTTAAAGGTGTGACCAAGTTCATGTGGAATAAGTCGATTGCCTAGATCGTCCAAATTCCAGTATTCATTCAGGATAAACGATCGGGTCGAGTAGAGCGAATCGGCGGGATAATAAGCATATCCACCCAGGCCAGAAATCGCGAATGCGTTAACATAATACTGATTAAGCGCATTGGTAACGTCGTGTCCTTGCGTGACAGCTTCCTCATCACTAAAGCTACTATACTGCTCATCATTATCAACATAATCGGGTGTCGTACCGGCAAAGTAAAACTGAATGCCAAATCCATTTTGCAGGTAATAGCTATTGGTGACGGCAATAACCTGATTGATATTGGCGATCGACATACCTCCAGTACCATCACTTTTACGCAGAATATGTGGTCGTATCGGAACGTAAGTAATCGCAGCAAAAGCAGCATTAGAAGCCATTTTCCGGCGTAATGCAAAGGAGGTTTTTTGTTCCAGCACTTTTCGTTGAGCAGCCGTCAGTCCGGGAATACCACAACCTGTGGCTACTGAATCAATCAGTTGAGCTTGTACACGATAATAAACTAGCAGAAATAGAAAAAGAGCGAAAAAGCGTAAAGGGTGCCCCATATAAACGTATATACCGCCGTATGTGTTGAGTAGTATACATTAGAGACAACATTTATGCCGAAAGTCACTCATAGGTAACGTACATTATCTGTTATGTTACCTATAAGTATTGTTTAATCTTTAGATATACCCCTTTATAGGCCAATAGAGATATATGATATTTTTCCAATTATATCTGAGAATTAGATAATTTATTAGTCGGTAGTACTATACGATCGAAAGTGTCTATAGTAAAGCCTCCAACAAAATCTCTGCCGGATGTTTGGCCTTGCGGGAAGTGCCATCTTTAATCTGGTGACGACAGGATGTACCTGCTGCTGCAATAATAACGTCGTCAGGTTGCTGACGAACGGTCGGGAAAAGTACCAATTCCCCAACTTTCATCGATACCTCATAATGTTCGGCTTCGTAACCGAACGATCCAGCCATACCACAACAACCCGATGGAATTAGTTGAACCGTATAGTTTTTAGGTAATGAAAGTGCTTTTTTACCCGGCACTAAAGACGACACCGCTTTTTGCTGACAATGGCCATGCAGTTTAATCAGCCGTTTTTCATCCGTAAACTGCTCTGCTTTAATCCGGCCAGCATCGATCTCTCGAGCGATAAATTCCTCAAATGTCAGCGCATATTGAGCAATCTGCTTCGCATCAGCGACGAGTGATTCATCAACCAGTTCAGGATATTCATCACGGAATGTTAGAATCGCGGATGGCTCCAGACCAACCAACGGCATTTCTTCCGTTACGATATCTTTCAGAAAATGGATGTTTTTCTCAGCCAGCGTCTTCGCGTATTTCAGCATCCCTTTCGAGAGAGCTGCCCGTCCGCTTTCGCCATGCTCAGGGATAACAACTTCGTAGCCTAACTTTTCGAATAATTGAATTGCTTTCTGGCCTACTTCAACATCATTGAAATTAGTGAACTCATCACAGAAAAATAGCAAAGAGCGCTGATTACTAGACCCTTCTACCTTTCGATTCCTTCCCTTTGCCCAACGTTTCAACGTCGTGTTGCTCATCAGAGGCATGGTTCGATCAGGATGGAAACCGACCATTTTATTGGCAATTCGCCGGAGAGAATGGGTACCCAGAACACCGTTCCACGCCCAGGGAACAAAAGAGGCCAATCCCGACAGTCGAGCAAAGTTCGCAATTAGCCGCGACCTAATTGGTACGCCGTTTGAATCGTAATAGTGTTGTAGAAATTCAGCTTTCAGTTTCGCAACATCGACATTCGAAGGGCACTCATTCTTACAACCCTTGCAAGACAAGCAGAGGTCGTACACCTCTTTAATTTCAGCGTGATCGAACCGATTTTCCTTGGTCGAACGAGTCAGCATTTCGCGCAGGATATTGGCGCGGGCTCGAGTCGTATCTTTTTCATTTCGAGTAGCCATGTAGCTGGGACACATCGTTCCACCGGATGCCTGTGTTTTTCGGCAATCGCCCGATCCGTTACATTGCTCGGCATGCTGCAATACATTCTGATCTTTATACCGAAAATAGGTCTGAAAATTAGGCGTTTGTTGTCCCGCTTCATACCGAAGATATGTATCCATCGGGGGCGTTTCAACGATTTTCCCAGGGTTAAAAATACCCTCCGGGTCCCAAGTGTGTTTCAACTGGCGCATCAGATCGTAATTGTGAGCGCCTACCATTTGCGGAATAAATTCACCCCGTAACCGTCCGTCACCGTGCTCCCCCGATAGAGAGCCATCGTATTTTTTGACCAACATAGCAATATCTTCGGCAATTTGTCGGTATTGACGGTGGCCCTCAGCTGTTTTAAGATTAATAATCGGCCGCAAATGCAACTCACCAGAACCAGCGTGGGCATAATACACCGAATGCATCTGGTGTTTATGCATAATTTCGTTGAAATCACGAATGTATTCGGGCAAATCCTGCACATCGACCGCCGTATCTTCAATGACAGCTACAGCTTTTGCGTCACCGGGCAGATTTCCCAGTAACCCCAAACCAGCTTTACGCAATGCCCAAATCTTCTTGGTATCCTCACCAAAGAGCAACGGATAATGATACCCCATGCTCGCTTGCTGCATGTCCGCAATCATGACGGAAGCTACCTGTTCGATTTCGTCGCGGGTATTCCGGGACAGATCAACGACCAGAATAATAGGGAAATGATCGGTAGGCGTTTTCTGAACAAAAAAGCTGTTTTTTCGCTGCTCTGGATTCTCATCAGCCCGTTCCAGAATAATATCGTCAATTAACTCAACTGCGTAAGGACTGTATTTCAGCGCCGTAAGCGTTGCCCGTAAGGCTTCATCTACTGAGTGACAATGCACACACACAAGACCGCTTTCTTTAGGTGGCAGTGGCACTATATTCAACTTAATCTCAGTCAGGAAGCAGAGTGTCCCTTCGGAACCGGCAATAAATTTTGCCAGATTAAAAGGCTCCCCTCCTTCTGTAAATGGCTCCATGTCGAGCAGCGCATCCAGTGCATAACCGGTGTTGCGTCGTTCAATGGTTTTCTTCGGAAAGTTTCGTCGAATTTCCCCCTGATTATCAGGGTCAGATATGATCGTATTGGTTTTGAGTAAGATCTTATCAAACAGCGTTGCCGACCCATTTTTGCGACTGGCTTCACCAACCTGTTTGGTCAACTCCCAGCCACTCATCGGCCCAAATTCAACTTCAGAGCCATCGGCCAATAACGCTTTCACGGCTATTGTATGCTCCCGTGTAGCCCGGTACACAACTGAATTAGATCCGCAGGAATTATTCCCAACCATGCCCCCAATCATAGCCCGGTTAGCCGTTGAGGTCTCGGGACCAAAATAAAGTCCGTAAGGCTTCAAAAACAGATTGAGCTCGTCCCGAACAACACCTGGCTGCACACGCACCCAACGCTCTTCAGGATTGATTTCCAGAATTTTCGTGAAGTGCTTCGATACATCAACAACAATACCGCTTCCGACAACCTGACCAGCCAGAGATGTTCCCGCTGTACGCGGAATTAACGGTATTTTATGCTGCCTGGCATATGCGATCAATACCTTTAAATCATCGATGGTTTTCGGCACAGCTACGGCCGTTGGCATTTCCCGATAGGCCGACGCGTCCGTTGCGTACAGCGTTCTATGCGTAGAATCGACGAATAGATCGCCAGTTAGCTGATTGGCAAGAGTTTTGAAATGTTCTGCACTCATAGAAGCATATTGACTCAACCTTGAGAGTCAATCAGTAAAAATAGTCTGGCAAAATTAACAGCAAATTGTCCATTTTCTGACCTTGCCCTTTAAAAAATGCCAGATTTCAATCACTAAAAAAATTTACAATTTCGTCTTTACTATCCAATTATTAAATAGCTGATGGATAACCACAAATCAATTATCAACAATTATTCATTATTAAAATAATACAAAATCAATACAGACATTTAAGAAATATTATGATACGATTTTGACAATGACCTATCAAATTTTAACCTAACGCCATTTGTATTTTAGTTCTAGCCTATTGTAATTTGCTAAATGGTTCAGGTTTTATTCTATAAATTCCTGTCAAGTTCCTACAAGTAGTAGGGGAAATAGCGATTTTAGAGCACATATTTCCTCATTGGAAGGTAAACATATAGTATACTAACTTAAACCAGGAAAATTACCTATCTCTCAATTTTTATTGTAAACCTATGATGGACAAATCCTACAAAATTAACCGCTTCGGGGAGTACGTAGGTCTGGTTGGGAAATCCCAACCCCAGCAGGTTGTGCAGAAGGCGCTAGTTAGCTTTCTGACCATGCTGGTAATGGTGCTGCTGGTAGGGAATTCAGCAGCCTGGGCACAAGGACGCACTGTAACAGGAACAGTTACCGATCCGGCAGGTACCGGATTACCGGGCGTCAGTGTGCAACTTAAAGGTACTCAGCGCGGTACAAATACGGATGCGGAAGGAAAGTATTCGTTGACCAACGTGCCTGATAATGCAACACTTGTGCTGAGCTTTATTGGCTATACAAGCCAGGAAGTTGCTGTTGGGAATCGCGCAACGGTAGACGTAAAAATGGCCGACGACACGAAAGCACTCGAAGAAGTTGTGGTTGTTGGTTACGGCACCGCGAAACGGAAAGACCTGACTGGTTCTGTGGTTCAGGTTACTTCGAAAGACTTTAACGCAGGAGTAAACCCAAACCCACTACAAGCCATCCAGGGTAAAGTAGCCGGTCTGGTTATTACTGCTCCTTCTGGCGACCCAAACCAGGCGCCAACAGTTCGTCTTCGTGGTTATACATCGCTTGCCGGTGGTAGCGATCCGCTATATGTCGTTGACGGCATGATCGGTGTTCCGATCCAGACGATTTCGCCAAACGACATCGAGTCGATGGACGTACTGAAGGATGCTTCGGCAGCAGCTATTTATGGTTCGCGGGCTGCTAATGGCGTTATTCTGGTTACCACCAAGCGTGGAAAATCGGGCAAAACGACTGTAACCTTTAACAACTACGTTAGTGCGGCAACAATTTCGAATCGATTAGACTTACTGGATGGCCCTGGATATCGGGATGCAGTAACAAAATTCAAAGGAGCATCGTCATTAACTGACGGTGTACGTTTCCCTGCTGGTAACTTTAATACCGATTGGGTAAAGGAAACGACTCGGACCGCTTACATCAACAACCACGATATTGCCGTTGCTGGTGGATCATCAACCTTTAGCTATCGGGGTTCACTGAGCTATATCAATCAACAAGGTACAGTAAAAAATACAGGTCTGGATCGCTTGACTGGCCGTATTAACCTTGATCAGAAGGCGTTCGATAACCGATTGAATATCCAGTACAACTTATCGTATTCAGAAACGAACCGTAAATACGATAGTGGCGTGTTATTCCGGGCAAGTACCTTCCTGCCTACTGTGCCTATTTATAAGGCTGATGGCAGCTATTATGAAGTGGATGGTAGCTTTGACCTGTTTAACCCGGTTGCCATGCAGAACAACGTTATAAACAACGGCGTTCAGAAATATTTGCAAGGTGGCGTTACCCTGCGTTATGAAATTCTGGACGGTTTAACTGTTGGCGTAAGTGGTCAAGTGCAACGCGATAATACCATTAACGATTATTACACAAACCCAGCTGTTAAACAATGGGCAGGTAATAACGGTCGTGCTAGCCGTAGTTACACGGAATCGAACAGCAAATTGTTAGAAACCACCGTTAACTACACAAAAGGATTTGGTACGCAAAGCAGTAACTTCAGTCTTTTGGGCGGTTATTCATATCAGCAGTTTGACAACGATGGTTTTGGGGCTGCTAACAATGGTTTCCTGACAACGAACATTAATATCAACAACCTAGGTCTTGGATCAGGTACACTGGTATTACCTTCTGACAACTATGCTACATCGTATCGCAATCAGGCAAAACTGATTTCGTTCTTCGGTCGAGCTACGGTTAATCTGAATGATAAGTATAACGTAACCGCTACCTTACGTCGGGATGGTAGTTCGAAATTCGGAGCCAACAACAAATGGGGTATGTTCCCATCAGTAGGTCTTGGCTGGACAATTACGAACGAATCATTCTTTCCAAAAGGCAATACGCTTAACTTCCTGAAACTGCGTGCTGGTTGGGGACAAACGGGTAACTCTGAAGGTATCAGCGCTTACAATTCGCTTCAATTGTATGGTAAGAAAGGAACTTACTACGACGGATCAATTGGCGACTTCCTACCTGGCTATGGTATTACACAGAATGCTAATCCAAACCTGAAATGGGAAGTACTGACTACGGCGAACGTAGGCTTGGATTTTCAATTAATCGGCGGTCGTTTCTCGGGTACACTGGAATACTACAACAAGTTGACTAAAGACATGTTGTATCCATACTCAGTACCTGCTGACGGTATTACCTACTATACAAATACTATTCTGGCGAACGTAGGGTCAATGCGGAACAGTGGTGTCGAACTTTCGTTTGGTGGGGATATTATTCAGAAAGGTGATTTCTCCTGGAACTCTCGTTTAATAGCGGCTTACAACAAAAATACCATTGTATCGCTCTCGAATGATCAGTTCAGCAACGGCCAGGTGCGTTTTAACCCATTCAGTGGCCGCGGTCTATCAGATGTGTATGCATCATACCTGACTCCGGGCCAGCCATTGGGCGAATTTAACAACGTTCCAACCTTCGTTGGCTACGACGCAACAGGTAAGGTGCTGTTGAAAGCTGCCACAGGAGACACGCCAGTAACCGATGTAACATTAGCGGATGCTGCGGCTGCTATCAAAGCAGGCGCTCCTTTGCAACAAGGAAATCCACAGCCGTTCATGACAGGTTCGTTTGTAAATACCTTCCGGTACAAAGGTTTTGATTTGTACTTCCAGATGCGTGGCACGTTTGGCAACAAAATTCTGAACAACCTGCGGTCAGTTCTGATGCTTCCAGGATCAATTCTGGAAACGAATATGTTGAAGGATGTAACGACTTTACCTTCGGGCTATGGCACGAACGTTCTATCGACGGCATGGATTGAAAGCGGTACATTTGTTCGGTTCGATAACTGGCAGATTGGTTATAATATACCACTACCAGCTAGCAAATACATCACGAATGCTCGTGTGTATCTGGGTGGTAATAACCTCTTTATCCTAACTGGCTATAAAGGTATCGACCCTGAGCTACAGGTAAAAGCGGATTTACAAACGAACGGTGGCGTTATTCAGCAAGCGCCAAACACAGTTGGTCTTGATTACAACGGTATCTATCCAAAGACCCGTACATTCCAACTAGGTCTGAACCTGACGTTCTAAATCAGCTTCGTTCGCCAACCCGATTAACAAAAAATAAAATCGGATTGGCGAACGCAGTTGAAATGGAGACATCGTACGTATAAACGAATTGCGAACGTTGTAACAAATTAATTGTCAAAAACTTACATGAAACGAGTAACTATAAAAGCACTTCTCGGACTATCCGCGCTGGTGTTAGGAAGTCAGGCTTGTACCGATCTTACGGAAACAACCTACGACGTAATTCCAACATCAAACTTCGGTACGACAGCTGCACAGCAAGCGGCCCTGATTGGGCCACTCTATAATGGTCTAGGTGACTACTGGGGAAACCTGGCCGACCTCAACACCGTAACAGACGAGCAAATCGTACCAACACGCGGTGGTGACTGGAAAGACGGTGATAAATGGGTGCGTCTGTATACCCACGCCTGGAATCCAGTGACGGACAATGGTCAGTTTAATGGCCCATGGACCTGGTGCTACAACAACATTACGTCGATCAACCAGCAGTTAGCAACTGCGAAAGATGCGGCTCTGATTGCTGAATTGAAAACGCTTCGGGCTTTCTTCCATTATGAGGCTATGGACCTGTTCGGCAATGTGATTATTGCTGATAAACTGGTAGCAGGTGCTACGCAGGCACAAAGCACACGAGCGCAGGTATTCGCTTTCGTTGAAAAAGAATTGTTAGATAACTACGCTGCGTTGTCAGATCAGGTGGGCGGAAGCTACTACGGTCGGATGAACAAGTTTGTGGCTGATATGATCCTGGCTAAAATGTATCTGAATGCTCAGGTATATACAGGAACTCCTCAGTGGCAAAAAGCGATCGATCGGCTGGATAACATTATCAAGTCGGGCAAATATTCGCTGTCTTCAGATTTCCTGAGCAACTTCTCGCTGCAGAACCAGACATCTACCGAAACGATTCTTGCCACTCCGTTTAGCCGTACAAAACGTATTGGCTTCCGACCACAGATGCAGACACTACACTATTTGCATCAGTTGACTTACAACCTGGGCCAATCACCCTGGAATGGTTTCTGCGCCGTAACGGAGTTCTATAATTCGTTCGATGATAAGGATGCCCGTAAGAAAATGTGGATGGTCGGTCAGCAGTACGATGCTACAGGGAAACCACTGGTCGACGACGGTGTCCCACTCGTACTGAATCCTGTTGTTGATGCCATCGTTTATCCAGCCGGCGCTGCCGGGCGGGTCATTGGTGCTCGTAGCCAGAAGTACCAGATTCAAGCGAACAACTTCACACAGGATTCGTGGCAGGATAACGATTTCATTATCTACCGTTTAGCAGATGCGTACCTGATGCGTGCCGAAGCTTATCTGCGGCTAGGCAATGCGGCTTCAGCTGTTGCGGATGCAAATGTTGTTCATGCTCGCGCTGGCATGCCAGCCTATACAGCTACGACATTAACGTTGGACGAAATACTAGCCGAGCGTGGTCGTGAGCTGGCGTGGGAATTCCACCGCCGTCAGGATCTGATTCGCTTTGGAAAATTTGGTGTTGCCCGTCGACTCAAGACGGCTGATGCCGACAACCACTGGGCACTGTACCCAATCCCAACGGACCAGATTTCGTTGAATCCGAATCTGAAGCAGAACCCAGGTTATTAATTTGACTGGACTTCATAGAAAACGCAAGCTCACTGGGCTTGCGTTTTTCTGTTTTATGGACTGATTAAAAGCTAATTAATTAACCGAAAATGACTAAATAACGCCCTTCATTCGTTACATTTGTAGTCCCTTATCAATCAGAATCTACCTAAACGTTCCTTGGCTTCTCATTCCGACGAATACATTCTTTCTTCATCTTCTTGTACGAATGCGTAGTAGTTTGATTGTTCTGGCAATAGGCTTGCTAGCCAGTTGTCGATCAGGACAGCAGGCACCCACCGATCCACTCTTTCAGAAATTATCGGCTGACGAAACTCATATCAATTTCACCAACACCGTCACTGATTCTAAAGACTTTAATATTTTTAACTACCGCAATTTCTATCATGGTGGTGGCGTAGCAATTGGTGACGTAAACGGCGACGGTCTATCCGACGTGTTCCTCATCGCGAACATGGGAGACAACCAACTTTATCTGAATCGATCAACAGCTGGTCAGAAAACCTTTCAGTTTGATAATATTACGGCTAAAGCGGGTGTAGCGGGCAAACGAGCCTGGAGTACAGGAGCTACATTTGCCGATGTCAATGGCGACGGACGTTTAGATCTATACGTCTGCAACGCAGGAAATCGTCCTGGTGATGATCGTGCCAATGAATTATTCATCAACAACGGGAATGATGCTAACGGCATACCAACATTCACCGAGCGAGCGGCTGAATATGGCCTGGCTGACCGAGGATATTCCACCCATGCTGCTTTTTTTGATTACGATCGAGATGGCGACCTGGATATGTATCTCCTGAATAACAGTTTTGAGCCGGTTGATCGACTGGCTTATGCCAACATACGCGCCCAACGCGACTCGTTGGGTGGGCATAAACTCTTCCGAAACGATCAGGAAAAAGGAGGCCATTTTGTCGATGTTAGTGAACAGGCCGGTATTTACGGAAGCTTAATTGGTTTCGGATTGGGTATTACCATTGGCGATGTTAATGACGATAACTGGCCAGACGTTTATATTTCCAACGATTTCTACGAGCGCGATTACCTCTACATCAATAATCACGATGGTACATTCCGTGAGTCAATAAAAGAAGCCATGCCCCATATCAGTCTGGCGTCGATGGGAGCTGATGTCGCCGACATTAACAACGATGGGAAGCTCGATATTTTTGTAACAGATATGTTACCTGGCAATGATCGTCGGTTGAAGCTAACATCCACCTATGAGGGCCACGATCTGGAACGAATCAAGGTTGATCGGGATTTCCATTACCAGTTCATGCAGAATATGCTGCATTTGAATCAGGGCAATCAGCCTGCGAACAACGGTCTACCTACATTTAGTGAAGTAGCCCGATTTGCAGGTGTGCATGCAACAGACTGGAGCTGGGGCGCCCTGATTTTCGACATGGATAACGATGGACTAAAAGACGTGTTCGTCGCTAACGGCATTGCCAAAGACGTGACCGATCAGGACTTCGTAAACTTTCTAGGAGACCGGGAATATATGGCTCAGATTGCCCGTAAAGGAAGTTTCAACTTCAAAGAATTTCTCGATAAAGCTCCCTCTGAAGCGGTCCCGAATTACGCGTTTCATAATGATGGCAATCTGCACTTTACCAACAAAGCGTTTGACTGGGGATTAGCTGAACCCGACTTTTCAAACGGAGCAGCATATGGCGATCTGGACAATGATGGCGATCTGGATTTGATCGTCAACAATGTCAACTCGCCAGTTGCGGTTTACCAGAATCGATCAGTCGAAAAGAACAAAACTAATTACCTGAAAGTGAAGCTGGAGGGCGCTGGCTTGAACCGGAATGCAATTGGCGCTAAAGTATATGTTTATCAAAATGGACGAGAGCAGCTATTGCAGCAAATGCCCAACCGGGGTTTTCAATCGTCAATCGATTTAAACCTGGTTTTTGGCTTAGGAGAAAAAGCACAAATTGACTCGGTAAAAGTTATCTGGCCGAATGATCGAATGCAGACCATTGGCCAACCCAAAGTCAACCAATTGTTAACGCTCCGTCAGCAGGATGCAATCCAAATCTGGAAGCCCACTGTGGCTCAATTGCACCCACTTTTTCAGGATAACACGACGGCATCGGGCCTGAATTACGTACACACCGAAAGCAATTTTGTCGATTACAACCGGGATGCGCTGCTGAAACAGCAAACATCAACGCAAGGGCCAGCCTTAGCAAAAGGCGATGTCAACGGCGATGGGTTGGAAGATCTGTTTTTTGGCAGCGCCAGCGGGCAGCCTTCTCACTTATTCCTGCAACAGAAAGGCACAGGAAAATTTGTCGATAAAACGCCGGCCAGTTTGCGTGATGATGTAGCTATTGAAGCAGTTGACGCAGTTTTCTTCGACGCGGATGGTGACAAAGATCTTGATCTGTATGTGGTGACAGGTAGTAATGAATTTGATGCGGAAGCGGATGAATTGCTAGACCGACTTTACCTCAACGATGGCACGGGCAATTTTACACGTTCAGAAGCAGGTTTACCTAATTTAAAAGCAAGTGGATCATGCGTAGCAGCCGCCGATTTTGATCAGGATGGTGATATTGATCTGTTTGTAGGATCACGTATGATTCCAAGTCAGTATGGCCGTAATCCAGCCAGTTATTTATTGACCAATGACGGTCGAGGTAATTTTAAAAATTACACCAAACGATTCTTGCCTGATGCCGAACAACTGGGTATGGTAACCTCCGCAACATGGGCCGATCTGAATGGCGATAAATACCCAGAACTAATTGTCGCCGGAGATTGGGAGCCAATTCGCGTGTTCGAAAATAAGCGAGGTAAATTGGCTCAAAATCCAGAATGGACTATTAAGAATCCTCAGGGTGAAGCGTTAAAAACAGCGGGCTGGTGGAACTGCGTAACGGCGGGTGATGCCGATGGCGATGGTGATCTGGATTTGGTAGTAGGCAATTTGGGATTAAACTCTCGTATTAAAGCTACCCAAACTACCCCTGCTGAAATCTATGTAGGTGATTTTGACCATAATGGCACCATTGAGCAAATAATTAACTGCGCCGACGAAACAGGAGAGTTGTATCCTATGGTGTTGAAAGGAGAATTGCAGAAAGAAATGCCTACCATTAAGAAGAAATTTGTGAAGTACACGGATTACGCGGGTAAAAAAATAACCGACATTCTGGACGAAGATCAGCGGAAGCAAGCCATTGTTAAACAAGCCTTTACTGCCGAAACCATGCTTCTCATAAATGATGGTAAGGGTCATTTGACCGCTCAAACTTTACCTGGCGAAGCTCAATTTTCACCTGTTTGCGGAGCCGTATTTATGGATTATGACCATGATGAACAGACGGACCTTATCTTAACAGGTAATTTCTTGGATGTACTTCCAGAAATTGGCCGCTACGATGCTAGTTATGGCGTTGTCTTACGCAACAAAGGAAAAGCGACCAATGGCGCCATTAACTATGAGTCGATCAATCCTGCATCCTCCGGTTTCTTTGTTCGCGGGCAAGTACGCCGTATGGTTCAGTTAGCGCAGGGGCAGCTCATTCTAGCCAAAAACAACGACCGAGCGCAGGTATTTAAAATAAAGTGATGAACGATGAGTGATAAGTGATGAATGTAAAAACCGGTTATCACTTATCACTTATCACTCATCGTTCATCGTTCATCACTCCATAATGAAACGTATTGCTTTCTTCCTGACCATTGGGCTGTTGACACTGGCAGGCTGTAATTCATTCAAATCCGAAAAAAAACTTTTTCAGGCGCTTGACTCTACGCAAACGGGCGTCAGTTTCATCAATCACCTCGTACCATCGCAGAAGTTAAATATTCTGGATTACCTGTACTTCTATAACGGTGGAGGGGTTTCGGCAGGTGATATTAACAACGACGGCCTGACTGATTTATATTTTGTCTCGAATCAGGGCAAGAACAAGCTTTACCTCAACAAAGGCAATTTTAAGTTCGAAGACATTACGGCCAAAGCGGGCGTTGAAGGGTTTTCGGACTGGCAAACTGGTTCGACCATGGCTGATATTAATGGCGATGGTTTTCTGGACATCTACGTTTGCGCCGTTGGTAATTTCCGGGGGCTGGAAGGAGCTAACGAACTGTATATCAATAATGGCGATGGCACCTTTACCGAAAAAGCAGCTGACTATGGGCTAGATTTCACCGGCTTTTCTACCCAGGCCGCCTTTTTCGATTACGACCACGATGGCGACCTGGATTGCTACTTATTAAATCATGCGGTACATACGTCGCGTAGTTATGATCGCGTAACGGCCCGAAACCTACGCCATAACGAATCCGGTGATTATTTGTATAAGAATATGAGCGTTGAAGCAAAGGGCAAAGAGCAGGGGGCAGAAGGTAACCCAAAACCATCCTCACCCACCCCAAGCCCCAGGCCTTCTGCCCAACGATTCATAAACGTGAGTGAACAGGCTGGTATTTATGGGGCTGCTATGGGCTATGGTTTGGGCATTTCGGTAGCTGATCTCAACAATGACGGTTGGGAAGATATTTACATCTCCAACGATTTCCACGAAGACGATTACTATTACATCAATAATCAGAACGGCACGTTTACGGAGAGCGTACGAAAAGCGTTTCAGCACGTTAGCCGGTTTTCGATGGGGAATGATATTGCCGATATCAATAACGACGGATTTGCGGATGTCGTGACACTTGATATGTATCCAGAAGACGAAACGGTTGAAAAATCATCGTTGGGCGAAGATCCGCTGGATATTTACATGTATAAACTGGGCTACGGATACATGAACCAGTATAGCCGAAACTGCCTTCAGTTGAATCTCTCCGGCAAAAAATTTATGGATATTGGCGCGATGGCGGGTGTAGCGGGTACCGATTGGAGCTGGTCACCTTTGTTGGCTGATTATGATAATGATGGTATAAAGGACCTATTCATTACCAATGGCATAGTTCATCGACCTAATAATCTCGACTACGTAAAATTTGCGGCTGATGATTCCTTACGGTACGTTATGGAAACATCGAAATCGCTGGACGACCGAGCGGTAAAACTTATGCCCGAAGGGAAAGTTCATAATTATTTATATCATGGAACGCCTTCCTTACGGTTCGATGATAAATCCATTGACTGGGGTTTTGAAACGCCGAATTATTCTAACGGAGCTGCTTATGCAGATCTAGACAACGACGGTGATCTGGATTTAATCACAAACAATATTGATGATCCAGCCAGTCTTTACCGGAACGATGCGAACGAATTGTTTCCAGAGAATAGTCATCTGACCGTTAAGCTAAAAGGAGATTCACAAAATTCATTTGGAGTTGGTGGCAAAGTGATTGCCAAATATGGCGATTCTATACAGGTGCAGCAATTGATGCCGACCCGAGGATTTGAGTCGTCGGTAGCGCCTGAATTGTTGTTTGGACTTGGGAAACGTGAACTAATCGATTCGCTCATTGTGATCTGGCCGAATCAGCAAATGGAAGTTCGCACGAAAGTGAAAACGAATCAGTCACTCACACTAAAACAATCAGATGCGAAGTTAGACGGCTCTACATATCGATACAAAATCTCGTCTACGCAGCCACTTTTTGCGGAGGTTACGACGACCGATTCGATTCCCTATCGGCATAAGGAAAATAAAGAATACTATGATTTTGTCAGGGAACCGCTGATGCCTTTCGAAGTATCGACAGAAGGGCCGCATCTGGCGATTGGTGACGTTAATGGCGACGGTCTGGAAGATGTATATGCGGGAGGGGCTAAATGGCAGGCAGGTAGTTTACTGATCCAGCAACCCGATGGTAAATTCAAGCCTACTACTCAGTCCGCTTTCGCACAGGATTCAACCTACGAAGATGTTGATGCAGCTTTCTTCGATGCCGACGGCGATAAGGATTTAGATTTATATGTCGTGTCGGGTGGGAATGAATTTTACGATAAAATGCCGGAGCAATTCGACCGACTTTATCTGAATGATGGGAAAGGCAATTTCACCCGGTCAACCAATGCGTTACCGCCCATGTATGATAACAAAAGCTGCGTTCGCCCCTACGACATCGATCAGGATGGCGATCTTGATTTATTTGTAGGCGGTCGTGTGGTTGGTTTCGGCTATGGAAAATCTCCGATTTCCTATCTATTGATAAATGATGGGAAGGGCCATTTTTCCGATCAGACAGAAAAACGATCCGAAGGATTACGAAAAGCGGGAATGATTACAGACGCTGTCTGGGTCGATTACGATGGTGATAAAGATGCCGATTTAATCCTGGCTGGCGATTGGATGCCGATCCGAATTTTCGCGAATAACAGTGGCAAATTTGAGGAAGTAAAACCGATTACTACTAAAGAAACGCCCTTAAATGGGTTTTATCAACGCATTATCGCTGCAGACTTCGACCGGGACGGTGATATCGACCTAATAGCCGGTAATCTGGGAACGAACACGAAATTCCGTAAAACTCCTGATTCACAGCTACGGATGTGGGTGAAGGATGTGGATAATAACCAAACTACGGAGCAGATAATCGCCTATAATCGAGGTAAAGAATGGTATCCGCTCGCCTTTAAAGACGAGTTGGGTAAACAAATGCCGGGAATCATCAACAAGCGATTTACAGATTACGTCTCCTTTGCAGGGAAGACGCTAAGCGAAGTACTGAAAGACGATGAGTTGAAAGGCGCCGACGAATTTACAGTCGATCAGTTTGCATCTGTTTATCTCGAAAATCAGGGAAGCCAGGAGGGAAATCCGAAGTTTGTTGTACACGAACTGCCCATGCTGGCTCAGGTATCAAAAATCTTTGCGCTACAAGCTATAGATATAGATCAGGATGGTGATCTTGACGTATTGGGCGGTGGTAATTTTTATGGCGTTAGCACCTACCAAGGCCGCTACGATGCGAGTTACGGGCTGGTCTTACGAAATAATGGAAAAGGTTCGTTTACTGCCTTATCACCGGTCGATTCTGGCTTCCTGCTCAATGGGGAGATTCGTGACATTCGTCCTATACGAACGGGGCAGGAATTACTCATTTTGGTGGCGCGAAACGGAGCGGGTTTGCAGATGTTCCGCCCATTGCTTTTAAAATGAGCTTGATTATGGATACGATTTCAACTCACATTTTCCGTTAATTTTGTGCGTGTGATTCTCTCAAATTCTTTGCCTGTTTCTGCCTAACTTGTCTATTATGAAATCGTCTTTTCACTTTAGTTATCTACTAGCCGTACTCTTGGTTGGGTTAGCTGGTTGTCGGAAAGCTGCTTCGCCAGCCGAGTACAATGCCAAAGCGGCTAACGTTGAGTACTATAATGCCGCGCTGAATAAACTGACAGAAGTCATTGTTCATGATATTTTCAACCCGCCTGTTGCCAGCCGTATTTACTCCTATGCGAATCTGGCAGGTTATGAAGCGCTGGTTCCATTTGACGCCAAATATGAATCACTAGGCGGAAAACTGAAGCGCTTTCAAACGGGTCCGAAGCCCGAAGCAGGTAAAGAATATTGCTTTCCCTTAGCTAGTACACACGCGTTTCTGACGGTTGCCCGTGCGCTGACCTTCTCGGTTCCTTTCTATGATGAGTTTGAGAAACCGTTCTATGAACAATACAAGAAGGATGGCGTTCCAGACGAAGTGTATGAGCGATCGATGGCATATGGAGAAGCTGTAGCCAAGCATGTTCTGGATTATGCCGCAAAGGATAATTACAAGCAGACGCGTGGCTTCAAACATACTGTTACAAACGAAGATGGAACCTGGGTACCAACTCCTCCTGCTTACATGGACGCGGCAGAACCACAGTGGAATAAAATTCGCTGCTGGGCTATGGATACCTGTAATCAATTCATGCCCCCTCGTCCTCTACCCTACAACCTGGCCAAAGGGACACCTTACCAAAAAGAACTGGACGAGGTCTATCAGACGGGCAAAAATATGGATAAAGAGAAACAGGATATTGCCTATTTCTGGGATGATAATGCATTCGTGATGAACGTAGCTGGACACGTTATGTTCGCCAGCAAAAAAATGACGCCAGGTGGTCACTGGCTGGCCATTGCCCAAACCGTAGGCCGACAACAGAAACTGAATATGATACAAATGGTGGAAGCCTATGCCCTAACCTCGTTTGCGTTAGCGGATGGATTTATTTCGTGTTGGGACGAGAAATACCGAAGCAAAACCGTTCGTCCCGAAACGGTGATCAATAAATTCATGGATCCCAAATGGACGCCTTTCCTACAGACACCGCCATTTCCTGAATATCCTAGCGGCCACAGCGTTATCTCGACAGCCGCAGCCACTGTATTAACCAGCCTGATGGGAGATAACATTGCCTTTACAGACTCTACCGAGTTTAGATATGGTCATGGTGTACGGTCATTTCAATCATTCCGAAAAGCCGCCGATGAAGCATCCATCAGCCGAATGTATGGCGGTATCCACTACCGTTCCGCTTTAGTAAATGGCCAGACGGAAGGCGAGAAAGTAGGGCAATGGATTATTGAAAAAATTCATTCCCGAAAAGCCTCTGTAGCCAGCCGATAAGTTGGTGATAGTTAAAAGCTAATTAAAAAATCCCCGTTTTTCAGAAGCGGGGATTTTTTTTAGTAACTGGCAGATAACTAAGGCCTTATTCCTACCTATTGCTATGACTCTACGTTTACTTTTCCTCATTCTGATCGGGTTTATCCTGACCGATACCTATTTATTTTCCCAATCAACATCTTCCATCGACACAAGTAGCCGAGCGGCTAAAAATCGGGAAGCTTACCGCAAATTAAGTCGTTCGCCCGAAGATTCGACCCGATCCGTTTTCAATTTTAAGGCAGCTCCCTGGTACGGCCGGGCATCACCGTTTTCCATTTATACCGGTGCAGGAAGCCCAAAAGATCGCATTGCACAGAATATCGAAATCGGTAAATCATTCAACGTAGTCGATTTGGGAATCGCTTTCGGACGAAATTCGCTTCGCCCTGATACAACACTATTTGTGGAAGGTAGAGTGACTATGGATGTAGCTAATTATGGTGTCTTCGCCAACGAAATGACCATTGGCGCCGGTCGGGTGTTTGATAAACAAGGCAGCCTGATGCTCGAACTTACCTACAGCCTTATTGCCCAGATTGCGCCCCGTTTTGGTATTGGCCTAACAACGGGCTATTACGACTTTAGCAACGAAACCAACGATAACTCCAAAGCCTTCTACGGACTTTACCTACGCTGGGGATTAATGCGAATCGATTCGGGCGGATTAATCAACATTGGCCAAAGTCATGGACGACGAGTACGAACGCGCCAGGCAAAACACAGAGGCCGTTAAAATAGGGATATAAAGGCATTATCATACTGAGAAATGGTATTATTTTTAGCCTTTCTTTCACCTATGATATACTTATGACTAAAAATCAAGTTCTTTTCAGCATTCTATTAATCTACTTTGGCGTACAGCCAGTAGCTCAGGCGCAAACCGATAATACTGCCTGGCAGATCGTTGGACAAAACATAAATCCAGCTAATTATTACGGAATTACCGTCGCCAATGGCATGATTGGCCTGGTATCATCGCCAGAACCCATGAAAGTAAAAGATGTGGTTTTGAACGGTGCGTTCGACACGTATGGTCGTGGGCGGGTTTCGAATATCCTGAAGGTTTTCAATTTTGCCAACATGAATCTCGACGTGGACGGTCAGCGCGTCGGACCAAAGGAGATCACTAACTACCGCCAGACGCTCGATATGCAGAAGGCAGCCCTAACCACAACATTCGATTACAAAGACAAAGTCAGTGTTCGGCAAACAATGATGGCATTGCGTCATCTACCCTTCTCAGAGCTGACTATGGTCGAAATAACGGCCAGAAAAGATTGCGAAATTAGTCCGATGAGTGTAATCGAAACGCCTGAAAATCTGAAAGAAGTCAAAAATTTCTACTCTGAGATTGATCGCTCACACGTTACGATTCGACTATTGACCTCCGTAGCAAAAAGCCCAACCGGACGGCATACGGTGGCCGCTTCTACCAGTTTCATTTTCGAGGAGGCACACGGTCAGGAACCCGACGTAATTCACGAAGATTGGGATTACAATATGCACCTCGCCAAATTTAAAAAGCGACTCAAAGCAGGTGAAACCTATAAATTCAGCGTGGTCGGCTCCGTATCGTCAACCGCCCATACGGCCGATCCACATAATGAAGCCGAGCGACTAACCTTATTTGCAGCTCTTGAACGTACGGAGCGGTTATTGACACGCCACAATGCTGAAT
The DNA here is from genome assembly GCF_054776975.1 of Spirosoma harenae. Lineage (NCBI taxonomy): Bacteria > Pseudomonadati > Bacteroidota > Cytophagia > Cytophagales > Cytophagaceae > Spirosoma > Spirosoma harenae. The sequence continues at coordinate 103,894 of NZ_BAAHBD010000054.1, read as the reverse complement.
GGGTTAAACTTTGGCAAAGTGATATCGTGATCGAGGGCGATCCAGAAGCACAAAAAGCGGTTCGATCGGCGCTTTATCATCTGTATTCATTTGTGCGGGAAGGAACGGGGTATAGCCTTTCACCAATGGGCCTTTCAGGATTGGGTTATAACGGTCACGTTTTCTGGGATACCGAACTATGGATGTATCCGCCTATTCTGGCGCTGAAGCCCGAAATCGCCAAGTCAATTCTCGAATACCGATTTGAACGAATTTCGATGGCTAAGCAGAACGCCTTTAGCCATGGTTATGCGGGCACAATGTTTCCCTGGGAATCGGATGCAGATGGTCAGGAAGCAACACCCGTTTGGGCACTGACCGGGCCATTTCAGCATCATATTACGGGCTGCGTTGGCTGGGCGTTCTGGAAATATTATCAGGTTACAAAAGACAAAGAATGGCTTCGCACACGTGGGTATCCAATGTTGAAAGAAGTGGCCGATTTCTGGAGTAGTCGGGTTGAGCGGGAAGGTCCGGGTAAATACCACATCAACAACGTGATTGGGGCCAACGAGTGGCAGGAAAACATTGATGATAATGCCTTCACGAATGGCATGGCTAAAACCTCGCTCCAATTTGCCATTCAGGCGGCTCAGGAATTAGGCATCGCCCCTAATCCAGACTGGAAACTCGTTGCAGACAACATCCCGATTCTGAAATTTCCAGATGGCGTAACGAAAGAAAATCGGACGTATGACGGCGTGATGATTAAGCAGGCTGACGTAAATCTGTTGGCTTATCCGCTCAAGATTGTAAAAGATGAAGCCGGTATTCGAAAAGATCTTTCTTATTATGAACCTCGTTATTCGCCCGAAGGCCCGGCAATGGGGTGGTCAGTCTTATCCACTTTACACGCACGTTTGGGTGAGCCAGATAAAGCCCATGACTGGTTCGTGAAAAGCTACAAACCTAATGAAGTTCCTCCCTTTGGGGTTTTATCAGAAACAGCAGGGGGAACCAATCCTTATTTTGCAACGGGTGCGGGTGGTATGTTGCAGGCTGTAATCAACGGATTCGGCGGGCTGGATATTACAGATAATGGTATTATTCAGCTAAAAACCAAATTGCCGAAGCAGTGGAAATCGCTGACGATTAAAGGGATAGGTCCGCAACGAAAAACTATTCAGGTACAATAAAATAAGATAGCCGGATAAACTTTACAGCTTATCCGGCTATTGATACAATCCAATTCCAGTTTTACCACTGAGCCATTGGCAGATGGGCAGACTGAAGTTCCAGTTGGACTTCTTTTGAACCAATTGCCATTTTATTTAAAGCGATATAAATGGTTTTTACTGCATTTTCGATGCGCTCCCATCCTTCTTCGCTCCGCAAATCAATGCTAATCATGGTGTGATCATTCTGAGCCATAATAGTCAGGTAATTCATAGCCCCAAGAATTACGGCCGAAATAGCTTGCGTATCGGCTCCTTTTACGAATGACAACTGGCTAACCAGTCGAGTCATTTCTGCATCTTGCGCCCGTGTAGTGGTTTCGGCAATAGAATCGTTTTCGATAACGCTCGCTTTGAGAATTTCGCGGGCGGCTTTAAATGTACGAAAGTAACGATAGGTTTGAATTACCTGACGATACCAGATTCGAGCAACGTCAGACTCATGCAACGGCCGAATTTGATCCAATACAGCCGGTGTAAAAACAGGAAATAATTTCCCCATTTTCACATAATATTCCAACAGACCTTCCATTCCACCGAAATACCGATAAATCAATACTTTACTAACGTTAGCTTTTTCGGCGATCCGATTCACACCAACGCCATCCAGACCGTACTCCGCTATGACTTCCTCCAACGCTTCAACAATACGTTGAGTGGTCTTTGCGCGATTCCGTCTGATTTTTTCATCTTTCTCCATAGTGTCAGCAATTCATTGTAATTCACATATATGTCTTCCCTTTGACTACAATCAAATCTGAAAGTCACTTTAGTAAATAATTATTGGCTCAATAATTATTTAACCGACCCAATATGTTAGTTATTTGAGGTAAAGTGCCAAAAAGTGAAAATAAGAAAGCTGAACATAGCGTCGTACTCATGGGATAAATGAGGAACTAGTAGTTTATAGCAGCCTTTACTTATTTAACGTAATATCAACAACTCTTAATATACTGATTTGCAGATACTAATGACTTATTTAGACAAAAATGACAAAAAAAATGATATAAACAAAAGTATAAAGTAATTAACTTTTTTATGACCAATACCAAGTATTTAGTAACAAAAAAGTCAAAAATAGATACCTTCCCATCTAGTTAAGTTAAATGGATTAATCAGCTTGAGAAAACCTGATCAAGGAGCGAAAAATAAACTTAGGTATACTGATAAGCCCACCAGATTAATACAGCCTGTAAGGGTAATCTGGCCCATCGGAGCCAGGCCGGAAATCGCCTGAAGCGATTAGACGTAGCCATATAAATGTTAGCCGGAAATACAGCAATCAGTAACAAAATGAGGCCCCAGGCCGATAATGAGCGCGTAGCCGGAAACAATAATCCAATTCCTAAAACAATTTCGGCTATGCCACTCAGCGACACCATTAACGGATGCGCTGGAACGTAAGGCGGCATAATAGCCAAATACATTTTGGGATTCAGGAAATGATTTGCCCCTGCAATCATGTAGAGGAGTGCCTGAATATATAGAGACAAGTAATTCATCTAGGTTGCGGCTAAAAAACTGCTCACGAAAACCAATAAACGCAGATCTATCTCTATATACTACAAACAAAGGCAACTGGATTATAAATTTCTTAATAGCCGGAAACATTCCGCCCAACTAAACAGCTATCGGATGATATGCCCGACAAAACCGGCCGTATTATCCAGAATTAACCCACCTCGCCGAAAGCCTAGTCCACAGGCATCACCAGCATAGAAAACGCCAGCCTGATAGGTATACCCAGCGGAATCTTGCGGAAACTGAACATATTGCTGATAAATTTTGGGATAATCGCCGTAGTCGCCATCAGCAGCTAGACGTTCACTTCCATCTGCATTTAAAATACGCGTATTAGCCCCCTCCCGCCCAAATAATACTTTTTCGACACACGCTATCCCCGGTAACGGCTTTGTGTCGGTTTCGAGGAGTAAGGGATGATTAGGATATAATTCCCAAAGTATTTTCAGTATGTATTTCGATTGGAAGAGTAGCGTATAAGCTGGATTCAAAACAACCGCGAGTCGCTTTTTGATAATTTCAGTTAATATCGTCACCAACTCAGGTTCTTCCTCGGCGATGGATTCCCAGGGAATAAGTTTGAACCAGAAATCCATCTTTTCAAATTGTCCGTTTTTCGGATTTTGCCAGAAAATACCTTCTTCCGCGGAGAATTCTACATTATCAATAAAATCGAATTCAAGATCAAAACCGGCTTCACGAGCAGCCTCACCCAGCAGCGCTACATTCGCATCATCTTCTGGGAAATCGCGTATGGCCGATAAAAGTAGTGTCGGTTGCAGGTCTGGATTTACGGCCAGAATTTCTTCGAATTGCCCCGTTAACGTTTCAAAAACCGAGTTGAACTGATGACTTTCATCCAGCAAATTGGCTTTGAGGTGTGCATATTGAACAACAGCCGTTTCGGGCAAACAAGTCGCTGTATCGGCATTGAATTCAATAAGCTTAATCGCCTGACCGTCAATCCCTCCCGCAAGATCAAAACGTCCATATAGGTGAATGTGTCGGTCATCGTTCCAGGACAGTTTAATCAATTCAACCAGATTGTCAGGAATACCGATTTCAGCAAATCGATTTTCGTCGATAATATGTTGAGCGGCAGCGACAAACATCTCAAACAGTTCGTTAGCTGCTTCGTAATAGGCATCAGCTTCCGCCGGAGTTATCACAACAACTTCGTTAGTCAGATACGGTAACGTATCTTGACCGAGCATCCAGTTCCAGCCAAGATTCTGGAGTTGCGTTGTAGGCGAAATAGCCAGCGATTGAAGAGAAATCATCGGTTTGTGCGTTTGTTATAGGCAGGATAGTTAGCGATTTTTGTGGAAACAATTCATAATACGCCCTTCCTTGCCGTAAATTTCACCTATTCCCATGACCCGACTACTCGTACTTTCCATTAGTGTATTCCTATCGCTGACAATCGGTTCGGCTGCCGGACAATCGGCGAAAAAACAAGCTCCGGTTCCCGTCATTTTCGACACGGATATGGGTCCCGATTATGATGATGTAGGAGCCATTACGTTGCTTCATGCGTTTGCCGATGAGGGACAAGCCAATATTCTAGCCACCATCGCCAGCACTAATTACCCCAATGTAGCGCCGGTACTTGGTGTATTGAATACCTATTTTAATCGCCCAACAATTCCAATTGGCGTTCCAAAAGGACAGGCTGTGAGCGATAAAGATACGCAGCATTGGTCGGATACGCTCGTAGCTCGTTATCCGCATAAAATTAAGTCGAACGACGAGGTTCCTGATGCCATTGCGCTCTATCGCCAGATCCTAGCTAAGCAACCCGATCATAGTGTGACGGTGATTACAGTCGGTTTCTTGACTAATCTGGCTAATCTCTTGAACAGCAAACCTGATCAATATTCGAAACTTTCGGGCCGGGAATTGGCAACTCAGAAAATAAAACAGGTGGTTAGCATGGCCGGTAAATTCCCCAAGGGCCGGGAGTACAACGTATTTAGGGATACGCCAGCATCCAAAACCTTCTTCGCCAATTGGCCAACGCCAGTGCTGATGAGTGGATTTGAAATTGGCCAGAAGATTCATTCAGGACTGCCGTTGGTAGAAAATACCAGTATCCAGAATAGTCCAGTGAAAGACGTTTTTCGGATTTCGTTACCCAAAGCCGCCGAAGATAAGGCCGGTCGTATGAGCTGGGATCAAACTGCTGTGCTGGTTGGCGTTCGGGGTTACGAACCCTATTATACTGTCAACTCCGGCCGATTAACGTTGAATGAAGATGGTTCAAATGGTTGGGATAGCGCAGGAAAAGGTCACCAGCATTTAGTCGAAAAAGTATCCTCGGCAGAAGTGGAGGCCGTTATCAATCAATTGATGCAGCATCAACCGAAGAAACACTGAATGATAGCCTAGCCGGTTTTGTTACTAATTTATGACAGATGGATTAAAAGACGCACTCCGCAAAGCGGCTATGTTTTGCGCTTATCAGGAGCGTACACAACAGGAAGTACGCGACCGTTTGAAAGAATGGGGCGTATTCGGTGATGATGCTGAAGAAGTAATTGCCGAACTCATTCAACAGAATTACCTAAACGAAGAGCGTTTTGCCAAATCATTCGCCGGAGGGAAATTTCGGGTGAAAGGTTGGGGAAAACGGAAGATAAAGCAACACTTGCAACAACGCGGAATTACGGGCTACAATCTCGATCAGGCGATGAAAGAAATTGCAACCGACGATTATCAGGAAACTCTCAAAACCCTGCTAGACAAAAAACGCCAAAGCCTTCGCGATGATAATCCACTGATAATTAAACAAAAACTGGTTCGATACGCCATGAGTAAAGGCTACGAATCTGATCTGATTTTTTCCGTACTGGGAAACGAAGAATAATCTCATTCTTATAATCATTTTTAGATTTATCTCCCCAAAATACGTATGCCTCATCTGTTTCTGGAAGTCGAACAAATGTCCAATCTCAATAGTGGCCTCGGCCAGCTATGCCTGCATTTAGGTCATGAGTTAGTGCGTCAGAAACCGGCGGATTGGGAAATGACTTTTTTAGTTTCAAAGGAGCAAGTGGGCATTTTTGGGCCTTCCGTTAATTATAAAATCGCTAGTAAATGGCAGCGTTTATGGCGAAACTGGTCGTACGATGTTTGGCACTGTCCGTATCAAAACTCCCATTTTTACCCAACTCGTACAGCCAGATTTATTTATACGATTCTGGATCTCAATTATTTATCTCTTCCTCAATACTCTGCCGAGCGAAAAGCGAAAAAGAAAGCCCAATTCCAGTCCCGCATAAATCAGGCATCGACCGTAACTACCATTTCAAAGTACGTAGCCGATGATGTAAAGCAGCAATTGACAGTCCCAACCACGACACCCGTTCAGGTGATTTATTGTGGCGTTGAGCGACCAGAAATTGTGTCAATGACCCCTCCCATTGTCAAGCCGACAGGGCCGTTTTTATTTTTTATCGGGATGTTACAGGCATACAAAAATGTGCATACCATGCTACCCTTGCTAGCCACCAACCCTGACCATTGGCTAGTGCTGGCAGGCCCCGATAAACCGGAATATAGTCAGCAGATTTGGGAACAAGCTCGTCAGTTGGGCGTAGCCGACCGATTGTTGATGCCGGGTGCAATCGACGAATCGACAAAATGGTGGTTCTATACGAATTGCGAAGCTTTTCTGTTCCCTTCGCTTCTAGAAGGTTTTGGTATCCCAGTCATTGAAGCCATGTCGTTTGGCAAGCCCGTTTTCAGTTCCCCCTTAACCAGCCTACCCGAAGTTGGCGGAGATGAAGCCTTCTATTTCCCCTCGTTTGATTCGGAAACTGTAATCGAAACGTTCCGACAAGGAATGGAAACCTTCAAAAATGACCCCACGATGCCCGACCGATTACGTGCACAAAGTCAAAAGTTCAGTTGGGCAAATGCCGCAGCCGACTACTGGAAACTCTACCAGGAAGTTATACGAATGGCTCCCAAAGCCGCTAAATAAATAGTCCAGCTAGTTTATTGTCGCGTAGCCGTAAGTGCGTAACAAAATGAATTAATGGGCGAGTAGCTGGTTTTATAGCCCAACGACTGAATATGTTGGTCAAACGCCTTGATATTATTTCGATCATCATCCAAGTCATGGACCTCGACAATCATTTTGTCGATGCGCTTAATTAATTCAGGATCAGTATTGTATATAATATCATACTCACTTCCTTCACAATCCAGCTTTAGCAGATCAATAGTTTCCAGATCATTTTTCTGGATAATGTCAGTGAACGTAATACATGGCACAGTTATTTTCTGCTGATTATTTTCATGAAATGTTGGAATAGCCGACGCTACTACTTGGCTCTGATCATCCGATTCAATAAAAAGCTCCAGACTATCAATCTGTTGCCCGGTTACAGCTTTAGGAAAAATATGCACACTTGGCTTGAGTTGCGGATTCTGCTCTAGCGTTTGCTCGAACGTTTTCACGTTGGGTACGACAGGTTCATAAGCGTAAATAGTAGCTTCTTTGATTTTCGACAGTAGCTGAATCACAAAAAAACCGGCATTCGCGCCAATATCGATTACGACCGGTTTGGCGGGTAACGTACCGACCAACTCATCAATGTCGTACACATCCACCATAAAAATCTCTTTGAAGAGCAGGTATAAGTTCTTCGATACCTGAAAGCGAATCGGAAACGGTTTCGTCGTAAAAACGAGGTCACGTTTATGGCGATCACTTTTATGTAGGATGTATTCGCCGGGATTGGCTATATGGTGGGCTAATCTGAAATAGCGATTAATTCCTGTTACTGGCATGGTGTTCTTGATAAGATAAATCGCAAGGTAAGAAGGTTCACTTGATTTTGAACTCAGCGAACCTGTAGCTCTATAATAACGAAGTCCCGACGAATTATCACCGGGACTTCATAGAAAACACTATATGTCGGCTATTTAGCTTAGAAATCAGCATCCATAGTAAATCCTTTCGGCTCCTCAACCACTTTTACGACTTCAGCCTCTGCATCTTGTGGATTTTGAGAGGCTGCTTTCGCGGCTTTGAATTTCGCCATCACTTCACCTCGCTGATATTCCCCTACCCGCTTCTCGAAGAAATTGGTTTTACCCTGTAGCGAAATCATATCCATAAAATCAAACGGATTAGCCACGTTGTAGATTTTGCGCAGACCAAGCGTTACCAACAGGTGATCAGCCACGAATGCAATGTATTGCTTCATCAGATCAGCATTCATACCAATCAACGATACTGGAAGCGCATCAGCGACAAATTCCTGCTCAATTTCAACCGCATTTTTGATAATATCGTACACCTGCGCTTCAGGTAATTTATTGACAATGTGATCGGTATAAAGCATACAGGCGAAATCACGGTGCAGCCCTTCATCGCGCGAGATCAGCTCATTCGAGAATGTCAGGCCGGGCATCATACCACGCTTTTTAAGCCAGTAAATAGAACAGAACGAGCCTGAAAAGAAAATACCTTCTACGACAGCAAAGGCAATCAATCGCTCGGCAAACGTACCGTTGTCAATCCAGCGCAAAGCCCACTCGGCTTTTTTCTTGACGCAGGGAATCGTGTCGATCGCATTCAGCAAGCGATCTTTTTCGGCGGCATCTTTAATGTACGTATCGATCAGCAGCGAATAGGTTTCTGAATGGATATTCTCCATCATCACCTGAAAACCGTAAAAGCATTTCGCTTCGGCATACTGCACTTCCGACAGGAAATTGACTGCCAGATTTTCGTTCACAATTCCATCCGATGCAGCAAAGAACGCCAGTACGTGGGAAATGAAGTGCCGTTCGCCATCATTCAGGCTATTCCAGTCCTTCATATCCTGCCCTAAGTCAATTTCTTCGGCTGTCCAGAACGACGCTTCATGCGTTTTGTAGTATTCCCAAATATCCCAGTGCTTGATGGGGAATAGCACAAATCGGCCTTTGTCTTCTTCTAAAATCGGTTCAATTACGTCGTTCTGAGTCATGATAACGGATGTGCGGTTTATCGGCAACGCTCAGCCATACGCCTAGACTGAGCGAATCTATTAACGGAAAATTCTCTCTAACAAAATTAAGGTTTCCGCCCGCTTCTACAAGCCGATAAACCTGAATCAATACTATTACACAAATGATGCAATCTAATAACAACAACACTATCAGACATTTATATTTATTCTGAATAATGAAGTTCTTGGAATAGTATAGTTCTATATATAGAAGCGAAGGATCATGTCTCACAGGTGTCAGCAATCAGTTGAACAATAAAATTTGCCACTCATCACACGCTATTGAGCTTATTTGGCCATGAGACGCGAAGGGTCGCGTCTCTACAAATACATATCTATTTCCGGAAACTACCATTGACGATTTTACGTTGTTTTTTAGAATAAGCCACTCCCAACGTGACGCAAGAAAAATCACTGAATCAACAGTCCGGACTTACCGATATTGACCTGACGGGATACGACCAAATTGAAGTGCTCGGCGCCCGTGAACACAACCTGAAAAACATTGATGTTACGATTCCCCGCAATAAGCTGGTGGTCGTAACCGGCATCAGCGGAAGCGGAAAATCGTCGCTTGCGTTTGATACGATTTACGCTGAAGGCCAACGGCGCTACATGGAGAGTTTCTCGGCTTATGCCCGCTCATTCATTGGCGATATGGAACGGCCTGATGTGGACAAAATCAATGGCCTAAGTCCAGTGATTTCCATCGAGCAGAAAACGACTTCAAAGAATCCCCGCTCAACCGTTGGCACCACAACCGAGATTTACGACTTTCTGCGTCTGTTTTATGCCCGTGCGGGTGAAGCCTTCTCGTATGTGACAGGACGCAAAATGGAACGTCAGTCGCAAGACCAGATTATCGATACGATTTTAGGACAATACGCCGGGCAAAAATTGACCCTTTTGGCACCAATCATCAAAGGTCGTAAAGGGCATTACCGCGAGTTGTTCGTCCAGATTGCCAAAACGGGTTATACCAAAGTTCGTGTAGATGGTGTAGTGCAGGACATTACGCCAAAAATGCAGCTCGACCGCTACAAAATCCACGATATCGAAATCGTAATTGATCGGCTCGTACCTAAAGTAGAAGATCGATATCGGCTGAGCCAGTCGGTGCAAACGGCGCTTCGGCAAGGTAAAGGAGCTATGCAGATGCTCGATGGTTCAGGCCAATTGGTTTATTTCTCGCAAAATCTGATGGACCCTGAATCGGGAATCAGTTATGACGAGCCATCGCCGAATACGTTCTCGTTCAACTCGCCGTACGGAGCCTGTCCTGTTTGTAATGGTTTAGGCGTGGTTGAAGAGATTACGGAAGAATCCGTCATTCCAGATAAATCATTGAGTATCAGCCGAGGGGCTATTGCACCTCTGGGCGAATACCGCGAATTATGGATTTTCAAGGAAATCGAAGCAATTCTGAAGAAATATAAACTGAACCTGACTACACCCTTAACTAAATTTCCTGACGACCTGATTTATGCGCTGATGTACGGAACGGAAGAATCAGCGACAGTTCCGTCGAAAAAATATCCGGGCGAGGATTATTACAGTTTCAAGTTTGAAGGAATTGTCAATTTCCTAAAGCGACAGCAAGAAAATAGTACCGAGAAAATTCAGGAATGGCTCAAGGATTTCATGGTCGTGAAAACCTGCCCCGAATGCGAAGGAGCCCGGCTGAAAAAAGAATCGCTCTATTTCAAAATCGACCAGAAGAATATTTCGGAATTAGCCCGCATGGACATTTCCGAGCTAACTACCTGGTTTGATGGATTGGAAACCAGACTGAGTGATCGACAGAATGTTATCGCCAAGGAAATCCTGAAAGAAATTCGTAAACGTATTGGCTTCCTGCTCGATATAGGCCTGGATTACCTCACGCTTGATCGCCCGTTACGTACCTTATCGGGCGGGGAAGCGCAGCGCATTCGACTCGCTACGCAGATTGGTACGCAACTGGTTGGTGTGCTGTACATTATGGACGAACCAAGCATTGGCCTTCACCAACGTGATAACGTCAAATTGATCGATTCGCTGAAAAATCTGCGCGATTTAGGCAACACGGTTCTGGTCGTTGAGCACGACAAAGACATGATGCTCGAATCCGACTTCATTCTCGATATTGGCCCCGGCGCTGGTCGGCATGGCGGTCAGGTTGTTGGGATTGGAACGCCTGATGAATTCCTAAAAAATGGCAGCACAACGGCTGATTATCTGAGTGGTCGAAAGGCTATTGATGTACCAACCGAGCGACGCAAAGGCAATGGCAAGTTTCTGATTATCAAAAATGCGACGGGCCACAACCTCAAGAACGTCACGCTAAAATTACCGCTTGGTCGGATGGTAACGATCACAGGCGTATCGGGAAGTGGTAAATCCTCGCTGATTCATGAAACGCTATTCCCGGTATTGAACCGTCATTTCTACAAGTCGAAGCGCGAGCCGCTCCCATTCAAATCGGTCGAAGGTCTGGAGCATCTCGATAAAGTAATCGAAGTCGATCAATCACCCATTGGCCGGACTCCCCGCTCAAATCCAGCTACGTACACGGGTATGTTCTCGGAAATCCGAACATTGTTTGCCGAATTGCCCGAAGCCAAAATTCGTGGCTATAAACCCGGTCGATTCTCGTTCAATGTAAAAGGTGGACGATGCGAAGATTGTGAAGGCGCAGGTATGAAGAAAATCGAAATGGAGTTTCTTCCTGATGTACACGTCGTTTGCGAAACCTGTAAAGGCAAACGCTTCAACCGCGAAACACTTGAAGTCCGTTTTAAAGGAAAATCCATCGCCGACGTGCTCGATATGACGGTTGAACAGGCCTTGGATTTCTTTGCCAGTCAACCCAAAATCCTTCGTAAAGTACAGACGCTGAATGATGTTGGTTTAGGCTATATCACACTTGGTCAACACGCGACAACACTTTCCGGCGGAGAAGCACAACGTGTAAAACTGGCTGAAGAATTGTCAAAAAAAGATACGGGTAAGACACTGTATATTTTAGATGAGCCCACAACTGGCCTACATTTTCAGGACATTGCGCACCTACTTGATGTACTCAATAAACTGGCCGATAAGGGCAATACGGTCCTGATTATCGAACACAATCTGGATGTAATTAAAGTCTCTGATCACCTCATTGATCTGGGACCTGAAGGTGGTAATAAAGGTGGTAACATCATTGCTGAAGGAACACCGGAAAAAGTGGCCGAGGCAAAGGGAAGCTATACAGGCAAGTTTTTAAAAATGGAATTAGCGGGTTAGCAATACGTAAATCTGATTTGTACTCGTTGGCCTTAAAACAACCTGTTAAAACCGATTTATGCGTAACCCTTTTTTTTACATTTTGCTGCTTGTACTGGTCGTATTAGACGGCTGGCTTTTAGCGCACCCTAATCTGATTGGTCAGGCTGGGGTGTTCTTTTTTGATTATAGCGCTATTGAAACCTTCCCTAAAGCGCTAGGCTCTGTGGCGCTGGCAACGGGTGTATCCTTGTTGATTGCCTGGCTTGCTGGCAGATTGAGTCAAATGGTAGCCATAATTTTACTGGTTGCTCTTTTGGCAGCATCTGTCTATTACTTATTTCAGAGCTTTACACAATATAACACAGGTGTTTATAAGCTGACAGGGGCTGGTTTTCGAGCGGGGGCTATTTTGCTTCCAGGATTAGTTGTGCTAGTTTTTGGCAAAGGTGTATGGGATGCAGTGACAGGAAAGTAATTTAGTAATACGCATCCTTTTCATAAATCTTCGAAATTTGAGTACTCAGTAGCAATCATTGCTGTAGTCGTCTAATAACGTTCAGATGCGCTCCATTCTATTTAGTTTATCTAGTCTACTAGCCTTTTTATGGCTAGCGAGTTCTTGCTCAAAAAAGCTGAACACATCAGGGAAATCAGAAGAGAATCAACTTCGGGTGATGAGTTATAATATTCATCATGCCAATCCACCAGCAAGTCCAAATGTGATTGATCTTGACGCGATTGCCGCTGTTATTCGAGCACAGCAGCCCGATGTTGTCATGCTCCAAGAACTTGATGTGCATACTGGGCGCTCTGGCAAAAACGTAGACGAAGCCGCCGAATTAGGGGCGAAAACGGGTCTAAAATCCTATTTTGTCAAATCTATTGACCACGATGGCGGAGATTATGGCGTTGCTATTCTGTCGAAATACGAAATGACAAATCTTCGTCGAATTCGCATTCCTACCGACTCAACGACGAAGGGAGAACCACGTATTTTAGGGCTAGCGACGATAACGCTTCCTAATGGCAAGCCGATCACCGTAGCGTGTACTCATTTAGATGCACAGCGGCCGTCCACAAATCGGAATTTACAGGCCGCAGAAATCGCTCGTGTATTGAAACAGGAAACGAATCCAGTTATTCTGGCCGGTGATTTCAATGATACTCCTGATAGCGAAACACTTCGTTTGTTGACCAGCGTAGTAACATCAAGTTGTCAGAACTGCCCACCAACAATTCCGGTAGAGAAGCCGACCAAAACGATTGATTTCATTACGTTCGCACCAAAAGATGCGTTTCGGGTAGTGCAACACAGAGTGATTCCAGAACGAGTTGCCTCGGATCACTTGCCTGTTGTAGCGGTATTAACTTATTAATTCAAAAAGGGGCCAACTGGCCTCTTTTTGAGTATTTTTGAGAAGAATCGCCCCACTTCTTCATGAACAAATTATACGCTCTGCTGCTCTGCTTACCCATTTCGCTTTTTGCCCAAACAACTTATTTGCTCAAGCCTGATCGCGTTTTCGATGGCGAAACGGTTCATGAAGGTTGGGCTGTACGCGTCAAAGGTGATAAAATCGAATCTGCCGGCCCAACCGCTTCTGTATCAGCCCAAGGAGCAGAAGTGATTGATTTAAAAGGAGCAATGTTACTCCCTGGCCTAATTGAAGGTCACTCGCATCTGTTACTTCATCCCTACAACGAAACACCTTGGGACGATCAAGTCTTGAAAGAAGCCCGTTCTTTACGCGTTGCCCGAGCCACTGTCCATGCGCAAAAAACATTATTAGCCGGTTTTACAACTGTACGCGATCTCGGCACAGAAGGCGCTGATTATGATGACGTTGGATTAAAACAGGCAATCAATCAGGGGATTATTCCCGGTCCGCGTATGGTAATCGTAACGCGGGCGCTGATCGCTACAGGCAGTTATGCACCAAAAGGATTCAGTCCGGATATTGATGTGCCACAGGGTGCCGAAGAAGCTGATGGTCAGGACGCGCTAATTAAAGCCGTTCGTCGGCAAATTGGAAAGGGTGCTGACGCGATCAAAATCTATGCAGATTATCGCTGGGGATTGATGGCCGAAGCGCGTCCTACGTTTACGATTGATGAAATTAAGTTGATCGTTGAAGTAGCTAAAAGCAGCGGTCGAGCCGTGGTAGCCCATGCAAGTACTGCCGAAGGGATGCGACGAGCGATTCTGGGTGGCTGCGAAACGGTAGAACATGGCGATGCCGGTACACCGGAAGTTTTTTCACTCATGAAAAAACAGGGAACTGCTCTCTGCCCTACGCTGGCGGCTGGCGATGCCATTAGTCAATATCGGGGCTGGAAAAAAGGACAAGACCCGGAACCAGAACGACTCAAACACAAACGTACCGTATTTAAGCAAGCTTTAGACGCAGGTGTTACCATGTGCGCGGGTGGCGACGTCGGCGTGTTCAGTCATGGCGATAACGCTCGTGAACTTGATATGATGGTCGATTATGGCATGAAACCAATTGACGTATTGCGCTCAGCGACAGCGACAAACGCGGATGTATTTCATCTAACCGATCGCGGACGGGTCCGATCTGGATTACTAGCTGATCTGGTTGCCGTAGAAGGAGACCCCACAAAAACGATCACTGACCTCCACCGAATTAGAGCTGTTATGAAAGGTGGAGTTTTCTATAAACGATGAGCAGAGAACATATGGTCTAATATACTTGTTACGACTTAATATAAATGTAATCTGGCTTTTTTACGCCAATTTCATCCGTCGTTTAGATTTTTGGGTTAATTTCGCCCGGTCAGTCCGAACACTGAATTTGAATTCATTCTACCCTGTTTTTTATGGCAAATTCCGCTGAATTAACAGTCGATGGTAAGTCCTATTCATTCCCAACTTTGGAGGGAACTGAACATGAAAAAGCCTTCGACATATCGAATCTCCGTGATCAGACCGGCTACGTTACGTTAGACCGGGGTTACAAAAATACCGGTGCGACCAAAAGCGCCATTACGTTTTTGGATGGTGAAGAAGGTATTTTACAATATCGTGGGTATGCCATTGAAGATTTAGCGGCTAAAGCGTCGTTTCTGGAAGTAGCTTACCTGTTGATTTATGGGGAGTTACCAAGTAAAGATCAATATGCGCAGTTCGAAACCTCCATTCGTCGCCATACGCTGGTGAATGAAGATATGCGGAAAATCTTTGATGGTTTTCCGGTAAAAGCGCATCCAATGGGTGTTTTAGCGTCGTTGGTGAGCGCAATGAGTGCATTTTATCCTGATCTGGAAGCTGGTATTGAAGAAGATAAAACAGATCTGCACATTATCCGACTTCTGGCCAAACTTCCAACTATTGCAACCTGGTCGTACAAGCGGTCGTTAGGGCATCCGATGAACTACCCTAAAAACCAGCTTGATTACATCCCGAACTTCCTCAATATGATGTTCTCGTTACCGGTCGAAGAGTATAAAATCGATCCGGTTGTTGTAGAAGCGTTGAATGTTTTACTTATCCTTCACGCTGATCACGAGCAAAACTGTTCTACGTCAACCGTTCGGCTAGTGGGTTCATCGCAGGCCAACATTTATTCGTCAATTTCGGCAGGTATTAGCGCTTTGTGGGGGCCGCTGCATGGTGGTGCAAACCAGGAAGTAATCGAAATGCTGGAAGCGATCAAAGCCGGTGGTGGTGATGTGAGCAAGTATGTCGATATGGCGAAAAACGCGAAAACAACGGGTTTCCGTCTTTTCGGTTTTGGTCACCGCGTTTATAAAAACTTCGATCCACGCGCCAAAATCATCAAAAAGGCAGCCGATGACGTATTGACCAAACTAGGCGTCAACGATCCGGTTCTGGAAATTGCCAAAGGGCTGGAAGAAGCGGCTCTTAACGACGAATATTTCATCTCACGCAAATTATACCCGAACGTCGATTTCTATTCCGGCATTATTTATCGTGCTCTCGGCATTCCGACCAATATGTTTACGGTTATGTTTGCTATCGGTCGTTTACCAGGCTGGATTGCCCAATGGAAAGAGATGCGGGAGCAAAAAGAACCAATCGGACGTCCACGTCAGATTTATACTGGTGCAACGCTACGTGAATTTGTTCCGCTTGAAAAACGATAATCCCTAAGTAAGAGCTAACTCATAGATCGAAAATTGTTTTTCATTGAAAACGGCAGCTTATTAAGTTGCCGTTTTTTTATGCCTTAAAGTTGATTAACTTGATAGCCTCATTTCGATAAGAGTGTGACGAGATTTTATCATGTCCGTCTTATAAGTAATAGCAAAATGATGGCTATCAACATCTTATGCGACCAATCAACCAATTAGTGATTGCCCTTCTTCTGGTATTATTAAATTGTACAGGCCCTGTCTCTTCGCTGGTTAGTCCTGTTCCTGCTGCCTATTCGACTAATTACTGGGGAGACATTTCAGGAACACGGCAGGGCGTAGCGTTACAAAATCCGCGTATTTCAGCTTCATCACGTGTGCCTTGTACGCAACATTCCTTTGATATCACCATTACAGAATTTGACGACGAAGGTGAAAAGCTAACTACCCTAACATTACAAAATATCCCGAAACGTGCGTGTAATCTGGCCAAATTTAAAGCAGATTATGGCTCGCTGTATTGTGATACGGACACTATTGGAAGCACGTTTACAACTCGAAACGAAAAAATGCCCTGGGGTACATACAAGCCCGTTATCAATGCCGAAACCCGATTATCTATTCAATCTTTTGATACACTTACGGGCGAAATTCGAGGTACCTTCAGCGTTCGAATGATTCCTGATATACAGGAAGACCCCTCCGCTCCTGCCCTTCTTCAGATTAAGAATGGAAAGTTTTTGACCAAACTTAAAGGGAGTAACGGCACTTATAAGCTGTAAAACAGTATTTTTGTCCTACTGACGAAGGAAGAATCTTATACAGTTTCTTGTCATAAAATGAAAAAGGCAGGATTCATGTCCTGCCTTTTTCATTAATATTAATTCTGCTGATTAATCGTCAATTTCGCCTTCATCATCAGCGTCCGTACCTTCCAGTACTGGATCTAGTAAAGCGTCATCGTCTTCAGCAATTTTCGCCCGGATTTTGCCTTCCAGTTCTGCCATCAGTTCGGGATTGTCCGATAGCAGTTCTTTTACTGCATCACGGCCTTGTGCCAAACGATTTGCACCATAGGAGAACCACGAACCCGATTTCTTAACGATCTCCATCTCAACAGCTAAGTCAAGTACTTCGCCGACTTTCGAGATGCCCTGGCCATACATAATGTCGAACTCAACCACTTTGAACGGAGCCGCCAATTTGTTTTTGACAACTTTCACTTTCGTACGGTTACCAACCACATTGTCAGCGCCTTCTTTGATTTGGCCAATACGGCGAATATCTAACCGAACCGACGAATAGAATTTCAAGGCATTACCACCCGTTGTCGTTTCAGGATTACCGAACATCACGCCGATCTTTTCACGTAACTGGTTGATGAAAATACAGCAGCAACCTGTTTTGTTGATCGTACCGGTCAATTTCCGCAATGCCTGCGACATCAGACGGGCCTGAAGACCCATTTTGCTTTCGCCCATTTCGCCTTCAATTTCGGCTTTCGGAACAAGAGCAGCAACGGAGTCAATTACACAAATATCAATTGCACCAGAACTGATCAGATGCTCAGCGATTTCGAGCGCTTGCTCACCGTTATCGGGTTGAGAGATAAGCAGATTTTTTGTGTCGATGCCTAATTTTTCAGCGTAAACACGATCGAATGCGTGCTCGGCATCGATAAAAGCGGCAAGACCACCCGATTTCTGTGCTTCGGCGATGCAGTGCATCGTTAAGGTCGTTTTACCTGATGATTCAGGGCCATAAATTTCAACAATACGGCCACGAGGCATTCCGCCGATACCGAGGGCCAAATCGAGCCCGAGCGAGCCAGTCGAGATAACCGGAACGTCAACAACTTTGCTTTCGCTCAGTCGCATAACGGTGCCTTTACCAAAGGCTTTATCCAGTTTTTCGATGGTGGTTTGAAGGGCTTTTAATTTACTGTCATTAGCAGATGCTGTGGCTTGCGCCGTATCTGATTTTGCCATGTTAGGATGGTTGTTTAAACAGATAAAATTACCCAAAAATGGCCGTATTACCAAACAGATTTAGAAAATAGTTAGGTGATTTTACCTGCTTTTTTATCGTGAAAAAGCAAGGGAGAAAAATTTCGCCAACAAACTCACTATCAGAATATTAGCTAAGAAAAAACTATTCTTTAAACTTATAAAGTAGAGTCGGCGGTTACTGGTTGTTGCGTAGGGGCTGGCTGTTGAGCCGGAGTTTGCGGCTGCCCTGGCTGATTACCCGGATAAGCCGACGAATCGCCATACGGACGCATGGCCGGTCCGACTTCTTCTACGGCCGTAATGTAGTACTTGGTTTCACCGTTCCAGGGGAATTTTATGATCTTCTCCTCGTAGTGTAATGTCACCCGTTGGCCGGTTTTAACGGCGTCTGTAATCTGCTTGGCTACGGCTTCATCTTTTACCGAAAAATCGAAAAATTGGGGAGTCAGCGAACCTGTTTCGCCCGAAAAACCACCGACATTCAGGACACCTTCATATGTCTTAAAAAGAAATCCTCGTCGACTGAATTTCGAAACCGTTCCAGCCCGTTCGCCATCACTATAGCTCCAGCCGGTAAGTGCGTAAAGTATGCCAAAAACAACGAGTAGAAATAATAAAAAATACAATAGCCCTCGCATAGGTATGGTTGGTTTAGTTGCGTTTTATGAGCACACAAATAGACAAAAATTTCTGATAACTTATCGTTCGGGATACTAAAGACCATGAATAATTCATTAAGTCACGCACCAATCCGATTCATTTTCTGAAGTTTTGCCCCGTATTTCGTTACTTTGCGGCTGGTAAGCTAATTGGCCTAACGAACTGGTAGTCATATTCCATAAACCAGTAGATTGACCAATAGTTAATTCGTCATTAACTCCTTCTTATTTCTCTGCAATGAGTACCATCCAAAGCATTCATGCCCGACAGATTCTGGATTCACGCGGTAACCCAACTGTCGAAGTGGACGTTCGTACCGAAAATGGTTTTTTAGGCCGTGCGGCTGTGCCGTCGGGCGCATCAACTGGAACCCACGAAGCCGTTGAACTTCGTGATGATGACAAAAAAGTTTATGTCGGCAAAGGTGTTCTGAAAGCGGTATCTAACGTTAACGAACTCATTTTCCCCGAGTTGGTTGGTGTTTCTGTTTTCGAACAGAATATCATCGATAAAATCATGCTTGAACTGGACGGCACACCAAACAAAGGTCGTCTGGGCGCGAACGCTATTCTAGGCGTATCATTGGCGGCTTCTAAAGCTGCTGCACAGGAAGCCGGTTTGCCACTCTATCGCTACATCGGTGGTGTGAATGCCAATACCTTACCAGTACCGATGATGAACATCCTGAACGGAGGTTCGCACGCCGACAACTCGATTGATTTCCAGGAATTTATGGTAATGCCAGCCAATGCACCGACGTTCTCGGAAGCGCTGCGGATGGGTACCGAAATTTTCCATACGCTGAAGGGTGTATTGAAAAAAATGGGCTTAGCTACCAACGTAGGCGACGAAGGTGGTTTCGCGCCGAACATCAAATCGAACGATGAAGCGATTCAAACGATTCTCCAGGCGATCGAGAAAGCGGGCTATCGTCCGGGCGAAGATGTTTGGGTAGCGATGGATGCGGCTGCTTCGGAGTTCTACGATGCAGAATCAGGCATGTATCACTTCAAAAAATCGACAGGTGACAAACTAACTTCGTCGGAAATGGCTGGCTTCTGGAAAGAGTGGGCTAGTAAATACCCCATCCTCTCCATCGAAGATGGTATGGCCGAAGACGATTGGGCGGGCTGGAAAGCACAAACCGATCTACTGAAAGAATACAAAACTCAATTAGTTGGTGATGACCTGTTTGTAACGAACGTAACCCGTCTGCAGGAAGGAATCGATAAAGGAATTGCCAATGCAATTCTGGTGAAAGTGAACCAAATCGGCTCACTGACCGAAACCATCGATACCGTAAATCTGGCAAAACGGAATTCGTACAAGAACATCATGTCGCACCGTTCGGGCGAAACCGAAGACGCTACCATCGCTGATCTGGCTGTAGCGTTGAATACAGGTCAAATCAAAACGGGTTCAGCTTCGCGTTCTGACCGGATGGCGAAATACAATCAGCTTCTTCGTATCGAAGAAGAACTCGGCGAAACCGCGTATTTCCCAGGACTTAAGTTTTAGTGATGAGCGATGAACGATAAGTGATAAACTGGCTGACGCGAAAAATTCATCACTTATCGTTCATCACTTATCGTTCATCATTCATCATGCTACAGAAAACTCTTCGCTACCTCCGCAACTTCTACGTCGCTACTGGCGTGGGGCTTTTCGTATGGATGCTATTTTTTGATGCTAATGATCTACCAACACAGATTCGGAACTGGTGGAAATTGCGTCAATTGGAAGAGGAAGTCACGTTTTATGAGGGTCGCATCAAAGTAGTCCAGACGGAACGTCAGGAACTGCTTGGCACTGACCGTCTTCGCGAGAAATTCGCCCGCGAAAAATACCTGATGAAAAAACCAAAAGAAGATGTGTTCGTCATCGTCGACGAACACAATGAACCGCTTGAAAAGTAATTATGAATTATAAGTGATGAGTGATGAATGATGAGTGATAAATATTGATAGCTAGCTGAAAGCCTCGGAATCAGTATTTATCGCTCATCACTCATCACTTATCATTCATCACTATGTTAAACGTCCTCTTCGTTTGTTTAGGTAATATTTGTCGATCGCCGGTGGCGGAAGGTATATTTAAACAGGTCATTGCTGAAGCTGGACTGGAGAAACAAATACACTGCGACTCTGCCGGAACTTCATCCTATCACATTGGCAGTTTACCAGATCGCCGGACTCGCGAGAATGCCCTTGAACATGGCTTAACGCTCACCCATCGCGCCCGCCGACTAACGGGTGATGATCTGGCACAGTTCGATTATTTTGTAGCGATGGACGAAAAAAATCTCGAAACCATCGAAAAATTAGCCTATCGGAGTACAGGTCTATCCTCTGGCGACAATATTTTTCTGCTTCGTGAATTTGATCCGGACGTAAACGATCAACCCAACGTTCCTGATCCTTATTACGAAGGTCCCGACGTTTTTGAAGAAGTTTATCAAATTTGCCTACGATGCTGTGGTCAGTTATTAACGTATCTGGTTCAGCAACATAATCTTAATGAGCGAAAAAGCGAAAAAGTGAAAGAGTGAGTGCTAGCATAAGTCCTCCCCTCATTTCGCTCTTTCGCTCATTCACTCTTTCACTCATTGAAACATGAACAAAAAAGTCATTCTCATTATTCTCGACGGCTGGGGAATTCCGCTCAAACCTGAGGTATCAGCTATCGAATCGGCTCATACGCCGTTTATGAATTCGCTCTATCCGAAATATCCAAACAGTACGCTGGAAGCTTCTGGACTAGCCGTTGGCTTGCCTGCCGGACAAATGGGAAATTCGGAAGTAGGACACATGAATCTGGGTGCCGGACGAGTCGTTT
This sequence comes from Spirosoma harenae, assembly GCF_054776975.1. Classification (NCBI taxonomy): domain Bacteria; kingdom Pseudomonadati; phylum Bacteroidota; class Cytophagia; order Cytophagales; family Cytophagaceae; genus Spirosoma; species Spirosoma harenae. The sequence continues at coordinate 82,288 of NZ_BAAHBD010000054.1, read as the reverse complement.
ATCAGGATTTAGTGAAAGTCAACAAGGCGGTTGACGAGCATACGCTGGATCAAGAACCTGTGCTGGTCGATGCGCTGAATTACGCGAAAACTAACAACAAGAAAGTTCATTTTATTGGCTTGGTTTCGGATGGCGGTGTTCACGCCCACATCGATCATGTGAAGGGGTTATTATCCATTGCCCACGCTAATAATCTGACTGACGTATTTGTTCACGCTTTCACCGACGGACGCGACACCGATCCGAAAGGAGGTATTGAGTATCTAACAGACTTACAAGCGCACATGGCGGCTACGACGGGGCAAATTGCCAGCGTTATAGGGCGTTACTATGCGATGGACCGCGATAATCGTTGGGAGCGCGTAAAGGTTGCTTACGATGCAATGGTACATGGTGAAGGCCAAAAAGTAGCATCTGATGACGTAACTAAATCCCTTCAGGAGTCGTACGATGCCAATGTGACAGATGAGTTTATCAAGCCAATCATTGTCGCTAATGCCGACGGTTCGCCAGTTGCCGTGATTAAAGAAGGGGATGTTGTGTTGTGTTTCAACTTTCGCACAGATCGGGGCCGCGAAATTACTCAAGCGCTGACGCAGAAGGATTTCCCAGAACAGGGCATGAAAAAACTGGCGCTGAATTACATCACTATGACGAATTACGACAGCGAATTTGCCAACGTAAAAGTCATTTTTGATAAAGACAACCTGCATAATACGCTGGGCGAGGTTGTTGCCAACGCTGGTCGCAAACAGATTCGGATTGCCGAAACGGAGAAATATCCACACGTTACGTTCTTCTTTTCGGGTGGTCGCGAAGAGCCATTTACAGGTGAAAAAAGATTACTCTGCCCGTCGCCCAAAGAAATGACGGCTTTGGATGACCGTGGCGTAGAAATAACGATCCCCGTAAAAACCTACGATCAAATTCCCGAAATGGCCGCTTACCACATTCGGAACGCGATCATTCCAGAACTGGAAAAGGAAGAGGTCGATTTCGTCTGTTTGAATTTCGCCAATACGGATATGGTTGGCCATACGGGCGTTTTCGAAGCGGTTGTCAAAGCGGCTGAAACGGCAGATACCTGCGCGAAAGCCGTTACCGAAACCGCACTGGCACATGGCTACGCGACGATTATTATTGCTGATCATGGGAACGCTGAATTTATGAAAAACGATGACGGCACGCCCAATACAGCCCACACGACCAACTTAGTGCCTTGCATTCTGGTCGATAAAGACTACCATCCCGAACTGAAAGACGGCAAACTAGCTGATATTGCCCCAACGATTTTACAATTGATGGGCATTCCACAACCACCAGAAATGGGCGGAGTGAGTTTGATCAAAGGGTAAGTTAGAGTTAAAACGTTTCAGGTTCCATGTTTCAAGTTCATATTAACAACTTGAAACATGGAACCTGAAACGTTTTTAAAGTAGTACAATACACCGTTTGTTCTTTAGGAAAGGTACACGATAAACTCGCGGCCTTTACCTAGTATGCAGATTAACCATTCCTTACAACCTACCGATCTTTCATCAAAACTTGCCCGGTTCTGGGAGCTTTCCGGTCAGAAGATTCACCTCATTGAAAAAGAATACGACGTCACGAAAGGTTCGCCCGTGTTTACGGCAGCTGGAAAATACACAACGCGCGGCTGGACAGAGTGGACGCAAGGGTTTCAGTTTGGCTCCGCCATTTTACAGTTCGATGCGACAAATGACGCTGAATTCCTGCAAATAGGTCGCGATAATACGCTACGTGTGATGGCTCCGCACGTCAGCCATATTGGTGTGCATGACCACGGTTTCAACAACGTCAGCACATATGGTAACCTGCTCCGGCTAATGCGCGAAGGCCGAATTCCAGATAATGAGTGGGAGCGTAATTTCTATGAACTGGCACTAAAAATCTCTGGTGCTGTACAGGCTAGCCGCTGGACACCTATTAAAAATGGCGGTTTTATTAGCTCCTTTAATGGGCCACATTCACTATTTGTTGATACAATACGTTCGTGCCGGGCGCTGGTGCTGAGCCACGCGCTGGGTCATGTGTTTCAGGGCGAAGGTGATGTAAAAATCAGCTTGCTGGAACGAGCCTTACAACATATAAAAGCGACTGCCGATTACTCTGTCTTTTACGGCGAAGGGCGTGATTCGTACGATATTTGGGGTCGGACGGCCCATGAAAGCGTATTCAATGTAAAGGATGGCAATTTCCGTTGCCCAAATTCACAACAAGGTTACTCTGGTTTTACGACCTGGACGCGCGGATTAGCTTGGGCCATGTGTGGTTTTGCCGAAGAATTGGAATGGCTTGTAACTCGTCCTGATGCTGAATTAGAACCCTTCGGTGGACGTAGCACCCTCGAAGCCTTCATGCTAAGAGCGGCCACCGCTACCTGCGATTTCTTCATCGACCATACACCCACCAATGGCATTCCTTACTGGGATACGGGTGCGCCAAATCTCCACCGATTAGGTGATTACCTCAATCGACCCGCCGATCCTTATAATGAATTTGAGCCGGTAGATAGTACGGCAGCAGCCATTGGTGCACAAGGGTTGCTACGTTTAGGCAAATACCTAACCGAAAAAGGCGAGGAGTCAGCAGGCAAGCGCTATTACCAAGCCGGGCTAACAGTACTGAATACATTGCTGGACGAGCCATATTTAAGTACTGATTCTGAGCATCAGGGCTTGCTTTTGCATTCGATTTATCATCAGCCGAACGGTTGGGATTACATACCACCGAGCAGCAAAATTGCTAATGGTGAATCAAGTATGTGGGGGGATTATCACATCCGAGAAGTTGCGCTTTATGTGCAGCGTATCATCCGCAACGAACCGTATTATACTTTCTTTAACTGTTTGCCAAAATGAGCGAGAAATATAAACCCCAGTTTCCCCGCATGGCGCAGTTTAAAACAGCAACTGACCTGCGGAATTACCTGACAACCAACACCATCGATCTACCATTTGATGACACGTTAACACCTCCTTCCGAAAGTCCTTTCAATAAACCCATTCAGCTTAAATCGGGTAAGACGATTGGGAACAGCCTTTGTATTTTGCCGATGGAAGGCTGGGATGGTACGCTCGACGGGCGACCAACGGATTTTACCCGAAATCGCTGGAAGAAATTTGCGATCAGCGGAGCCAAATTGCTATTTGGTTGCGAAGCCGTAGCGGTCTGTCATTCGGGAAAAGCGAATCCGAATCAATTGGTAATCAATGAGGATACGTTTCCTGACTTTGTCGAATTACGACAGTTGATTTTGGACGAACATACCAAAGCATTCGGCAATACCGACGATTTACTAATTGGCCTTCAACTCACCCATTCCGGGCGTTTTTGCAAACCCCATAGCCACAAAAAATTCGAATCGAAAATAGTATACAGCCATCCGATCTTGAACAGCAAATTCGGGATGACGGCTGACTATCCGACGCTTACCGACAAGGAGATTGATCAAATTATTCAGCACTACATTGACGCAGCTGTGCTGGCACAGAAAGCTGGTTTCGACTTTGTCGATGTTAAACACTGCCACGGTTATCTAGGACATGAATTCCTGAGTGCAGTCAGTCGAGAAGGGCTATACGGAGGTTCGTTTGAGAATCGAACAAGATACTTGAGAAGTATTGTGGAAGGTATTCGTCAGGCAGCACCGGGCTTAGAAATGGGTATTCGTCTGAGTGCAGTGGATATGCTTCCATTCAAAAAAGGACCAACTAGCACAGGTGTTCCCGAAGAAGCTGACCAGTATCGGTTTGCGTTTGGTGGCAAACCAGGCGGGCTGGATTTCGATCTTACCGAAACCAAAGCCTTTCTGTCGCTGGCGGAATCGCTTGGTATTCAAATCATCTGCATCACAGCAGGCAGTCCTTACTACAATCCACATTTAACACGCCCGGCTTTATTTCCTCCTTCCGACGGTTACCTTCCACCCGAAGATCCGCTCATTGGCGTAAAACGTCATCTCGATATAACAAATGAATTAAAACAGGCTTTTCCCGAGCTAGTGATAATTGGGTCTGGCTATTCGTATTTGCAGGAGTGGCTTCCCAACGTAGCGCAGTATGTATTGCGTAACAATATGGCCGATAGCATCGGCTTTGGTCGCATGGTGTTGTCATACCCAACCATGCCTGCTGACATGACTGTCGGAAAAACCTTAGTCCGCAATCTGATATGCCGTACCTTTTCCGACTGCACTACGGCTCCGCGAAACGGTTTAATTTCAGGGTGTTACCCGCTAGATCCACTCTATAAAAAGAGTCCAGAAGCTGAACAACTTAAAGCCTACAAAGATAGTCTGTGAAACAGGTAGCATTCATAACAGGCGGTAGTCGTGGCATTGGTTACGGAATTGCCGAGCAACTGGCAAAAGCTGGCTTTGATCTGGCAATCAACGGCATGCGTCCTGAATCAGCTGTGGCGGAAGCGTTGGAAAGTCTACGAGCGTTGGGCGCCGAAGTAATTTACTGCCCTGGCGACATTGCCTCAAAGGAGAATCGGCTGACTATGCTGGAAACGATAAAGGCACATTTCGGCCGATTAAATGTGCTGGTAAACAACGCTGGTGTAGCTCCTAAAGAACGTCGCGATATTCTGGAAGCTACCGAAGAAAGCTTCGAATACGTCCTTTCAACGAATCTGCAAGGCGCTTACTTTCTAACACAGGCAGCTGCTAATTGGATGATTGAGCAGAAACGAAACGACGCTACATTCACGGGCAGCATCATCAACGTATCATCCGTCTCGGCTACGGTAGCTTCGGTCAACCGGGGAGAATATTGCGTTGCGAAAGCTGGATTGAGTATGGCTACTCAACTGTTTGCTGCTCGGCTTGGCGAGTTCAATATTCCTGTGTATGAAGTTCGACCAGGAATTATTCAGACCGATATGACAGCAGGTGTAACAGCCAAATATGACAAGTTGATTGCCGATGGCTTATGCGTGCAGAAACGCTGGGGATTTCCCGAAGATGTGGGTCGAGCTGTATCCTCATTAGCAATAGGAAACTTCCCTTACTCGACTGGGCAAGTTATTATGGTCGATGGCGGCATGACCTTGCCACGTTTGTAAGATTTTGATAATCAGTCTTTGCTTCGCGATTAGTTTTGTCAGTTTATCCCCTTTAGAGCATATTCTGCTTAGCTATCGACTGATTTACATACTACTGAATTCATTCCTTAAAATCCCCAATCCTAGTCGTTCATGGAAAGTCAAAACGAGTCTCGAAGAGAGTTTATAAAAACCGCAGCCTTAGGCTCTTTGGCTGCGATTGGATTGCCAACCATTATTCCGTCTCATGCTTTTGGTGCTAATGATCGCGTCCGGGTAGCCGTTATTGGCGTCAATGGTCGCGGTAAAGACCATATTCAGGGATTCTCGAAACTTAAAGATGTGGAAGTGGTAACGCTTTGCGATGTCGACAGCAAGGTTTTGCAGGAACGGGCAGCTGATTTCGAGAAAAAATACAATCGTAAAGTCCAGACGATGGCTGACTTGCGGCAAGTTTATGAGGATAAAAACATCGACGCCGTCAGTATTGCGACGCCAAATCACTGGCATGCGCTGGCTGCAATTTGGGCGTGTCAGGCAGGCAAAGACGTATATGTTGAGAAACCAGGCGCACACAACCTCTACGAAGGCCGTAAACTAGTCGAAGCTGCCCATCGACATAATCGTATTGTGCAGCATGGTGTGCAATTGCGTAGTTCAGAGGCCATTCAGGAAGCGATCAAACACTTACGAGATGGCCTGATTGGGAATGTTTATATGGCGCGGGGACTGGTCTTCAAATGGCGGCCTGATATTGGTAATCAAGGTACATCCCCTGTTCCATCCGAACTAAACTGGAATATGTGGCAAGGTCCCGCTCAGGAAAAACCATTCAGTAAAAACTACGTGCACTACAACTGGCACTGGTTCTGGGATTACGGCAACGGTGATATTGGTAATCAGGGCATTCACGAAACTGATCTTTGTATGTGGGGCCTAAACGTGGGACTTCCCGAAGAAATCACGTCGTCAGGTGGCAAGTTTCTCTGGAAGGATTGTAAAGAAACGCCCGAAACACTCACTTCTGTTTATAAATACCCTTCGCAAGGGAAAGTAATTCAGTTTGAAGTTCGTCCTTGGATGACAAATAAGGAGGACGGCGTTGAAATCGGTAACCTTTTCTATGGTGATAAAGGCTATATGGTTATCAATGGTTACGACGACTATAAAACCTTCTTAGGGAAAGAACGTACCCCAGGCCCCGCCCGCAAAGCCGGTGGCGATCACTACGCCAACTTCATCGATTGCGTACGGTCGCGGGATAAATCGAAGCAAAACGGTCCTGTCGAAACAGCACATATGGCGTCGGGAATTGCACACCTGGGGAACATTTCCTACCGACTAGGCCGCACGCTCCATTTCGACCCGAAAAATGAAGTATTCGTTGGCGATAAAGAAGCGAATCAGATGCTTACCCGGAAATATCGCGCCCCATTCGTGGTACCCGAAAAAGTATAATTAGTCAAAACCTAAAAGGTCTTAAAGACCTTTTAGGTTTTCATCATATGCCCGAAAACCAATTGCCCGGATGAAGCCAGTTAGTAAGCCCGAATCAATTAATAATCAATCAACCATAAGTCAACTGCTGCAAATTCCTGTACTGGTCGCTGCACTTGGCTACATGGTGGACATGTATGATCTGTTTTTGTTTAGTGTAGTACGGGTCCCCAGCCTGAAAGCGCTAGGCGTAGATGGTGATAGACTGTTAGGAGATGGTCTCTTACTACTGAATACACAAACAGCTGGATTATTGATTGGAGGTATCTTCTGGGGCATTTTGGGAGATCGCAAAGGGCGTCTTTCGGTACTGTTTGGCTCCATTCTATTGTATTCACTGGCCAACATCGCCAACGGTTTTGTTACCTCACTAAATCAATACGTGATTTTGCGGTTCATCGCCGGTATTGGATTAGCGGGTGAATTAGGCGCTGGCATTACCCTTGTTACCGAAATTCTACCGAAAGAAATTCGAGGATATGGCACCACGATGGTGGCAACGATGGGCGTATTGGGTGCTATTCTGGCTTATTTTATGGCTGATCTATTCGATTGGCGCATATCTTATTTTATCGGCGGTGGATTGGGCCTAATTCTACTCATTTTACGATTTAACGTACTGGAGTCGGGGCTTTTTACCAAAATTAAACAGCAAGCCGTTGAACGAGGCAGCGTACAAACCCTATTCTCGGATAAAGGTCGAATTGCGAAATACGTTCAATGCATTCTGGTTGGCTTACCTATCTGGTTCGTGGTAGGTATTCTGATTACGTTCTCACCGGAATTAGCCAAAGCATTGGGCGTTAGCGCACCTGTCGTAGCCGGGAAAGCCGTAATGTTAAGTTTTTCAGGGCAGGTTTTTGGCGATCTGGTCAGTGGATTTCTAAGTCAGTCGATGCAGAGTCGCAAGAAGGTTATTCGCCTGTTTATGCTGCTTTCACTGGTATTTATACTGGTTTATCTCCTCGCACCAATCAGTGATTTAACCATGTTTTATATCGTCTGCGTCTGCCTGGGTTTTGCAAATGGCTACTGGACACTCTTTGTAACCATTGCCGCCGAATTATTTGGCACCAATCTACGCGCTACCGTTGCCACCACAATACCCAATTTCGTCAGAGCCGCTACGATTCCGCTCAGTGCCATTTTCGTCCAATTGAAGCCCACTCTAGGCACCGTTTATAGCGCACTCACCGTAGGTATTTTGACATTAGTCGTTGCACTAATTGCGCTCACATATCTGGATGAGACATTCAAAAAAGATATGGATTACGTGGAAGAGGGCTAGCGAATAGCTTAGCGCAATAATCGTAAGTCGAAAGAGAAATCGGGTAATACAACTTCCCCCGACAGAAGGTTGTCGAAGCCGTGAACCACACTAATCGACCCGTCTTCCCGATAAATACGAACTTCCTCTGTTTTCGGATCGATCATCCAGGCTAATCGACAGCCATTATCCATGTATTCCCGCATTTTAACAGCGGTTTCTTTGAGCGTATCCGATTCGCTCAATAGCTCAACAACAAAATCTGGACAAAGGGGTGGAAATTTCTTCTGTTGTTCAGGCGTTATTTGCTCCCACTGTTCTTTCCTAATCCAAGCCGCATCTGGGCCACGATTAGCTCCATTAGGAAGATTAAATCCTGTAGACGAATCAAACACGAATCCTAAACGATATTTTCTATTCCAGATTGTCAGGTCAGTTGTTAATTCACTATTACGAATACCCGATTCGCCACCCGTTTGTGCCATTAGTTTGATATTACCGTTCGCATCACGCTCGAACTTGTAATCAATATTTTCCTGACAGAAGTAATAAAATTCATCGTCTGTCATACGGCGCATCTGCTCGAACATATCAACGCCTGGCTCTAAAGGAATTGGAAATACGATGCCCGTCATAGTTATGATTATTAGCGATTGATCAAATATACAAAATTCCTCCTTAAAAGCTACACTGTTCTATCTTTTAGTTACTTGACAAATAGAATTATTCGCTCCTAAAATGCAACATCCCGAAAGTGTAGGACTTTCGGGATGTTAACAAAGGCGATCAAAATCAATTATATATCAAACAGAATTCGGGAAGGATCTTCCAGAATTTGCTTCACGCGAACCAGGAAGCTTACCGATTCTTTTCCGTCGATAATCCGGTGGTCGTACGACAACGCAATATACATCATTGGTCGAGCTACAATTTGACCGTCAACGACAACTGGCCGCTCAATGATGTTGTGCATACCGAGAATAGCTGACTGTGGCGCGTTGATGATCGGTGTTGAAAGCATCGAACCGAAAATACCGCCATTGGTAATCGTAAACGTTCCACCCGTCATCTGGTCAATCGTCAGCTTGTTATCGCGGGCAAGGCCAGCCAGACGAACGATTTCTTTCTCGATACCGGCAAAGCTTAGCTGTTCAGCGTTTCGGATGATTGGAACAACCAGACCACGCTCCGTTGAAACGGCAATAGAAATATCGCAGAAGTCGTTGTAAACGATCTGATCGCCGTCGATTTGGGCATTTACGGCTGGGAAGTCTTTCAGCGCAATACAAACAGCCTTCGTGAAGAACGACATAAAGCCCAGCCCTACGCCTTGTTTCTCCTTGAATTTGTCTTTGTATTTATTGCGCAGATCCATAATCGGCTTCATGTCTACCTCGTTGAAAGTAGTCAGCATAGCCGTTTCATTCTTCACCGCTACCAACCGACGGGCAATCGTTCGCCGTAACGAAGTCATTTTTTCTCGTCGCTGACTACGTTCTCCTGTTGCCGCCGGAGCTGCTGCTGGGGTTGGCGTAGCAGGTTTTGGAGCGGCTGTAGGTTGAGCAGGAGGAGTTGGCGTCGCTGTTTGCGCTGGAGCTGGAGACGCTTTCACAGCATCTTCTTTCGTAATCCGACCACCTACACCAGTTCCCTGAACTTGTTGAGCATTAACACCTTTCTCGTCCAGAATTTTGGCTGCTGCGGGCGATGGATAATTAGCCGCGTAACTGCTTCCATTTTGTCCATTTGAACTTGTTTCAGCAACGGGCGTACTCGTCGATTGCTGAGGAGCGGGTGTGCTAGCTGGAGTTGAGGCCGTTGAGCCAGCGCCCACTTCAATTTTGGCGATTAACGCACCAATTGATAATGTCTCACCAGCTTGCGCCATAATGCGGAGCGTACCGGCCGCTTCAGCAGGTAATTCAAAGGTCGCTTTGTCGGATTCAAGTTCGCAAAGCACCTCATCTAACGCAACTTGATCGCCGTCTTTTTTGCTCCACGAAGCAATCGTAACTTCAGTAACAGATTCACCTACCGCAGGCACTTTCATTTCGATGACGCTCGCTGCTGAAGCTTTTGCTGGTTCCGCAACGGCCTGTGCAGCAGGAGCAGCCTGAGGAGCCGGTTCTGATTGGGCAGGTTCGGCCTTAGGCGTTTCAGCTTTAGCCGGCTCGGCAGCAGGGGCTGGAGCCGATGCGCTTCCACCATCATCGATTGTACAAATACTGGCACCAATAGGAAGTACATCGCCTTCCTGCGCCAGAATATGCAGAATACCGTCGGCTTCAGCCGTCAATTCAAATGTTGCTTTATCGGAATCGAGTCCGCAAAGCACATCATCCATTTTTACTTGGTCACCTTCTTTTTTGTACCAGGTGCCAACAGTTACTTCGGTAATGGACTCCCCCACAGGAGGAATTTTCATGTCAACGGCCATTTTTCTGTAGTTTGCAGTTCGTAGTTCGAGGTTTGACGTTCGACGTTCATAGCGCAAGAAAAGATAACTACGAACGTCAAACTATAGACTTCAAACTTTTTTTTATTCAAACGCTCTCCGAACGATATCGGCTTGTTCCTGAGTATGAATTTTTGGATAACCAGTTGCAGGTGAAGCCGCAGCTTTCCGCGAAATGATTGGCCAATGTAGGCCCACACGCAGTAGATACGTCCAGTAGCCCATGTTTTCGGGCTCTTCCTGCACCCAGAATTTCTCAACCTTCTTATACTTATCCAGTACTTTATTTAACTGGGTTTTCGATAGAGGAGCTAATTGCTCCAGACGAACGATTGCCACATCATCGCGCTGGTCAGCCTGCTGTTTTTCGAGTAGATCATAATATACTTTACCCGTGCAAAGCAGCACGCGTTTTACCTTTTTCGCCTGTGCGTAGCTATCGTCGATGATTTCCTGGAACGAGCCTTTGGTCAGATCTTCCAGCGGAGAAACGCATTTTGGGTGGCGCAACAGCGATTTTGGCGACATAATCGCCAGCGGCTTACGGAACGGCCACGCCAACTGCCGACGCATAATGTGAAATAAGTTAGCCGGTGTTGTAATGTTCGCGACCGTCATGTTGTATTCCGCATACAACTGCAAATAGCGTTCTGGGCGAGCATTGGAGTGCTCAGGACCTTGCCCTTCGTAGCCATGTGGCAACAGCATCACAACCCCGTTCTGGATACCCCATTTCGATTCGGCAGCCGCTATAAACTGGTCGATGATTAATTGGGCGCCGTTCGAGAAATCACCAAATTGTGCTTCCCAGATGACGAGTGCATTAGGCGTTGCCATTGCGTAACCATACTCAAATCCGAGTACGCCGTATTCCGATAGCAGCGAATTATATACCTGAAACTTCGTCTGGCCTTCTTTGATAAAGTCGAGCGATGAATAGGTTTGGTTTGTATCAGCGTCGTGCAGTACAGCGTGACGGTGCGAGAACGTTCCCCGTTGTACGTCCTGTCCACTTAACCGAACTGGATTCCCATCCAATAAAACCGAACCATATGCCAGCAGTTCAGCCGTACCCCAGTTCACGATCTTCGTATCAGTCAGCATAGTTTGCCGATCTTTCAACAACTTATCGATCTGCTTGAGTGGCTTAAATCCTTCGGGCGTTTTTACCAAAGCTTTCCCAATGGTTTCCAGCGTTTCTAGGGCCACACCCGTTTCAGGCGATTGCTCAAAATCGGCCGGTTCGCTGAACCGAAGGTTTGCCCAGTCTCGGTCAAGCCGAAGTGGTTTGTAAGGAATTTCGGCTTTCTGCTTCACACGATCGAGCCGATCCTGCAATTGCTGCTTGAATTCCGTGTCCATGCGTTGCGCCAGTTCCGCATCAACATCGCCCCGCTTGATAAGTAACTCCTTATACAGTTCGCGTGGATTGGCGTGTTTATCGATGATATTATACATCGTTGGCTGCGTGAACTTCGGCTCGTCGGACTCGTTGTGTCCATACCGACGATAGCAAACCATATCGATAAATACGTCCCGGTTGAATTTCTCCCGGAATTCAACGGCAAGTTTCGCACAGAAAATCACCGCTTCTGGATCATCACCATTGACGTGGAAAATCGGCGCATCCACAATCTTGGCAACGTCCGAACAGTAAATCGACGAACGTGCGTCTTCGAAATCCGTCGTAAAACCAATCTGGTTGTTAATCACAAAATGGACGGTACCGCCGGTTTGGTAACCCGCCAGTTTCGCCATCTGCGTAACTTCATAGACAATACCTTGTCCAGCCACAGCGGCATCGCCGTGAATCAGGATAGGCATAATTTTCTTAAAGTCGCCCTTATATTCTTCGTCGGTTTGTGCGCGTACGAATCCTTCAACAACGGGATTTACGGCTTCCAGGTGCGATGGGTTTGGCGCCAGCTTAACACTAATCTGCTTGCCCGATTTGGTTTCGGTCAGGCTCGAATAACCTAAGTGATATTTTACGTCGCCATCACCGTGTACCTGATTCGGTACGTTTCCTTCGAAACCATCGAAAATCGATTCGTAGGATTTTCCCAGAATATTGGCCAAAACGTTCAGACGGCCCCGGTGTGCCATACCGATCATCACTTCCTCAACGCCCATATCGGCGGCCTGGCTGATGATCGTATCCAACGCAGGAATCGTTACTTCGCCCCCTTCGAGTGAGAAGCGTTTCTGACCAAGGTATTTGGTTGCTAAGAAATTTTCAAAAACCGTAGCTTCATTCAGTTTTTCGAGAATACGTTTTTTCTCGTCAAGCGTCGGTTCGAAAACAAGCGCTTCTTTCTCGATTTTATTTCGCAGCCAGTTTTTCACGTCCAGCTCGCGGATATACATATACTCAAAGCCAATTTCCTCCGAATAAATCTTCCGCAACGAATCCATAATAACCCGAAGCGTAGCCGGTCCGATTCCGAGCAGTTTACCAGACTCGAACACCGTGTCCAGATCGGCATCCGACAGGGCATAATCGGGAAGGTCGACGCGAGGTTGGCGGTCCTTCCGTTCTTTGAGCGGATTCGTTTTCGCCAGCAGGTGACCACGCGAACGATACGCTTTAATCAGACTCGCGACCGATACTTCTTTTTCAGCGTGAGTAGCATCTACAGGTTTAGTGGCCGTGGCTTTACCATTTCCATTAGCCGAAATACCAGCCGGAGCAGTTCCATTGGCTTTTCCGTTTGTATCGGTGTGGCTTAGGTCGGCACTTTCGCCGTAGGTTAATGAGAATTCAAATCCTTTAAAAAATTGTTGCCAGCTTTCGTCAACTGATTGAGGGTCTTGCTTAAAAGACTGATAAAGTTGATCTACGTAAGCTGCATCTGAGTTGGCGATATACGAATACTGATCCATGACGGGCGCGCGTCGTTGTTTTGACCCACAAAGGTAGTGTATGCGTTACACAGTTGATCTAAAAATATTGTTTTTATCCTATGAAGATGGCAAACGACGCGCTTACCGATAAAACAGCAGAAAACTGGTTTTAGTTGTCTTCCGATTTATTGGGTTATGGATGCTTATATTTGGCTATCAATAGCCTTGTGAAGACCGTTTATGATTGCTAGTGACGCTCCCATTCCTTCAACTCTTTCCGCAAAGCAACGATGGCAACGTGCCTTAGGCATCCGCCCGGAGGAAGGACAAACCGTGGGGCTTTTTTTTATCCATAATTTTCTGCTGGGCATTGGCACTATTCTGATTTACGTCGCAGCCAATGCCATTCTCCTCGAAAATCATCCCGAAACCAGTTTGCCAGTCGCCTACATTACATCGGCATTAGCCATGATTGGTGTTGGTCGGATCTATGCCTATTTCGAGCATCATCTGGTGCTGCAAACATTAGCCGCTCGTGTACTTATATCGGTGGTTGTGATGACGATTGTCGTTGCAATACTGGTGGCAGTGGGACACTCAGTAGCGGCTGCGGTGGCTATTATGACCGGCTATCGACTGATTTATCTATTGACTAATCTTGAATTTTGGGGCGTTTCAGCGGTCGTGTTCGATACACGACAGAGCAAGCGACTGTTTGGCGTAATTAGTTCGGGCGATATGCCCGCCAAAGCGTTAGGAGCAATTTTGGCGGCTTTGGTTCATGCGCATGCTGATGTATTGCGTTTGCTATTAGTGGCTTTTGCCGCATTTTTGGGTTCGCTGTATGTATTGCGTTTAACGATTCAATCACATGATGTACATGCTCCTCATCGCTCAGACCGTGCTGTTGGTCGAGAACCTTCTCGACTGATTGGCAAACGATTCGGCGGTAGTGAGTTGATTTTTTACATGTGCCTGAGTCTAGCGATCCTAGCCTCCGTTGCGACTGAAATTGAGTACAATTTTTTCATCAACGTAAAGCACCGATTCCACGATCAGACAGATGTCATAAAGTACGTCAGTTATGTACTGGCGCTTACGTATGGTATAGCGATGTTGGTAAAATTGTTGATGTCTAGGCAAGTGCTGGATAAGTTTGGCGTACAACGCTCGCTGCTGGTTTTGCCTTGGGTAGCGCTGGCTGGTCTGCTGGGATTAGCTCTATTAAGTTTCGCAGACACGACCGAAACCGTTTTGCTGATTTATTTCTGCGCATTGTATTTGTTATTTGAAGTAGTGCGCCGGGCTTTATTCGATCCGGTTTTTCTGGTTTTGTTTCAACCCCTTTTACCACCTCAACGCCTGAAAGGGCACACGCTGGCAAAGGGGCTTTATGAACCCATCGGATTAGGATTTGCCGGTTTATTGATATATGTACTGCATACTACGCTCGAATCAGGTGGTGCATTGATTTGGCTTGCTTTACTCGCGGGGGCTGTATGGCTGTTGCAACATACCTATACTCGCTATCTACACGAACTGAACGACGCCATTGGCCGACGATTTTTAGAACGCGATCAACTGGCAATGCCGACTGTAGCCCAGAAAAGTTTAATCGATCAGTTAAAAAGCGATCGTACTGAAGATGTGATGACGGCCATTAGCTGGCTCGATGCGCATAATCCAACCGAATTGGCTCAGCATGTTCCGTCCTTACTCGCCCATTCGGATGTCAACGTACGTCGACGAACGCTGGCGACTATAACCCATATTCATCAGCCCAAACCGACTCGTCAGCTCATGCACATTGCGCTGTCTGATTCGGACCCTTCGCTCCGTCAACAGGCTGCGTATTTGTTAGGTCGCCGGATTAACGTTGAAGCGGCCGAACTGGCTCCTCTTCTTAATCATACCGATTTGCATATTCAGCAAGGGGCGATAAAAGGTATCCTTGAATTGAACCCGCACGATGGGTCGGCACAGAAGAACCTGAAACAATTAGCCAACGACGCTAATCCGACACATCAGCAAATCGCGCTGAATTTGATCGCTGATTTACGATTGAATGAATTTGCCCCCATCGTCAATCAGCAGTTAGCCAGTTCTAATCCAGACATCCATAAAGCAGCTATACTTGCTGCCGGGCGATTAGCGGATAAAGACCTTACACAGTATCTTCTTCAACATCTCACTGACGATAAAATAGGCCGCACAGTGGTTCAGGCGTTGAAAGGGCATGGCTCAGAATTGATTTCGTTTCTGCGCAAACGTCGCCAGGCAACGCAGGAGCGATTGGCTATAGAGCGGTTGGCATCTATTGCCGGGACGATTTATACGCCAGAAAGTCGACAGTTTCTAAACGGATTAGCGCAGGAGCCGGATTTAGTGATTCGAGGGGCGTCTATTCGAGCTTTACGTCGTTTTCCGAACGAACCGGCCGACGATGTGTTGTTTCGCCGGTTGATGAACGAGGAAGTGCTGCTGGCACAACGTTTGTTACACGGGAGTATGAGCGATACCGAGTTGACAAAAACGCTTGATTATGAGCTCTCAGTACTGCTTCAGCGATTGTTCGATGTACTTGCTCAATTATATAATTCGGAAACCATTGCCGGAGCGCGGATGGGCATTAGCCACCCCGCTCGCGAACGTCGGGCGAATGCGCTCGAAATGCTGGACAACCTAATTCCAAGGGCGACCTATCAAACCTTGCAAGTGTTGGTTGATGATCTGCCCCTGGCTGAAAAAGTACGTATTCTTGATAGTGAGTTGGAATCGTTTGAAGATACAGAACCGATTCGGGCCTTTATTCTGCGAAAAGGTGAAACTGTATTTTCGGCCTGGACCGTCAGCGAAGTATTGCGACGTTTATCAACGACAGAATCGCAAGCGGCACGTTTATCTTTACAGGATCGGTTTCCTATTTTATCCCCTCTACTCATGAGCCATTCAACCCAATCGACCGAACAAATTGCCGCTTACGATCGCGTTTTGCTATTAGCACAAACCAGTTTGTTCTCGCAAACACCAGAAAATGTGTTGGCCAGCATTACACCGATTATGAAAGAAGAGGAGTTTGCAGCAGGGGAGCCAATTTTTCATAAAGGCGATCTTGGCACGGGAATGTATGTAATTTATACTGGCGAGGTTGTTGTACTGGATGGCGAGACAGAACTGGCGCGTTTCGGTCGGGGTGATTTCTTCGGCGAACTGGCGCTGCTAGATACCGAAGCCCGGTCTGCAACTGTTGAAGCCGTGACGGATGTACGTCTGCTCCGAATCGATCAGGACGATTTCTATGATCTAATGGAAGAACGTGGAGAAATCTTACGTAGCATTGTCCGAAGTTTATCGGCGCGCATCCGGCGTCAGAACGAAGTATTAGCAGGAAGGTAAATCCCTTTAACGAAAACCCTTATGCACTGGTCAGATGGTGAATCGTATGTAGCGGTCGGTATGGCTTTCGGGGTAACCCGATACATTCGGAGTATGCTGGAAACAGCTACTCGTCTGCCCGAATGGGACCGAATTTTCAAGAATGTATGGGTCAGCGGATTGATTCTGATGGCACTTGGGGAGATATTTCCCGACCCCTGGCTTATCTGGTACCAACTGATTATGATTGGTGCCATTGGTTTTACGATCTGGCAACTGTATTACTTCCGCCCAGCCCGAACGCTATTGTTAGGCATTGCTCCGTATTCCATAATCATTGTTATTAGGGATTTGGTAACGCATTTAGCTCCCGCCTTCTACAAAACAAACGAAGATTATTTTGACTCGACGGCTACGTTTGCCTTCATCTGGTTAGTTACGTTTACAATCATCGCGAACCGGCAGAAGAAAGCGCTGGCTCGCGAGCAGCTGGAACGTGAAAAGGAAGTCGAGAAACGGCGCATCGTTGAAGCCCAGAAGAATGAACTAGAGTATCTGGTAGCGGAACGAACCGCAGAAATTACCCGTCAGAAAGAAGAACTGGAACTCGCCTTAGACGAACTCAAAGCGACCCAAAGCCAGCTGATTCACAGCGAGAAAATGGCTTCGCTGGGCGAATTGACCGCCGGAATTGCTCATGAAATCCAGAATCCCCTCAACTTCGTCAACAACTTTTCGGAAGTGAGCATCGAGTTGATTGATGAATTAAGTGAAGAACAGGCCAAAGAAGAGCGCGATCATGAACTTGAAGCCGAAATACTCACCGATTTAAGACAAAATCTACAGAAAATCACCCAACATGGCAGTCGGGCAGCTTCCATCGTAAAAGGGATGCTTCAGCACTCGCGGGCTAGTACAGGGCAGCGTGAACCAACCGATCTGAATGCGCTGGGCGATGAATATCTGCGATTAGCGTATCACGGGTTGCGGGCAAAAGATAAAACGTTTAATGCCCAGCTCAAAACAGATTTCGACCCATCGCTAGGCGAAGTCAGTATGATTCCGCAGGATATTGGTCGGGTTTTACTAAATCTGTTTACCAATGCGTTTTACGCCGTTCAACAACGCCAGAAGCAAAGCACAGATTCGGGTTATCAGCCAACAGTAACACTCACAACCCGCAACGCCAAGGATGAAGCGATCATCACCGTCAGTGATAACGGTACAGGAATTCCAGAAGAATTACAGCAGAAGATTTTCCAGCCTTTTTTCACCACCAAGCCAACAGGAGAAGGAACAGGGCTAGGCTTATCATTAGCGTATGATATCATTACCAAGGGGCACAATGGCGAAATGGAAGTAGAAAGCAAAGAAGGCCAGGGAACAAAATTTATTATTACACTACCAACTTAATGGTTCGCCTAGTCTATTCTATAAAAAAATAAAACACTCGTTAAATATTAGTAAATAAACCTATAAATATTGTTATCTTTGCCGCCACTATCGACAAGAAAGAAATCTATAGACTATATATAACGAATCAAGGGACAGACCTATCAACGTCAACCGTTTTCGTTACCTGATAAAATTCTCAAAGTCTAAAAAGATATTAAAGTTCAAGTTACGATTACAGGCCTCTACCTTTGGTGGGGGCACTTGTTTTTTTATCCAATTGAAAACGAAAAACCCTCAAAATATCCGAGGTTTTTGAGGGTGAATGGCCAGATCTTCCAGCCATTTAAATACGCTGAATCAGTTCAGCTACTTTATGCACTTCCCGACCCATAATGTGATCTATAATGGATTGCGCATGTTCGCGACCGTTCTCAATGAATACTTTTTCGGTATAAATACCCGCTAGTACTGTACCACATACATACAAGCCGGGAATATTGGTCTCGAACGTTTCTTTATTATAAACAGGCACCTGCGTTTGCGGATTCAGCTCAATTCCACAACGAGCCAGTAATGCGGCATCTGGAATATAGCCCGTTAGAATAAAGACAAAATCGGCGGGTAACTGGCTTTCTTCGCCCGTTTTTAGATTCGTAATTGTCACGTGATGCGGGTCGATCTGCGTCACACAGGAATCGAAAACGGTTTTAATTTTTCCTTCTTTTACCCGATTCTTTACATCAGGCACTAGCCAATATTTTACCGTACTCCGAAAATCTTCGCCCCGGTGAACAATAGTAATATTGACGTCGTGGCGGTACAACTCCAGCGCAGCTTCAACAGCGGAGTTAGATGCACCAATAATCACCACATTCGTAAAGGAATATTTAAACGGCTCGTCGTAATAATGCGAAACGTGTGGCAGGTCTTCGCCCGGAATAGCCAACCAGCGTGGACGGGTGAAATACCCCGTGGCCATAATCACTTTACGCGCCTGGTATCGGTCTCCAGCGGTCGTCGTAACTGTAAAAAGATCGCCTTCTTTATGAACCTCCCAGACTTCCTGGAATAATTTAAAATTCAGGTTATAGTATGCGGCTGCTTTCCGATAGTATTGAAGTGCTTCGTCACGGCCTGCTTTAACGCCTGAAATTGGAAAAGGCAATCCACCGATTTCAATGTTTTCGGCGGTTGAAAAGAAGCGCATCCGGCGAGGATACTGCCGAATGGATTCGGTCAGACTTCCCATTTCCAGAATCAGATGACTCAATCCGGCTTTCGCAGCTTCAATCCCGGCAGCAAGTCCGCAGGGACCACCGCCAACAATAATGACATCGAATACTTGCATGCTATAAGTTAGATCAACGCTGTTTTCTCGGAAGGCAATTAGTTGTACAAATACTGCCTAAAAAACAGATTTATGATGCTATAGATCTTAATACTAGCAACGAAGAGTTTCTGGCAAAGATTCCTCATGTAGTGGGTTTGGCTGGCTAGCAAATTATCAATATTGTCTAGTACATAAATATACTATCGACCGCTAAATATATAATCTGTTGTATAAGAGGTAAACAACAGGTATACTTTCTATGTGTCCAATATATTTGCTTTTACTAAATAAACCTACCGCTCAAGAGACAAGTATACCGTTTATGAAATAAATAGAACACTTGAAAATCTTTTAAGTTTGATCCAACGAATATACTCGCTGTTAAGAATAACTTAAAAACGTTCATTACATGAAAACAATTCTTTCTCTTGTCATTCCCTGTACACTTTCGGTTTTTTTAATCAGCTGTTCACAGGATCCCTCAACAGAACAATCTCCCACAATCCCCTCCGGTAAAATGAGCCGCCCCGAAGAAGCCTTCCCCAACCAGGTGGGTGTATCAAAAACGGGTTTGCTGAATGGCCAGAAAATAAATTACCGACTGATTGGCGACCAGGCTGTTTTCGAGAGCGATATTCTTTTATCGTCGCAGGAATTACAGGCTCCTACAAATACAGGTACCGAAGTTGTTGATGGAACAGGGCGAACAAAAGCCTCATCGCGCTGGCCAAATAAAATAGTTTATTACTCCATCGATCCTTCTCTGCCGAACCAGTCTCGGGTAACCGATGCCATTGCTCACTGGGAAATGTATACGCCTATTCGCTTTGTTCAACGTACTACCCAGCGCGGTTATGTTCTGTTTCGGTCAGGCACAGGATGCTCATCAAATGTTGGCTATTCGGGCGGTTTGCAGTATGTAAATCTGGGGAGTGGCTGCACAACGGGCAATACGATTCATGAAATTGGTCATACAATCGGGCTATGGCACGAACATACTCGCGCTGATCGCGATACGTATGTAAACATTAATACAGCAAACATCCAAACAGGATACGAAGCTGACTTTCAGACCTATGTAGAGCGCGGACAGGATGGATTCGATTACGCTGGTGGCCTCGATTTTGGCTCGATTATGCTTTATGGGTCGTATGATTTCTCTAAAAATGGACTGCCAACGATCACTAAAAAAGATGGCTCGACATTCGTAGGCCAGCGGACTGGCTTGTCACCTGTCGATGTCAATACCGTTCTCAGCATGTATCCTGCCGGCACCGAACTATCATCGGTTCGCGGCAGTACCACCTCAACAAACCCCTAGACGTAAGCACGCGTTTCAAAAAAGGGCCAGTCGTATACTGGCCCTTTTTGTTTTAAAAAAAGTGTAGTGATTGGTTTTAGTAAATGCCTGTGAATTATCGAATTCGTTTAATAGTGATCGGTAAACAAACTGGCTTACAAGGATTATCACTCTCTATTGGCAGAAGTTCTACAGTCGTAGAAATCGCGCAGCCGTTTGCTCCCGTTGCAGTAACGGTATAGTCTCCAGCAACGGTTACTGTTGGCTCAGCTTCTGTGCTGGTAAATCCTTTAGGACCAGTCCATTTAAACGTCGCTCCAGGCGCTTCGGCTAATAAAGTCGTGCTGCATTTAGGACAAGGTATTGCATTTCCATAAGCCACCAAATCTGGAACCGCCGTATCCGATGTCACATTGGTCACAACCGTTGTCCGACTATCTGGACAATCTAGTACACTCACTGTTAAAGTATACGATCCTTTTGTGGAGATAACCGGATTCTGAAGCGCACTGGTGAAGCTATTCGGGCCTGTCCAGGCATAGATGACCGTAGGAATTGCAGAGCCATCTGCG
The DNA here is from genome assembly GCF_054776975.1 of Spirosoma harenae. Taxonomy (NCBI): domain Bacteria; kingdom Pseudomonadati; phylum Bacteroidota; class Cytophagia; order Cytophagales; family Cytophagaceae; genus Spirosoma; species Spirosoma harenae. The sequence continues at coordinate 61,183 of NZ_BAAHBD010000054.1, read as the reverse complement.
AAGGTTGCATGACTAGTTAGCGTTACCGTTTTTACAGCACAGGTCAGCTTCCCGCCTGTAACTGTAACCGATACTGGCTGACATGGATCGCTTTCGATAGGCAGCAATTCCGCAGTCGCTGATATTTCGCAACCATTGGTACCTTTGGCGGTTACGGTGTATTCACCTGGAATTGAAACCTCTGGCTCAGCAGCTGTACTTGTAAAATTGTTGGGACCTGTCCAGAAGAATGTTGCCCCTGGTGCTTCGGCTAGTAAGGTGGCGCTACAGTTTGCACAAGGCATGGCATTCCCGTAAGCCACCAAATCTGGAACTGCCGTATCCGATGTTACATTGGTTACAACTGTTGTCCGACTATCTGGACAATTAGGTAGGCTAACCGTTAATGTGTAAGAGCCTTTCGCGGAAATGGTTGGATTCTGAAGCGAACTCGTAAAACTACCAGGGCCTGTCCAGGCATAGATAACGTCTGTTGCCGCTGAGCCGTCAGATAAAACTACTTTACTGGTGAGCGTAAGTTGTTTGAGCGCACAGGTTAGTTCTCCACCCGTAACCGTAACGGATAACACTGGACAAGGATCGTTTTGGATAGGCAAAAGCTCAACAGTTTCCGAGATTTCGCAACCATTAGCTCCTCTTGCCGTCACGGTATATTCGCCGGGAATCGAGACTTCCGGTTCGGCGGCTGTACTCGTAAAATTGTTGGGACCCGTCCAGAAGAACGTCGCTCCTGGTGCTTCGGCTAATAACGTTGCGGAACAATTAACGCAGGGTAACGCATTTCCATAAGCGACCAGACTGGGGGTGCTTATATCGGATGTAACGTTAGCCACGGCCATTGTCAGGTTACCGGGGCAGTTGAGGCTATTAACCGTTACCGTATAAGAACCTTTTTCAGAAACTGTTGGGTTTTGAAGCGAACTCGTAAAACCGTTAGGCCCCGTCCAGCTATAAATAGCATCAGATGCTGTCGATCCATTGCCATAAAATGCCTGACTGCTTACTGTTACCGTTTTTACAGCGCAGGTCAGTCCCCCTCCTAACGCCGATACCGACAAGGCAGGTGAAATCTTTACAACCGTTTCATCCGTTTGACGACAACCCGGATTCTCTGGTGTTGGAAAAATGATCGCGTATACATATTGATTAACAAGGCCCGATGTGTTATTAGCTGTAGTCAGAGCGGGATTATGTAGAACGGCTCGATTGTTGGCATCTGGCAGAACCGTACCCAACACAGTCCCTCCATTCCCGTACATAGCCGTACCCGACTGTGGACTGCTAAATACTACGAACCGAACTGAATCGACCCGACTGAAGTACTTACTTTGAGCGACGATCGAATCTAATTTACTACCCGAACATAGTTCAATACTATGTTTCTCATTGATTACCTGTGGACAAGAATAAATGGCCAAATCGTTCGTAAAGTCATTATGTCCCGGTTCAGACGTAGTTACGTCGATAACTGCCAGATTACCCTCCATACGAGCGTCTGAATCACGTAAATCAGCATCGGCAAATCCGGTGCGATTACCCGGCGAAATGGAATAATAACGTTGCGGGCTACTTACGGTCTTCACACCATCAAGGGTTATATCCAATAACGACAATTGAGCGGTATCCATCCGGATCTGATATTTATGATTAAACTTCAGCCCTCCCGATACCGTCGTATTGTTAAAATAAAACTGACCGCCATCGTGTGTTGTCTGAGCTGCCAACTGATTGCCACCCGCTTCCATGTCGTGCAGCGTTAGCGTGATGCCATCAATACCCGGTTCGTATGGATCCTGAACACCATCGCGGTTATCATCGAACCAAAAGCGGTTACCGATCTCAACTGGCGACGCATCGCAGATCGCTTTGGTATCGCCGACTCCTTCTGCTTTTCCAAATGTGCCAGGCTGCTTCGTGTATAGTACGTAGCTACGATTTTCCTCGCCCGTAGTGTTGCTAAAGACTTTCAGACCGCCTGACTGGACCACATTGGCGATTGGATCGTAAGCGGAAGAGACTACTTCATTATACCCCGGAATAATAGAAATTCCACCAATAGTGACCTCAAAGTGAGCAATATGGTCAATAAAAAACCATTCATCCTTTGCGTAAAATTCTCCCCCGCCAGGTCCCTGATTATTTCCAACGCCACTGCCTGCACGATTCCCCGCTACACCATTGCTTTCGAGAACATAAGTTCCGTTATTATTATACGCACGCATCAAATCGCCAGCTGTAAAGCCGTGGAAATCACCGTTTCCCTGCGGATCATGATTGGCTACACCTGATAAATTTCCGAATCGGTCCATAAATCCGATCACCATCGATCCGTCGTCATCAAAAGACAAACCACTCAGAATAGGCTGCGGAAGCATAACAAACGTTGGGCCATTACCCTTTCCGCAAGGTTCTGGCCAGGCTTCCGTCCAGGGTTGCCAATGGTCATATTTTTCGCAGGTCTTTTCAGGATGAAGCGGATCAAAGGTTGAATCGACTGGGCCTCGTCGGAAATCCAATGGAAATGATAACACTTCCTCAAACGTGGGATTTGCAGCCGTAGGATCTATGCGATAGATAGTTGCTTTTAGATCGCTTTGCTGCTGCGATGTTTCTGCAGTACACACAACGCCCACGTAAATTTTGCCTCGATAGACTTTAACAGCCCAGGGACGAAAATCGCCATTCGAGCAACCAGGATCAGGAATTGCCCACGATTTCACATCGGCCGCTGTTGGCGTACGAGCGGGCGAGTCAACAAAAATCCCGTATAATGTTCGGTCTTTCAGATTAATAAGATAGAGGGTACGATCATCTTCCGAGATATCCATCCCGCCAATACTCATACGGCCCACTGCCTGCATTGGGCCAGCATCAATACTTGCCTGCGTCTTATCGCCAAATAAATCGCTATGAGGATCTGTCCCCGTATCAATTCCAATGGTTTTTAGATCGACAAAGTTACTTGTTGTTCCTGTGGCTATGTCTGTTTTATAAATTCCGCCCGTGCCCAACGGCCCGAAGCTTGCGTGTCGCTTAATAATAGCGGCTGTAAATACCGTTTTCATACGCCGTTGGTATGCAACAGCCCAGATAGCCCCCACCTGATTAGCGGTTGCTAAACGGTCTGGCATAAAATTGTTGGGTTCAGCTATTCCCGATGCTTCATAGGGTATACTAACCAGTGCAGTGGCTAAAGCCGCCTGATCGCCGTCCGGTACTGGATTGCCATCTTTATCAGTAGTGATCTGGGAATTTCCGTTTACGTACCAGGGTAGGATGATTTTTTTACCAACTTGCTGGCAATAGTCGGCCGGATAATTGATACCCAGATTAACGTTTTCGGCGGGTGATTTTACAAACTGTATACTAGTACCGCTTTCCTTTCCATAAACGCCATTGTAATCACCGGCCAGAAAGCCACTAAACTCAAGCCGCACGGGTTTACCGGCTGGAACATCAGAACTATTGAAGGAATACGACCCATCGGTAGCGGTCGTTGTTGTGATTGGCGTTTTGTTTATATCGACAAACGCTCGAACGGTTATGCCCCGTACACCTACCTCAATTGGTAATGTATCCGAACGAACACCATTCTGATCAAAGTCTCGAAATACAACTCCTTTGACCTGGGCACTGGCACTGGCTAGGCATATAAATAGCAAGCAAAAGCTGATTACCCACCTTCTATGAAGGCAGATTAACCCTACATAAACTTGTTTCATGAATTAAGCAGTTACGGTAAAAAAGAAAGCGTACTTGGCAAGGACTATTAACTTATTCAATCAAAATGGATACAGCGTACTATTTATTTTCTTTATTTTTCATTTGGTTTACAAAAAACCCAATCAGCCTAAGATTAGACAAAACCCTTGCCAGACGATGAATGATTGTATGTATATTTACTATCCAGCTCACTAAATCAGTGGAAAATCAACTAAATACCTTGTTTTCTTCATATGAAAGTGAGGAAATCACATTCTTCGCCGACTTAATCCTACCTATCCCAGTACCTAGATTGTTTACGTATAGAGTTCCACGTGGGATGGCCGAGATTGTCAAAATTGGTGCCAGAGTGATAGTTCCTTTCGGTAAAAAAAATAGCCGTGTGATGACGGCTATTGTGGCAAAACTGCATAATTCACCACCTACGGCCTATCAGGCACGTTATATCAGCGAAATTCTGGACGAGTATCCACTCGTCACGGGTTATCAACTGGAATTGTTCCGATGGATGGCCGAGTATTATATGTGCTGCATCGGCGACGTAATGAACGTCGCACTTCCATCGGGTTTGAAGATTTCGAGTCAATCAAAAGTGCAGATCAACCCTGATTTCGATTACCCCGAATTATTGACCTCATTTGAAGAAACCTTACTAAATGAACTCAAAAAACATCCAGCTCTTTCCTACGAAGAGCTGGGTCGACTGGCGGGCGAAGGCACGAATGTCCCGGCACTGATCAAGTCATTGGTAGACAAAAAAGCCGTTATCGTATTTGAAGAAGTCCGGGAAAAATACATCCCGAAAATGGTTCGTAAAATTCGGCTACACCGGAATTATGAGGAAAGAGAACAACTCCTGGTGCTCTTACAACGACTCGAAAAATTGCCGAAGCAACAGGAAGTGGTGATGCGATACCTGAGCCACGTACCGATGCAACGCAATCCGTCGCTAAATCAGAAAGGATTAGACAAAACGATCCTGAATCAGGACGACGAACTTTCTCAATCGTCATTAACAACGCTGATCAAAAACGCAGTTTTCGAAACGTTCGAAGTAATTCAGCCGCGTTTTTCAGATAATCTGGCTCCACAGGTAGAAATCAAACTGACAGAAGCCCAACAAACTGCTTCAGATCAGATTATGAAGCAGTTTGCAAACCAGAATATTGTTCTGTTTCATGGCATTACGGGTAGTGGGAAAACCGAAATCTACATCGATCTGATTCAGCAGGCTTTATTGGGCGGTTCGCAGGTTCTGTATTTATTGCCCGAAATTGCCCTGACGGCTCAGATCGTTGTGCGATTACAGCGCGTTTTTGGCGATAAAATGGGCATTTACCATTCCAAATTTTCTGACAACGAACGGGTTGAAGTTTGGAAAGGCGTGGTATCCGGCCAGTATCAATTCGTGGTAGGTGTTCGATCGTCCGTATTTCTGCCCTTCGATAATCTGGGGTTGATTATCGTGGATGAAGAACACGAAACCAGCTACAAACAACATGACCCTGCCCCTCGCTATCACGCTCGCGACGTAGCGATGATGCTCGCCCACTGGCAACAGGCAAAGGTTTTATTAGGCTCGGCAACCCCTTCACTCGAAACCTATTTTCAGGCGAAACAAGGCCGCTATGGCTTAGTCGAATTGTTCCAGCGGTTTGGCGATGCGACTTTGCCCAATATAATATTGGTCAATACACAGCAGGAGAAACGGCAGAAAACAATGAAAGCCGAATTTTCTTCGACCTTAATCAGTGCTCTGGGAATGAATCTGGAGCGCAAAGAGCAAAGTATTCTTTTCCAGAATCGACGCGGTTATTCACCCTATATGCAGTGCGAAGATTGCGACTGGACCGCTGAATGCCCAAACTGCGCAGTAAGCCTGACTTATCACCAGCGCGACGCTGAACTTCGTTGCCATTATTGTGGTCACAAAGAGCAGGTTCCTCGCTCCTGCCCCACTTGCGGCTCTACCAAAGTAAAAACCATCGGTTTTGGCACGGAAAAGCTGGAAGATCAGCTACAGATTTTCTTTCCCGAGTCTCGCGTACTGCGGATGGATTTGGATACGACGCGCGCTAAAAATGCCTATCAGCAAATCATTCAGGAATTTGAAGGCGGGCAGGTCGATATTCTGGTGGGTACGCAAATGATTACGAAAGGACTCGACTTCGACAACGTAAGTCTGGTCGGTATTTTCGATGCGGATCGTCTGATTCATTTCCCCGATTTTCGGGCAACGGAACGGGCTTTTCAGATGATTACTCAGGTAAGTGGCCGGGCGGGTCGCCGAGCGGGCCGTCAGGGAACGGTGCTGATTCAAACCAGTAATCCCCAGCAACCGATTCTGCAGAAAGTCATTCAGAATGACTACAGAGGTCTGTATGAAGAAGAGGTTCAGGAGCGGCAGAACTTCAATTACCCGCCTTTTTCCCGGCTCATCAAACTCACGATTCGGCATACCGATAAACTAATCAGTCACCGAGCTGCCGAGCGCCTTGCCGCCGAACTGACTGATGCCTTGGGCAGCAGTCGAGTACTTGGCCCAGAAGAACCTCTCGTCGAACGTATCCGGAATCAATTTCTGTTCGATATTCTAATCAAAATCGAGCGCGACAAGGTGAATGTAAAAGCCGTAAAAGCCTACATTCAGGATCGCATCAACGACATTCTGACCGATAAAGGTCTGCGCCAGGTCAGCATCGTAGCGGATGTGGATTGTTTATGATATTTTTACGTTATTGCTACAAATAGTGACTACAGCCATGCTAGCAACAGTAACTGGAACCTACAAAAACGGGCAAATTATTCTCGATGAGGAATTGCCTGTAAAAAGCGATACGGCAAAAGTGATCGTAACACTGGTTGAAGAAACGGCTGAAACACAGGAAAAGCCGAAACGAATACCTGGATTAATGAAAGGATCTTTCTGGATATCAGACGATTTCAACGATCCAATTGACGATCTGAAAGATTATATGTAATACAAATTCTACTAGATACACACGTATTAATTTGGTTTTTAGAGAATGATTCCCGCCTAACAGTTACAATGCTAAAAGCCATCACAGAAGCCGATAAAGTATTTGTCAGTCCTATCAATTTTTATGAGATGGCGATAAAAATAAAGATCGGCAGAAGTATAGGTTCAAATAGACCTATCCGTGATGCGATTTACCTGAGTCATCAATCTGGTTTTGCTTGGAAGCCCATAGAAGAACACCATCTGACAGCTTATCAGGCCATTCCTCTCTTCGACCATCACCGCGATCCTTTTGACCGGATATTGCTAGCAACGGCTCTAGCGGATGACCTAACCATTCTTTCGTCGGATCATAATTTCCCACTCTATAGCGATCTTGTTACGACCATCTGGTAGCAAGGGCGTGTTACGTTTACCTTAAAATTTCTGTAAAGCCGACTGTTTATAAGCCCATCCGGTTATTTTTGCACCGGCTTTGGCCGATTTTGCCCAATTTTTACCGTCCTATGTCTAAGAAAACCAAAATTGTGGCCACCATTGGCCCGGCTTCCGAAACGAAAGAACAGTTGCTGGCATTAGCCAAAGCCGGAGTCAATGTGTTCCGACTCAATTTCTCCCACGGTACCCACGAAGATCACCTGATGCGGCTTACCCGTATCCGCGAAATCAACGAAGAATACAATCTCAATCTCTGCGTGTTGCAGGATTTACAAGGCCCCAAAATTCGTATTGGTAACGTTGAAAATAAAGACGGAGTATTGCTGGTTCCCGGCCAGGAACTGGTCTTTACCAACGAAGACATTATAGGTACTGCCGAACGCGTCAGTACACCCTATAAAGACATGTACAAAGACGTTCATCCGGGCGAGCGCATCCTGATGGACGATGGGAAATTGGAAGTTCGCGTTCTTCGAAAAGAAGGGACTGATGTAGTGACCGAAGTGGTGTATGGTGGTCCGATGAAATCCAAAAAAGGCGTTAACCTGCCCAACACGAAGGTATCAATGCCGGCCGTTACGGAAAAAGACTGGGCCGACCTCGAATTTGGTTTGGCTAATGACGTTGAATGGATTGCCTTATCCTTCGTTCGTGAAGCCGCTGAAATCACCGAGATAAAAGAGTACATTAAATCGAAGGGTAAGAAGAGCCGCGTGGTGGCTAAAATTGAAAAGCCTGAAGCCATTCAGAATATCGATTCTATCGTTGCAGCAACTGACGGATTGATGGTAGCGCGGGGCGATTTAGGCGTTGAATTGCCCGCCGAAGAAGTACCCATGATCCAGAAAATGCTGGTTGAGAAGTGTAACAAAGCGGCTAAACCCGTTATCGTTGCTACACAGATGCTAGAAAGCATGATCGACGCCCCTCGCCCAACCCGTGCCGAAATCAACGATATTGCCAACTCCGTAATGGATGGTGCCGACGCCGTGATGCTGAGTGCCGAAACCGCATCGGGTAAATATCCGATTCTGGCGGTCGAAAGCATGGCGAACACCATCCGGCAAGTGGAGGCTACGACCGATAAAATTTATTATCGGTATCATGCCCACGTCAACGAAGAACCAAGCCAGAACGTAATTAATGATAACGTAGTAATGAGTGCCTGCCGATTGGCTCGCGATACGAAAGCAAAAGCGATTATCGGAATCACGAACTCAGGTTATACGGCCGTCCGGATTTCTCACCACCGTCCTAAAGCCGATCTGTATGTATTCTCCAATGATCCGCAGTTACGAAATACCTTGGGTTTATACTGGGGAGTTCAGGTCCTGCCATACGAACCGGATCTCAATCTAACCGTTGATCAGACTGTGGAGGGTATTAAACAAACCCTGGTGGGACTTGGCAAACTTCAATCGGGCGATATCTTTATCAATACCCTGAGTATGCCGCTCACCCAGTCGCGCCGGACCAATACCGTGAAATTAAGCACGGTCGACTAACACCACTTATTTTTATTCGAAAGGCCAGTATTTCTTATTGAGATGCTGGCCTTTTTGTATATACCGAATTCTCACAAAGAGTCTGGATTAAAATTGCATTTCTACAAAGAATATTTTACCTAATCCAATAAAATCCTAAAAAGAATTGGCAAAATACGACATATAGGTAATTTTAAGCTGTCATTCTCCATATAAGCAGTAGTTGCTATTATTATTCAAACGCTTTCCATCTGAGCAGAAGACAAACAAAGTCGTTGCTAATAAAGAGAGTTATGATTGTAGAATCAACAAATAGTCTGCTCGATGTATACCGAACAAAACTCAGCTCGTATGATGAGGTGCTAGCGTCCAATGGCTCCATAAAACCTCATTGGAGTAAACTGTTTTCTTCTCTTGAAAAAATCGGGCAGGCAGAACTTGAAAATCGATCGCAGGAAATCAAAAATAAGATTCGGGAAAACGGGGTTACGTATAATATTTATCAACGACCCGACGGGCTCAACAGTCCGTGGAAATTAGATCTGATTCCGTTTATTATTGAGCAGGCTGAGTGGCTGGAAATTTCAAAAGGGTTGCAGCAACGAGCTATCCTGCTGGATCTGATTCTACGGGATATGTATGGCGAGCGTCGAATGATAAAAGATCGGGTACTGCCGGCCGAACTCGTTTATAGCAACACGGGCTTTTTTCGAGCCTGCTACGACGTAAAATTGCCCACCCAAAATCAGTTGATCATGTACGCAGCTGATATGGCTCGTGGGCCTGATGGCCGTATGTGGGTCGTTGACAACCGAACACAGGCGCCTTCGGGTTCGGGCTATGCGCTGGAAAACCGATTCATTATCAGCAAGATCATGCCCGAACTGGCTCGCGATATATACGTCAGTCGTCTGTCGCCTTTCTTTACACAGGCGCAACAATCTATCTTCAAGGTATTCCGCGAAAAATCAGATTATTTAAATGTCGTTTATCTAACTCCCGGACCCAACAACGAAACCTATTTTGAACAGGCTTATCTGGCTTCCTATTTGGGTTATACGCTGGTTCAGGGCGACGACCTGATTGTTAAAAACGGGTTTGTCTGGATCAAAGCTATCGACGGATTGCAACGAGTGGATATCATTATTCGCCGGATCGATGATGAATGGTGCGATCCGCTCGAATTACGTATTGATTCGAAATTGGGGGTTCCTGGACTCTTACAGGTGATTCGGAATGGCAACGTCATGGTTATTAACCCGCCAGGCACCAGTGCGGTCGAAAATTCCGCGTTCAATGCTTTTTTGCCCTCGCTATGCCGGTATTTCTTAAACGAAAAACTGATTTTGCCATCAGTAGCAACCTGGTGGTGTGGCCAGCCAAACGAACTTCAGCATACGCTCGAAAATTTGGGTAACCTGATTATCAAAAAAGCGAATCGAAAACAGGTTTTTCGGTCGGTTTATGGCAAACAACTGTCGAGAGAGCAATTGCAGCAATTACGCGCACAGATTCTGCAAAACCCGGCTGAGTATGTAGCTCAGGAGGAAGTCAGTTTTTCCACTACGCCCGCTTTCGTCGATGGACAGATTGAGCCCCGTTATGCCGCTATTCGCGCTTTTCTGACGGCAACGCCAACGGGCTATCAGGTCATGGATGGAGGCCTGACGCGAAGTTCAGCCCAGAAAGACAAGTTCACGTTTTCGAATCAATACGGCAGCATCTCGAAAGACACCTGGATTATTTCCGACGAGGCCGAAGTCATCCGCGAACGAATCAAACTGCCCATTACGGTCAATCAGCAGGCAAAAGCGTCCTTACCCAGTCGCAGCGCCGAAAATCTGTACTGGGCCGCTCGGTATAGCGAACGCACCATGAATGCCACGACATTTCTGATGATTACGCTGAACGCCCTGCATTTCCAGCGTAATTTTGGAACGCAGACTAAAACGCAGCACATTGATATTTTGCTGAAAACCGTGTCGAGTTTAATTCAGATCGAACCGCGCTTTTCGGATAGAAATAAAGACGACTTCAAAAATCCATACCCCATTATAGCCGAAAGTATTTCGAACACGGCCAAAGCCGGAAGTATTACGTCGTCGCTTCAAGCTTTTCTGCGAGCCATGATGGCTGTTCGCGAACGATGGAATAATGTCACCTGGCGAACGATTGATGTGATTGAGCATATCGCCCAGAAGCTTCAGCAAATTCAGCCCGCCAATAACCCAAACGATATTCAGAATACACTGAATAGTCTGCAGAGCAATCTGTTTACTTTTTACGGAATTGTCAACGAATCGATCCCGCGCAACAACGGTTATTATTTATTTGAAACAGGTAAATTAATCGAGCGAATTCTGTCAAAAATTACGATTCTCCAATCCATTTTCAGTATCAAGACGGAGTCATTTATTGAAAATGAACTGATGGAAGTTGTCCTCATGAATCATTTTGCGCTGTCTCATTATCGGGCTACTTACAAGACGAATTTCGAGATGGAATATATGCTGGATATGATTCTGCTGGATAAACAGATTCCGTCTTCGCTGGCCTATATGCTAGATTCTCTGGACGACAACATCAGCCAGCTCCCGCAAGTATCCGAGCGGTTAAGTAAACCCAGAAAAGCTATTCTGGAAGCCGTTACGCACATCAAGCTGATCGATGTAGCCGACATGGCCACGGTGGAACCCAATACGCAGGCTTACGAAAAACTAAGCCTTGTCTTATCGCACGTTTATAAATTAATTCTGTCGGTATCGACTTATACGACCAGCCAATATTTTAATCATACCGCCACCCAGCATTCCATAACCGAAACTTTCGTTGATTTGACGAATGAATTATAGACTACTGCATAAAACGCAATACGATTATAGTGGTAGTGTCAATAATTACCACGGTTTAGCGTGTATCACGCCTAAAGATTCGGCCCGGCAAACGCGAAGTGATTTTTCAGTGGCTATTTACCCCACGCCCGACGAATTTTATGTTCGTAAAGATTATTTCGACAATACAATTCACTACTTTTCTATTTATAAGCCCCATACTAAACTTATCATTTTAGCGAAAAGTACACTGAAAACCCAGTCGATTCTTCCACCAGATTCGTCCATAACAAATAAAGAAGTCAGAGAAAAAATCAAGTCGGATAGTACGTTAAAAATGGAACTTCTCGACTATACGCTTCCAAGCCAATTCGTTCAGTGGGACGAAGAAATCAGGCGTTTTGGGGCTGATTGTTTTAGCGATAACCGGCCATTCTACCAAAGCGCCCGGCTACTGTGCCGGAAAATTTACGCTGAGTTTACCTACGTTCCTGGTTTCACGACTATTCACACACCGCTCAAAACGGTGTTACGAGAAAAAAAAGGCGTTTGTCAGGATTTTTCTCACCTGGCCATTGCCTGTTTTCGAAGCATGGGATTTGCGGCCCGGTATGTGAGTGGTTATCTGGAGACCCGACCGCTTCCGGGTATGACCAAGCTACAGGGTTCCGATGCAACGCATGCCTGGGTATCGGTATATGTTCCCCACATAGGCTGGTGCGATTTCGATCCGACGAATGATTTAATTCCTCAGGAACGACATATTACCACCGCCTGGGGTCGCGATTTTGGCGATGTATCACCCCTGAAAGGAATCATTTTTAGCACCGGGAAACACTCCTTTCAGGTTGAAGTGGATGTCATTCCAATTTAGAATTACCCCTTTTTTTGTCTTTCTTCCCTGCGGTCAGAATGACAAAAAACAACTCATCTTTCAGTGTAAAAGACGACCCTTAAACTATAAAAAGCCGCGAAACCAAAGGTCATCGCGGCTTTTCGGTTCTTACTGAAAATTAAGAACGTTAATGTATAATAAGACTAACCCGTCTAAGGCTTAATTTGTTAAGATTTCTGCTTTTTAGCTGGTTTAGCCGCCGGTTCTTCAGTAGTAGCTTCTACGGTTTCAGGAGCTTCTTCAGCCTTCTCTTCCGTTGTTTCTTCAGCAGTTACCTCAAATACATCCGGAGCATATTGTTGCAGAATACCATACCAGCTAATCAGCTTTTTAATATCAGTAGGCCGAACACGCTCACGATCGTATGCAGGAACAACCGTAGCCATAAACTCAGCTAGCTGATCATTGCTACCCTTTGGATCGACGGTCAGTTTATCACCATATTTTTCGTGAATCGACATCAATACCTGACCAAGCGGAATCGATTGCTCGTCGCTATCGTCATCTACGTAGATTGAAATATCGTTGAGTACGGATACACGTGCAGTTGGCCCCATCATGGTTTTGGCTTTTTTGTCGTCTAACGATTCGACAATAACGCCCGCTCGACCGGGTTTCAGAATTCGGTAAAGGCCACTATAGCCAGCCACATTGGCAATCTGTTTTAATGCTTCCATAGAGTGATTTTGTAAATTTGTAACGTGCGTTTTGGTGGGTGTATTGCCTTTTTAAGAGCATAAGAATTGTTAAAAGTCACTTCCAACCTTTCGATTTTCGGCTCTTTTGCTCTTTTTCATAAGCTTCATTCAAGGGTCGGATGTACGAAAGAAGTTCTTCGCGACCGGCGGCAGTGACTGCTGAAGTCACAAAAAATGGTGGTGTTTCTTCCCAGTCCTCCAGCAATTTATTCCGATAATTTTCAATCGTAGTCTGCAATTTCACAGAGCCCAGTTTTTCCGTTTTCGTAAAGACGATGACGAATGGCAAACCGCGTTCGCCCAGATTGGTCATGAAATCAAGGTCGATTTTTTGCGGATCGATTCGGGAATCGACCAATACGAAAATGGTTAATAAATTCGGACGGGTAGTCAGGTAACCATCGATCAGTGCCGCAAATTTATCTCGTTCTGCTTTACTTACCTGCGCATAACCATACCCTGGCAAATCGACCAGATACCATTCATTATCAATAATAAAATGGTTGATCAGCTGCGTTTTACCCGGCTTTCCCGAAATTTTGGCCAACGACGAACGGCCCGTCAGCATATTGATCAATGACGATTTTCCCACGTTTGATCGACCAATAAACGCATATTCTGGCCGATCGGGCGCGGGACATTTGGCCGGATCGGAATTACTGACAAAGAATTCAGCTTGTTTAACAGGCATACACTCAAAACAAAAATCACGGCAAAGTTCGGAAAGATTGAGGAGAATGGCACACCATTTGTCATTTGCAATGCAGATCGTTAATTTGCTTCGTAAACAAGTAGTGTCGCTAAGAAACGAAAACTGCCTGCGAGTGCGTTATAGACTGAGTAAAACCATAAAAGACTACCGGTATTCCGGTTTGATCATGAAAAAAGTTTTTTGGCTACTGATTGCCCTGTTAGTAGGTTCGACTAACGTATCGACGCAGGCAGGCTCCCATCCAAACCGGCTTCATCGGCCCAGCAACCCTAAAAACGATCAGGAAGGTATTCAATTTACAGAGGCTTCCTGGAAAGACATTTTAAAGAAAGCCAAAGCAGAAAAGAAAGTGATTTTTCTGGATGCCTACACCAGCTGGTGTGGCCCCTGTAAGCAATTGCAGAAAAACGTTTTCACGAAAAAACCCGTTGGCGATTTCTACAACGGAAAGTTTATCAACGTAAAAATGGACATGGAAAAAGGCGAAGGTCCTGCCTTCTCGCAAGTCTATCCGGTTGAAGCGTATCCGACCCTGTTGTTTATCGACGGTAACGGTAAACTGCTGAAAAAAGTACTAGGCTACCAAACCCCCGAAGATCTGATTGCTATCGGCAAGAGCGTTAAAACGCCACTGTAAGCCAGCTTCCAATGAGCTAAAATTTATAAAGAAGGTCAGTTACACGAAACTGGCCTTTTTTTATGCTCTGCACATTCCACTACATTCATCGATGATTCACCAACCTGAATAATTTGCTCTGCCAATTCCTGATTAATCAGTCGACGATTAAATTGGCGGACAAAATCATTTCGAGGTTGGGTACAGTAGAGCGTATTGCGCAACTGCTGGATCAAATCGGCTACGTCGCCGGGGTTGAATACAATCGAATTGGGCAAATTTTCCTGTATAAAAGCAGCCGCATAACCAGAAACGCCAGCGATAATCGGCTTATCGGTTGCCCCATATTCGAACAGTTTGGAGGGAATAACCCGCTCACACGTTTTTAGATCAGCCAGATGCAGAAATAAATAATCTGCTCTTCGGTACTCCATCAATAGTGCCTCTCGGTGAACAGGAAGACGTAAATCGATATTCGTCACGTTGGCGGCATAAATAGCCATTTCCAATTTGCGTATAGCCCCTCCATCGCCAATAATTACGAAGCGATACGTATTACCTACCTGACGAGCCAGTTCAGGAATAATACTATGCAGTGCTTGCCCTTCGCCAATATTTCCTGCGTATAAAATGGTTTTAATTTCACTGGAATCAGTATGCTCGACCGGAGAATAATCTAAAAACAGTTGGTCGATACCATTTGTACAGTAGCTAAACGAAGCCTGTGAAAATGGCCGAAAGTAGGGTCGAAATCCTTCGGATACCAGATTGATATGCCGAGCATACCGAAATGTGTATTGTTCAATCAGCCATAAAATAGGGTTGAGTAGAATCGTAATAGGCAAATTGAACCAGCGTTTTCTCAATACGTTCAGAATAGCCTCCCGAAACAAATCCCGAATATCCAGAAATAGTGGAATCCGTTTCGGACGTCCGATTGCAGCGCCTAAAAATGCCGTAAACAACCGCGATGAGGACGCAAAAATCAGGTTGTATTGCCGCTTCCTGGTAAGCTGGTGTACTGCCTTATAGTATGTGTAAAAAGCAAGAATCTGATCTAGAAAACCACTTTTGTGGGTCGGTACATCAATCCGATGAATAGCAACTGGACATTCGCCATAAATCCGATTTTCGTGGACAGGCGCTGATGAGCGATACGATTTATAACGATTTGGCTGCGTGGTTATCACCTGAATAGAATCGTCAGCAGTCAGTTGAGAGGCTAGCTCTTTCACCAAAGTTGTGTTCCGAAAAGCGCCAGGACCAATGTCAGGTTCGAAATAAAATGTGAGGTACAATATGTTCATTGGGTGAAGAGAAAAGTCGTTTCCAGGCTCCCTGTAAATGTCACTTCCAGACATTGCGCAGGCTTTAGAACGTTGAAACCTTCGGCCAATTCGTACGTTTTGATAACCCGTTTCGGTCTGGTTACCGACACCAGCCTGATTCGCACCGATCCAGCCTCAACAAAATCAGTCATCAGTTCTAACCTGATTGTCGGATGAAAATAAAATCGGGCAGTACCTGATTGACTGGATTCTATTTTAGTTAATGCATTCAATAATCGATCTTGTATCACCAATCGATTCTGTTCACAAATCCACCCTCGCTCATGCAGAATGCCTATTTTTCGATAACCATCATGACGAGCCATTAGCCTGGTTTTTGTATCCGATAGCATTGTAACCCGCGCTCTGCGTCCTACCCGAAAACTGGCCCAAACTTCCGATGAGTTGATATCATCTATCGTTACCGTATTATGAGCAGCCGTACTTCGCTCCCACGCTCGACGAATTCCAGTCTGATAAGTTGATACACCGTTATCCACAATGAATGGGTGGTTATCCACATAAAGCACAAATGACAAGGTATCAGCGTGGGCATGACCAGGCTGATGATCGGGACCAACCGAACCTACATCAGCAACGAATTCGAATCGATTCTGCCTGAACATACGATAGCCATTTGCTGTCAGCGGCCGTGATTTTTGCGTTTGTCTATCCAATAGCGCTTCCGCTTTTCTCTTCAATTGAATTGTTGAGGGAGCCATGTTGAGGGTAGCATCATTCACCATCGGCACATCGCCATTCCGGAATGTAATACCGTCTAACCACGCCAGCATCAATACTGCTTTCTCGACTAAAAACGCGACAAGATTTGGGTCACTAACCCAATCATTTGTTTGCAGAATCTGTATTGTATTCAGGAGTCGATCTAACAGAATCTGGTGATAGACTGGACTCAATTCATAATGTCCGCCATCGGCCAGAATTTGGATTGTCAATTCTGGCCGGATTAGTCGAATTGCTTTGCGGAGCCAGTTTTGTTTACGGAAATAGAGCGCACTTGTGAGTAGGCCAAAACCATTTTCGAGCAGATGATTTCCTGATAGGTGATACTCAAATCGACGACTTAGCCAATTTGACTGGGTGGCTAAATAGTGGTTAATCTTATCATCCTGAATCTGGTATCGGCTCAGAAAATACACCCAGTTTGTAATCCGTAATGACGTTGGGTACGCTTCCAGTCCATCCCGTATTGAACTGACCTGATTGATGAAATCATGTATCAGGTTCAACCCTGTTTCGGCCTGCATACCCGGCTGATTCAGGAAGTCGAAATAATTGATGTGATACGTCCATAGTTTACCGAAATGATTATAATTCCAGTCGATACGAGTTGAAAAATGAACGGATTGCTGCAAAAACGTAAACTGATTTCCTTCTTGCCAGGAAACCAACTTATCCGTATCGGGAACAGCAAGAAAATAAGCTATTGACTTTCCTTTTGGTAATGTGAGTTTAGCCCGACCTCGCAGTCGATAAATCACTTGATAGATCATTTGCCGAAACGTAAGATGCCGTATTGTCCGCCAGATCAGTCCTATTGACGTCATAAAACCTCAGCTGGTAATGACTCTGTCAATCCAACGCCAGCTACATCGACCCACCGATGTTCACGCCAGCTTTGCAAAGCCGCGAATGTGGCCTGTGTGGTATTAATTAGCTCATCAAACGGAATCAGTGGTGCTCCTCCGCTACGAACCTGTTCAATTAATTGCTTGACTAACTCCCGATGGCCCTTATTCTGCCTTCCGGAAAGGTTTGAAAAGCGATTAAATCCGTATCCTTGTAATCGACGAAAATTATCGATCACTAACGTACGTCCCTGCGAATACACTTCGATACGCTCTTTCGAGTATGCTTTATGACCGTTGCTAAAGAAATTAATGACTCCCATCGATCCGTTGTGATAACGTAGTAATAGCGAAACGGAATCACCCATCTCATTAGGCTGTTGACCCATAACGTTCATGCATACGCTCTGTACCTGACTCCCAGTCAGAAAGGTAATCAGATCGATAAAATGACATCCCTCTCCCACTATCCGTCCACCACCAATTGCCCGATCCTGAATCCATGAGTCAGCCGGAATAGCTCCTGCATTTATCGTTATAACTACGTTCATTGGCAGTGGATCGGAACCCAGTAACGCCTTCATTTTTTGAGCGAAGGGCGAAAAACGTCGGTTAAAACCAACCATCACCGTCCGACCCGATACGTTTTGCGCATCAATAATTGGCTGAAGCTCATGCGCATAGATGGCTAACGGTTTTTCGACAAATACGTGTTTTCCTGCCAACAAGGCTTCGATTGTCAGGCGAGCGTGGCTATCGTGTTTGGTAGTAATGATGCATAAGTTGATGTCAACATCTTGTAGAATGAGTTTATAATCGGCGGTGCGTTGGGGAATGCTGTATTTGTTGGCCAACAAACTGGCAGTCAATCCTCCAGCACTTGCAATCGTTTTGATCGTCGCTTTAGCCGACTGTAAAGCTGGCAATAGGATAGTTTGCGAAAAATTGCCCGCGCCAATCATTCCGATGACTTCTTTACCCGGTTGATAAGTGCTGGATTTATGCTGTACTATTGGGCAGCGACTAACCGTTTCCGGGTAAATCAGTAAAGAAGCAATGCGGTGGCTCGATTGAATAGTATTATAAATCGTAGCGCAGTCAGCCAGCAGAACCCGGTCGGTAATGAGAGGTTCTACATCCAGTTGTTTGGTTGACAGAAACTGCAGAATAGTCTGAAAATTACGATTTTCTGTCCAGCGCACATAGGCAAGCGGATAGTCACGACCTTGCTGTTCATACGCAGGATCATAACGTCCTGGTCCGTATGAGCATGACACCTGAAATGTGAGCTCTTTTTCGTAAAAATCAGCCCGATCCAGGGATAACCCTACCGACCCAATTAAGACAATTCGCCCACGTTGGCGGCTCATTTGGGCGGCTTGCGATATAATATCATTGGTCTTTGCCGAAGCTGTAATGATGACTCCATCGGCACCAATTCCATTTGTCAGGGCCAAAACAGCTTGTGACGGATTTGTTCCAGTTAATGGATTCAGTACTGTAAAACCTTGCTGTTCAGCCAACAGACATTTAGCCTGATCGAGTTCGATGCCAATGACCCGACACCCATTCAACCGTAATAGTTGCGCCGTTAGTAAGCCGATCAGGCCCAGCCCGATCACAACAACGGTTTCGTTTAATGTCGGATTCAGTAATCGAATGCCTTGTAAGCCAATAGCTCCAACAACGGTGAACGCTGCGTGATCATCACTAACATTGTCGGGAATGGGAACGACCAGGTTCCGGGCTACGCAAACGATTTCAGCATGAGGACCGTTCGAAGCGACTCGATCACCGATCCGAAACTCGGTAACGCCTTCACCTATCGCCAGTATAGTGCCTACATGACAATAACCTAGCGGAATCGGCTGGTCGAGCTTTCGAACTATTGTTTCCAGCGTTGATCGTAACCCGTCCGCCTTAATTTTCGTCAATACCTGCTTAACTCGCTCGGGTTGCTGTCGAATTTTACCGACGAAATTGGATTTCCCGAAGGCAACCAACATCCGCTCCGTTCCCAGCGAGACGAGCGACCGATGAGTTTGTATCAATATATATCCCGGACGTACTTGGGGATCGGGTACGTTTTCAAGCGCTGTTACGCCCGTTCGTAAATGTTGAATCAATTGTTTCATCGTGCGGATAGAGCGTCAGATCACGACTAGGCATTAATAAGGATTTGAGCAATCCGGTTCGCTGTTTGCCCATCCCAAAAGGGCGGTATTTTACCTGATACCGAACGGCCTTCCAAAATCTCGATGACTTTCTGCTGAACAGTAGCTGGATTCAGATCGGCAATGAGTTCATTAGTGCCTAGTTCGACCGTTATAGGTCGCTCCGTCGATTGGCGGAATGTTAGGCAAGGCACCTTTAGATAAGTCGTTTCTTCTTGAATACCACCTGAATCAGTAATTACAAGGGCTGCATATTCGGTCAGATTCAGGAACTCCAGATACCCTTGCGGTTCCACCAATCGAACGTTCGGAATAGCCCTGAATTGACTTATCAAATCGAATCTGACCAAATTGGATTGGGTACGCGGATGCATTGAAAATAGAACTAATGTAACTGATGCTACCGTTTCAATCAACCGTAACAATGTCAGTAATCCGGCTTCTGTATCGACGTTCGAAGCTCGGTGCATCGTCATGAGCACATACGTTTTAGGAATTAATTCTAATCTACCAATCGTATTCAACTCAGTTGCTTTATGGCGAGCTATCGCCAGGGCATCAATAAGAATGTTTCCAACAAAATGAATTTTGTCGGCATTAATTCCTTCTCGCTGCAAATTGGCAATCCCTGATTCTTCCGACACAAACAGCAGATCAGATAACCCATCTGTCAGTATACGATTTCGTTCTTCAGGCATCTGCTTATCACCCGACCGCAGACCCGCTTCAATATGACCTACCCGAATCCCCTTATTCGAAGCCCCTAAAGCACACGCAAATGTGCTCGTCACATCACCAACGACCAGTACCCAATCAGGGTATTCCCGATCTAATACGGGCTCAAATTTTTCCAGAATATTACTCGTTTGCTGCGTAATCGTACCCGAACCGATGTTAAGAAAATAGTCGGGCTGAGGTAAGTTGAGCTGTTGAAAAAATACATCGCTCATTAATGCATCGGAATGTTGCCCGGTGTGGATAAGTTGTGGAAAAAATGCTGATTGATCTATTAAGGCCCGATATAAAGGAGCCATTTTAATAAAATTGGGCCGGGTACCGACAACGCACATAATCTTCATCTTGATGAGTCTCGGCTAAAGCTGTTCATCATTTCCCCAAAACGTCTGTTTTCGATAGATACCGACGAATAAATTATTGACATATTTACTAGCAAGAAATGGCTTAAACATCCTTGAAATAGGATCTTGACCTGAAAAATAAATGATGTCGACAGGCTCAAACCCAACGCTTATCAGTTGCTGATTGAAGCTCGTTTCTTCAGAAGAATGTCGACTATAGGCTAAATAAACGGGTCGTCCAGTTAGCAGAAACAGAAGCCGCTCGACTTTCCGATAGATACTCGTACAGTTCGGCACAGAGACAATTAATAAACCACCAGGTCTTAACATCTCCCTAGCTTGTTGGAGCATACCTGTGACATCATCAATGTATTCCAGAAGACTTGACATGATCACCACATCCTGCGAGACAAAAATGCTTGAATCTGGTAAGGGCAGTTGGTGCAGTACATAGTGTACACGATCCGATCCTTTATTTCGATTGCATAGCCTAATCATTTCGACCGACCCATCAACACCGATTACCTGGCAACCTATACCAGCGAGGTGATTACTAAAATTTCCGGTTCCACAACCCAAATCGATTACCTGATCAGTTGATTTAATATACCGCTCAAACAAAGCATTCCAAACCCGAAACCGCTCCTGAAACGCCTTTGATGATTCGTATTTACCACCAAAGGCAGCAGCAATGGTATTGTGAAACTGAATCGCTTTCTGAGCGCTCATTATGGTGCAGTAATGTATTGCTTTGTAAATCAGACGAGTTGTTTATAAAGGTGTTCCCATTCACCTATTCCTTCATGAATACAGAACTCTCGTCGGGCAAGATCAGCCGCTCGAACTCTGTACTGATGATAGTCATCCGGTCCCATGGTTAAATACCTTTCAATAGCCCGCTTTAGAGTATCAGGCTCATTCGATACCCAGCTACCCACCCGTTCGGTTTCGAGAATTTGCCAGGGCGTGTTCGTCGAAGCGATTACTGGCGTACCCTGCGCGAGTGACTCAATGACGACATTACCGAAATTCTCGGTATGCGACGGCAGAATCGTTACATACGCATTTGCATAAAGAATTTGCTTCTGCTCACTCTGAACAAGACCAATGAACGACACTTTATTTGGTAAGCCTAACTCGTCTACTAATTGCGTTAAAGTCTGATAATAGGCTTGATCGATAACAGGTCCGGCAACTATAAGCCGAAAATCACTCTCCCGAAATAGTATTGACGTGCCCAATGCCTGAATTAATTGATCAATTGCCTTAATGGGATGCAACCGTCCAATGAACAGCAAATAGGGCTGAGCTGCCTTTTCAGGGATTACGGTCGCAGGCAATTCCATACGGTTCTTGATTTCCTGTATTCTTGTTTTTGGCCCGAATTGTTGGCGAATATGAGATACCTCTTGGGGGCTTGTTGCCTGAAACAGAACCGATAAGTTGAACCAATGGAAAAATTTTAGAAACAGTTGCTTCCGATAGGGGCGAAATCGTAGCGCGACAGGGCTCATTTCACCACGGGGTGACCAAACAACCGGCTTGTTCATTAGATGACTTATAAGCACCCAACAGATTGACGCCGGATAAAAGAAGCTATTAACATGTACAATGTCCGCATGTTTTATGGCTCGCCAACCCACCCAAATATGTTTAATTGGTAGATATGCATGTGGATTTTTCGTATATATTACCTGTCCGCAATCGAGCGACAGCCATTGGTCAATAGGTATAGATGGTGGTAAATAGTGCGAAGTCGCTACAACGGTCACTGCATGTCCGGCTTGTTTGAGTGCTTTTGCGAGCCAGTAAATAGTATTGCTTATCCCACCCATTTGACTAGGATAAAAACAATCGGTGGATAGTAAAATCTTCATTGAACAAGGTCAGTTGTAGGTTCGAGGTGGGTAATTTTTTGGTAGAGATCAACATAGCGGGTAGTGGCTAGTAACACCGTATAGTTCTGAGCATTCCGGTGCCCAGCTTTGATTAGCGATTGTCGGTAAGCATCGTCCTCTATAATGCGAAGAATACCCTTGCGAATCGCATTTACATCAAAGGGATCAACAAAATGCGCGGCTTCAGTAGCCAGTTGAGCCATCGGAGCTATTGCCGACGTAATGACAACTCGTCCAACGGCATTGGCTTCGAGAACAGGCATTCCGAAACCCTCATAAGTCGATAGAAACGTAACGATATCACAAGTAGTATATAAGTCAAGTACCTCAGCCTGAGTCAAATCTTTATACTGGCGGTATTGTATCTGACGCTTTTGTAAATCCTGTTTAACATCATTCGATAGCGGACCGACAAGTATAAGCGTACAGGAAATACCTTCGATGGCGGCAATCAGGCGTTTTACGTTTTTGTTAGATGCTGTACCTATCTGTAGCAAAACAGGGTGTTCTTTCCGAAATGCCGTTGGCCTATATGCGAAATGTGGATCATAGCCATTCGGGATAACCACCGCTTTCTCAGCCACTTTACCAACGTAACGGATCAATTCCTGCCTCGTTTTTTCGGATACAACCGTTACGATTCTCGCTCGACGAACAGGCAGATAATACCAGAGCAACCAAAATAGTGCATACCGGATCGGGCGATTCCGATTAGTTCTCAACGTACTGCAATCATGGATTGTTAATACGACTCGGGAAGCAGGTAATCCCAACGCTGCATAATGAACATCACCAGTGATATGAAAAATATCCGAGCGTAGACTTTTTAGAAACCGCATATTTTGCCAAATACTCCATAGGCCATGACTTACATTCGGCAACTGAATTTGACTCGTCTGGATGCTAAATTGTCGACAAACCTCTCGCTCAATAGTGCGAAATAACCCTTCGATACTATGGCCAGTGCCGGTGCTTCGGAGCAGATACGTTATCACCATACGCGTTAGAGATCAATACCAACTAACTTCAATAAGCCATAGAGAAGCACAATAAACAGAGCACTATTGGCCAAGCTTCCCCAGGTTGACAGAAGATCCGTTTCCATAGTCAGGCACCCCAGAAAGAGCATGGGCAACCAAAGAATCGCGGAGGGCATAGCACTGGCAAGTCGGAAAACGAGTCGAAAAAAGCCGCCTAGTATTACTCCATAGAGCCCGGAAAAGAGAATCCCACCGTAACCGAAATTCACATACCCCTCACCTATTGGCGAAAGATTGATACTCGTATTTTCGTATTGAGGCAACGTCGTGAAACGCCGGATATTTTCGTATCCACCTGTTTGTGGCTTGTCCGTCCAAAGTAATCGGGGGACGAATGGGTAAAGAAACGACAGTAGGATTTCGCCACTGGCATAGGGTTCATAAGCTGGAACTTTAGCCATGGCGTTTCCAATCATCAACCCTTGATTGAAGCGGGCAAATGAAATAAAAAAGCGGCTGGCCGTGAATAGCTTATCTAGACGGGAAATCCGATTTATCAGCAACTCAACCATCAGACTCGTATCGGCAGATCGTTCCGTACGCTTATTACTCCAGGTTCTGCTCCGGTATTCTCCTTTGATCGATTGAATCAATATCAGACTTACGAAGCCTACTCCAAACGCAATTAGTTTAGTACGATTCATTAGTGGATTCCTAAAACGTACAGCCGCAAAAATCATCAGCAGAAGTAACCAGTAAGCCAGATCGCCAAACATCCCCGTTCGAACCGTATTTACCAACAATAGAGAAATGATCAGACCGATTAAAGGCAACTGATAAGGTATTCGGGCATAGTAGATATAAAGTGAACTCGTCAGCAGGCAATGCATTGGTAACGTACCTATAAACGTTGGCGCTGTTGGCATGACTAGTTTTACCACAAATCCAGCTAAGCCAATGAAAAACAGAATGATTCCAACTGACTGGCGGTGTTGAAGATATGGGGTAATTAGCTCAATATAGACCTTATGTGAACCTTGCTGAGTTGTTTTACCAACCCAATGCATGCTTATGTAAAATAGCGCACAGGCAGGGAGTGCGTAGCTAAAATAGGACGCCGATGGAATGGGCATAGACGCTGGAGACACCCAATAGGTAACAGTCGGAATGAATAAGATCTCAAAGACTGCAATCAATCCAATACATTCCAGTAGAGCAATCTGTCGTCCCATTCGAGAAAAGAATATCAGAAACGCATACACAAAAAAGGCAACTGCCAACCCTTCATAAATTGAGCAACTGAACAGCCAGATACTTATCAGAAAACTAAAGAAGCTCAATAGACTATGGCTCATCTTATAATCACTATTTCCCAATACTCTATATGCCTATACGTTAGCATCGACAGCTAAACTAATTGGCCGTACCGTCAGAATCATTTTTAGTTTTTCAATGAGAGTAAAGTGCTGGATCAATACAGATAGCACACCCGCCAATAGCCCCAGGAAACAGAAAGTAAGTACGATCAACACGCGCCGGGGAGAAGTTCGTTTTAAGGGTACTTTCGGAGCTTCCAGTATTTTTAAAACGGGCGTTCGCTCCTGTACTTTCAATTTAGCTTGCTCGTACCGACGCGACAATTCCGAATAAATGTTCTCAGCAATAGCCAATTCCGATTCTAATTGACGTCGATTCAGGGTGGCTGTTTGACGAACTATATTTTTGTGATTATCCTGATCATAAAAGACAGCCCACTGCGCTCTTTGATAGCGTTGCCGGGCTTCCGTCAGCTGATTTCGATAAAATGCCAGATCTTGCCTGGCCTTCTCCGTACGGTACTTGATTACATAATCCGTCAAATAGTCCATAGCTAATCGGGTTACCAAAGCCGCAACCTGAGCATCGGGCATTTGTGTGATAATCGTAATAATACCGGAACGGGTATCTAATTTGGCGCTAACTCGTTCGCTGATTTCTTCGGCTAGTTCCTGCTGTCGCATTGATAAACAGACGGTTCCTTTGAGCTTATCGGCTAAAACGGGATGAGGTTTTTTGAAGACAAGAAACAGGCTTAACCGCTTAAAGAACCAGCCTGAAGAATCAGGCAGCAGAAATTGGTCAATAGTTTTTTCCTGTCCGTCGCTCGTAATAATGGGTTGGCGAATCAGGTAGAGAATAAAGGACGTACTTTGCAGGACGTTTGGATACAAATCAGGGCGGATCGCATCCATTCCCTCCGTATCCGAAAAATCAAAATCGGCAAAGCCTGCAACCGATGATAAACGCTTAAACAGGTCGTTTGCTCCCGTATTCATTTCGGGAACGATTCGTGCTTCGGATCGAAATTCGGGTGGTAATGCGAAAGACACCAATATACCCAGAACAGCACACGCAATGGTCACGCGTAGAATCCGCCCACGCATTTGCCAAAGCAGCTGATCAACCGGTACAATTGTCCAGCGATTAGTAGCTAATGGTGTATTTACGTTGGTTGATGTCATCCAGCATTCACTCAAAAAGTAGATCACGGCCTGAAATCAAGTGATCTCAATTGAGCATATGACGACAAAGCCCTGAAAAAGTCTCTAAATAATTTATTGTAGAGACTTTTTCAGGGCCAACATTTTACCTTTTAGCTCACAATCGTTGCATAAGCCGCACCACCATTTGCGCCTTCCAGCTATTAAAATCACCTATTCCGATGTGTAAGCGAGCCTGACGAACTAACCATAAATAAAATGTCAGATTATGCAGACTGGCAATTTGTGCCCCAAGTAATTCCTCTGATTTGATCAGATGACGGAGATACGCTTTTGAATAAAACGAACTCGCATAGCCGCCTAAAGCAGCATCAACAGGGCTGAAATCCTTACTCCATTTCTCGTTTTTGATATTGATAATGCCTTCTGTCGTAAACAGTAATCCATGTCGGGCATTGCGTGTTGGCATCACACAGTCAAACATATCGACGCCTAAACCAATAGCCTCCAGAATATTAGCAGGTGTTCCAACGCCCATCAGATAGCGAGGTTTATCGGCTGGGAGGATACTATTTACCAACTCAATTGTCGTGTACATTTCTTCAGCAGGCTCGCCAACAGCTAATCCGCCGATCGCGTTTCCTTCTCGCTCTTTACTGGCAATAAATTCTGCCGACTGACGTCGTAAATCAGTATACGTACTGCCCTGAACGATTGGAAACAACGTTTGCCGGTACCCATAATATCCTTCCGTTGCGTCAAAACGATTAATACAACGGTCAAGCCAGCGATGGGTCATTTCCATTGATTGACGTGCATAACCGTATTCGCAAGGATACGGCGTACACTCATCGAATGCCATCATGATATCCGCGCCGATCGTCCGCTGAATATCCATAACGCCTTCGGGCGTAAACGTATGTTTTGAGCCATCAATGTGCGATTTAAACGTAACACCTTCTTCCTTAATTTTGCGCGTGTCCGATAAAGAATACACCTGATACCCCCCCGAATCAGTCAGAATGGGCCGTTTCCAGCCATTAAATGCATGTAATCCGCCTGCCTGCTGAAGCACATCCAGGCCAGGGCGGAGATAGAGATGGTAGGTATTGCCCAGGATAATTTCGGCATTTATATCGGATTCCAGTTCGCGCTGATGAACGGCTTTTACAGTACCAGCCGTCCCAACAGGCATAAAAATTGGCGTTTGAATAGGGCCATGATCGGTTGTCAGGACGCCTGTACGGGCTTTCGACTGTGGATCATGAGCAGTAATCGAGAATGTCATACTGCAAAGATAGGATGCAGGGTGCGGGGTACAAGGCGCTTAGCGCTAATGATTTGGTCAATTCGTGGTCTGCCCCTTGCCCTCTGCCCCCTGCATCCTATCTTTGCGCCTTCATTCAAAATCAACACATTAGCGAACAAACATTTACTCTTGGTGATTACGGCATTGCTGATAGCCTGGCTGTTTGTGGTCAGTATTCAGCTTATTTACATTCTGTTTATTTATTCCAGAACGGTTTTCTATCGGCAGCCTGAATTGGCACAGCCAGATTACCCATCTCAGTTATCAAACGGTGCAAATTCGGGCGTCACAATTATCGTTTGTGCGCGCAACGAACTCGACAATCTGACCGAGCTGTTACCCCAGTTAAATGCTCAGCAATATCCTGATTTTGAAGTATTAATCATGGATGACCGTTCGACCGACGGTACGCAGCTTTATTTAGAAAATGACATTTCGGATTTAAGTCACGTTCGATTTATTCGGATCGACAAGGAGCATGAACACGTAACTCCTAAAAAATACGCGTTAACCATTGCCCTAAAAAAAGCCACTTATCCAATCGTCCTCTTAACCGATGCTGACTGCCGACCTGCTTCCGATGGTTGGCTAAACAGTATGGTCAATCAATTGATCAACAATCCTCAGAAAGCGATTACGCTCGGATTCTCCCCCTACGAACATCGTCCTGGTTTTTTGAATTTCCTGATCCGATCCGAAACCTTATTTACCGCCATTCAATACCTGTCATTAGCCCTGGCTGGTCGACCCTATATGGGCGTTGGACGTAACTTGGCTTATCGAACCAACTTATTTTTTGCCAATCGGGGATTTTATTCACACATGAACGTGATGGGTGGCGACGATGATTTATTCATCAACGAAGTAGCTACCGGTAAAAACATCGCCGTATGCCTTGATCCAGATGCCTTTATGTGGTCGACGCCCAAAGAAACCTGGCCGGAATGGCGTCAACAAAAACGGCGGCACCTAAATGCTGGAAAATACTATAAACCTGGGAACAAAATCCGACTAGGTTTGCTTACAGCCTCACACGTATTAACATGGGTACTGGGTATCTCGGTTGGCATCGTTGTCCTGCTATACGAAGTTCAGCATCGTCAATTTACTCTCAATGAGTGGCTACTTCTGGTAGCAGGATCGGGCGCTTTTCTATTCCGACTATTGTCTTTTTGGGGTATTGTTGGTCGGATTAGCTATCGATTGGCGCATACTGTTCATTGGGCCATTATTCCGTTTACCGATGTACTACTAGCTATTTATTATGGTTTATCAGGATTGTCAACATTGTTTACGCGACGTAAAAAAAGACTGTATTGGCGATAGCGTAAGCGCCGAATTATGATATAGGACGAAATATTATACGCTATTTGGATTCGTAAATCGTAAGCTGTAAATCGTAAATCAATGGATTTGCTTCTCAACTATTTTCCAGATCTGACAACCGAGCAAAAAGAGCGTTTTGCCGCTCTGGATGGCCTCTACCGCGACTGGAACGCCAAAATCAACGTAATTTCACGTCAGGATATTGACGCACTTTATGAAAAGCACGTTCTTCATTCGCTTGGTATTGCCAAAGTGATCCAGTTCAAACCAGGCACTGAAATTCTGGATGTCGGTACAGGCGGAGGTTTTCCTGGAATACCCTTAGCGATACTTTTCCCAATGGTCGATTTCCATTTAGTTGACAGTATCGGAAAGAAAATAAAAGTTGTACAGGAAGTAGCCAACACTCTGAATCTCAAGAATATAAAAGCAGAGCAGATCCGTGTTGAACAGTTGAATACGACCTACGATTTTGTTATCAGTCGTGCCGTTACCCGCTTAAAACCATTTTTAGGCTGGGTAAGGTATAAAATCCATAAGTCGGGTAACAACGACCTACCTAATGGTGTTTTGTATCTTAAAGGGGGCGATTTAGGCGAAGAATTAGCTGAAGTATCCGATCGTTATCGAATTTATGATCTTTCTGATTACTTTGACGAACCTTTTTTCGAAACCAAGAAAGTAATTTATATACCTAAAAAATAACCGGGATTTAGTTGATTCTACTGACTGTAATTTGGCAGATACGAGCTTTTTTGAAGCAATAACAAAATCAGCTTAATCTGTAAAATCAACTAAACCCCGGTTCAGACAATATGCCAAACGAAAAATTTCGCAGCAGTAGCTTCAAAGACCCGCTAAATCCTGACGAGGTCGAGTTTAACGACAAAGGAGTAACCTTCCGTGCCCGCAAGCTGATCGGTGGTACTGATAATTTCGTATTTTACTCAGATATTTCTGGTGTTGAAATCGATAATGGTGTTTTCTTCGCCACAATCCGAGTCATCCCGCGTGCGCGCCCGGAGATTGTGATCCGGAATTTCTCAAAAGGTGACGCCCGTCGAATCAAGGAACTGATTTTAGAGAACGTCCCGAACCACCGTCCTAACGCATTCTGATTGAGAAATGCTTGATCTGAATTATTGACTATCATCGGGTTACATAATTTTGCCAGCAAAAGCGTCTTTTTTAAGGTCTAATACTTGCTTAGTATTCTGATTCACCTTAATTTTGCACCCACGATTCCCGAATAGCTCAGTCGGTTAGAGCATCTGACTGTTAATCAGAGGGTCGCTGGTTCGAGCCCAGCTTCGGGAGCCCAAGTGGGCAGGTTATGCAAATGCATGGCCTGCCCTTCTCTTTTTATATCATTACTAGCTGTATATGAGCATATTAGCTCGATAAAATAATTCATTTCGGCGGTTCGATACTTTCCGTCTTCATAAATTAACTTTCCGGGAAATATCGAACCAACTATCTTCTGTTGCACTGATAAAGAGGAATTAGCGTAATATTTAGCCAAATTGCCTAGTAAGGTAGTGAGATGGTCTAATAAATCGGCACAGTGAACTTGCTTAACTTTCGGACCGCCGATGCGGCAGGAACATGCAGCCTAAAAACAAACTCATTAAACGGCGTAAATACGACGCAACCTTCAAAGCCGATGTGCTGAAAATGATTACCAATAGGCAGAGTGTGGCTTATGTATCTCAGGCGCTGGATATCAGTGAAGCGCTCATCTACAACCGCGACGGCGGACCGTTGGAAACAGCGAACCAAGGGGGAAGAAAAACACCATTTTTCGAGCCAAGCTTCAGATGCACTACTGGAGAATCAGCGGCTGCTACAACGAATTAGTCAACTGGAAACCGAGCGCGAGATCTTAAAAAAAGCCTTGAGCATTATCAGCCGACAGACCTGAGAGCGCGCTACCAACTAGTTCAAGAGTTGGCTGCTGAGTTTGCGGTTGAAACCTTATGCTTAGTGCTGGAAGTAAGTCAAACGGCTTACTATCGCTACCTGCGAGGAGAGAGCTATCAACTAACTTCTGAAAAAGCGGAGTACCAGCAGTTAGTCGAACAGACTTTCGCCATACATAAACGACGCTACGGCAGCCGACGCATTAGAGCTGAGTTGCAAGAGAAAGGCCATTCATTGGGTCGCTATCAGGTTCGAATGATAATGAAAAAGGCTGGTTTACAAGCCATTCAGCCGCACAGGCGGCCCTGCTAAATCATTTGTGCCACGTACGACTGACAGTACCCATGGCAGAGGCTACTGGCCCAATCTATTAGTAGATCAGCCGTTCCCCCAGGCGCCTAATTTAGTATATTACGTATCTGCCTTTAGTCGGCGGAGAATGGGCTTACTTGGCTACTTGGATGGATTTATTTTCGCGTAGAATAGTAGGCTGGCCGGTGAGTGAAACGATGGAAGATGAACTAGTTATCCTTCCATTACGTCGTGCCTTGCAACTGCGTCAACCTGTCGTGGACCTAATTATTGATTCGGATCGAGGTGGGCAGTATGTATCAACTGAGCTGAAGGAGTTAGCGCGTTTGTGGCATATCAGGCCCAGAATGAGTCGGGCCAACGATCCCTACGACAATGCCTTCGCGGAGTCGTTGTGGATCGGACCGCCGAAGCGGCCGCTTAAAAGCGGAGTTATTGGAAAGCGGAGCGTTTTTGAGCGTCGATGATGCACGCACCGAACTCTTCGACTATATTGAGGTCTATTATAACCGGGTGAGAAAGCATTCGTCGCTGGGCTACAAAAGCCCCGAACAGTTCGAACAGGAGTATTACACAAATCTGACAAATTCAGTGTGCCGCTAAATCGGACCACCTCAGTCTGCTATTGGTTGACGATGTACATGTCAAGCGCGGGTTATAATAATTGTAATGATCTATATATAAAACGTTTATGGCAGGTAAAGTTAATATTCGCCCCTATCGTAAAATGAGAAGAGAGTTTTAAATGATTTCTAATAAAACCGATCAAGAAACACCTGACAAGAGAGTAATCGTGAACCAGTCATCTGAATGGATTTATTGATCTCGAAAAGGCCAGTTCTCGGCTCACCGTTCAGAAAAACCTCGGTATGATTTTCGGGCAAGATACTACAATTACTCGCACATGTCGCACGAACTCATCTCCACGGTGAGAATAAGCAGTTGATTCGTGAGACGGCAATTTGAGATTACTAATAATGTCCGGGTATAACTTCTCAGATGGAGAAATGCTGTTTTGGAAAAACGGGCGTTTCGTGAGAGGGCTTTAATGGAGTAAAGTCATCCGCTTTAAAATCTAGTAGGTTCACTCGTTCCCAGTCAGGCAAGTTAGTTTCGATGCGTATCCTGACGGACCCATCTTTATAGTCTCTTTCACCCCATTCGCGCGTGGCCGTCCTAGTTGGGCACAAATACCACCGGTCATCAACGGGGTAGCCCATTAAACCGGGGGCTACCCCGACAGCGGGGCCGATATGGCTTCAGCTAGCCAAAAGAAGGCTGACAGGGTAGCCCGCTAAGACCAGAACCGGCTGATGGGCGGATCAGATAGGGTAACCTAAACAAGCCAGGACGTTGGGGTCCTGGCTTGTTTAACGGGTAGACGTTTGCCGCAGCTGCCCGGCAAATTAGTAGCGAACTTACCCACCCGAGCGGGCGGCTAGCCGGGTGATATCCGCCACCTGCACAACGTTTTTCTCAAACCCGTGCCGGGCGACCTCGATCATGGCCAGCGCGATCTGGTGACGGGTGTTGATGAGTTGGGGCAGCACCCGCTGGATAACAGGAAACAGCCAGGAGACGTACGAGTAACTTTTGGGAATATGCCGCTGCCCATCGGTGCCGGCAATAAACCCGATGCGGAAGCCAAACACCTGGTTGAAGGGCATCTTCATCAGGTCGTTTTCCGTTTTGCCTTTCACCCTGGCCCACCGCTGCCACCCCTTTTCGCTGCTGTCGGTACCGCCCCCGCTGACATACACAAAGCGCATACCGGGGTTGGGGTGGACGGCTTTGGCAAAGGTGATCGGCGTATCGTAATTGATCCGTTTATAGTCCTCCGCACTCATCCCTACGCTACCCCCACCTGCGCAGTAAAAGCAGGCGTCATACCCCATCAGCCTGGGGTCATTCTCGGCCAGCGCCAAAAAATCAGGGACGATGTATTCGGTTAGTTTGGGATGGGAAAGGCCGGTCGGTTTTCGGCTCACACTCAACACGGAGGTAATTTGGGGGTTCGCTAAACAGTCCAGCAGCATCCCTTCGCCGACCATGCCTGTCGTACCGGTGATGAGCACGTTCATAAGCGGTTCAGTTGGGTAAAGCGGGGCCGGTCGGTTGCCCCGATTGGCTAATCAATCCGGGCTCCGGTCAGCCCCTCGCAGCGTTGCCATAATCGGCCCGCCGTTACGGGATCTTTCACCGTGGGGGAAGCGCCATTCATCGTCAGGGACTCGGCATCATCAGCGGCCAGGGGTTCGATGTTGCAATCGGCGCAGTAAACGCCCCCTTTGCCGTCCAGCAGGGGACTCGTCGCCGTCCAGACAATCGCACCGGCTCCCTGCTGGGGCGTTTTCCAGCCCTTTTCGGGGTCGATGATCGGATTGCCCGCTTCATCGATCATGCCGACCGCTTTGGCGATCCCGAGGTCCATATGGCGGGCCAGTCCGGTATCGAAGATACCGCCCGGATGCACCGCATAGGCGTGAACCCCACTCGACTGACCGATATGATCCAGGGCCAGGGCCAGCAGGATGTTGGCTCCCTTCGAGTTGGCGTAGGCCTTCCAGGGGTCATAGGGGATCCGCTCAAAATTAGGATCATGCAGCAGGTCGGCTGCGACCAGGCGGTGGTTGGCCGAGCTGAGCATAACCACCCGCGCCCCGTTAGCCGCTACCAGGGCGGGCCAAAGGCGGCAGGTAAGCTGGAAATGGCCCAGTACGTTGGTGGAAAACTGGCTTTCGTAGCCTCTGGCATCCCGGCTTAGCGGTGCCGCCATCGTAGCCGCGTTATTAATGAGGATGTCGAGTGTTCCATGCTCGTCCATAAAGCGCTTGGCAAAGGCATCAATCGAAGCGGGGTCCATCAAATCCATCTCCTCCAGGAGGATACCCGGTAGGTGAGCCAGGTTTTGGTGGGCTTTTTCTCGGTTGCGGGCGGGGACGATGACGGTCGCCCCGGCAGACAGCAGCACGCGGGCCGCTTCCAGGCCCAGGCCGGAATACCCGCCGGTCACGATGACGGTCTTGCCCGTTAAATCAATGCCTTGCAGAACGTCTTCCGCGGTGCTGAATGCGTTAAAGGGCGAATCCAGGGGTGTTTGTTGGGTAAACATACTCAGTTGAGTTAATTGATTGATTGATAAACTATTGTTGTTGGGTGGGGCTTTTGGCGAAGGCGGTAAAACGTCACGAGCCGATTAGCCGGTTACCGACTTAGTTCAGCCCTTCCCACCAGGGACTAAATCGCTGGGTACTATCGCGCAGGTTGACGGCCTGGCCAATCAGGGGGGTGATCAGGGGCACCTGCTTTTGCCGGGCCAGCTTGCTCAACCGGATCAGGGGTTCGTCCCAGGGATGGCGGTTCAAAACGAACTTGGCCGAATGCACCGGCAGCACCCGGTTGGCCCTTAAGTCCAGGGCGGCCTGGAGCGTTTCTTCGGGCATCATGTGGATGAAGGGGCTCACCACATCATACTGCCCGTTTTCCAGGATGGCCAGATCGAAGGGGCCGTATTGCCGCCCGATTTGGGCAAAATGCGTATCGTAGCCGCTGTCCCCGCCCAGAAAGAGCTTCTGGGAAGGCGCTTCCAGGATAAAGGACACCCACAGGGTCTTGTCGCTGCGTAGCGTGCGGCCCGAACCATGCCGGGCCATGACGGCCCGGAGCGTAAATCCATCGGCCAGCTTTAGGCTCTCCTCCCAGTCCAGTTCACTGATCCGCTCGGCGGGGTAATCCCAGTGTTCGAAGTGCGCCCCCACGCCCAGCCCACAAATAACCTGCTGCACGTTGGGCCGCAAGGCCAGCACCGTCTTGTAATCCAGGTGATCGTAGTGATCGTGGGTAATCAGCAGGTAGTCGATCGGGGGCAAATCAGCCGCCGTGTACACGTCGGTCCCCTTAAACGCTCGTGCGCCCCCCGGAAAGGGCGAGGCATTGCCACTAAATACGGGATCGACCAGAAATCGCTTGCCGCCAAGTTGCAGGTAGTACGAGGAGTGGCCAAACCAGACTAGTACGTCGCGCTCGAGCGGTATAGCCCGCAAATCGGTCTTTACCGAAGGAATGACATCGACCGGCGTTTTGCGGGGATTAGGCTTGATCATCACTTCGTACACCGCTTTGGCCATGTTGTAGCCCGGAGCAAAGACCGGCGTCGGGTGGAGATTCTGAAATTTGCCTTCTTTATAGTGAGGGGACCGCCGAATACGGTCCAGGCGGGCCCCACTGGGGGCTTTGCCAAATTGGGGCGATCTCATCATACTAAAACTGGCAATACTCGTTAGTAGGACCACGCTGGCCAGCCAGAGCAGGGTTGTCTTTAGCGACCTCCCTCGTTTAGGGAGTCGAGCCGGGTTGGTGGAGGGAATCATGGATACCTTGTTTTTGAGTCAGCCAACAAGCGAATGACCCGCGTATCGGACGGCTTGGTTGACTCATCAGGAATTTTAGTGGGCATCCCCCTTAGTGGAAAGACTGCCGAAATTCCAACGGGGACAGGTTGGCCTTCTTTTTAAATAGTTTGTTGAACGACTGGGGGTAATCGAAGCCTAACTGGTAGGCAATCTCGGCCACCGACAGCTGCGTCGTACTCAGCAGCTCCTTAGCCCGCTCGATCAGCTTGGCATGAATATGCTGCTGGGTGGTTTGCCCCGTCATCGAGCGGAGCATATCGCTCAGGTAATTAGGCGATAGGTTGAGTTGCTCGGAGATGGCGTGAACCGTGGGCAAGCCCCGCTCGGCCAGCTTTTCATCCCCAAACCAGGCCGACAGTAAGGCTTCCAGGCGCACCAGGATTTCATCGGTGGCCGGTTTGCGGGTGATGAACTGTCGGTTATAGAAGCGGTCGCTGTATTGCAGCAGCAGTTCGATCAGGGCAATCATCACGTTCTGGCTGAAGCGGTCGATGTTGTTTTGATACTCCGCTTCAATGTCGTTCATGATGCGCAGAATCGCTTCCTCTTCGGGATCAGATAAATGCAAGGCTTCGGAAAGCTCATAGGAGAAGAAGCCATAGTCTCTAATCGTCTTTGCCAGCGGATAGCCCACAAAAAAGTCGGGATGGATATTTAGACAGATGCCTTCCCCGGCGGGGTTTTCTTCGGACCCACTGGCCCGGCCAATCAGCTGATTAGGGGCCATGAAGGTCATGATCCCGGCATCAAAATCAAAGTGTCGCTGGCCGTAGCGGATTTTACCGGTTACATTCTTTTTGATGGAAATGCTGTAAAAGTCGAAGAGAAACCGCTCCGGGAAGGCTTCCTGCAGGCTGGCGTCCTCAAACCGCAGGACGCTGATCATGGGGTAGCGGGGTCGAGGGAGCCCTAAAATCCGGTGCTCGTCTTTGATGGAGAGCGTGACGATGTCGTTTTCTTTTTTCATGGGATTGATCGGCTTTGCTGGGCGTTCGACTCATTTACGGTCCCCTGGCGTGGGCAATGGCGATTTGCCGTGCCCACCCACGGAGCTAGTGCCTAGTATTGCCCCTGTATCGCTTAGGTCGAGCACCTGATGGGGGAATCGTTCGCCCTGTAGGTGGATCCTGGCAAAGCCCGCGTCAATCTCTTCGACATCGGCGGGGGTTAGCGGAAGGCGGGCCGCGCCCAGATTCTCGGTAACGTGCTTGATCTGGGTGGTGCCTGGGATCGGCACGATCCAGGGCTTACGGGCGTGCAACCAGGCCAAATCGACTTGTCCCGGCGTGGCGTGGTAGCGTTTACCAATCCGCCCCAGGAGCTCGACCAGGGGATAGTTGGCCCGAATGGCCTGGGGTGTAAAGCGGGGAAAATGAAACGAGGCCCGCAGATCATGGTTGGGATTTAACGAGGTAGCAGGGGTGATGGTTCCGGTCAGAAACCCGGTGCCGAGCGGACTCCAGGGCACCAGCCCAATGCCCAACGCTTCGCAGGTGGGGATCACTTCCGCTTCGGGATCGCGCGTCCAGACGGAGTATTCATTGGTGACGGCCGTCAGGGGTTGCACCGCATGGGCCCGGCGTATGGTAGCCGCCCCCGCCTCGGACAAGCCAAAGTGCAGCACTTTGCCTTCGTTAATGAGGTCCTGCACCGCCCCCGCCACGTCTTCGATGGGCACCTGGGGATCGATGCGATGTTGATATAACAGGTCAATCCGGTCCGTTTTGAGCCGTTTCAGACTAGCCTCCACCGACCGTTTCAAATAATCCGGGCGCGAGTTCAATCCGCCACTTTTTCGGGTAAGGGGATCGATTTGGTAGCCAAATTTGGTCGCTATAACGACCTGAGAACGAACCGGTTCCAGGGCCTTGCCGACAATTTCCTCGCTGTAAAAAGGGGCATAGCTTTGTGCGGTATCAAAAAAGGTAACCCCCTGTTCATACGCGCTGCGAACGAGTTTGATCGCTTCCTGCTCGTCCAGCCGGGGGGTGTAGGTACCCGCCAGATTCATGCAGCCCAGGCCAATGGCCGATACCTCCAGCGATCCTAACCGACGCGTCGGCAGGGGAACCGGTTGGCCCAGCGTTGTGGTCAAGGGTGCTGACTGGGCGAAAGCGGATGCGCCCCATGTTGACCTACCGGTTGTGGCTACCGCCCCGCCAATGACGGTTGCAGAACGGATTATAAAGTCTCGGCGGTTCACCTGATTCGTTGCCATGATCAATCGCT
Source organism: Spirosoma harenae (assembly GCF_054776975.1). NCBI lineage: Bacteria > Pseudomonadati > Bacteroidota > Cytophagia > Cytophagales > Cytophagaceae > Spirosoma > Spirosoma harenae. The sequence goes on along the minus strand of NZ_BAAHBD010000054.1, from coordinate 23,770 downwards.
TATTTTGCTAGGCAAAGTTGCGACGTTGACCCGACAGCCGATTGTCCAAATCTCGGAAAGGTGTGTCCAAAAAAGGGAGACATGCTCGTGGTCATTGCCCAAGCGCAATTCTCAAAAAAACGCTCCTACCTGAGACGAATGAAATTTATCCGTCTGTTAATGGGGCGTTAAACTAGATATCAAATAAGGCTGACCCTGTTAAAAATAACCAGAAAAACTAGTGGAGTTGCCTTTAGAATCCATTGAGTTTCCTAAATGTAGCGGGCGTATCACCCGTCATTTTTTTGAAATATTTCACAAAATGGGAGGGGTCGCTGAAACCCAATTGTTCGGCCACTTCCGTAACACGCTGATCGGTATGCAATAGATACCGTTTCCCCTCTAGGACAATCTGTTCAGCAATCAACTCACTGGCTGATTTGCCACTCACTCGCCGACAGATCATATTCAGATGTTGCGGAGTGATCCCTAGCTTTTCACCATACGAAAATACCCGATGAGATAAAGGACTAGGCTGACGTAGTAAGTTAATAAATCGGCGATACATCAGGTGGCTCACTTGGGTAGGTTCGGGTTGCGGCTGATCGACAGCTAGTAATCGGGCCAACAGAATTTGTATCATCGCTCGCAGAATCACCAGATTGTGCTGGGATGGGTGTTTATATTCTGTCTCGATAGCTACCAGTAAATCCCCAAATGGGACTGTGTCTGCTAAGGCCACTTCCTTTCGCTGTTCGAGTTGCTGCACTAGGGGATACAAATCCCCGCTGTATTTGGGATCAATAAAATCAGCCCGAAACATAACGACGAAGCCTTTCGGGATAGCCGTGAGTTGCCAGCAATGTAACTGCCCAGGAGACAGAAAAAAAGCTGTAGGGGGTGAAATCGGTAGTAGCTGGGTATCGACCCAGTGAAAGCCTGCTCCTTCCAATAAGATGATAAGTTCAAAGTAACCATCATGCCGGTGAGGTTGCGTGCGCTTAATGATTTCTTTGAAGCGAGAGATTTTGAATAATTGTGTATCCTCCAGTTTGTTTTTTAGCTGAAAGGGCTCGGCATTCGACGGAGTCATAAATCGTTGAAAGTTTTCACTTGGGGAAGAACCCTGTTTCAAAAGTACCAAAATCAGCCCGAAACTGACCACAATCGTCTGTTTTTACGCCGATACCTTTGTGGCAAATCACTCCCGTTACGGTGCAATTAAAAATAATCCATCGTTGCCCGTGCTGGATTCGTGACTAGCTATGAAACGACTTTTTTTATTGCTACTGCTTTTTGGATATGGCCAGTTCACTTTTGGACAGACTGAACTACAAGGTATGTTGCTCGATGCCTCCACCACCAAGCCAATTCCTTTTGTCAGCGTTGCCCTCTATCGACTTACCGATTCAGTGGCGGTAACCGGTGCCCTGTCGGACTCGGTAGGCGTTTTTCATATAACCTATGGGACACCGGGCCAATATCAGTTGAAAACGTTTTTTATTGGTTACAAACCTCAAAAAATCTCCGTCACGCTGAAACGGGGCGACGAGCTTAATCTGGGGTCGCTCTTGCTTGAACCTGCCAAAAATCAGTTAAACGAAGTGGTTGTCACCGGACAGCGATCAGATTTAATCGTCAAAGCTGACCGACAGACCTACCAAGCCGCCCAGTTTGGCTCAGCGGCAGGAGGAACGGCGACCGATTTGCTGCGTAACCTTCCCGGTATCAGTATCAATGCAGAGGGAGAGGTCACACAACGGGGAGCTAACGGTTTTTTGGTCTTGCTGAATGGCAAGCCGGTGCAGGCCAATTTAGGCACCTTGCTCAATCAGCTCGCGGCTAACACGGTTGAGTCCATTGAGGTCATCACCACGCCATCCGCTCGGTTTGATCCCGATGGAAAGGCCGGTATTATTGCCATTACAACCAAATCAGGAGCGGATTTGGGTATGTATGTTCTGGTCAATGTTCAGGGCGGCTTGCCCAGCCTGAATGCCTTTGAGAATACCCATCACCCGGTTCGCTATAGTGCGGATGCATCCCTGAGCTACCGAACCGCTCGCTGGGACTGGACGCTTAGCACAGCGTATCTACGAAATGATCTAGCAGGTCGGCGTGAGGGGGATGTGTACACCATCCTGGGTGATCGCTTTACCCGTTTCCCCAGCAGTGGCGAACGAAGTTTTAGACGCTACACGGTTACGAACCGGCTAGCGGTGAGCTTTACACCGACTAAATCGGATGTGTGGTCAGCAGGGTTGTATTATGGGCAACGCACCGAAGACCGGACAGCTGATTTGATCTACAATAATACGATTACCAACCGGCAGACCGGGCAACTCATTAGTCAGATCGACTATTTTAATGCAAATCTGGTGCGGAAGCGAGGACAGTTTTTTACGGCTAATCTCGACTACACCCATACCTTCCCCAGTAAAGTAACACTCAGTGCGGGCGTACTTTACGAATATGATTATTTGGACGGATTTACCCGTAACCTGAACGTTCGCCGAACGGACTTCCGGGATACGCTGCAATATACCTTCACCACTACGGAGCGGCCAATTGGGAACGTTCGGGCGAATGTCGATGTCAGTTGGCCTCTGGCTGGTGGACGACTGGAAGCGGGTTATCAGTACCGCTTTCAGGGCGACAATGGCGACTATCGGTACCTAAACCAGGATGGCCGGGGCGCACCCCTGCTGGTCATCCATGCGTTTAGCGGACAAGCCCAGGTAGGCAATCAGATTCATAGTCTCTACAGTCAATACAATCATAAAGCGAAGCAATGGGAATACACAGCGGGGTTACGCTTCGAATCAGCCCAGCGCGAGGTGGCTATTCGACCGCAAGGGCAAACCTATCCCTTAACGCTGAACAACCTGTTTCCCTCGTTGAACGTCGTGTATCGGCCCAAGGAGAATTGGTTAGTTCGGTTAGGCTACAGTCGCCGGGTACAGCGGACGAGTAATCTAGCCCTCAACCCGCTACCCGAACGCGAACACTCCGAAACCCTCGAACAGGGCGACCCGGCCTTGCTGCCTGAATTTGTCGACCTGAGCGAACTAAGTGCCACGCGAACGCTGGGTCGAAGCACCTGGCAAGCCACGCTGTATCATCAAAACGTGCAAAATATCGTTAATCGGGTTAACAGTGTGTATGCGGATACGATTCTGAACCGGCTCTATACCAATGCGGGTCGGGCTGGTCGGCTCGGTTTGGAAATAACCTCAGACGTTACCCTGACGAAACGTTGGAAACTCTATATCGGCGGTACGGTGTATCGGTCAATGATTTCCGGTCAGTTGTTTCAGAACAAAGTCGTGTTCACCAATCAGGCTTGGGCTTACTCGATTAATGCCAATACGAGCTTACAACCTGCTTCGGGCTGGGTACTACAAGCCAATTTGAATTACCTCTCAAGGCGGATTACTGCTCAAGGAGAAGATTCCCGCTTCTTTGTGCCGAATTTATCCATTAAGAAAAGTTTTGTCCAAAACCGACTTTCGGTCATGTTTCAATGGCAAAATATAGGTCTAGGCTGGCTACCCAGCAATGAGCAGCGGATCACCACAAGCGGAGCGGATTTTTATACGACGACCAATTATATCCAGGAGAAGGATATTCTACTGCTCAACCTAAGTTACTCCCTTCGTCAGCGTACTAAATCCGTCAAATTACCCACCAATGAGTTTGGGGAGAAAGAGTTTTAAACATTCGCAATTAAATCTCTCATAGAGCTTTTGGGCATCTATCCTGTTCTATTGGCAAAATCTCGTAAAACGCTCTATTCCCAAGGATAAGTGTAGCAATTTTCACCAGTTGATATGATTAGTCATCACCGATGAATGACGACAGGTTTGTGAACGAGAAGGTTGAGCCATGTATGACTAAAAATAGATAAATTTACGCCCTACCGCCAAAAAGGAAGCGTACCGGATGAATAAAGAAGGACCGATTGTCATCATTGAAGATGATGAGGATGACCAATTATTACTCGAACTGGTTTTTCAAAAACTGGATTTTCCCAATCAGGTCATCTTTTTTGGTGATGGGGAAAGCGCTTTGGCCTATTTAGATCAGACAGACGAAGTCCCGTTTTTGATCCTCTCGGATATTAATCTACCTAAATTAAATGGGTTTGCCTTACGAGAAAAGCTCCACAATGATGCCCGTTTAAAGCTAAAGTGTATTCCTTATCTGTTTTTTTCAACGGCCATGGATCAACAAGCCGTCATTGATGCCTACAGCTTATCGGTACAAGGTTTTTTTGTGAAGCCGCTCACGATAACTGCCTTGGAAGAGACCCTTTTAGCGATTGTGAACTATTGGAAATTATGTGCAGCTCCCAATAATTTTTAACGATCCTATTCCTATAAGGAGAGACTAAAATGCGATATTGTCTCCATTCTGTAGAAGCGAATTGGGTTAGCCGACCAATGAGTAGGTCGCCAATCGTTGATCAGACAGATTAGCCCAACCTTGCCAACCCAATAACGCGCATGAAAACCATACTGATTTACAAGGATCAGCACGTTGAGTATGTGGTTATGCAGGAACCCGACATGGTCGTTAAGGCCGCCAAAGTAGACAATGGTCTTGTGGCTGATTTTGGCATGGGCACCTCTGGGGGTGTTATTCAACATTGACGACGCCCAAATCCAGGCTATCATACGGGCAAAACCGTATCCTGTTTAAAGTCAACGTTTGCTACTGATGGAATGTGACACTTGTTAAAACATCAGACGAGTTAAGGTACATTCTCAAAAAAGGCTGGGTTTATAATCAATTTGGACTACTGACCGTTTATGGGTTATTGGTAGCTTTGTAATAAGTCGTGAACAGTACGCTTCCCGAAGACTCCATCAGCCCAATTATCGAAACGCCAAACCGACAAAAAGAGCTAAGCGGCTAGTAGGTAAATCATGGGTTGGTGCTTCATTAAGGGAGTAACGTATCACCCTACACTTTTATCAATCGGCTCTGATCCCCATGACCACCCCGCTGCTTCTATCGACTGACCAACTGCTAGAGGCCCTGCTCCAGGATAGCCAGCTCGGCCTGATCCTGTATCGAATTATCCGGGATTCAACGGGCCAGCCCCTGGAGTTTCGCTATCAACTGGTTAATGCCGTAGCGGCCTCGCTGTTAGGCGCCACTCCGCCGCAACTGGTTGGTAAAAACTGTCAACAGGTGTTCCCTCAAGGCGACGACCTGCGGGCTTATTACAAACAGGTCGCCCTGGATGGACAGAACCTGCGCATTGACTACCCCTTACCCCAAGATGGACGTTGGTTCCAGGTACATATTACCAGCCAGGGGTATGACACCCTGCTGTGTTTTTTTACTGACATCACCGAGCGGGTGGAGGCCGAGCAGGCCTTGATCAAAAACCTGACGCTTTTACAGGAAGCCGAAGCGTTAGCCGCCATCGGTAGTTGGGATTATGATCGCTCCAGGGCGAGTTTTTTCTGGTCGGCGGGCATGTACCAGTTGTTTGGCCTCGAGTTGGGGAGTTCTATCTCGACGCAAACGTATCTAAGCTGTGCCACAGAAGCTGATCAGTCCTCGGCCCAGCGTCTAGTCGAGCAGATTCTTGGATCAACGGAGTCCTTTGAGCAAGCGCTTTCTATTCGCCGGCATGGAGAAGTGGTCCGGATTTTGATTAAAGGAGTCGTTCGATCAGATGAGGAAGGAAGGTTGAGTTGGGTACTGGGAATCGGTATGGACACCCCTGGCTTGGACAAGCCGACCTCTGCCTCAATTTCTTAAGTTGATCGGCAGGCTGAGTCCCTATCTGATTAAACCCTACCACCTGAGACGAGAAGTGATTTGAGTATTTATAATTCGGGCATTTGATCACACTACCCTGTGAGTGGCAAAATCAGTTCTATTCTGCTGGTAAATGAATAGCAAACTCGGACCTATGGCCTTCTTGACTTATTACGGTCAGTGTCACCAGACGTTATGAGCTAATTTAGGTCGTAAAATAGAAGTAACCTAACCTTGTTACCAATGCCTGAGCAACCACCATTCCATTCGAACCAGCTGCGAGCGAGTTCATCAACCGACTTAGTTGAACAGCTCCGTACCCTGAGCGCTCTGAGGGATACTGACTCTTTGGAACAATTTATGGAACAAGTTGCCAACGAGTTTAAGGTTCACACTAATGGACTCATCGTGCGAACCGATACGACGGACCATTTCATTGCTGATCTAATGCAATACGGTTGGATACGCGTGAAATCGGACTAGTCCCAGTGGCTGAGCGTATTGAGCGATGATAGCGCTAAAAAAACGTGCGAGTAGGCCTTGGAATGATGGTGGTGGTGGTTCAAGACACTTGCTCGGTTAACTACTGGACTTGCTAGCTTTTAGTGGACGCGGTCCCCGGGACAAAACGCTAGGTAACATATGTCAAGTAAGGTAGTAAGCATAATCTCATAAAATGCTTTTTTTGAAACGATAGACTATTTGTACAGCTGCGTCAAAATACAGGTATTTAAAGAACCTGAGAACTAATCCGCATTTAGCGGGTTACTTGTTAAGTGAAGTTTTGTTTAAGACAAGTGATCTGAAACAACTAATCTTTATATAAACCCTATTCCATAGACAGGCTAGCTTTACGCTTGTTGTATGACTCCTCAGTGGTTACTTCCATACATAAGCTCAATGCTACTCAACAATACGATTTCGATTAGTTTCTACATCCGCCATATACTTCGACAGGCCTTTTTGGTTTTTCTGTTTGCCAACCTGGTAGTCATCAGTAAATGGGTTAGTCCATGGTCATTCCAGATACCCATCTCCATTGCGGCAATTCTGGGAACCTGTATCGCTCTATTACTGGCTTTTCGGACCAATCAGGCCTATGATCGCTGGTGGGAAGCTAGAATAGCCTGGGGGGCTATTGTCAATGATAGCCGTAGTTTTATCCGTCAGCTGCAAACCTTCTTGCCCCCTGATACCAAACCCCAAACCTTCTTGCATCCATTTGTTGAGCGTCAATGTGCCTGGTGCTTCGTATTGGGGGACACGTTACGCAAACAGCCCGTGTCCCAGCGACTGGAGGAGTTTCTGCCTGCCCAGGAGGCCAGGCTCATTGCTGATTCTCCTAACCCACCCAATCTGCTTTTGGTAAACCATGCTTTAGCGATTCGGCAGCTATTTGATGAGGGGTTAATCACAGATTATCAACTGGTGCAACTAAGCGTAACGCTCAATAATTTGACCGATTCCATGGGACGCTGTGAACGAATTAAAAACACAGTTTTCCCCCGAACCTATACCTTCAATATGCAGGTATTTATCTACTTATTTGCGACCCTACTTCCATTCTGTTTTGATGAACAGTATTTTTATTTAGATGTGCCTTTAGTCACACTCATAGCATCCGCTTTTATTTTAATCGAAAAAAGCGCGATTCAATTGCAGGACCCATTTGAGAACAGACCCACGGATACCCCTGTCACCACCATCGCCCGCTCGATTGAAATCAGCCTGAAAAGTATGACGGGCTATCCATCAATTCCTGCACCACTAGTCCCTGAACGCTATTACTCGCTATGACATCAGTACTATAGTAGCTAGTTAGACTAAGGCAACTGAACGACTGTACTTGAATAGGAAAGTGTAGCTTTTGTACTATCGGTCGTTCCTGTAATGACTCCTGCCCCACTTGGATCAGGCGTACTAGCCAGGGGAATATAGGCTTCCGTAACCAGTATTCCGGCCGTAGGGTCGAGTCCTAGCCAACCTGCTCCCGGTAGGTAAACCTCGGTCCAGGCGTGCAAAGCCAGCAGATCCTTGATCGCATCGGTTGAGGTGTCGGTAGTTGAGTTGGACAACTCAACCAGGTAGCCCGAGACAAAGCGGGCGGCCAGTCCTAACTTCCGGACTAGTTGTACCAGTAACCAGGCAATATCCCGACAGCTACCAGTGGAACGCCGGAGTGTTTCGTCAGCGGTCTGCACCCCGGGTCGTAGCCGTGCCTGGTAGACGATGGCCTGACAAACCTGTTGATTAAGGTGGATCAGAAACGAAACCGTCTCCTGGCGGGGTTGATGTTTAATCTGCCCAATCCATTGGGTGAGGTAAGCTCCCGGCTCAGTAGTGTCTCGGTAGGGCGCTAAATCATGCTGAAGCGTATCTGAGTAGTTGAAGGGAAAAACAGCGCATAGTCATCAAGTAAGAATTCGAAGGGGTTTACAGATTGCAGACTAGCCGTCAACTGAACCTGAATCGAGAGGCACGATACTTGCCCTGAAAAATCAACGCGGGCGATAAAATTTCCAAAGGGGTCTTGCTGCCAGCGTAGCACATGATTATCGGGTTCAATCCTTAATGAATAGGCCTCGATCACTGCCTGACAGGACGCAGTGGGTTTCAGGCGTATCAATTGAGTGGACAGATAGACCATTGGCTCATACTGGTAGAGCGAGTGGTGAGTAAGTTGGACTCGAATAGCCATCAGGAATAGTGCCGAGAAGACATTAAATGTGAACCTAACCGTTTAGAAAGGAAGACCTTTCAGCAATCGAGTTACTAGTAGCCGGATGAAATATCGCCACTGGCGCTGATGATTAATTCGTCATCGAATAAAACACTGACCGCCGTAATATCTCTGGCTTGTGGGTACTGCTGTTTAAATCGTTGATTGGCCTTTTCGACACTCGTATTTAGATACGCTCGTTTATGAGGCTTTGGCTGGATCGATGCGTAGCCGGTAACAATAACTAACAAATTAGTAGCCATAACTGCTGGGTTCAGGTAGTGGTAAAACGAGGAAGCAGTACTACGAGTATAGGGCGTCTAGTTACCAGTTAGATAGATTGACGCCCTACAGCTAGGCAACCGCCAAACCTCGAATGTAATATTCCTGGACATTACCGATTTGGCGTAAATCCATCAGCAGATCTTTCCCTTGCCAACTAAGTGGATCTCCCCCATTAATCATTAGGCTGTCTTTCGCCAGCCGCATTTCTGAGCCACCCCGGATTACACTCATGATGTTAATCCGTACTTTGGGAATCATGACCTGCTCTATAACCGTAAAAAGGTCATCAAAATTTATTCGCATGACTAGTATGAAAAGGAGTAAGACGATCAGGATTTCTTGAGAAATGCAAAAACACCTGATGGCTAAAACGGGACTGTACGTAAAGCAGCTTGAGTAGGCTGTTAGCCCTTGATGACTCCGAAAATCTGGACCAGCGAAAAAACCAATCCTTTCATTAGGTGGAGTACAGGAGGGACGTTAACAACTAGGTTGGTCAGTTGACAGCCGAGCGCTAGGGCGCATCCAGGCCTCGCTTACTATAACTGCGTTCGCGGGGAAAGGATTAAAAATTATCTACTTCTTTTCAGAAATCCCTGGTAAATATAACTGAAGCTGTAAGCCAACCTACTGTAGAAACGAGGACTTCGGTTGACAAATAATGGTTGCCCGGCTTTATAGCTACAAGTTATTTATTCTTACCAACTGCTCTATTGGAGAGCTATACATTCAACCGAAATTAAAATGCCAGCCGGAAAGGGCATCACCTGAGGGGTGCTACGGGCCGGAGGATTAGCCGGGAAAAACTCAGCATACACTTTATTGATCACACTAAAATCATTCCCGGCTACCATAAAGATAGTCGTCTTCACCACGTTGCTTAAGTCGCTTCCCGCTTCTTCCAAAATGAGTTTAATATTTAGAAAACATTGTCGGGTTTGCTGCTCAAAATCAGCACTAATGACTTGGCCCGAGCTGATATCTAAACCTGGCGTTCCAGATAAAAAAATAAATTTATCGGCCAGCACTGCTTGGGGAAACACTTGGCTCATCTGGGGAGCTTTCGTGGTATTAAAATTTCGCCTTTCTGCCATGTTTTTTATGATTTACCCACCGAAGTTATCCCTAACTTGGTGATTGATAGAGTTTGAACAGAAAACTATGCGACCCTTATATTCTACTATCAGTGCGGAGGGCAACTCATGAAGGGGCGTAAAGTAAGAAAAGGAAATTAGTTTGTTAACTAGCAGACGGTCTTTATCTGGATCTCATTTAACTCTCCCGCGTGAGACAAAGAGAGACTTGCGTATCCGTAATTAGGCGTTTAAAGAAACTGTACCGTAAGGCCTTCGCTATCACTTGGACCCAAAACTCTCTTTCATAAAGGATAAATTCACTAGAAAGCACCTAAATTAGCTGTATAACAGAAATCCAGTTTTGTTATACTTTCCGTTTAAGTAAACATAATGTAGGTGGTTGTTGCAATAGCCACTTAGATTATACAACATAGTTTTCGATAGATGTTCATCCAATTCTACTCGCCTACCCCAGCACTGGCTAGCTTGGTGAAAGGTTACCAAATTGTGCATGTACAAACGCCGAAGCACTTGCCTTCCGCCGCTCGCCCCTTTCCACCCCATGCCGTTCAGAGTTTGTCATTTTATCCTCGTGATCCGACCCAGATATTCCACCACCGGACGGGACTGACCAGCACCCAACCCAGTTGCATCCTGGTTGGCCCTCAGGTTTCACGGGTTGACCTGACCACAGGACCGGATATGTTAATCGTAGCCACATTTTTTGAGCCGGGTGGATTACATCGATTACTGGGCATTCCGATGACTGAATTCTTTGACTATGCACTTGATGTGTCCCTATTGTGGGCTCCCCAGATTCGTCAGGTTGATGAGCAGCTTCGCCAAACCCATAACTACAAGCAGATGCAACTGATCGTTGAAGCCTTCTTGCTGGATCGACTTCGTAAAAAACAGCCTGAACAGCACCCTATTGATCGGGCTTTCCAGCGAATGGAAGACCCAAGCCGACCTGCTTCGTTGGAGTACCTAGCCGATCAGGCCTGTCTAAGTCCCCGGCAGTTTGAGCGTAAATGCCATGAACGACTGGGCCTTGGCCCTAAAACGTTCAGTCGCCTAGTCCGCTTTAGTAAAGCCGTTCGGTTAAAAGAGAAATGTCCTCAGTTAGACTGGCTAGAGGTTGCTCTCCAGAGTGGGTATTATGATCGCCAACACCTGCGACGCGACTTTAAAGAATTTGCCGGTTCTACGCCCACCTTGCTGTTGGAGGAAGAAACCAGCACCCTCATACGGGGTTATAGTTCCCATAATTATTAACCGCAAGAATGTCGTTTTTTTACCCCCACTCTGGGCTAAATAGGGAGTAGGTTTGTTCGAATCAAAACTCGATCAATCATGAAACTATTCATTTTATTGGTCTTCATGACCCTCTTGGGTCAAGGAGCCTACAGTCAACAGAAGTCAACATCCCTACCTCAAAAAAATAGCCCAGAACAAAAAGCCATCGAAGCCCAGGTAGATGCTTTTTTTACGAGCTGGAATACCCATGATTTTAGGGACATGAACAAGTATATGGCCCCGGACTGCGATTTTGTCAATATCGTCGGTATGCACTGGAAAGGCCGAGCAGACGTGCAGTATGCGCATCAAACCATGCACCAACAGCACTTTAAAACTATACCGTTGGAAAAGCGGTCCGTAGCGGTTCGGTTTTTAACCCCTGATGTTGCCATTGCCCATGTGTTGATGCACGTCATGGATTCTTACATTACACCTGATGGATCAAAAGGGGGTGACGGTGATGGGTTGGCTACCTTCGTTTTTGTCAAACGAAATCGGGTTTGGCTGGTGGAGGCAGTCGAAAATGTCGTTGTCAATGAAGTAGCCAAACCGTTTAACCCCATTACCGTGAGAGACCAATCAAAACAGAAGTAAGGTCTACTACTTTCGGCTCAACATTATCTAATATCAATAATTCTTTTAGGTCATGGTAGTTATAGAACGGGTCTGGGAATAGTAATAACTTACTGCAGGTCAGTTCGTTGTAATACACCTAGACCCGTATGCGGCTGATTGAAGTTGACAGATGTTAAAAATTCATTGTCTCTCAAAAGGCTCATTTGTAATACTGAGCAAGTTATTTCCTAGGTAATGAATCTTGCATACCCGTTCTATAACACCAAACTTTGATTTTACTTATAGCCTAATTGTCACTTGCCAGTATAGAGAAGGTGGAAAAACGATCAACGAGTGAGATCGTCTAGGGATGGTTAAATGGAACGTGTTGCATTACTTACAATCGCATTGTATGGACTCCGAAAACTCTATTTTTGGTAAATCGGTCATTTTTGGCCTGAGTATACCCGAGCGACCGAAAAGCCATAGTATGGTCGTAACGTCTACCCTAAGCGACATTCTACGCTCCGGCACTATTTCTATTATTTTTATCGTGGTCTTAGAAGTAGATACGCAAAGTCACCTACAGGTATCAAAGTTTATTGCTTGTTATAGGCAGGGTGCTGGTTGGTGAGCGCTTGACAGTTAAATCCCGCTTTCGGCAAACGGGCTGCAGTCAATGCGAGCGTGAGTAATACACTAATTGATTGTGTTACAGTCAGGCGTATGTTAGTAAGTAAAGTTGTCAGCTATTAAAAACTCCAACTAGGTTCATTCTCATTAATTGCTCATTTATCTTTTCAAGAGTTCTAGAATTAACCGATTTTACGGGTATTGGGGGAAGCCAGGCTACCTCGGAAGCAGCCCGAAGAATGCCTTGGCAAAGTCGGCTCGTAAATTCTTGTCAACCAGGGTGGTGTACAGATCCGATAAGACTACAACCTGTCTTTTGACGGCATCTAACTGGATCACAAAATTCAGATTGTACGTCTCCCTAGTGCCGGGGTAAACCGGGGTAAAAAGCTCATGCCCCGATGAATAGGGCCGAAAATAACCCACTGTGGTTACCAACAAACAACGATCCTGACTGACCCATTCTCTGTAATGAATAAAAAAAACACCGGTTCGACTGGGTAGACTACTCAGAAGTGCCGGTACGTTTTTGTCGTCGAGTCCAGTCCTAAAGTCAATCCAATCGACAGGTCTGTGGAGCGTCTGGGCAAAGGCTTTGCTGAGGGCAGGATTCTGTTGCAGTTGTTTGGCGAAGCGAACAGTAGCCCGTTTAATTACCCTGCCCTGGAAACTGGGGTAAATCAAGACCGCGATCAGACTTAAGACAGCCACCATCCAGAAAATAATAAAATAGGTGTAGGGCATAGGGGCTGAGTAGCTATTCGCGCTACAGAGGACGAAGATACTTCTAAACAGGGCATATCCCTAGTGAGCAACCTTATGCCAAATGGGTGAGTTCACCAAACCTCCTTCCTCTTGTATATCGTCGCCGGTTAGGTATAGAAGTATAGTTTAAACGACTGCAATGGCTGCCCAGTCCATTTGGGCAGTACTACCCGAAATTTCATAAAAGGCTCCACCACTTGAGATGATGAGTGAGTTGTGTATTTATAATTCGGACACGTAAAGAAATAGGGAAAGGGAACTAGAACCTATTATGGACAAAATCGTCGGATGAATTCGGGAACCCCCACTTAACGACCACACCGTCCGTCACGTGAAAAATCTACGGTGGTCAGTCTTCTGACTGTTTGCTATTCAATCGACACAACAATTCAGTTTTGGCTAAATAGTAGTCCGGTTAGGCTAAATCCCCATGGCAATTTGTTGGTGCGTGGTTGACTCTATGGCCAGAAGCGGGGTAAGATACTGCAAACTGGGGTTAGGTTTCCATTGGGCTTTACTTTTTCGGGCTTGGAGTCTGCAAGGCTCCCAACTCTTCTTTGAACAGGATGCGGGTTCCCTGCCCGGCCACGAAACACCAGCCACCGTGCTGCTTCACAAACACCTCCGTGCGTTGCACCCGGATCTTTAAATCACCTTTGGGTGTGTCCAAAACCACATCCAGCAGATCGTTCAAGATCGCCGTTTTGCCCTCGTAGATGCGCAGAATTTCCATACCTGGCACGGGTGTTACCGCCTTAAAGGAGGCTCCGGCGTTGACGAACCCCTGTTTCCACTCCTGGAAGCCGTAGTCGATTTTCCCATCCGGATTCACCGTTACATAGTCGTCGGGACAGTGCTTGCCCAGGCCGTCAATCAGGCGCATGCCCTTAATGGCCTTGCGGTCGTCGGGGTAGTTGGTGGTGTTAAACTTGCCCGACGGGGGCGTGTGCGGGTCGGGCAGGGTTTGCCCCAGCGTGGGCACAGTCAACAGCGCGAAGGCTGCGAGGGTAGCTAGAGATTTCATTTGTTTTGACGGTTGATTACCCCAAACCTACGCTATCAGGTCTTGGGCGAGTTAGCAATATTGTGCCAAAACGTACTCTTGGAGCGCCATGCACCAATTTTGTAGAAAAATGAGCTGATTTTGCTATAACCCGGCAAGGGCCGAAAGTGGACCGGGCTGAGGGAATGGCGTGAAACCGTATAGGTTACGGTTTTTTGACGGAGGCAACACGCCCGCTGGCGTATTCGGTCGGGGTTTGGCCGTATACATCCCGGAAGCACTTGGTAAAATAGTTTGGACTGCTGAAACCAACCTGATAAGCCACGTCGGCCACGTTTCCCCCCTGTTGGCCGAGCAGGCTGGCGGCCCGGCTCAAGCGGATGGCCCGGATAAATTCATTGGGCGACTGCTCGGTTAAAGCGGTCAGTTTGCGGTGCAGTTGGGTTCGGCTCAAGCCCATTTCCCGACTGAACCCCTCTACATCAAAGGCCACATTGGCGAGGTTGGCTTCCGCAACGGTAAGCGCTTTCTGAAGAAACTGCTCATCCAGCGAGGTAACAAGGAGTTCAGTGGGTTGCAGGGTGATCTGTCGACTGAACTGCTCCCGGAGCTTTTTACGGCTTTCCAGCAGGTTGCGAACCCGGACCTCTAACTCATCCATCCCAAAGGGCTTGATCAGATAGTCATCGGCTCCTGTTTCGAGGCCCCTTAGTTTGCTGTCTCTATCCGCTCTGGCGGTCAACAGAATAATGGGAATATGGCAAGTTCGCTCGTCGGTTTTGAGTCGTTCACAGAGCGTCATCCCATCCAGGCCAGGCATCATTACATCTGAAATAATCAGATCAGGGATCGTTTTTAGGGCGGCTTGGTAGCCCTCCAGACCGTTTTCAGCGGCCGATACACCATATATTTTCGAGAGTTGGCTGACCAGGAACTGTCTCAGGTCTCCATTATCTTCCACGATTAACAGGTGCCCTGACTGGCTGGACCGTTTGCTGGTTTGAGTGGGTTCGTTCCTCGTAGACGAAGGCATTACGGCGGGTTCTGACAAGGGGATTCCCGACGCAGAGCCATCCAGCCCGGCTCGTTCTTCCACTGATAGAGTTCCCAAAGGAAGGCGTAGCCGGAAGGTCGTACCAATGCCCAATGTGCTTTCTGCCTGAATTTGGCCGTTGTGTAGTTCAACCAGTTCTTTGACCAAAGCTAACCCGATGCCTGTGCCTTCATACGAGCGGGTAGCCGAATCCTCGACCTGGTAAAAGCGATCAAAGATGCGGGAAAGTTGGTCGTTGGCAATGCCAATGCCCGTGTCCTGAACGATGAGTTGTAGCTCACACCTACCGGTTTGCAAGGGTTCAACCGAGGCCGAAAACCGCACTTGACCGTTAACTGGCGTAAATTTATACGCGTTAGAAAGGAGGTTAGAAAGGATCTGCTCTAACTTATCACTGTCCATCAGCACCCACACCGGTTGTAGCGAAACCGTGTAGTGGTAGGTAATGCCCTTGCTTTCGAATAAGGAGCCAAACGAACCCGCCATCTGTTGAAGAAAGCGGGTCAACTCACCGGGCTTAGGATGCAGTTCCAGCTTACCCGCTTCCAGGCGCGAGAGGTCCAACAGTTGATTGATCAGTTGTAACAGTCGGCTCGCGCTACGGTCGATGAGCTGGTAATCAAATCGTCGTCGGGAACCCGGTTCATCCTGCTGATCTAGCTTTTCCGCCGACCCTTTGATGAGCGAGAGCGGGGTGCGGAATTCGTGGGAGAGGTTGGCGAAAAAGCGGGATTTAAGCGTATCCAGCTCTTGCAACGCCTGGGTTTGCTTTTCCTGAATCAGAGCCTGGTGAGAAAGCGCTTTGACTTCGATTAACTGCTGCTCAAGGGCGCGACTGAGCAGGGCAAAATCAAGCCCCAGGTAAATGGAGGTGGCCACCGGAATACTTAACAAGGAGAGTATATATAGGATATTTCGGCGATTGGCGATGTCCACATTGAAGAGGTCGTCGCTCCACAGGCTGGGCAAAAAAAAGGCCAAAAAAAAGAGAACATAACCGATTGCCCCCAGGCCAATAATCCAGGCTCCTTCTTTCTGTCGGCGAATGGCCAGCCAGGCAATTCGAGCAATGTTTAGCTGAATAGCTATGCCCGCCAAAACCCCACCGACTTTCCAACCCCATCCGTAGAGACCAGCGTTGAGCAACAACCCACCGAGTACCCAACCCAGGAGCCCCCAATAAAATTTATCCTTAGATTGTCCCAGCAACTCATACAGTGCCAACAGCAGCAAAAGGCCAGCAATTCCATAGAGGTCAAACGCCAGATTAGCAACATAAAATTTATCGGCTACTTCGTGGATGGTGACCATCAACTCACGCTGTAAAACGTTTCCGGTCAGGATCAGAACGGCCCACAGGCCGAAATAGAGGTTGGCTTTTCGGCTGGGAGCGAATCGGTAAAAAGCCAAATGAAGGATGGCCAGTATACAACCTATACTAATCAGAAACACATGTAAGCGTTCTGCAATGACCAGATACTGCTGATAAAAAACGTTGGCGGACTCCTGGGTTTTTAGCTGAATCCAGAAGGGGGGATTCTGATTTTCAAACACGGTTGTATAGTGAATGCCAGGTTGACGAGCAAACCGGATAGCCAGTACCTGCTCGCCGGTTTTGCGGAGGGGGAAGGGTATAGGTTTCCACAACGGATCAAACGCAAGCACTTTTTGGGGATCAGTACTCACCAGTCCCCATCGGTGCAGGAGCTGACCGTTCACATAGATTTCGGAGGCCCCGACCTGCCGAATGACTAGCGCTAAGGGTTCTCGCAGCCAGCTGCTGTCGGTCGAAAATCGCAACCGCAACCAGCCAATGCTAGCGGCATTCAGCGGTGAAGGCTCGTTAATGTCGCGGGTTAGCTGAATGGTGGGCCAGCGCTGATCAGGGAAGTCAGCGCTGGCCCACCTGGGATCATCTCCTACCTGGAAGCGCCAGCCCTTCTGGAGATTAAGCTCTTGGGACGGCAGGCTTTTCAACGGAGTAATCCCAGACTGTGCCCAGCTTGGGGAAACCAGCAGACATAGAAGGAGCAAAACTAATCCATTCGTTTTCATGTAACGTTCCTGTATGAACTAGAAATAATACTCAATCTTTCCGTTCTAGTATCAAGGTACTAAAGTTTACCTATCCAGACAATGAACGAATCCCGCGACCAAACCTGAACATCATCTACTGTTTATCCGTAATTCCTCCAGCCTTTG
The DNA here is from genome assembly GCF_054776975.1 of Spirosoma harenae. Taxonomy (NCBI): domain Bacteria; kingdom Pseudomonadati; phylum Bacteroidota; class Cytophagia; order Cytophagales; family Cytophagaceae; genus Spirosoma; species Spirosoma harenae. The sequence continues at coordinate 6,425 of NZ_BAAHBD010000054.1, read as the reverse complement.
GGAACAGCCTAAGAATAGGTGCCTTTGTATTTTTTCTACTACGATACGGAGGCTCAGCAACTGCCCGGTCTATTTCTTATTGGCTCATTTTTGAAAGGTCGCGACTGTGTAAAGCCATCTCGACAAAGTCTTATGAAAAGGCTCCAACATGAAACTGAGACCATATCTCCGCTCATTAAATAAGGCATTTTGCGAGATGCCAAATACGTAACTTATCGACTCAGATTATTCGAACCTTTATGTGTAAAAAAACTAAAAATTAGCCTAAAGAAATGAGCAAAACGTCCCTTATAATTCAGATAAACAGATTAGTAAAAGTGGAATTGACTCATTAACTTTAATCCACTGAACAACTAGTAGGCCTATGCTCTTGAAAGGTTTCCTGCCCAGCCCAGCCTTGCGGGAGTACATCGAAAATATCGGCATTGTTCATCTGGTATTTTCCACTCACCAAACCATACCGGTCAAAGCTTATACCCCCAAAACTGGCGATTCCCTGGAGTTTTTTCTCCGTGACCCCGAATACGTTCAATATCCGGGAGAAACCACTAAAACCAAGAGACCCGTTGCCTTCCTGCATGGCCAACATACTTTTGTGACCAATCGGTTTGTGGGACAGGAGTTTTTATATCTGAATATCAAGTTTCAACCCGGTGTTTTATTCCGCTTAACGGGCATTCCCTCCTATGAGTTGACCAACACCTATATTGATGCAGACGCTGTTTTTTCACGAGACATACGGACAATAACCGAACAGTTAAGAAATGCCCAATCGTATGATGAAATGCTCCAACGAGCGGAAGCATTTGTCCTTAGCTTGATCCGACGATCCAACAAGGACGCGCATGGTATTGATCGAGCGGCTCAATTTCTTTTACAGAACACAGAACCTATTTCGATGGATTGGCTGGCCAGCCAATCCTGTTTAGGCCCCCGGCAATTCGAACGCAAGTTCAGGGAGCGCATGGGGGTGCCCGCTCCCCAACTGGCCCGAATTGCCCGCTTTGATAAAGCGTTTCTATTGAAAAATGCCCAGCCTCAAAAAGACTGGTTAAGCATTGCTCTTCAGTGTGGCTATTACGACTATCAGCATTTAGTCAGAGACTACAAAGTCATCACCGGCACGACTCCCCCCTCATTTTTTCAGCTTGACAATCAGGCTCCCGAACGACTGTTGGGTCTACACTAGTAAAATGTAGAAGTCGGTGAGCCGTAAAAAGTCGTTTTTGTACCACTAATTGATCCTGAGGGCTCTTCACTTTTGCCTAACAAATCAGCTTGTTATGGAACGAAGAAATTTCCTATTGTCGGGACTTCTAGTGGGCTTAGACCTGCCATCCGATTCGGGGCGTCATGACCTCATAATGGCAGCTACGGACGGAGGACCGCTAAAACCCATTTATATTCCCCCTTCTCCACAACCCTTGACAGAAGGGCCTAGTGGCACAGATGCCAGGTTAAAGATTCGCAGTCAGCAAACCAATCGGCAATTTTCGTGTCAAGAACTGCTACTCGGCCCCAAACGGATGGGACCTGCTCCTCACCTGCACAAAGAACTGGATGAAATTATGTTTGTTCAGGAGGGTACTGTTAGCGTCCTGGTCGGCAAAGAGGTGTATGAAGTGGAAGCGGGTGGCTGGCATCTGCGACCCCACGGTATTGTTCATACGTTTTGGAATGCCACCCATAAACCAGCCCGCTGCATCGACATGTATTTTAATCAGGACTTTGACAATTTCCTGGAAGCGATGTTCGAAAAACTGATTCCTGATTTGATAAAGCGAGGTGTTGCCTTGAGCTCGAAAGAGGCCACTGACAAAATGGATCAATTATACGCTCGGTATGGGATTACCATGTTTGACGAGCAACGGGAGCCTATCATGGCTAAATATGGACTAAAAGGATAAGTCCTTAGCGCTATACGACCCTAAAGCAACTCATCATTCTGTCTACTTAAACTTACATTCATGAAGACGCTTCTACTCTGTTTATTCGTATTTCTTTCGCTGGGCGATCTCTCGGCACAAGCTACTAAAAAAGGGAAGGTGGTGATGGCTAAATTCCTAGCCCCATCCCTTCAGGGAAATCGAGGTGGTGAAGACCCCATGCGCAAGCTAACCATTTACCTGCCGCCCGGCTATCAGGAAAGTAAACAACGCTATCCAGTTGTCTATTTTTTGCATGGTTTTTTGGTCAATGATAGTTTAATGATGGTCTATAATCGGTTCCAGGAATTGATGGATACAGCCATTCTGAGCGGTCAGTTGCACCCGATGATCTTAGTCTTGCCCAATAGCGAAACAGCCTTTGGTGGCAGTTATTATACCAATTCAACCCTGACTGGAAATTGGTCGGATTATATCGGAAAAGATGTAGTTAGCTATATCGATGGCCACTATCGTACCCTAGCCAACCGGAACAGCCGAGGCCTATGTGGGCATTCCATGGGCGGGTACGGGGCGTTAAAAGTGGGGATGCTGTTTCCCAATGTCTTTGGCGCTGTGTATGCGCTCAGCCCGGCAACCTTGTCTTGGGCGGCTGACTTTAGCCTGACCAATCCTGTCTTTAAGGGAATGGATTCGTTCCGAAATGAATTCAGTGCCGACCAAATAAGGGCTGACTTATATAAGGGGAAACGAGAGAAATTTTACACCCTCTTGCTGGCCGATCTGGCTCGAACGAATTCGCCTGATCAGGGAAAGAACGCTCTTTCAGCCGCCATGCCCGTAACCTATGTTGGTGATAGTGTGCTTGTCCATAAAGAGATCGTAGCCAAGTGGGAAGCTAATTTTCCGGTGAACATGATTGACCAGCATGGAGCCGCCTTAAAACAATTAAATGCGTTAAAAATAGATTGGGGCCGCAATGAAGAATTTGCTCATATTCCCATCACCTGCCTTCAATTGAGTAAGAAGTTAGAAGCCCATGGGATCAAGCATATTGCCGAAGAGTATAATGGTACCCATATTAACCGATTAGCCGGTCTGGATGGCCGACTGTATACCGAACTGCTGATATTCTTTAACACATATCTACAAACGGCGTCAAAAGAACGAGAAGCCGTTCGGTAGGCATATCGGATAGCTGCATGGGTAACTTTTTAACTGACAAGTACTTCAAAATGCACTCCAACTTGAGACGTGAGTGATTTGGTATCGCCAAGAACCGGATAAAATAGTGTAGTTTATCATCAATAGGTAAATGACACCACCATTGATTTTCCATGGAGAAGCTATTTCTTAATCCCGTTGAGTTGCCAAACTGGGAACAATCCTTTTCACAGATCGTCACCGTCCGTAGCGGCTCCACTAAAACGATTTATCTGTCCGGTCAAGTGGCCATGGATCAGCATAACCAGCTGGTTGGGCAGGACGATCTTACCAGACAGGCCATACAAGCCTTTCAGAACGTAGAAAAAGCGTTGGCATCAGTCGGATCGACGACAAGAGATGTTGTCAAACTAACCATTTATGTGAAGGATTACAAAGCAGCCGATGCCAGTAGCATCAGTGAAGCCTTCCGAAATACATTCCCGCATAACCACCTGCCCGCCAGCACATGGCTGGGTGTACAATCGTTAGCGCTGGAGGGTTTATTAATCGAGATTGATGCGATTGCCGTGACGGAAGTGTAGTTTTTGCCGATCTAACAGATTTAGCAACATTCTCACCATAACGCTCCCACCTGAGACGATGGAAAGTTTAAGTATTTGTTTTTAGCAGGCTGGCATCAGGCAAGTCACTTCCGCAGGAGTTCATTGCCTGATGCCAGCCTAGATGAATTGATCCATCGGTATCGGCGGCGGCTGCTAGCGCTCAGGTACCCGGGAAATAAGTCGTTTGCAGGTACTCCCGTAGCGAAGTTGGCTTGCGGCCTAGTAGACGCTCAAGGGTATCGTGCGTGCTGGCCAGCATGCCATCTTGGGTGGCGGCACCCCACTGGGCCAAGAAGGTGGCGACTACTTCGGGCAAACCAGCGGCTACTTTCTGGGCAATGTAGAGATCATCCTCGATGCTTGTGTAAGCGATGGGCCGGCCCGCTAATGCAGAGAATTCCCGGGCGATATCCGCAAACGAATAAGCCTCGCTCCCCGACAGCGTATATTCCTTGTCCTCATGTCCGTCGCTGGTCAGCAGTTCGGCCGTGGCAGCGGCCAGTTCGGCCCGCTTAACAAAAGCGATCTTGCCGTCTCCGGCCGGGAAACGGATCTCGGTATCCGGTACCTGGTTTCCTATCAGGTGCCCAAGGCCTTCAAAGTAGTAGCCGTTCTTAAGAATGGTGTATAATAGCCCGGACGCTTTGAGGTAGGCTTCAGTAGCCAGGTCGCTTTCTGTGACCTCCGCCAGCACAAAATCTGTGCTGCGTTGGATGCTGGTGTAAAGAAGGTGCTTCACCCCGGCTTCCTTAGCAGCGTCGATGACGTTTTGGTGCTGGCGCACCCGGTCGGTAAAGGCCACGGCGGAAACCAGAAGTACCTTATCGAAGCCTTGAAAGGCTTTCACCAGCGCAGGATAGTCAAAGTAATCGGCTTGCCGAACGTCTACACCCCGCTTCACCAGGTCGGTGGCTTTGCTGACATTGCGTACCAGGGCGCCGATTTTTGCGGCTGGGGTAGTAGTGAGTAAGAAATCAATGGTTTGGTGGCCTAGCCCACCGGTGGCTCCAGTTACTAGAATCATGGTAATAAGAATAAATTTCCCTTTATATTTACTTGCAAATTGCAAGTCAAAGATAGGAGAAATAACTTGCAAAAAGCAAGTTAAAATAAATCGTTTTTTATGAAGGAGCTAAAACAACGTTCTACCTGCCCTATCAGCACATCGCTCGACGTGTTGGGAGACAAATGGACCCTGCTCATTCTTCGGGACATGGTGTTCGCTGGGAAGTCTACGTATGGGCAATTCTTACAGTCAGCTGAAAAAATGGCGACCAATGTGTTGGCCGACCGCCTGGTGGTCCTGGAGTCGCAAGGTATCTTAACCAAGGCTGTGGCCGCCGATAAGAAATCGAAGTTCACCTACCGCCTGACGGAAAAAGGCGTTGATATCGTTCCAATTATTGTGGCGCTCATTCTATGGGGATCCAAACATTACACCACCGATATCGACCCTGGCTTACTGAAAGAACTTCAGACAGGGAAGGACGCGGCCGTTGAAAAATACCAACGGCTTGCCCGCGAAAAGTCCCTAGCATAAGCAAGTGGCATGTGTCCTCACGCACGGATAGCAGTGAAATGGCGATGGGGTTCCAGGCTCGCTTTTCTAAGTTTTCGGGGTATCGCCAGCGTAGCGCTTTTTTAGCACCTCAATACATATGATTGCTGCGAGCCTGGACGATAGTTTTCCCGTTTAAGGGCGATAGGGTTTCTGTTGAGACCTAATTCGCTTTTCTCTCAATACGCTCCCTGCTGAGACGAAGTGAGATTTGCGTATCGATAATTCGGGCGTTTAATAATATGGTCGATTGATAAGACTACATAAGAAAGTAGGCGTCAATCTGCTAATGATAAATTTAACCTTATTATCTATGTTAATTTGTATTATATCAAGAAATAAATAAATTATTCTTTTTATATTAGATTATTTAATAGTAATTTCATACTAGTAAAATTACCTAGTAATCTTAATTTAATAGGTAAAAAAATACTACAACCATTCCATCGTAACTCTAACCTACTTACTTATGATTGTAAAAATTACTCGTGAAAACGCCTAGGCTATATATTGGTTGGATTGATACCAAGCTGTGCTTCAATCAAAATTGTCTTTAGTGGTAGAAGTAGTTTCTGTTGGTCAAACTTAGGCTCGATAAAACACAATCTCAGCGTTCCCTCACCAACCTAAGTTCCATACTTTGAACGGGAGAATTATCGAGGAGCAGGACAATTCACATCCTACTCAAGCTTACCTGCACTGGGAGACGAGGTACATAAATGCTTCTCGAACCGACTATTCACCCACTCTACGAAACGTTGGAAGACCACAGTCCCATTCGCCTTAACTATACAACATTAGTATCTACATGCCATGAAAAATTTTATCTCCATTCTCTGGTTAGTCTGGCTTGTCAATAACCAAGTTGTTGCCTCTGAACTACATCCATCTACCCGAAAAGCAACGCAAAGAAGAGAAGACATGGGGCTACACGCCCATTTGCCGACTTCGACAATTACTACATTCACGTCTGGAGCCAGTTGGCAATATTTGGTAGCCACAAGTGCCCCTGACCCCAGTTGGAAAAATAATCTCTTGTTTAATGACACGAGTGCGCCCTGGTATGCAGGCTCCTCACCCCTAGGCTATGGTGGACAAGGAGCCAGTAGCACCAGCGTGACCAGTGAAGGGGGGACCTGCATTAATCAATGTGTGAGTGGTACAGTGACCACCCCAGGTTGCCTGACTTGTACCACCAAAGAAATCACCACG
>NZ_BAAHBD010000053.1:0-128744 GCF_054776975.1 Spirosoma harenae | reverse complement strand
CACCGAACGGGAAAGCGGTGCCGAGAAGCCTCAGCACCGCTTTATCGTATCCGAATTGCTTTCACCCACTTATGGAATCAAAATTCGGGATGACTCATGTTTTTCGTGCCTTTTAGCCTGAATTCGTGCCATCTGTGAAAGTTTGGTTAGGATTTTCAAGGACATTCAGCATATTTGTTTTTATTCCCTTCTCCCCAAAAATCCCTTGTTCCTTGTATGCAACTCGAAATTAAAAACCTCTCTAAAACCTATTCTAATGGCGTTAAAGCCTTGAAACAGGTTTCACTCACCATTCCACAGGGAATGTTTGGACTGCTTGGTCCGAATGGCGCCGGGAAGTCATCACTCATGCGAACCATTGCTACGTTGCAGGAAGCGGATAGCGGCAGTGTGCAATTAACCGGTTTGCCAGAAGGTGATCTGGATGTACTAACCCAGAAAGATGCCGTTCGCCGATTATTGGGTTATCTACCGCAGGAATTTGGCGTGTACCCGCGGGTAACGGCTGAAGCCATGCTCGATCATATTGCTTCGCTCAAAGGCATTGCCAATGGTCGTGAGCGGAAAGAATTAGTGCAGGGGTTGTTGCAAAAGGTGAATTTGTATGAAGTGCGTAAAAAAAACCTGGGTACGTATTCGGGTGGGATGAAGCAACGTTTTGGCATCGCTCAGGCACTCATTGGCAGTCCAAGATTGATCATTGTCGATGAACCCACCGCTGGACTCGATCCCGCTGAACGAAATCGTTTCCACAATTTACTTTCCGAAATCGGCGAAAATACCATCGTGATTCTGTCTACGCACATTGTAGAAGACGTTACCAATCTTTGCTCCGACATGGCCATTATTTGCCTGGGCGATGTGGTAGCGACAGGTAATCCGAACGATTTGGTGAACGATCTGACTGGGAAAATCTGGCAGAAATCCGTCGAGAAATCAGAAATTGATACCTATCGACAGACTTACCAAATCATTTCGACACAGCTCAAAGGTGGAAAAACCCGGCTTCACGCGTATAGCGACGTACCACTCACCGATTTTGTTCCCGTTACTCCCGATCTGGAGGACGTGTACTTTACGAAGATTACTGAGAAAATGGGGGCTGTCACCGTTTAACCGTACGAAACCATGTTTGGAGAAATTTTTAAATTCGAACTGGCGTATCGGTTGAAACGACCAGCTACCTATCTATATGCCCTGATTCTCTTCCTGTTTACGTTTCTCTTTGTGATTTACGGGAATGGACCTGCCTCAGAGAAAACAAATGTAAACTCGCCGTATGCCGTCAGCCAATTCGTGGTAGTGCTGACTATTTTCGGGACGCTTGTTGCATCCGCTATAATGGGCGTTCCGGTTTACCGGGATATTGAGCACAATACGAAAAATTATTTTTTCAGCTTCCCCATAACCGAAAAAGGGTACGTTCTGGGCCGATATTTCGGGTCATTTGTGGTCTTACTAGGCGTTATGGCCGTTGGTATGTTTGGGATTGTAATCGGCTCATTATTAGGTCCAATTTTCAATCTGGCTGATAACACCGAGCGATTTGGTCCGATTCGATTGCGCGATTATGTAAATCCGTTTTTGCTGTTTGTTGTACCGAATATGTTTCTGGTTGGCAGCATCTTTTTTGCACTAGTGGCCTTTTCGCGTCAGGTATTTACAACCTACGCGGGAAGTATTTTACTGTTCATTGCGTATCTGCTCGGTACTACGCTTTCGCAGGATCTGGAGAATAAACATCTGGTCAATCTGCTTGATCCGTTTGGATCATTTGCCTATGATACCGCTACGAAATATTGGTCGCCGGTGGAGCAGAATACGTTGCATCCGCCCCTGGAAGGTGATCTGCTGACGAACCGATTGATCTGGTTTAGCGTGGCTTTACTGGTGTTTTTAGGAACGGTATTTCGATTTAGTTTCTCCCGTTTTCTAGCCGTGAAACTGGGGAAAAAGGCGAAGGAGGAAGTCCGAACGGAGAAAGCGCCTTCACTGGCTAGTTTGCCAACACCCAAGCCTGTTTTTCAAGTGAGTACGTACATCCAACAGATGTTCAAGCAGGCTCGGCTGGAATTTTCCAACATTGTACGCGACCCCTATTTTATTGCGATTTTGCTTGGGGCCATATTGTTCCTGTTTCTGGACGGCTGGTTTGGTATTCAGACGTTTGGTACGCCTTCGTTGCCTACAACCTATGCCATGCTCGAAGCAAGAAATGGCACGTTTTTCTTCTTCGTACTGATCGTCATTATTTTCTACACGGGTGAGGTTGTCCATCGTGATAAGACGGTGCATTACGACACCATTGCCGATGCGCTACCCGTTCCGGATTGGATGAATTACGGCGCTAAACTGCTGTCGATGACGTACATCTGTCTGTTGCTCTGTACACTGATCATCATTTCGGGTGTATTGAATCAGACGGTAAAAGGATATTTCAACTACGAATTTCCGTTGTACTTCCGCGATGCCTACGGCATTGCATTTACGCAGTATTTTCAGTTGGTGATGCTGGCGTTTTTTGTGCATACGATGGTCAATCAGAAGTTCGTCGGGCACATTGTTACGTTGGCAGTGTACGTCGTGATTTGGGCCGTGCCGCAGTTTGCTGAGTTCAATTACAAGCTAGCGATTCCCTTTTCCGGTGGAGGTGTTCAGATTTCTGATATGAACGGATTTGGACATTACTTAGCTTCTCTGGCTTCCTTCCGACTGTATTGGTATGCTTTTGGAGGAATTTTGCTGGTGCTGGCCTTGTGGTTTTGGAATCGGGGGGCGGATACGAGTTTTAAATCGCGGTGGCAATTGGCCCGACAACGTATGGGACGTATATCGATGGCGTTGGTGGCTTTATTGTTGGTTGCCTTTGTGAGTATGGGTGCCTGGATTTATACCAACGTTAGCGTTAAAAACCGGTACTACTCCGCCGACGAACAGCGTGAACAACAGGCTGATTATGAGAAGAAATACCACAAATACGAGAATGTGTTACAGCCGAAAATTACCAGTGCCAAACTAGCTGTCGATATTTATCCGGATGAGTTTAAAGCGTTGGCTACAGGGGCATTTACTATTGTCAATAAAGGCGATAAGCCCATCGACTCGCTACATTTGACAATGCCAGCTGATAATTTTCACCGAAAACTGACCAAATTTCTGGTTGATGGAAATGCGCCGAAACTGATCTTCAACGATACAGATTTTGGCTATTTTATCTACCGACTTCCGAAAACGCTGAACCCCGGCGACACGGCTCGTATGGATATGAGCGTTACGGGCCAATATGTTGCATTTGCCAATAATGGTGATAGTCGGGATGTAGTGGCGAATGGTACATTTTTCAACGTAGGCATTTTCCCTGGCTTCGGATATAATACCGGTGCCGAATTGGATAGTGATAAATACCGGAAAAAATATGGCCTGCCGATTAAAGAATGGACGGCACCGGCGCAAAACGATCCGCGCGGCTTACGCGATTTTCTGTTTACTGATGATGCCGATTGGGTAACCTTCGAAGGAACGATCTCGACCAGTCCTGATCAAACAGCCATCATGCCCGGCGAATTGATTAAAACATGGACAGCTAACGGATCGGATGGCAAACCGCGGAAATACTTCCAGTATAAACTGCCAGGTTTCTCGGATTATTTTTTCAGTATGTGTTCGGCGAAGTATGGCGTTAAACGGGACACATGGAAGGGGACTGATGGTAAAACAGTGGCGCTGGAGGTCTACCATCACCCCAATCATGATCGTAATCTCGACCGATTTATTGCCAGCATGAAAGCGTCGTTGAGTTATTACACGAAGCATTATGCGCCCTATCCATATCCCGTTTTGCGTGTGCTGGAGTTTCCGCGTTATGCTGCTTTTGCACAATCTTTTCCGACAACGGTACCGTATTCAGAAGAGTTTGGTTGGGTAGGCGATTTCCGCGATCCGAACAAAACGGACTACGCCTATTACGTAACGGCTCACGAAGTCGCGCACCAATGGTGGGGCCATCAGATTATGCCCAGCCGGACACGGGGTTCCAATCAGATTTCGGAAACGATGGCTGAATATTCGGCACTGATGGTACTCAAACAGCGATATGGTGTCGATGCCATGCCGAAATTCCTGAAATACAGTCTGGATCGATACCTGAGCGGTCGGGCGTTTGAAGATAAATTTGAGGCTAATATGCTCGATAACGATACTCGTTCGTATATCTGGTATCAGAAAGGGTCGATGCTGATGTATGCGTTGCAGGATTACATCGGCGAAGAACGAGTCGATCAGGCAATGAACGACTATATGAAAGCCGCTCGTTTCCGCCAGAAAGCGCCGTTTACCACCTCACTGGAATGGTACGATTTTCTAAAAGCGGCTACCCCCGATTCGCTAAAACCCTGGCTAACCGATAACTTCGAAAAGCTGACGCTGTACGATAATCGAATCACCAAAGCTGAAGCCAAATCGATTGGCAATGGACAGTATAAAGTGAAGCTCTATGTCCGTTCGGCAACCGAGTATTATGACAAAGCGGGTAAAGAGATCGCGAAGGGAAAAGGGCCAGTTATTGCCGACATCGCCGTCTTGACCGACGACGGCAAAAATAAAGATGGCCTGACAACAAAGGTGCCGCTATACATGCAGAAGCGAAGTCTGACACCCGGTGAGCATGTAATTGAAGTAACGGTAAAAGGCAAACCGGTCAAAGCAGGGATCGACCCGTACAACAAATTGATTGACCGCGTTTCGGATGATAATGTCGTAAACGTAGAGATGCCTTAAGCAATCTTGTCCTGCTGACGAAGCCGGCGGCCCGGCTTCGTCAGCAGGACAAAAATATTTTCGACAATTTCTAGGACTTACTTTGATGAAAATGCCTGTAAATCAAAAGCTCAAAAGCTATTGTTTTCTTTGCCTGCTCATCTGCAGTGTCGGGCTAGTCTCGCTAAAACCACCAACCTACTGGCGTCCGCCAGATGATAGCAAATTACCTGCTGGAGCGAAAGGACAACAGATTCGATATGGTCGGGAATTGATTGCGCATACGGCAAAATACCTTGGCCCGAAAGGAACGGTCAAGCAGTTGTCGAATGGGATGAACTGTCAGAACTGCCACTTGGAGGCCGGTACAAAAGTGCTGGGTAACAACTATTCAGCGGTCTTTTCGACCTATCCAAAATTTCGGGATCGCTCCGGTGCTGTAGAGTCGATTGTGAAGCGAGTATCTGACTGCTTCGAGCGGAGTTTGGGCGGTCGGGCTCCCGATAGCACCAGTCGGGAAATGAGGTCGATTGTGGCCTATATGGAATGGTTGGGTACAGATGTGCCAAAAGGTCAACGTCCTGACGGAGTAGGACTGACCAAATTAGCGTTTCTGAACCGGGAGGCTGATTCGACAAAAGGACAAACAGTTTATGTCGCCAAATGCCAGGTTTGTCATGGTGCGAAAGGCGAAGGTATGCGAGTCGCTAGGGCTTTGGAATACGTATATCCGCCTTTGTGGGGTCCAAACAGCTACAACGATGGAGCTGGATTATATCGGCTATCGAATTTCGCGGGCTACGTGAAAGCCAACATGCCATTTGGCGCAACCTACGCCAGTCCGCAACTTACCGATGAAGAAGCGTGGGATGTAGCCGCATTCATTAATGCCATGCCACGGCCACACAAAGACCAAAGTAAGGATTGGCCGAACGTCGCCACAAAGCCTGTTGACTTCCCGATTGGCCCCTATGCAGATGCGTTTAGTGAGCACCAGCACAAGTTTGGGCCTTTCCAGCCCATTGCAGATGCGCGAAAAGCAAAGTAGATTTACTGAAAATCAAAAACTAACCATGAAGCACTTCATCTATTTATTCGTACTGGCTTTCGTCTGCACCACGGCTACGTCGATGGCACAAACTTCCGAAACAGGTACGTTTCACGGCGCTCAACCTACAAAATCGAAATATCGGGCTGTTTATCAGCTTAATACAGGCGATACGTCACTGATTCATCATGCACTGGCCAATATTCAAAATGCTCTGAACGACCCACGTCTAAAAGGGAAATTGGATGTTGAATTAGTGGTTTATGGTGCTGCCAATGTCGTTTATCGGAAAGACAAACACTATTTCGAAAAAGAAGTCGAGAGTTTGCAAAAACAAGGTGTTATTCTGGCCATGTGTGAAAACACCATGAAGATGCGAAAAATCAGCCGTGACGAATTATTCCCCTACGTAAGCTACGTACCCACCGCTAATGGTGAATTAATCATCCGCGAACAGGAAGGCTGGTCAATCATCAAGCCTTAATAGATTGGTTATATCAACAAAAAACTGCTCGTTACCGTAACTATCGGTGGCGAGCAGTTTTATTGTTTTATTTGCACTCAACCCAAAATAGCTATGCTTGATTTTCGCCTGAATGTCTTCTATACCGTGGCTAAACGGTTAAGCTTTACCAAAGCGGCAGCTGAGTTATATATTACACAACCTGCCGTAACGAAGCATATTCAGGAATTGGAGCATCAATTCGGTACCGCTCTATTCGACCGTCGGGGCAATCAGATTAGTCTGACAGCCGCGGGAAATACCCTGCTTCGCCATGCGGAAACTATCATGGCTACCTATCGCCAGTTGGAATTCGATATGAATGCGCTGAAGGGAGAGTCAAGAGGAGCACTGCGAGTAGGGGCCAGCACAACGGTCGCGCAATACGTAATTCCACCTGTACTGGCTCGTTTTCACGAACAATCGGCGGATGTATCGATTTCGCTGCTGAGTGGGAATACCGAACAAATCGAACAGCAACTGCTTAATGATGATATTGACTTAGGACTAGTCGAAGGGCGAACGCACCATAGCGATATTCGCTATACATCGTTTGTTAAAGACGAACTTGTACTCATCTGCCGTGCCGATCATCCACTAGCCGAACGCGATGAAATTACGCTAGATGAGTTAAAAAGCATTCCTATTGTGCTTCGCGAACGGGGTTCTGGATCGCTCGAAGTAATTGAACATGCCCTTCGTGGGATAGGATTGCGGCTCACTGATCTGACCATTGAAATGCAGTTAGGGAGTACCGAAAGTATTAAGTCCTACTTGGGTAGCTCACGGTGTATGGCGTTTGTGTCCGTCTTCGCCGTTCAGCACGAACTACAGGCGGGTAGCCTAAAAATACTTGATGTACAGGGCCTTACCATAGAACGAGATTTATATTCCATTCAATTACAGGGTGTGAGTGAAGGATTAGCCGACACTTTCATGCGCTTTGCCCGTCAGCATTATAAAGTGCACGGCGCATAGGATAAAAAAAGATAATTAATTACCCTCTGCTCTTACCCCCATGCCCTCTGCGACTCTATACAACCAGATTCGCCAGTAGCTTTTGGGCTCGTCGAAAATCTTTTCTAAGTGGAGACGATTTTCGGCGGCATTTTGGATAGGTACAGCCGAGATGACGTATTGTCCGTTTAGTGCCGTAAGAGCATCGGTGTTGATTTGTAAGTGATTAACCGATCGGTTCGCTGTTTTTCCGAATAAATAATTCATGCCTAGCTCCGCCGTATACAGGTAAGCGCGACAGGCATACGCATCGTAGTAAACCCGCATTTGACGAGTACCTTTGGCCAATTCTGTTGCGATGATCTTGCGGAATGCGTATTTATAGGGGAGAGGGTAATTATTTTGATAGCTATCGAGTGTGTAGAATCCGTTGAACTGTGCTACTGATGGATGCATGCCCAGGCAGATCACCCGGTAATCAGCCTGCGGACGACCAATGTAATCGCGAATTTGGGCAAACTGTTTCTCCGCGAAGAAGGCTCGAAAGGATGGATACTGGGCTTCAGTAATTGTACCAAACAGTTTTCCGGTATTAATTCGCCATTCTTTATTCGCTACGACCATTAAGGCAAATTGCCCGATAAGAAACAGCCGATTCCAGTTTCCGTTAGTCTTAAATTGACGTAAAGCCAGGGCGAAAAGGAAAAACCACAAAGTCGGTAATAGAAAATAAAAGCGGTCGAACTGGAATACACGAAACTTTAATCCCATCGGACTGGAGCCTAACCAAACGACCAGATAGTGGTAAAAACCATGAATCAGACAGATAATTGCTGCCAGAATTGGCAATCCAATTAGCCAGGGCAGTGCCCGAAAGTCATTTTTTCGATAGGCTTTCCAGGCTCCCAAACCAGCAACTACCAAAATACCTGACGTAAGAAAAGCACCTGTGTTGAACATTGGCCAGACAAACAAATCCAGACTATGGAACAAACTAGCCGTCAGCTTCATTGACCGGAGCTGGCCGTAATTGAACTCAATGCGCTGGGAAATATAGCTCTGATTGACGAACGCATAAATTAACTCGCTCTCGCTGGCTAGATACAGGATGGATAATAACCCCAAGCCGGTAACAGAGTACCAATTGATTCGATTGGTTTTCAGCGTAATCACTAGTCCGATGACACCTAAGGCAATGCAAATAAAAAGACCTGCCCAGACGAAAAAAGAATAGAAAGGGAACAGAACAATGATAACCCAATCGGACCAGCGTGCCTGATAGGCGAGGAGATTCAGAAAAGCAAATAGTAATAACGGCTGCCCCGTAACCGATACGCCATGTACGATATAGCAGGGTACTAGGGCGAATAAAAACGCAATGGCTACCCTTGTGAAAGCCCAATTCGCTTCTGGCAAAATGTGCTTTTTAAGCAGGAGATACATACCCCAAAAGCCAATGCCATGAACGGCTGCAAAGTTAACCACCTGGGCCGGATAGGGCGGTAAAAGCCAGAATGACAGCACTTCAAAATTCAACCCAGTTCGGAAAGCGGATCGGGGAATTCCCTGAAATGGTCCACCGCTCATCATATTGGGAATGACTGTATTCAGATCGAAATCGAAGGCAGTCCGAGTAATTTTTAGCAGGTATAGATACAGAAAATCACTGTCCAGATTATCATGGATCAACAAATGAGCCCCTTCGCCCAAAAGGATGTAAGGAAGAATATAACAACCCAGCAACCCAATAGCAATGAGCAGGTAGGTTTTTTCAGCACGAGCGAGTTCAGGTAACGACAGGGAAGGCATAATCAACTAAACCTAACAGGTTTTAAAAACCTGTTAGGTTTACAAAGGCAAAAATACTGAAATCAGGCTTTTTTGTACTTTTGCGTTACAAATTCAGTCATCATGCAAACACCGAACCGTCTACTTTGGGTTGGCTTAACGCTACTCACTCTTTCTGCTCATTCGCAATCCAAACCCGCTAAGTCAGCTAAACCAACTGCCAAACTTCCTGAATTTTCGATGTCGCGCTCGGAAGTCGAAGCACATATTCGATTTATTGCTTCCGACGAGTTACAGGGCCGCCGTACCGGTGAACCCGGAAACTGGACTGCTGCCCGATACATCGCCGAACAGTTTCGTCTACTGGGACTAAAGCCAGCCGCCGGAACAGACAATCAACGGGATTATTTTCAGCGAATCGATTTTGAAAAAGTGAAAGCGGCCACATCGGCTACGCTAATAGTTGGCAAGGATACGCTTAAATTAGGGAAAGAGCTGGTATTGATGGCCGGAGCGCCTACCAATGTTTCTGGTGAAGTGGTTTACATTGGCTACGGACTGACGGATGGCGAAGATGGGTATAAAGGTCGCGACGTAAAAGGGAAAATTGTTGTTGCACAGGGCGGATCGCCGGATGCGAAAGGGCCGGGCGCTATTTTTGGTGCATCGAATACCAAACGTAAACTGGCCTCCGAAAAAGGTGCCTCGGCGTTAATCGAGCTCTATAGCGAATCGATTCCCTGGGGTTTCGTCAATCAGTATTTTAATCGCGAACAAGTTTCGTTGGCCTCTTCAGGAAGTACACCGCTAACTCACCTGTGGGTCAACAATTCGAATAATCAATATAAGCAATTGAAAGAAGCTGGGCAGACCGTTACCCTGACTACATCGGGTCGTCCGCGAACTGCTCTGCCATCGGTAAATGTCGCTGGTATTATCGAAGGCACCGATCCTAAATTAAAAGACGAATACGTTGTCTTGTCAGCGCATTTCGATCATGTGGGTGTAGGTAAACAGGGTGGTAATGCCTATCAACCCTCCGACAGTATTTTCAACGGTACACGCGATAATGCGATGGGTACAGCAGCCATTCTGGAGGCCGCCAAAGCACTATCGCTGCAGCGGCCCAAACGGTCAATCTTGGTACTTGCCCTGACTGGCGAAGAAGTTGGCTTACTGGGCAGTCGCTACTATTCCGAACATCCACTGGTTCCACTGAAGCAAACCATTTTCGACTTCAATACCGATGGCGCTGGGTATAGCGATACAACGATTGTTTCGGTGATTGGTCTGGATCGAACCGGAGCGAGGGCAGAGATTGAAGCGGGAGCTAAAGCATTCGGACTGGGTGTATTTGCCGATCCCGCTCCTGAACAGGGGCTATTCGACCGATCGGATAACGTGAATTTTGCCGTAAAAGGAATTCCCGCTCCCGATTTTGCTCCGGGTTTAAAGTCATTTGATGAGGCAATCGCAAAATACTACCACCAGGCTATCGACAACCCCGAAACGCTGAATTATAGTTATACCCTCCGATTCTGTCAGGCCTATGCCTACGCGGCTCGTCTGATTGCGGATCGGGCCACGCGCCCGCAATGGGTTGCTGGCGATAAGTATGAAGCGGCAGGAAAAGCCTTGTATGGACAACAGTAGAGTTTTGTAAAGCAGACTTTTATCCAAATAGACAACCGATTAACCCGAATAAAAACCGTCGGACGAATCGGAAAACTAAATGGTTAGCCTCGACGTTTATTAACTATTAACGACACCTCGATATGCTATTCAAATATCTCTTTATCATTACACTAATTATTCTGTTTGTACCTCCTGTGCGTCGATTTGTGTTTTATTTGCTGGTTGGTCGGCAATTAGTGAAAGAACAGCGGCAATCGGGTAATGTTCGGGCAGGCCGCCGGGAAGGTGAAATTCGTGTAGATAATCACCCTAAAGATTCGGATTCCCGCTATAAGGGAGGTGAGTACGTTGACTACGAAGAAGTTAAATAGCTATAGATAACTTGATATAAATCGACCGCCGATCCGGATAGGGTTGGCGGTCGATTTATTTTGCGGTAACCTCTTCTTCTTTTTTGTACTTCACGGCTAAGCCAGTCATTACATAACCATTATCGGTTATTGAGGTGTAGTACGTGTATTTCACGGCTACCAGCGCATCGGCACCTAATTTCTTAGCCTGCATCGTCAGTCGGGCCAGCATCAGTTCTTTCTGCTGCATATCGTTTCCCCGCTCTACCATTCTACGGTCTTTGGATTGACGGTCTGTTAAGGGAACTTCGCCTTTCACTTCCAAATCCTGCAAAGGCGCAAATGGTCGCTCAGGCCGCTGATTCTCATAGAATACATCGACAGGGTAGTGGGCTTTATTCTGTAAGTAAACAACGGGCTGAAAACAGCCCGATAGTCCCACAACAACCAGCAACAGAGGGATAATTTTCATTCTGATTTTCCTTATAAATTCGCCAGAATCTCGGATACGACTCTCGGATAATGGGCATGCTCCAGTACTTGTACTTTTAGGGCTACGTCGTCGGGTGTATCGGTCGGCTCGACAGAGCAACTAGCCTGAAAAATAATCTGGCCTTCGTCGTAGCGTTCATTCACGTAGTGAATCGTAATGCCCGACTCAGTTTCTCCGGCCTCTACGACCGCTTCGTGAACGAAGTGCCCATACATGCCTTTACCACCAAATTTAGGCAATAATGCTGGATGAATATTAATGATCCTGTCGGGAAATGCCTGTACTAAATTAGTGGGCATCAGCCACATAAAACCAGCTAATACAATCAGGTCAATGTTCTGATTCTGAAGAATTGATACAATTCGATCAGTCGTATAAAACGTTGACCGATCGAAAAGCAATATGGGAATGTGCAGTTTTCGGGCCCGTTCAATAACCCCAGCTTTCGGATTGTTTGATAGAATCAGTGAAACTTCAACTGATGAATTATCGGCAAAATACTCGGCAATTTTTTCGGCATTTGAACCGGAGCCGGAGGCAAACAGGACGATGCGTTTCAAAGGATATAAAAGTCAATAGCCATTAGTTGATAGGTAATAGGTAAGTGATTATCAGTTTTTTGCTGGTGACTAACGACTATTGACTATCCACGAATGGCCCGAAATTACAACTTTTACCTATTTTTGTCGGTATTCATCGTCAACACTATGCTGGCAACCAACCAACTTACCTTCGCATACGGTCCAACGAAGCAGTTCACATTTCCGGATGTACACTGTGCCAACAAGGAAGCACTGCTGATTTTGGGCCGATCTGGGACGGGTAAAACAACATTTCTACATTTACTGGCACTGTTGCTTAAACCGAAAAGTGGTTCGGTAACGATCGATCAGACGGATTTGACGAAACTAAGCGTGGCTGAAACGGCTGCGTTTCGCGCCCAGCATGTAGGAATTGTTTATCAGAAACCTCACTTTGTCAGTTCGTTGTCAGTACTTGATAATTTGTTGTTAGCGAATTATTTAGCCAATAAACCACAGGATAAGGATCGGGCTCGCGAGCTAGCTGGGCAATTGGGTTTTGGCGATCATTTGAATAAAAAAACGCATCAACTTAGTCAGGGAGAGCAGCAGCGAGTGAGTATTGCCCGCGCAGTAATGAATCAGCCTGGTGTGATTCTGGCCGATGAACCAACCTCCAGTCTCGATGATGAGAATACGGAGCGTGTTGTAAAACTTCTGCGCGAACAATCGGAGCAGATTGGTGCCAGTTTGATTGTGGTCACCCACGATCAACGATTAAAGGATGCTTTCCAGAACCGTGTCGCTCTCTGAATCTATCTTTTACTTTGCTTCTATGCGTAAATTACTTCTATTTATCTTCCTGATTCCGACGATATTACTGGCCCAGAACCGGAAGAAAAAAGATTATCTGGTTACCGTCAATACGATGTATGGGCCAATGAAGCTCATATTGTATGACCAGACCCCGAAGCATAAAGATAATTTTATTAAACTCGTCGATCAGAAATTCTACGATAGCCTGTTGTTTCACCGAATCATCCCGCTTTTTATGATTCAAGGAGGTGATCCTAATTCAAAAAATGCAAAACCCGACGAACCACTGGGTAGAGGTAGCCACGGTGACCGAATTCCAGCTGAATTTGTTCCGACGTATTTTCATAAGAAAGGTGCTTTAGCCGCTGCCCGCGACAATAATCCTGAAAAAGCATCGAGTGGTTGTCAGTTTTATATCGTGCAAGGCCGCGTTTGGGACGACACCGAATTTCAAAAACAGATTGAGCGCATTCAGAATATGAAAGGTCGGCTGCCAACCGACGAGCAAAAACAAGTGTACAAAACACTTGGCGGAGCTCCACATCTTGACGGTAATTATACGGTTTTCGGTGAAGTCGTTGATGGGCTAGCGATTGTCGATAGTGTAGCCAAACAACCTCGTAATGAATTAGATCGTCCGAATAAAGATATACGGATGACGATGACGGGCGAGTGGATCAAAAAGAAGAAAATCACGAAACAATACGGATATAAATACCTGTAGAGACCCAAGGAATTGCGTCTTTACAGATTAACTGGTACTTATGAAAAAAATTCTTATCACAGGCGCTAACGGACTACTAGGCCAGAAATTAGTTGACTTACTTACTAAACAAAAGGGAGTTGAATTAACGGCTACCGCACGGGGTGAAAACCGCCTACCCTATTCAGAAGGTTATGCTTACCGTTCGATGGACATTACGGACCGGCAACAGGTGCTGGATGTAATTGGTGATGTAAAACCCGATGTTGTTATCCACGGTGCAGCTATGACTGATGTGGATAAGTGTGAAATTCAGAAAGATGCGTGCTGGGCGCAGAACGTTCACGCCGTTGAATACATCGTCGAAGCTTGTCGAGCTGCCAATGCCTTCTTGGTACATGTTTCGACTGACTTCATTTTTGATGGAACCGCCGGGCCATACGATGAAACTGCCGAAGCCAATCCAATCAGTTTTTACGGATGGAGCAAACAGGCGGGCGAATCGGTTGTCAAACATTCGGGAATTAAATGGGCTATTGCTCGTACTGTGCTCGTATACGGAATTGCACACGACATGAGCCGCAGTAACATTATTCTCTGGGTCAAAAAATCGCTTGAGGACGGTAAAAATATTAAGGTCGTGACCGACCAATGGCGGAGTCCAACGCTGGCCGAAGATTTGGCAATGGGTTGCTATTTAATTGCTGATAAAGAAGCCGAGGGAATTTTTAATATATCAGGCAAAGAGGTGTTGACTCCCTACGAAATGGCGATAAAAACCGCCGATTATTTTGGCCTTGATAAATCGCTAATTGCCCAAGCCGACGCGTCGACATTCACCCAGGTAGCGCGTCGACCTCCGCGTACAGGTTTCACATTGGATAAGTCCCATACTGTATTAGGCTATGATCCACATAGTTTTGATGAAGGAATCGCCGTACTGGCTAGCCAATTGAAACAACCCGCATGAGTCAGGTGAAAATTTACGGGGTGCGCGAGCATCTATTGCCCATACGTGATCAGCTTTCCGAGGTGATTCATGCCTGTGTAGTCGATGCACTTCAGTTTCCGGCAAACAAACGCGCACACCGCTTTTTCTATCTGGCACCCGAAGATTTCTTCCGGCCTGCAACAGCTTCCGAACGCTACATTATTCTGGAGTTTATGATGATCGAAGGACGTAGTGTCGACACGAAGAAAAAGCTTATTCATTTGCTTTATGAGCGGATCAGTCAGCAAATTGGTTTGGCGGTGACTGACCTCGAAATCTGCATTCTGGAGAGCCCAGCGCACAATTGGGGATTTCGTGGGATGACTGGTGATGAGATTACGTTGAATTACAAAATCAACGTGTAACTGTGGCGGTTACCCTGCATGTGAAGGTCAAGCCTGGCAGTAAAGTCGATCAGTTATTTTACGATGCTGCCGGGCAGCTAAATGCCAAAATCAAAGCACCAGCGCAGGACGGCAAAGCAAACGCCTATCTAATTGATTTTCTAGCCAAACAACTCGGTATTGCCAAGTCAGACATAACCATCGTATCTGGCTTTACTAACCCACATAAGCGGTTAGCAATTGACGTAGAACCAGAAGAATACAAGCGCTTTTTGGATAGATTGTCTGATTGACAAGATTATTACAGCGTCTATTTAATAACCATATACAGATAAAGACAGCCCTGCGTGTGCTGTCTTTTTTCTTGATATCATTTATAAGATTGGCTTTTAACCGTATCTTTATCAGGTAAATTGCCCAATCGTCATTATAAAATTTGGTATTATCAATGAAAAACTGTACAAATCTATTATTGCTGCTCTTGATGACACCTGCCATACTATTTGCGCAGGCCAAAAAAGGGGCTAAGTCAGTTGATAAGCTTGACAAGTTGAAGCAAGAAGTTGTTGCTTCGGTTGAGGCCAATAGTGTGTTGGCTCAGCAAATCAACGATAAGCTATTCAGTTTTGCAGAGTTGGGTTTCCAGGAAGAAGAATCATTTGCTTATCTGACAGGCCTGCTGGAAAAAGAAGGATTTACGGTCACAAAAGGTATATCAGGTATTCCAACTGCCTGGATTGCTACCTGGGGATCAGGAAAACCGCTCATCGCCATTGGCTCCGATATCGACTGTATTCCAAAAGCTAGCCAGAAACCGGGTGTGGCTTATAAAGATCCGATTGTGGAAGGCGCTCCTGGTCATGGTGAAGGCCACAATTCGGGTCAGGCGCTGAATATTGTTGCTGTTCTGGCGGTGAAAAAGCTAATGGAGCGTGAAAAAATTCCCGGTACACTGATGCTGTGGCCGGGCGTAGCCGAAGAGCTGGTTGGTACCAAAGCGTTCTATGTTCGGGATGGTTATTTCAAAGATGTAGACGCCTGTATTTTCACGCACGTGGGTAATAATCTGGGCGTTTCGTGGGGCGACAATGGAAATAATGGCCTTGTATCGGTGAAGTTCAACTTTGAAGGCCAGGCTGCTCACGCAGCAGGTGCTCCCTGGCGCGGTCGCAGTGCGCTTGATGCGGTTGAATTAATGAACGTCGGCTGGAATTTCCGTCGCGAACACCTTGAGCTTACGCAACGATCACACTACGTTGTTTCTGACGGGGGAGATCAGCCAAACGTAGTTCCATCGAAAGCCGCTGTTTGGTATTATTTCCGCGAACGTACTTATCCCAAAATCAAAAAACTGTTTGAAACAGGTGTAAAAATTGCGGAAGGAGCCGCCCTAATGACCGACACGAAGTTTACTTACGAGATTTTGGGATCGGCCTGGCCTGTACACACAAATAAAGCGATGGCGATGGCTGCCTATGATAATATCAAAAAAGTCGGTCTGCCAACCTGGTCGGAAGAAGATCAGTTACTGGCCCGAGCTTCGCAGTTGGAACTCAATGCGCCTAAAATGAGTGGCTTAGCAACCAAACTAGATTCGATGAGCATGCCAACCTCATCGGCTCCGGTTGTGATGATGGGTGGTCAGGCGATGACATCAATGGGCGGGGGCTCTGATGATATTGCCGATATTTCGTGGTCGTTGCCGACGATTGTGCTTCGGTATCCAAGCAATATTCCCGGCTTGCCGGGCCACCACTGGGCGAATGCAATTTCAATGGCGACGCCAATTGCGCACAAAGGTGTTGTGTATGGCGCTAAAGCCGAAGCGATGACGTTGCTTGATCTGCTAATGAAACCTGAACTGATTAAAGAGGCTTGGGCTTATTACAAAGACGAGCAGACGAAAGATATAAAATACGAACCGCTGATTTCATCTAAAGAAAAGCCCGCGATTTATCTGAATAAGAAAATCATGGACGAGTTTAAGCCAAAACTTTCGACGTTTTATTACGATCCGTCGAAGTACAAAAGCTATCTCCAACAGTTGGGAATTACGTATCCAACAGTCCGTGACGATCAGCGGGAAGCCGTTAAGAAACAACTAGAAAAAGATAAAGCCGCTGAGAAACCCGCAGCCGCAAAAGTTTCATCGTCGCGATCAGAATAGTTCGAAGTCAATAAATAAAAAATCGCCCGGATGCACTGAGTGTCCGGGCGATTTTTTTTTATTATCCTTTCTGCTGTTCCAGATAAGCAATCATCTTGGCTAGCGCTCTGGATCTATGGCTCATGCCGTTTTTCTCCTCAATACTCATTTCGGCAAACGTACGATCATAATCATCTGGTAGGAAAACAGGATCGTAACCAAATCCACCCGTTCCGCGAGGTGCCGCCAGAATCTGCCCTTCGATAAAACCTTCGAACTGATGCTCCACGCCTTGAAGAACAAGCGTGAAAATCGTCACGAACCGGGCTTTTCGGTTCGTGTTATCTGATAGCTTGGTAAGTAGTTTTTCGATGTTTTTCTGCGCATCCCGACTGCCCGAATAATGAGCCGAATCTACCCCCGGCTCTCCATCAAGGGCTTCAACTTCTAAACCCGAATCGTCGGCAAAGCACGAAATACCGAAATGCGTCCAGACATATTCGGCTTTCTGACGTGAATTACCGGGGATGGTCCCAGTTGTTTCCGGTAGCTCATCCGTACAGCCGATTTCACGTAAGGTTTTAATTGTAAACGAGTTGCCGAGTTGACCAGCTACTTCGTCTAATTTGTGTTGATTGTTGGTAGCAAAACAAAGTTCCATAGTACAAAAAAAAGCCGTTTGTAGGGAGAACTACAAACGGCTTATAAAAAAGTAATCGATTAATTACCGACCGGGTTGTGGTTGCGGCATTCCGGGTTGAGCCGGTTGTGGCTGACCTTTCTGAATGTCCATCAGTTCGATATCGAATAGAAGAACCGAATTTGCAGGAATAGCCTGATTGCCACGTGGGCCATACGCCAGCGTCGATGGAATGATTAGCATCGCTTTTTCGCCTTTGTGCAATTGCATAATGCCATCTTCCCAACCTGGAATTACCATACCAACGCCTAACTGAAGTTGGAAAGGTTTCCCTCCAGCTGCTGGATTCGTACGTGAATTATCAAACTCTTTACCATTCAATAAGCGACCCGCATAATGCACTTGTACAACATCGCCTTTCTTCGGTGCTGGGCCAGCGCCTGGTTGTTTAACTACATAATACACACCCGATTCGGTTTTCTGCGCTTTACCTGTCAGGCCATTTTTAGCGATATAATCCTGGATAACCTTTGCGTCGATGCCTTTTTGTTTCTCAAAATCAGCTGCCTGGGTTTTTTTATATTCTTCTTCGCTCTGCACATTCAGCACTTTCACAGCGATACCAATGTCAGTACCTTTGGCTACGCCCGGAGGCAGTGGTTGCATGGCTCGTGTGAAGAGCGAATCTGCGCTGACGTAAAAAGTCGCGCTATCGCCTTTTCCCAACATCGCCAGCCCTTCTTCGTACGATCCTTTGAAGGGGGGGACCTGTAACAGCATTTGGAAAGGCGCTCCTTCTTTATGCGTATCGCGAAGGATGGAGTCTTTGTTGTTCATCAGCGTAAGGTGCATCGTCAGAATATCGCCGACCTTTCCCTTACGTGTTCCTTCTGATTGTTCGTGAATTTTGTACTTCAGGCCGTTATCCGTTACCTGTACGCGGTTTTTACCGCAGGCCGCTACCACAGCGACGATCAGGGCGGCTTTCCCGAAATTTTTAAGAGACATGAGAGATTACTTGGTTTAAACAGTTTCCAGCAACTGTTGCTGATATAAGGGTACTATTGATAAAAGTTTTTGCTCCGTTTCGGCGAGCGATAATTTAGATCGCCCACCAGCCGCATTGCGATGTCCTCCTCCTTCAAAGTGTGTGCCCGCAAGATCACGAACCGAAAAATCGCCGATAGACCGGAACGATAATCGAATTTCATCGACCCGATCAATCAGAATAGCAGCCATTACAACACCTTCAACGGCCAAGGCATAATTAACCATACCTTCTGTATCGCCCGTTTTGGATCGATAGCGCTTTAACTCGGCATCGGTCAGAGTGATATAAGCGAATTTATATTCAGGTAATACGTTCAATTTCTCGTTGAGCACATAACCCAGCAACCGGAATTTATCAATCGATACGTTATCGAAAATACGGCGATGAATCGTGCTGACATCAATACCCAGATCGACCAGTTCAGCCGCCATTCTATGAACGCTGCCTGTTGTGTTTGAGTGCCGAAATGAACCTGTATCAGTCATTAAACCGGAATAAAGGCATTCGGCAATCGGTATATCGATCAGATCTTTATCACCTAGTTGTACAATCAGTCTGAAAATCAGTTCGGCTGTTGCAGCAGCAGAAGGGTCCCACAGCGCCAGATTGGCGAATGATTCCGGTTCAAGATGGTGATCGATCAATACTTTTTGAGCCCGAGCTCGGCGCACCATCGGAGCTAATTCCCGAATTCGATCAAGGCTCGAAAAGTCAAGACAGAAAATGACGTCGGTTTCCTCAATTAACTGATTGACCAACACTCGTGCTTTCTCATCAAATGCAATAACTTCATTATTGCCCGACATCCAATGGAGGCTTTGTGGATAGTCGGTCGGTGTCACAACCGTGACTCGGTGACCTTTTTTGCGAAGGTAGCCCGCCAGTCCCAGCGATGAACCCATCGCATCGGCATCGGGATTCTGGTGAGTGGTAATTAACACGGTTTTCGGTTGTCTGATCAGCGTGCCAATTGCTTCAATATCTTGCATATATAACCAGCCGAAGCTGTAATCGAAACCCAAAAGTACAAAATATTTCTGAAAGCAGGGGGGCAGGGTATCTGACGATGAGCCGTTGGAGTGGTCGGTTTGGAAAACTAGTTGGTCATGTCTAAGCGTATCAGGCGATACAAGTTTGCCGAGTCTCAACCTCTCTTAATTCTCCAACGTGTTCTTATACTGATTGGGAAGATTGAATAGAATGAACGCGTCTCTTTAAGAATGGTTTTTCGATAAAGTGCCAGGATAACACGGCGAGGATAGGTACTATAATTAAAACTAAAGTGGAAACTGCAAATGGATTATATATCTCAAATAAATTATAATGTACAAATAGTTGAATGAGTGTAAAATGAAAAATATATATTCCGTAAGAAAAGTCACCGTATCTGCCAAAATTATTAAGCAACGGAAAACTATATGATATATAAAAAATCAGCCCTGCAAAGGCAAGTGGTCTGAAAATTTCTATACCAAAATAGAGTTCTATAGTTAATAGAATGCAACTTATTATAAGAAATTTGTTTTTATTTGCTATGTAAAAATTATAATAGTAATAGAAAGAAATCCCGCTCACAAAATAAGAAAGAAAACCAGGTAATTGACGGCTTAAAATACTCATCAACGGGTCATTTAAACTTTCGAGGTATGTTTTGTAAAGTATTGAAAAAAATAGACGGCAATTAATAAAATATATTTTCGAGATACTCTATTAATAATAGTATAAAACAAAGCAACAAAGAAATAAAACATAATTTCGACTTTTATTGTCCATAGAGCGCCATTGACAGCACATTGCCAATTTTCGTCAAAAACGCCAGGTAGGCATGGCTGAATAAAGTTTAGAAATGTGAGGTTAGCAAACACATATGTATATAATTGTTTGCTTGTAAAATAATCATGGAGCGATAATCGACTTACAAAGGCAAGACTAATTATGGCTATAAAAACAAATGCCAAATAAGCAGGTAAAATTCTCCGTGCTCTCTTTTCAAAATAAGAAGAAAAATTATGTGTTGAGGCATAGCTTTTCCATATTAAAAAACCACTTACTACAAAAAAAACAGTAGCCCCCATATAGGAATCAAAATACGGCTCTAGAAAAAATAGTTTTGTATTTTTTTTGATAAGTCTATGATATGTCTACACGCAACAACAGAAGCAAAAATAAATCTAAGAAAATCAAAATTATTTTTATTCATGAAAATAATGCTTGGCTGTATGCAGATTCGTAAATAAACAATAGGTATGCTTTATGCTGGCTATTTATGATTTACTAATCTATATAAGCTTTGTGGACTGCTTCAAACAATATTACGCTTTAGAAAATATTGAACTAATAATTATCTGTGTTCCACTAAGATGAGTGCGGCATATATAATGTTGTCTAATAAAACTTAACTCTGGTTGACTTAGGGCCAAGATAAGGTGCGTTTGCGAAATACGACAACTTGTAGAGTGCCATTTATACCAGTTTAGGGATGTTTTCGGTGTAGTGTATGCTCCTAAATGAAAAGTACCTACCTTTGCGCCCAAATAAAATTTGGATATCAATATCCCCTGATGGCAACAAATCGTACATTCACCATGATTAAGCCCGACGCTGTTGAAGCGGGGCATACGGGAGCAATCATCAAACACATTGAAGAAGCTGGTTTCCGGATTGTAGCAATTAAAAAAACGCAGCTAACAAGCGAGCGCGCTGGTCAATTTTATGCCGTTCACCGAGAGCGCCCGTTTTACAACGACCTGCGGACATATATGTCGTCGGGAGCCATCATTCCGATGATTTTGGAAAAAGAGAACGCCGTTACCGATTTCCGTAAACTGATTGGCGCAACCAATCCAGCTCAGGCTGAAGAAGGAACGATTCGTAAGCTATATGCTAAATCAATGGAAGCGAATGCTATTCATGGTTCCGATTCTGACGAAAACGCTGAAATCGAAAGTAATTTCTTCTTCGCCAGTACGGAACAGTACTAATCCGAACCGGGATTTTTATGATTTAACTGACCGACTACGATTTTGTAACTGATGGTAACGCTTCAACAAAGCGGTAAAACAAAATCAGCTTAGTCCGAAAATCCGTTCAATCCCGAGGGGCCGCCCGTGTGGTTCGGAATCAAAGTCAGTCAGTTAAATCATAAAAATCCTGGTTCAGATACTTTCATAATATTTACAAAACTCCTTTAATGCACAGGCGTTGCACCTAGGAGCACGGGCCAGGCATATATAACGCCCGTGTAGAATGAGCCAGTGATGCGCTTTCGGAACATATACTTTCGGGATATGGGCCATCAACGCTTTTTCGACGGATAAGGGGGTAGTAGCTGTTAAGGGAGCCAGACCTAATCGGTGCGAAACCCGAAAAACGTGCGTATCTACTGCCATAGTCGGTTCGTTGTAAACAACGGATAAAATTACATGGGCTGTTTTGCGACCAACTCCCGGTAAGGTCTGCAGTTCTTCCAGGGTAGCAGGAATTTCTCCGCCAAATTTTTCCATTAACGCTTTTGCCATTCCAACCAGATGCCTTGCCTTGTTGTTGGGGTAAGACACGCTGCAGATATAGCTGAATACTTCATCGACAGAAGCTGCCGCAAGGGATTCGGCTTCTGGATACCGGGTAAATAGGGCAGGAGTGATTTGATTAATTCGTTTATCGGTACACTGGGCTGATAAAATGACCGCCACCAGTAATTCGTACGGATTATCGAAATTCAACTCTGTTTTGGGTTCGGGATAGTGCTCTGTGAAATAGTCAATAAAACGCCGAAACCGTTCTTTCTTTTGCATAACATGTAAAAAATAGCGCAGAAAACCGTATAGCCGGAAGCGAATTGACGCTCTACAGAGCTATCAATTCACTTTCGGCTATACGGTTTCAGACCGCGTTGCCTAACAACCGCCACAAATTACGAATGTCGTGTTCGGGCCGGTGGATTTGCGGGATGGTTTTTGGAATAATCCAGAATAGACTGAATCGTATTCGGTCTTGGCTGGCGTTCTATCTTATTCATCAAAGCCCTCAATTCGAGGGATTCGAGGAAGAACGTCATCAATTCCGGTTCCGACATCAGGGCGTCTTCAATGAGCAGGTTTTCCTCTGGCGAGGTCTCCTCATAGACATACCGGATCACATCATCTTGTGTAAAGGTTTTTATCATAACTCGGCGAACGTTTGCTCAGTTGCTTGCGCAGATTGATCAGCGCATAACGCATACGTCCCAATGCCGTGTTGATACTGACGCCGGTTGCATCGGCAATCTCCTGGAAACTCATTTCCTCGTAGTGCCGCATAATGAGCACCTGACGTTGTTGTTCTGGCAATCGCTGGATCAACTCGCGCAAATGCTCGTGTGTTTCTTGGCGAATCTGCATCGACTCAACCGAGTCTTCGGCAAACTCAAGCGTGTTGAACACACTGCTTCCGTCTTCAAACACCACACTGGGGTAGCGTTTATCTTTTCGGAAATAGTCAATGGCCAAGTTGTGAGCAATTCGAATAATCCAGGGTAGAAATTTTCCCTCCTCGTTGTATCTACCGGATTTAAGCGTGTCCACGGCTTTAATAAACGTGTCCTGCATTAAATCTTCTGCTATGTACTGATCTTTTACAATCAGATAAATAGTGGTATAGATCTTCGATTTGTGCCGTTGCACGAGTTTGGCAAAGGCTTTTTCATTACCACGGATATACAGGGAAATCAACTCACTGTCGTTTACCTGGGCTTTTTCCATTTTCAGTAAGACAATTAGGTAACGTAGAGTTGTGTTCCGATAGTGTATGAGGGGGTTATGTTTTTTATATTCTTACCGTGATCCAGCCTTGAAGATACTAAACTTTTCTGTTTAAATCCAAATAAACAGTACAAAAAATCTGCCAAACAATAGCTTTTTCCTTTAAAAATTCTATTTCCAACAAGAAAAAATACTGTAAGTGTTTCTTCTTGCCAAATATAGCTTATTCGGAGAATTAATTGTACTTACGTTTGAATGCATATGTATAGATTCAATTTATAGGCCAACCGTTTAAAAAAGAGATTAATTTTTTTTGCGTTGTAAAGTAAAGGGATATTTACCGGATAAAAGCTAATCGTAGGGTTAAATTAATTTGGTTACTTAGAAGTTCGCCACCTTTATACGTTGTGTAAAATATACCTATGTATAGGCAATACCTTGATTTACTTTACTAAATCCTTATTTTCGTACCGATATCACGTTTAATGAGATGATTAAGCGATAAGACAGCGCGCATATATCCGCTTTACTTTTGTGAGTATTATTCTATGAGGTCGGTCTGGATTGGATTGGTGCTGCTCGGCGGGTATATAACCTGCCTGGCTCAGCCATGCCCAAAATTACCAGAACTGAATTTTGACCGGCGCACTGACGCAGCTTATATGGACAGCTTGCTGACGTTGGGACGAACCCATCGACAAATTGCTGACCGATTACCCCGGAGTCGAGTTAATGATACGCTGCGATTAGAAGGTATACGCTTTATGGCCCTTGTTTTCAAGCAGATGCGAGGTGTACAGCGCGACAGTAGTTTCCTATATGCAAAGAAATTGGAAGAGCAATCGTTGTTGTATCACAATGACCTCTACACTGTTCGGGCAATGATGCTACAGGAGTTTTACATCCGAACCATCAAAGCAGATTACCCTTATGCACTCCAAATCAATCAACGGGCATCTGAATTATGTAGGAAATTGCCCCGTGAAAACTCCCCTCGTTGGCAGGTGGAGATGAATATGGGCGACATCTATATGCTCTTGAAAGAGGATGACAAGGCGTTGATGAGCTACCAGCATTCATTGACGTCACTTAGTTTCAATACATCCTTAACGCCTAAAAACCGTCAATTGCTAACCAGTCAGGCGATTGCTCAGATTGGAGAGATATATGAGAGCAGAGGACAGTATGAGCAGGCAAGGCAACAATACGAAACAAGTCGACAAATTGCACTAGATACCCATTCGCAGATAAACCTTGCCTATGCTGATGAGCGATTGGGTGATTTTTTCATCAGCCGACGGCAACCCGAGCGAGCGATTAAGGTATTTGAAGAAAGTTTAGCCGTCTGGACCCAATTAAAGGATATGATCGGACAGGCTGCTGTTTGGGCAAGGTTGTCAGAGTCCTATACGCTAACTAGTCAACCGAAATTGGCTATTGAATTTGGTGAAAAGGCAATTGTTGTTGCGAGGGAGTCTGGCAATACGCGCTTACGGCAAATGGCAAGCCAGTCTTTATATCGAGCTTATCGGCAAGCTAATCAACCCGTTCAGGCGTTAAACATGTATGAAGAATACAGCATGCTTCGTGATAGCTTGACCAATCTTAAGCGTATCGATGAATTATCGGCTGTACAAAAAAAATATGATGTCAATCAGGTTCGAATTGCTGCTGAAAAAGAGCGGTTTATCCAACAGCAACAGTTACTGAATGTACGTCGACAAGCGGAACTGGAGCGGGTTCGGGCTGAGTCGGAGCGGGAGCAATTGGCGAGCGAAACCCGGATGAATCACCTAAAGCAATGGATTGAAACTGAGCGATTGCGGGCCGAATCGCAGAAGAGCCGGTTGGAGCAACGAGCGCATATAGATAAACTCAGTCATGATATTGAGCAAGCCAGTTTACTGCGGATTGTATTGATTGGCGGGCTGGCGATGCTGTTGGGATTCCTGGCTGTATACTACCGAAAAAATCGGCTGATTAATCGTCAGAAACTTGAGATCGAAGCGCTGAATTCCGATTTGGAGGATAAAGTATTAGCCCGAACAGCAGAATTAAAACTCGCTAACGATCAACTTAGGGCTAAAAACCGTGAAATTGAAGAAGCCTTGTTGCGGGGACAAACGCTTGAACGGAAGCGAATGGCGGCTGATCTACACGATAGTTTGGGGGGATTGCTGGCTGCTATTAAAACTAGTTTATCCGCCTTAAACCCGGCGAAGATGGGTGATCGGGAACAGCAGATTTATCATAATCTACTGAATATGAGTAAAGAAGCGTTCGCTGAAATTCGTTACTTATCGCACAATCTTCAACCAGACGAATTAGAAAAACAGGGTCTGTCAGAAGCATTGACGCGTTTGGTTCATAAGCTCAATATCAGTCAGAAAATTGAGTTTCATTTAGAGAACGCTGAATTACCGCGTCTAGGAAAAACTGCTGAATTCAATCTGTATTCGATTTGTATCGAATTGTGCAGCAATATCATTCGGCACTCGCAGGCTACTGAAGCAACGATTCTGTTTAAACGGTTCAATAATGAACTGAATATGATTGTGAAAGACAATGGCTGTGGCATGAATCCAGCCGATGCGTCAGGTATGGGACTGCATAACATTCAGGCGCGAATGGATCTGATTCAGGGTCGTTACGAAATTCACTCAGGCCCAAGCGAAGGAACTACCTTTATTTTTATCCTACCCGTATTACCAAATCTAGCCACGGCCTGAGTTGCTATTGTACTTTTCCTTCGACTAAAAACTCATTTTTATCGAAATAAGGAAGTTTCTGATAGCCCGATAATTTATAATGTTGCACACGCCACTGTTCTCCCTTAGGCCCGCTTTCGAGTAACAGATTACGCTTTGATGTGTAAAGCGGATTGCTGGTATATAAGCTAGCTTCAATCCGGCGGGGCTGGCGAGTTAGAGAATCTAGTTTTACAAAGAGGGAACGAACAATTAAATGTTCGGTTGAATCTTTCAATAAATACTGATAGGTGAGGGAATCAGGGCGAATAATCTGATAGCTGCCCTGAAGTGCAGGTTTATTGATATCAGCCTGTGTAAATAATTCCAGTTCACGCTCCCAGTTAATATCGTGGGTAATTTGCTGATTCTGTTTCTCATTGATCGCCACCGATTTATTAACAAGCGGCTTTTGATCTGACAGATCGGCAATCTGCCGTTTGACAAAGCTTAAAACATCGTAATAAATGGCTGGCTGAGTCTGTTGAGTGGAATCGGTACAACTGCTGAGTCCCAGCGAAGCAAGCAAGAGAATGGAAAAAAAAAGGCGCATAAACAAGACAAAATGGCCCAGAGCGGCAAGGGCTTTATAGTACCACCAACACGATTTTTTGCAAATCGGTTTGGGTAATCAAATTCTAGCCCAAATTTGCATTTTGTTTCGAAGAAAGGTGTTATATGTGTGAAGCAAGGTATGTTAGCGCTCTATTATCTTTCTTTCTGAGTCTTTTGTCTGTCTTTATAAGTCGTCTTTTTTTCTAATTCTATGGAATACGATGTTATTATGATTGGTTCGGGGCCCGGCGGTTATACCGGGGCTATTCGTTGTGCGCAACTGGGCCTAAAAACCGCCATCATTGAGAAATACCCAGCTCTGGGTGGTACCTGCCTGAATGTAGGCTGTATTCCGTCCAAGGCATTGCTCGACTCAACGGAACATTATTACAACGCAGCTCACACGTTTGCTGAACATGGTATCAAGCTCGATCATTTGGAGGTCGATTTGGCGCAGATGATTGCCCGGAAAGCAAGTGTTGTTGATCAGACGACCAAAGGAATTACCTATCTGATGAAGAAAAACAAGATCGATGAGATTCATGGCGTCGGTTCGTTTGTTGATCCACATACTATAAAAATTACCAAATCCGATGGTTCGGAGCAGACCATCACGGGCAAGAACATCATTATTGCAACCGGCTCGAAACCATCGTCGTTTCCATCAATGCCGATTGATAAGAAGCGAGTTATTACCTCAACGGAAGCTTTAACCCTTAAAGAAATTCCAAAACATCTGATTGTGATCGGTGCTGGGGTTATTGGTGCTGAACTCGGCTCGGTTTATGCTCGAATCGGAGCCAAAGTGTCGTTCGTTGAGTTTGCCGATTCGATGATTCCGACCATGGATAAAACGATGGGTAAGGAACTTCAGAAAGTCGTTAAAAAACTCGGTGCAGATTTCTATTTCAGCCATAAAGTCACGAAGGTTGAAAATAAAGGTGATGAAGTAGTCGTAACGATGGATACGCCGAAAGGTGAACAAACCACGCTCACTGGTGATTATTGCTTAGTTTCGGTCGGTCGTCGTCCGTATACGGATGGCTTAAATCTGGAAGCCGCTGGCCTGAAAACCGACGAACGTGGCCGTATTGAGGTGGATGAGCATTTGCGTACGAGCGTTTCACATATTTACGCGTTGGGCGATGTTATTCGTGGAGCTATGCTGGCGCATAAAGCTGAAGAAGAGGGTACGTTTATTGCCGAAACTATTGTAGGGCAGAAACCCCATATTCATTACCGTCTGATTCCAGGTGTAGTGTATACCTGGCCAGAAGTTGCTTCGGTCGGATACACGGAGGAAGAAGTGAAAAAGGAGGGAATCCCCTATAAAGTCGGTTCATTTCCGTTCAAGGCGTTGGGCCGCGCGCGGGCGAGTATGGATGTGGATGGATTGGTAAAAGTGTTGGCACACAAAGAAACCGACGAAATTCTGGGTGTTCACATGATTGGTGCTCGTGCTGCTGATATGATTGCTGAAGCCGTTACGGCGATGGAATTCCGGGCATCAGCCGAAGATGTGTCCCGCATGTCGCACGCTCACCCGACTTATACAGAAGCGTTTAAAGAAGCTTGTCTGGCCGCAACGGACAACCGAGCCATAAACATATAATTGAATAGAAATACAAAACGCCCGACTGCTGTGAAGTAGCCGGGCGTTTCTGTATCTTGCCTTTTTAACCAATACAACCATCTTGGATGAAAAAAACAATTACACTTCTTCTAAGCCTGATCGTAGGGTATAGTTACGCCCAGAACGCTGACTCTGTGACGATCCGAAAGATTTATAACGAAGCACTCTCGAATGGGAAATCCTACGAATGGCTTCGATATTTAACCAAGAAAATAGGCCCGCGATTGAGTGGCTCGGCCGGAGCGCAAAAAGCTGTTGACTGGACCAAACAAGTGATGGAGCAGCAAGGCTTCGACCGGGTGTTTTTGCAGGATGTGATGGTGCCACATTGGGTACGCGGTGCAAAAGAAGAAGCTTACATCCAGAACGGAAAACTGAAAATTACGGTACCAATTGCGGCCTTGGGGGGCTCAATAGCAACAGGGCCTAAAGGTGTTTCGGCAGGCGTTATTGAAGTCAAAAGCTTTGCGGAATTGCGGGCAATGAGTCCTGATAAGGTGAAAGGGAAGATTGTTTTCTATAATCGCCCGATGGACCCCAATAAAATCAATACGTTTGAGGCCTACGGCGGGGCCGTTGAACAGCGGGCTAATGGAGCTACTGAAGCCGCTAAACTAGGCGCTGTTGGCGCTATTGTCCGCTCGATGACCACGCTTCACGACGACCATCCGCACGTTGGTGGTATGCGCTATGCTACGGGCGTTGCGCTGATTCCAACAGCAGCTATTAGCACAAATGGCGCTGATTTATTAAGCAAGTCGTTGCAGGAAAACCCAAACCTGACATTTTATTTCAAACAGAACTGCGAAACGCTGCCTGATGCGAAATCCTATAATGTAGTTGGAGAAATCAAAGGGAGCGAAAAACCCGACGAAATTATTGTCGTAGGTGGACACTTAGACTCCTGGGATTTGGCCGAAGGCGCTCACGATGATGGAGCCGGTTGTGTACAGTCGATTGACGTACTGCGTATTCTGAAATCATTGGGTATCAAACCGAAGCGTACGATTCGTGCCGTTATGTTCATGAATGAAGAAAACGGACTTCGTGGGGGTATTCAATACGCTGATCTGGCGAAAAAAAATAACGAGAAACACATTGCCGCTGTTGAATCCGATAACGGTGGATTTACTCCGCGTGGGTTTGGTATTGTGGGTACGCCCGAGCAACGGGCGAAAGTGGCACCCTGGAAACCGTTGCTGGCACCTTATGGTCTGGCTGAAATTGGTGCGGGTAGTGGAGGAGCTGATATTGGTCCACTAGCGCAATTAGGAACGGTTTTATTTGGCTTCAAGCCCGATTCGCAACGCTATTTCGATTACCACCATACCACCATTGATACCTTTGAAGCCGTTAGCCAGCGGGAACTTGAATTAGGTGCTGCATCCATGGCATCGCTGGTGTATCTGCTGGATCAGTATGGGTTGTAACCTATAAATTTTTGTCAATCAGTTTCCTGATTTCTTCGAGCGCGCCCGGTAAGGGCGCGTTTCGTTTTACGATCTTTCCAGTCCGATTAAGTACGGCTGCTGACACGTCACCATCGGGACGTAATCGCTCGATGGCGTCATAGAGTTGAGAATCAGTTAATAACAAATGATCTCCAGTAAGTTTATAACGTGTGGCGAGTTCGGGCCAGAGCGATTTGTCGGTTTCACTCATGGGGATATAAATCAGCGCGAAGTCACGCGAACTATAAAAGCTTCGTAAACGCTGAGCGTCCAATGCTGCCTGGCGTGCGGCTTCATCGGAAGGCGTAACAACGAGCAGATAGATTACCTTTCCTCGATTGGCATTAATCACCTGATCTAAAAGGGATGAACCCCTACCGAAGTCGTTGCGTGTAACGAATATACCTGATGAGATTTCCAGACTTTTAGCTTCCCGACCTGCTTTTCGTAAGGTCTGTATCGCTGATCGTATTTGAGTGCTATCTTTTGTCTCAAGCTGGTATAACTCATGAAGAGACTGAATCAGAGCGGGGTCTTTCACCTGAGGGCGGGCATAGTCGTATAGTAAACGGGAGAAATCGAGCGTAACCGTAGGCAGAGAAGAGGCTAAAATATAGGCAGACAGATAATCCACTGCTGTGCTATCAAATTGACGAATTGCACGTTGAATGAGCGTTTCGTAATTAACCAGTCGCTGAAGCGTATCCGGGCTTCGTTTTATAATACCATCAAAGAAACGAAGATCATTCTGACGGGCTGAATTCGCTGTGGCATATTCATGCAGGCGCATCCGTTCCGAAGCTGTTATGTTTTTTCCGTATCGTTCAAGTAGGAGTGCTAAAGCTCTTACTGTCAGACCATTCGTTCTGCCACCAGTTTCGGTTAAAAGCCGTTGGTTTGCGTAGCTGGCGAAGCGGTTCATGGCCGTTGCGCGAGCTGCTGTCAGTAATTGATCGTTTGCCGGTCGTAGTGAATCGGTGATTGATTTGCTAATATTTTCGTTTTCGTATGTGGCTTTATCGTATATGAACGCGGCTGCATTATAGCGGTCCGAATAAGTAACCCAGCGCCTGAGAAGCGGGAAAATAGTCCCCTTTTCCTTAGAGGCAAATGCCTGAAAAGGAGCTTGATACGCACTGGAAACAATTCGGTAAACGGCCTCGTCACTTACACCATTTACCTGAGCGGTTAGTTTTTTGCCATCGGGCTTATTAGCATACGTTGCTTCAAAAGCTTTATAACGAGCAAATTGATTATTTACCTGGGCGTTCACCCCGCCAAACCGAAACGGAACGGCCACCGAAAAAAGCGAATCGGCATCCAGTTCGATCGTTAGCGTACCCGACGAAGCCAGAAAGGCTGTAGAAATTCGCCCGTAGTTGAAATACATTTCTTCCTGCCGATAAATCAGCGGCATTGATACCCGAAATGTTCCGTCAACATTCAATGGAGCCGGACGTACCAATTCGCGATTGGCTTGCAGAATATTATTTCGGCTAATAAATACCGTTGGCGATTCGCGGTAGAGTTGGGCCGAAAGGTTTTTTATGCGACCTGTAACGATTACTGAATCAGTCTGAGCCGCGCAGAAATCGGCTGACAGACAAAGTAATAGACTACAGAAAAGATACAGGTAATAATTTTTCATTGCTTCAGAGAACAGACACCGTTAAGACAAATGAAATACATAAACATGTAGTAAATGCAAAATAGCCTCATTTGGTTTTTATACCGTGATACTGTTCTTGCTCTTCATAGTCTGTCCGTAATGGATGGCCAACCCAGTCGTTCGGAAGTAGAATCCGACGCAAATCCGGGTGATTCTCAAACTGGATACCGACAAGATCGAAGGCTTCCCGTTCGTGCCAGTCGGCAGTTCGCCAGATATGTGCTAGGCTCGGTACAGAAGGCAATTTTCTCGTGCGAGGTACAATTACTTTCAGCATTAAACTATGCTCGTAGGGGATAGACGTGAGGTTATAAACGACTTCCATCGTATTCGCTTCTGGCCCATTATCAATGCCTGTTACGCACGACAGTAAATCGAAAAAAAGCCGTTCGTCATCCCGCAAAAATTGGCAGACGGAGACAAGTTGATTGGACGGGACAATCAAATAAGGTTGAAGATTTTGGGTATTTATTTGTAGTTCAATGCCAAACTCAACCTTTAAAAGGGAGGTGATTTCAGAAAAGGTCATCGTATCGATGAGAATTTATTCAGGCGTCTAGTTTATGGAAAAATGCTTAGAGTAGACAGCCTTTATTTCCCCGAAAGGTACACAAAAAAGTAGTTTGTGCTTATGCCAGCCAGGCTAGCCACTGCATCCAGTTTTCAATCCAGAACAGGAATTTTGTCGCAAATTTAGCCGCCGGTGCCGACGATGGTTTGAGGGTTAAACTATTATTATTCAAGTTTGTATCCATGTAAATCTTCTGCTTCGGATCGACAGTCGCCCACAAGACTTTCGCATCTTCAGAAACCGTAAACTGCCGTTGTCGAGCTTTTCCATCCCAGAACAACATCAACTCTTTTCCATTGTCGAAATGTACCAAAATATCGACTGGAATTTTGCCGTCACCGTTTCGCTGTACGGTTATGATCGATTGAGCGGACTTGTTTCGGATGCTGAGCAGTTCATAATCAATTACATGGTCGCCATACAAAGCCTGATCGAAAAACCAGTTCATGTTTGGACCGTATTTACTACCTAATCGTTTCGGCACAATTTCGTTGACAATATCGATGAAGTTCTGACCATTGGGATGCTTAAATTTCCAACGGATGAAATAGGTCTGCATGATTTCGTCCATGACTGGTCGACTCACCAATCCTTCCAGCGTTCGGAGCCAGGTTGCTGTTTTAGAATAGGTTAACACGCCATACTGACCAGGAGTTAATTCCCAAGTATTGCCAAACGAAGAGCCAACAGCCGGATTATCCTGATGTACATACCCATCACGTGAACTTTCCAGGTCGCCCATTCGGAAGCCAAATAGATCAAGCTGCGATTGGCGAACACCGTAAGTAGCGTCCATAATCCGGCCTTCGTAATATTGATTGAATCCCTCATCGAGCCAGGCTTCTTCAAATTCATTCGTTGCCAATAATTGCATAAAGTATTGATGACCAAACTCATGGACCGTTACCATTTCTGGAAATCGGGCTCCTGTTGGCATGCCCCAAGTTGTTCCAGCCGTAATTAATGTAGGATACTCCATACCAAATGAGCCGCTGGCATGAAGCGGAGGATCGACAATGGTTAGGTTGTGGAAAGGGTATTTGCCAACGTACTTATCGAAATAAGTGAGGGCGGCTTTGGCTGCGTCCAGATGGCGTTTGGCCTGAGCTAGATGTTCAGGCTGCATCACTACTTCAAGACTGACTTCTCCTCCTGAGGGGCGTTTCCATTTGTCATTAACCACCTGAAAATGCGGAGAAGCCGTCCACGCAAAATCGACTACATCTTCAGCGCGGTAGAGAATTGTTTTCGTGTTGTTGGGATGGAGTTTTTCGGATTGAAACAGTCCCGTTGCGCTTACCCAGTAATCTTTGGGTGTTGTCATAGTGACGTCATAAACGCCATAATCTGCGTAAAACTCAGAGTGGGCATGAAATTGATGGCAATTCCACTGTCCGACTTTGGCATAGCGAGTGCCAGCTGGTTCATAAACGCCAATTTTCGGAAACCACTGCCCAACCATAAAGAAATCGCGGCTAAACCCTGTCCGAGCAAAGATTTTCGGAAGTTTTGCCCGAAAAGCAATGTCTAAAACAATGGTCTCGCCCGGCCCGACAGGTTTGCTAAGCGGAACTCGGATCACGGTGTGATCGGACTTATTTTGGTCGTCGGGCTGGAAAAATTCGTAGGCCAAAGCTTCCGATGCCTTCTGGCTTTCTCCACGTCTTTTCATCGAAACGACATCGATCCAGCCGTATGGATTTTCCTTCGAATTCAGGTCGATTTGGTCACCACGCAATTGCCCGCCTGATTCGCGCATAAATGTGGATTGTTCATTGCGGAAGGCGTTGAGATACAAATGAAACTGCAACTCCCGGATTACATCGTTCGACGCATTACGCCAGGTAAGCGTTTCTCGTCCGGTTAATTTTTTTTCTGCTGGATCAAGCGTTACATCAATCTGATAATTGGCTAGACGTGGACTTAACGGCGTCGAAAAAATAGGTTTTGTTGATTGAGCAAAACCGATTGAGGCATGACTGACGAACAGGAAAAACAGGAGTCGTTTCATGGGATACAAATAGGCTGAGAAAGACTACTTTTTTAAGAGAAATCACGCTTCCAGCTGTGGTTGCAAGGTAATTGAAAATTTGTTTGAGTTTGGTGAGTTTCCTCAAAACCCTACTGACATAGGGCTGTCATTAGGTGCTTCTACCTTTGTTTCAACAATAAACCAAACAAATTTCTATGGAACTCATTCCGCTGTTTTTGGAAGAAATGGAACAAGAAGCGCAAACTACTCGCAAAATGTTAGAACGCATTCCTGACGACAAATACGATTGGAGACCCCACGAAAAAAGCATGACCATTCGAAGTCTGGCTTCGCACATTGCTAACCTACCAACCTGGGTGACGATGGCCATAACAACCGATGGACTGGATTTTGAAAAGAACCCTTATCAGGAAGACCACATCAACAACACGGCCGAATTAATGACGTATCTCGAAACCTGTCTAGCTAATGGGAAATCTCAGCTGGTACCTGAGAATGAGGCTATTCTTAATGAACCCTGGACGCTGCGTAATGGCGAAATCGTTTATTTCACATCGCCCAGGCATGAAGTCATTCGCACAGCGCTCAATCAGATCGTTCATCACCGTGCTCAAATGGGCGTCTTCCTCCGATTGTTGGATATTCCAATTCCGGGTAGTTACGGCCCCAGCGCCGACGAGCAGTAAGCAAATCAAAACGGGATGCCTTTGCAAAGGCATCCCGTTTCTGTTAACGGAGTGAGAATTAAAAATTCCTGTATCTGTGTCCTCACAGATACCCATGCGTCAGCAATTGCTTCCTCTGGCAAGGCGTCTGTGAGGACACAGATACAGGAATTCTTTACAAACTTGTCTAGGAGTCAATAATACACAGGTTGATTTTGAGGAGAAAAAGGGCCATATTGATACGTGATTTTCTGTTTTAACTTCCTCTACAACCTGATGAAATTTTGTTTACTTCCAGCTCTTTTTTTGCTGCTCACTGCACAACTGACCAAGGCTCAAACTTACGACCTGATCATTAAAAATGGCCGTGTCGTTGATGGGACTGGCAACCCGTGGATATATGCTGATGTAGCAGTACAAAACGGACACATCGTTCGGTTAGGTGCGTTGATAAGTTCGGACGCCAAGCGAACTATCGACGCAAAAGGGTTGATCGTGGCACCCGGTTTTATTGATGTACATGCGCACGTAGAAGGCAGTCTGGAGGCTCAACCGGGAGCACCTAATTTTATTCACGATGGCGTTACGACCGTTATAACGGGTAATTGTGGCGGCTCGAGCTCGAATCTGAAACTGTATTTCGATACGCTGAGGACTCAGAAAACGTCGATCAATGTGGGTTCGCTGATCGGTCATAATTCGGTGCGGTTGAAAGTAATGAAAATGGCCTTCCGCGCCCCAACCCCAAAAGAACAGGCCGAAATGGAAATGCTAGTCGAACAGGCGATGAAAGATGGCGCGGTCGGTATATCGACCGGATTGATTTACACGCCCGGAACGTATGCCCACACGCCCGAAGTGGTGAATTTGGCAAAAATGGCGTCGCGCTATGGAGGTGTTTATGCGTCTCATATTCGCAATGAAGGCCAAAATGTAAAGCAGGCTGTCGAAGAAGCTATTCAGATCAGTCGGGAAGCCAATATTCCAGTCGAAATCTCGCATTTTAAAGTAGCCAGTAAGCCTTTATGGGGTAAAAGCACCGAAACAGTTGAATTGGTTGAAGCGGCCCGTCGGGAGGGCTTGGACGTAACTGTCGATCAGTATCCGTACACCGCTTCCAGTACATCGCTAGAAAGTATTCTGCCTACATGGGCGTTGGCCGATGGCGATTCGGCGGTGTTGGTCCGGTTTCGTGATCCGGTAACTCGGGCAAAAATTCGGACTGAGATGCTGGAGTCGCTCAAGAAAAATTTACGGAAAAATTACGAGTATGCTGTCGTTGCCAGTTA
This sequence comes from Spirosoma harenae, assembly GCF_054776975.1. Classification (NCBI taxonomy): domain Bacteria; kingdom Pseudomonadati; phylum Bacteroidota; class Cytophagia; order Cytophagales; family Cytophagaceae; genus Spirosoma; species Spirosoma harenae. Next base: position 92,692 of record NZ_BAAHBD010000053.1, on the reverse strand, counting down.
TAAACCGGACACCACATTCAATGGGTTGAGTATTAGTGCAATCAACCAGAAGTTAGGTCGTAAAAATTCGCCCGAAACGGAGGCTGATCTGGTGATGGATTTAATGGAGAAAGCCAATTTGAAGCGCATTCAGATGGTTTACCATACAATGTCGGAAACGGACGTAGAGCATATTTTGCGGTATCCGAATACTATGATTGCGTCAGATGCGGGCGTTGCCAAATTTGGTTCAGGAATGCCACATCCCCGCGCTTACGGAACCAATGCCCGCGTATTAGGTCGTTACGTGCGCGAGCGGCACGTGATTCCGCTCGAAGAAGCGATTCGCCGAATGACGTCCTTGCCTGCCCAGCGTTTCCGCCTGACTGATCGGGGCTTACTGCGCTCCGGCTATGCTGCCGACATTGTTATTTTCGACGAAAAAACCGTTTCTGATAAAGCTACCTACGACCAGCCCCATGCCTATACAACCGGGATTTCCTATGTATTAGTCAACGGTGTTCCTGTTGTAGAAAACGGTCAGCATAACGGCCAGCGACCGGGGCAATTGCTTATGGGACCGGGATACGGAAAATGAGGTAAGATGTAGGATGCAGGATGTATTTTTTACGGCTATTTCACGTGAGAAAATATATTATACATCCTACATCATTTAGTGTCCCGCCATACCTGCCGTTTGTTTCACTTCAATGCCCGTTTTGGCTTGCATTCGTTTGAATAGAGTGATGAATACGATTAACAGGCTGATAGGAATAAGCGAGAAATAAAAGGCTGTTTGTCCGCCATACGTTTGAAAAACGTTCCCGGTAATAATTGATCCTGTTGTGCCGCCAAGGGCTGAGAAAATAACGATCAAACCTGCCATCGGGCCGTGTTGCCGCAGTGGTAAACTACTCAGGATGGCGGAGTTAATGGCCGGATAAATAGGCGCAATAAATAGCCCGATCAGCGGGAACACGAATGCGGCTACGGGGGCATCTCCCCAACCTGTCACGGCTTGATTGCCAACAGAAGAGGCCAGCGGAAGGGCTACTAAGACAAGCCCAGCCGATACGACAAGACAGATCATTAACAACCAATACCACGAAATTCGGCTTAACAATACGCCCGCCAGAAAACGTCCGGCGGCTGTTGAGGCAGCTAGAATACTCGCCATCTGAATGCTAAGCGAGGTGGGCAACTTAAGAATTTTGCTGTTAAACGTCGGGAGCCAACTCATAATGCCCTGCTCCATCAATACATACACAAATGCCGTTACGATAAATACTAAGACAATAGGTGTAATGGCTAGTCGAAGCATACCAGCAAGATCATCGGTAAGCTTTCGGGCAACATTATCCTGTACATTCGATTCGTCGATGGGCGTGCTGAGCAGAAGTAAAAAAGCCGCAATGGCTATCCCCGCCAGAACGTAGTAAACCTGTAGCCACGAGGTAGATTGTAAATTCTTATCATCGACAAAAGCACTGAACAGAAAATAGCCAGATAGGACGCCAATCATAAAAAACGATTCCAGAAAATTCATAAAACTGGCATGCTCGTTTGAGTCGTTGGTGATCAGCCCGATCGTGGCAAATACGGAAACTTTGATCAACGCAAAACCGGCTCCGGTAGCGGCAAATAATAGTTTCGTCGTCCAGAAAGTCGGGACCTGCGGCATGAGTAAGCAGGCTAACGTGACTAAACCAAGCGCAAAAAGCATCGCCCGTTTGTAGCCAATTCGTGTGATGTAAGAGGCTACTATAAACGATACAAAGGCAATCGTTAGATCTTTAAAGGCTTCGAGCACGCTGGCCGCTGACTCCGAGACACTATAGTTATTTTGAACCTGCAAAATCACCGTTCCAACACTATTTAGCAGGATGGCGAAGACGAAATAATTGAGTAATAACGAGAGTTTTATGCGCCAATAGCTCATAGCGATACGGTGGTTATCAATTTTGGAACACTAAACATACGAGTTTGCCTGTATTATTTTGACTGGTTATGATTGGATAATTCACATTTTTACTAGATCAATCAACCTGAAGCTATGACAAAACCGCCAATTTTGGGTTACACTCTCTAAACCATTGTCCACTCTTATTTTGACAACGTCGCTGTTTCCTCAATCGCCCGACCAGCTCTTTGGTAGTTTGTTTCATGACGTGCAGTTAAGTCGTGTTTTTGCCGACTCTAAAACCTTTGTCGATTGCGTTCCAAAGTTGGCTCCTGAAAATCTGGTTGCTCTTTACGAAGCAGAAAAAAGCAAACCTGATTTCGACCTGAGCACGTTTGTGCATGAATATTTTTTCGTACCCGAAAAGGTCGCCAGCGATTACCTGAGTGATCGGACTATCAGTACTACCGAACACATAAATCGGCTATGGGACCGATTAACCCGTCCGGCCGATCCGCCCGTAGAAGGGAGTTCGCGTGTGCCCTTGCCTCACCCTTACATCGTACCTGGTGGTCGCTTTCGCGAGATTTTCTATTGGGACAGCTACTTCACGATGTTGGGTCTGAAAGTAGCTGGCCGAACAGATTTGATTCGGGGGATGCTGGATAATTTCGCGTACCTGATCGATACGTTTGGCTTTATTCCCAACGGAAATCGGACATATTTTCTGAGTCGGTCGCAGCCCCCCTATTTTGCCTTAATGGTTAGCCTGCTGGCTGAAATCGATGGCCCCGAAAGCTTGTTAACATACAGTCCACAACTCCGACGCGAGTACGAATTCTGGATGGACGGACAGCAGGAATTGGCGGAAGCTGCCCCTATTTTTAAACGAGTTGTTCAACTGCCTGACGGGTCTTTATTAAATAGGTATTGGGATAATACGCCAACTCCCCGACCCGAAGCTTATCGGCAGGAAATTGAATTATCGGAGGAAGCGCACGCCTTAGATGTTATTCCAGACGAACTCTACAATCATATTCGCGCGGCCTGTGAATCGGGTTGGGATTTTAGTAGCCGATGGTTTTCGGACCAGAAAGCCATGGTTACGATTCATACCTCCGATATTGTTTCGGTCGATCTGAATTGCCTGCTCCACTGGCTCGAAGTGACACTGCATAATATAGCACTTCAGGCTGGCGAATACAAGATGGCTTACGATGAGTACGATCCGTTGATTAAAGCGCGTGAACGAGCCATTCAGCAGACATTCTGGAATGAAGAAACGGGCTTTTTTCATGATTACGATGCCGTTGCTAACCAACAAACTGAAGCGATAACGCTGGGAGGAGTATTTCCGCTATTCTTCAAGTTGGCAACGCCCGAACAAGCTACTCGTGTTCATGATCGACTGAAAGCCGATTTTCTGCAGGCAGGTGGTTGGGTGACTACACTCAATCAAACGGGTCAGCAATGGGATTGGCCAAACGGCTGGGCTCCTTTGCAATGGATTGTTTACCGAGGGTTAATGAATTATGGTTTTTCCGAAACCGCCAACGAAGGTCGGGATCGCTGGTTAGCCCTGAACGACAAAGTATTCCGGGCGACGGGCAAGATGATGGAGAAATACAACGTCGTCGATGCCGCCTTAACGACCGGCGGTGGCGAGTACCCCAACCAGGACGGCTTCGGCTGGACGAATGGCGTGTATCTCGCTCTTAACAATGAACGAAAGAGTGAATGAGTGGCTGACGCCAAACTTATTTTTCGCTCTTTCACTCATTCACTCTTTCCCCAATTTGTGGCACTGTATTTGTTTGGTGAGTTTATAAGATACTAACCAGCACTTATCAGTAACAAATTGGCCATGAAAAAGCTCTTCTTCACCGTGTTAGCAGCCGGTATGACCACCGCTTCCTTTTGCCAGAAAACGTTCATATTGTCGCATCAGGATAAAAAGGGTTTTTTTGCTGCATCCGTAGGAGCAAGCCTGCCCGTTGGTCAATTTGCAAGTTGTTCCCCAACAGACGATAAAGCTTGTATGGCTGGTGAAGGACTTGCCTTCAACGTATCGGCTGGATACCGGGTTGCGGGAAATGTTGGATTGATGATTCGGGGAGAGCAACACCGAAATACGGTCAACACGGGCGCGATGCTCAGTTCCATCTATCAAAAAAATTCAGGTAACTGGACCGCCAGAGCCGATAACTGGTCGGTGATGACGGTGATGGCCGGGCCTTATTTCTCGTTGCCAATGGGCCGTTTTTCTGTCGATGCCCGATTATTGGCGGGTCGTGCGTTGGCTGTACTTCCAAACACAGCCATGAATAACTCCTCCGGTCATACAGAAATGTCATTGAAAACGACGGGCTCTCAGAGTGGTGCTATGGCCTACGGAGGGGGTTTGTCACTACGGTATCGCCTGGGCTTAAGTACAGCAATTTTGCTCAATGCCGACTATAGCCGAGCTGATTTCACATTTGATAATTTAAAATCAACAGCCGTTAACGGTGGCGTTCGCTCGGAAAGTGCGGTTTACAGCAGTGATCGGGTTGTGAGTGTAGTGAGCGCATCGGCAGGGATTGCGATTTTATTCGGTACCAAATATCATCCGTTCTAACAACCACTGAATAGCCACTACAGGCAGTTCATCCGCAATTCAGTTGTAACGCCGGAATAAGACTTGTAGCTTAGTGGTTCATTATCACGATTATAGGCTATGACACCCCTTCGCCGACATGCCGTTCTTCGGCGCGTCAAAGATATTACGCTCAGTACAACCCTTAGTTTAGCCCTGCTTAACGGATCTGTTCTGCTCCAAAGCTGTGGAAATAACAGTTCCGATGATGAGCAGGCACGAACCGAAACTAGCTTCCGGCAGGGCGTTCGCACGTACATTACGGAAACCTCTCCCGGCAATTTCAAAATTACAGATGAGGAACACGCCGATCCTGGAAAGGCCGGAGCTATTGTCAGTTATTACGACGGTCACCGAGATACACTAAGCGTTGAAGCCGCCCGACGGCTCGTAGAAAACGACGAATCGACACGTACATACCTGCATAACCCTGGTGCGTATCATGCGCATCATCACAACGGGTTAGCCAATGCCCTGTTATGGGGTAGTTTGGGGTATATGTTAGGTCGATCTTCATCACCGCAGTATTACAACGACGAGCGACGGTATGGTGCGGGCGTGTATGCAAACCCCGGTTTGTATAATCGATCCAGACAGGTCAGTGAAAATGTTCGCACCTCGCGGGTAACGCGCACCGTTCGTCCATCGGGCGGGCGTAGTGGATTCTTCAGCCGGATGGGCCGGAGTTTCTCGGGTTAGTGGTGAGGTCACTTATGACAAAACCGCGTCTGTGTAGATACAACGCGGTTTTTATTGTTTTTTTCATTCTGACCGTAAGGAAGAATCTTAACGTCACCTTACCTGAGTGCCAGGAAAGTTTAAGATTCTTACATCGGAATGACAAAAAACATACGCTAGCTTTCTTTATTTCCGGCCTAAATGCTTCGAAAAAAATGGAAGCATTTTCTGCTCGATTCGCTCCCCAATTCGGTTGATGTGATCTCCTTCGTATTCCTCGTAGGTATGGTTGATGTGGTAATTCATCAGTACTTGATCCAGTATTTTATTGCTGGCGGCAATACTTTGATCACGATTACCAGCATCGAAGGCGATAGCAGTCAGCTGTTTTATGTTGGAGATGTACTGATCAATCATAGCCAGGGGTGCATTGGCCGCCCATTTGGCTGTTACAGCCGCTTGTGGCTGACCGTCTTCAATCGGTAGATCGGAGAAAAAAGGTGGCTTTTGCGGATTGGGTGACCACGCAGCCGCCGACGCAAATAAAGCCTGTGTACCAAAGTCAGCCGTAATAAGATCGTCGGGTGTTTTTACCGCTTCAATTTTGGTAATTGCTTCCGGGTTGAATGTTCGTCCGATGCTAGGTGTCATGCAGCAGGGGCTCAGTAAATACAGGCTAGAAAAAATCTCTGGGTGCTTTTGGCCGATTCGTATCGTTCCATATCCACCCATCGAATGCCCTGCCAGACCGCGGCTGGACGCTTTCGCAATCGTTCGGTAATGACTATCGATATAACTCACCAGTTCTTTCGCAACGTAATCTTCCCAATTGCCGGTCGTTGCCGAATTTGAATACATGCTGCCTCGGCAACGAGTATACGCGTTGGGTGTTACGATAATCATTTCCTGTGCCTTTCCTTCCGTAAACACCTTATCCACCACGGTAGGCAGATTGATCCAGTGCTTAGTAACTCCGTACCACTGCCCGTCATTATCTGTAAAACCATGTAGGAAATACACAACCGGATAGCGTTGCTTTGTGGATGATTTGTAGCTGGGCGGCAAATAAATCGAAACTTCCCGATCTGGTGAATCCCCTTCCAGATTACCCTCCAACCCTTTCCCATGAACCTTTATTCGTTCGACGGTGCCACGGATTGTTGTTTGAGAATAGCTGTATGTACTGAAGAACAAGGCGAAAAGTCCGATAAGGAATTGAGTTGAACGATTCATAGCTGACTGATTAATTCGTTACTAGTGTGTATAATCTGATTTCAGGTGTTTTCTACCGATAGACAATAGGAGTTCAAACGTGTTTTTTGTCCTTCTGACCGTAGGGAAGAATCTCAAAGTACCTTATTAGTCAAGCTTTAGATTCGTTCCTACGGTCAGAAGGACAAAAAAATGGTCGATTGTCACAAAGTATTATCCAGGAATTTTGAGGAAATTTAAGCCCATTCATCAACTGCTTCTTATTCTGTACAGGATGTCAAAAAAAATACTGCTCGGTTTTTCTGTCTTTCTCTCGCTATCCGCTCATGCGCAACAACGCGCTGTCTTAACGCCCCAAACTTATGAACAGGCACAACGGTATTTGTTGACCAACGCCGAACAGCTTGTCGATCATGCTACTATACGTCCCAACTGGTTGCCCGATGGTCGATTCTGGTATCGGGATTTACAGGCTGGTGGCAGTCAGTTTATTCTCGTTGATCCCGCAAAAGGAACGCGTTCGTTGGCATTTGATCACCAGAAACTGGCATCGGCATTGTCTGCATCGATGGGTAAATCGTATGACGCGGCTCGACTACCATTTCAAAACGTAGGTTTTTCAGCCGATAATAAAGCTGTTTTGTTTCAGGCTGACGGAAAGCGATGGAGTTACGATCTGCAAAGTGGTCAGGTTGCGGTCAATTCATCGGCTGAACAACCAACCATCACAAGCGAACCGGGCGGACGAGCAGCCAGGGGCGGAGGGAACGAGGTGATGTCACCAGACAAAAAGAAAGCCGCTTATATCCAGGAGTACAATCTGTGGGTTCGGGACGTACAAACCGGAAAACGAACGCAACTGACAACAGACGGGATTAAAGACTTTGGCTATGCGACCGATAACGCTGGCTGGAAATCCAGCGATCGGGCTATTTTAGCCTGGTCGCCCGATTCTAAGAAGATTGCTACGTTTAAGCAGGATCAACGGCAGGTAAGCGATATGTATCTTGTAACAACAAACGTAGGGAAACCGACACTGAAACAATGGAAATATCCGCTACCCGGCGATAAAGACATTCCTATGTTACACCGGGTAATTATTGACGTGGAAGCCCAAAAAGTGATTCCATTACAAGTTGCTCCTGATCCGCACCGAGCCACATTGAGTGATGATATTTCCAGCAGCGGAACGTTTGATGATGTAAACTGGACCGAAGACGGATCAAAACTCGCGTTTGTATCGACGTCGCGTGATCATAAGCAGGAAAAAATTCGGCTGGCCGACGCCTTAACCGGCGCTGTTCGCGATGTGTTTGAAGAAACCGTAGCCACACAATACGAATCGGGTTGGGGAGCTATTAACTGGCGATACCTGAATAAAACAAATGAATTTATCTGGTTTTCTGAGCGAGATAATTGGGGCCATCTTTATCTCTACGATGCGACCACTGGAAAGCTGAAAAATCAGATTACGAAAGGGGACTGGGTTGTGACTCGGTTGCTGAAAGTAGACGAAAAAGCCCGACAACTGTATTTTATGGTCGTTGGTCGTCAAGCTGTTAACCCCTATTTCGGGCAGTTTTGCCGGGTTGGTTTTGATGGCAAAGGCTTCACCGTGTTGACACCAGATGAAGGAAACCACACGGTTACGCTCTCTCCGTCAGGTACTTATTTTGTCGATGCCTATTCGCAACCAAACATTCCTGCCACTACCGTCTTGCGGAACATGGATGGTAAGATCGTTACGACGCTGGAGAAAATGGATGTTTCGCGATTACTGGCTGCTGGCTGGCAACCTCCAACGCCCATTATGGTAAAAGCGCATGATGGAAAGACCGATTTATATGGATTGTTGTTCAAGCCCTCCCAGCTCGATCCTGCCAAGAAGTATCCGGTGATCAATTATATTTATCCGGGTCCGCAGGGTGGGAGTGTCGGAAATTGGTCGTTTTCGGCTGCGCGAGGTGATCATCAGGGACTGGCTGAATTGGGCTTTATCGTCGTGCTGATTGAAGGAACAAGCAATCCCTTACGCTCCAAAAGTTTTCACGACATGAGTTACGGACGCATGGCGGAAAATACGCTACCCGATCAAATTGGCGGTATTCGTCAACTGGCTCAGCAATATACTTATTTAGATACAACTCGAGTCGGTATTTGGGGGCATTCGGGGGGCGGTTTTGCTACGGCAACCGCTATGTTCCGGTATCCGGATTTCTTTAAAGTTGGTATTTCAGAGTCGGGCAATCACGACAATCGTAATTACGAGGACGATTGGGGTGAGCGCTATAATGGATTGACGTCCAATGCGGACTACGAATCTCAGGCAAACCAGAATTACGCAAAAAACCTGAAAGGAAAATTGATGCTGGCCCACGGTCTGATGGACAACAACGTTCCACCATACAATACACTGCTGGTAGTGGAAGCACTGGAAAAAGCCAATAAAGACTATGATCTGGTCGTGTTCCCCAACAGCGCGCATGGATATGGGACTTACAGTTCGTATATGACTCGCCGACGCTGGGATTATTTTGTGAATTACCTGATGGGCGCCGAGCCGCCCAAAGAATATTCACTGATAATCAAACCCGATCCGCGAAATTCAACCGAGTAGCCGTTTTTGTCATCCCGACGAAGGAAGGAACCCAAATTATCATTTCTTGAGCGTCAAGGAACCTTGAGATCCTTCCTTCGTCAGGATGACAAAAACCTTATCTTTACACCATGAATCGGCAAAAAAATTGGGAACGGCTACGGCAGGAAACCTTCGATGTTTGTATAATCGGTGCGGGAGCCAGCGGTGCCGGTGCTGCGTTTGATGCCGCTCTACGGGGTTATCGGGTTGCCCTCATTGATCGGGGTGATTTTGCGAGCGAAACCTCGTCCCGATCCACCAAACTGATCCATGGTGGGGTACGCTACCTGGAACAAGCCATTAAAAAACTGGATCTTGCCCAGCTTCGACAAGTTCGCCATGGCTTGGCCGAACGCCGAACGGTTATTCGAAATGCTCCACATTTAGCCCATCCGCTGGCCATTCTGACGCCCGTATTCAGTTGGTTTGAAGGCATGTATATGACCGTCGGTCTGACGCTCTATGGTCTAATTTCCGGTAACGATCATTTTCCAAAAGGTAGCTGGCTCAGCAAAGCACAGGCACTGGAGAAAAGTCCCATGCTGACGCGCCAGATGCACAGTGCTGTGCTGTATTACGACGGTCAATTTAATGATGCTCGTTACGCGCTGGCACTGGCACATTCCGCCGACGAAGTGGGCGCGGCTGTAGTCAATTATGCTGCTGTTACTGATGTCAAGCGAGAAGGCAAACAACTCAAGTCAGTTATTGTAAAGGATCAACTTACTGGTGAAACCATTGATGTGAAGGCCTCCGTTTTCCTGAACTGTACCGGCCCCTATTCCGATGCTATCCGGCTGTTGGCCAATCCAACAATAGATCGTCGCATTCGACCTAGCAAAGGTGTACATATTGTGCTTCCTCGTGAGACACTCGATAGCGATTATGCTATATTGATTCCAAAGACTTCCGATGGACGGGTCATTTTCGCGATTCCGTTTGGAGATAGTGTCTTTGTGGGAACAACCGACGATGATTATAAGGACATGGCTCATGAGCCTGTTCTTGAGCCTGCCGAAGTCGATTATCTACTCGAAACAGTCCGGCCTTATCTGGCTAAAATGCCGGATCGTTCGGCTATTCGGTCGGGTTTTGGTGGGATTCGGCCATTAATTGTCAGTAGTCGGGCCGATACGAAAACCTTACTCCGCGACCATGAAGTAGAGCAAGATCCAGAATCTGGTTTATTGAGCTTACTCGGCGGTAAATGGACAACCTACCGAGTTATGGCGCAGGATGCTATTGATCGGGTAGGGGAGCATTTAGGTAAGTCAGTACCCTGCAAGACCGAAACAGCCTATCTAGTTGGCGGAGAGAATTATCGTTTCGATGATTGGCAAACGCTTTATAAAAATTATAACCTTCCCACTGATTCCTGCCAGCATTTACTGCGGACGTATGGCAATCGGGCGGAACGTGTTGCCCGGCTGTCTCAGCAACACCCTGAGCTAGCTGAAAAAATTGTGGAACCTCAGCCTTTTTTAAAGGCCGAGGTCATCTATCAGGTACGGGAAGAAATGGTGCTTACCCTTCGCGACGTTTTTGCCCGTCGTTGGCGTCTGGAGCTTTCCGATTGGCAACTGACCGCTCAACTGGCTCCACAAGTAGCGCAACTGATGGCTGATGAGTTAGACTGGAGTGAAACCTATAAGACAGAGCAAATCAAGACGTATCAGGAATTGCTCCTGTCGTTCAGAAAAGAAGCCGGATTAACTATCAATACGTCCGCAACAGTCGCGACTTAATTCTTTTAAATCCACCTAAATTGAACTGAGTACCCCCCACCATCCCAGCGTCTGTGTCCTCACAGACGACTTTCCGGATGGTTATTTAGGATGACGCATAGGCGTCTGTGAGGACACAGACGCTGGGATGGTCATAAAGTAGAAGCCTATTCAATGCCAAGCTCGACGATTGGCGATTATTGAGGATCCGCTGTTCTCTTTCGGTGAGCATGACTGACCTCCCGCACCATTGTCATCAATCGTTTCCAGCACCGGCCAATCGCTTTCTTATCCTGCTCCTTCGACGATTTCGTGGATGCAGCAGACGGAGAAATATCTGATTTCGCTGTAGAATTGTGTGCAGCAACAGAGTTATTGCTACCCGGATTATCGAACAAACGAACGGTAGACGTTGTCGATGCGGTCATCGCAATCGAGACTGATGATAGGCATGGGCAAGCCAGTAAGGAAGTTGCGATCAGGCATCGCACTGCTTTTTTTAGCAAACGGATTTTCATGAGGCAATTGGTTAGGGGAATTACGGTTCATGTCCTATTAGCAAGTTGAGCAGAAAGCATGCGCCATCAGTGCCAATATAACAATAAATAGTATTATTGCCTCATGCAGTTGTATTTAAGTAGAGAAAAGACGGTTTGTTCTTCTTCTCTATCAACTATAATGCCAAAAAAATATTGCGTTATTTAGATCCTAAAAATTTCTGGATAAATGGCTGATCTGTAAGTCAGATAGTTGTTTCGCGATTATTGCCTTTCGGAAACTGTTATCTTTGTGCCATCGTTTATAAAACACTATGTTCGAGAATCTTCAGGATAAGCTTAATAAGGCCATTAAAACCCTAAAGGGCCAGGGCCGTATCACCGAAATTAACGTTGCTGCTACCATCAAAGAAGTGCGCCGTGCACTTACCGATGCCGACGTAAACTATAAAGTTGCTAAAGAAATTACTGATCGCATTCGCGACAAAGCCCTTGATCGGAAAGTATTGATTTCCGTTGAGCCAGGGCAGTTATTCGTCAAAATCGTTCAGGAGGAACTGACCGAGTTGATGGGTGGCGAAGCGCAGGGAATCAACATCAAAGGCGATCCGGCGGTCATTCTGATTGCGGGTTTGCAGGGTTCCGGTAAAACGACGTTTTCGGGTAAACTGGCATCCTATCTGAAAAAGCAAGGCCGGAATGTACTGCTTGTGGCCGCGGATATTTACCGTCCAGCCGCTATCGACCAATTAAAGGTATTGGGCGAACAGGTTGGCGTAGAGGTCTATTCGGAGCCAGAGAATAAAAACGCCGTTCAGATTGCGAAGAATGCTATCGACCAGGCTAAGAAAACCGGTAAGCGAATCGTGATTGTCGATACAGCTGGTCGTCTGGCTGTCGATGAAGCGATGATGCAGGAGATCGAAGCCGTTAAAAAGGCTATCGCTCCTACCGAAACGCTGTTTGTTGTTGACTCGATGACGGGGCAAGATGCGGTTAACACGGCCAAAACGTTCAATGAGCGCCTTAACTTCGATGGTGTTGTATTGACCAAACTCGATGGTGATGCCCGTGGTGGAGCGGCCCTTTCGATCAAAACGGTCGTTAATAAGCCGATCAAGTTTATCAGCACGGGCGAAAAAATGGAAGCGCTCGATGTATTCTACCCTGATCGGATGGCAAGTCGGATACTGGGTATGGGCGACGTAATTTCGCTGGTTGAGCGGGCGCAGCAGGCGTTTGATGAAGACGAAGCCAAGCGGATCAATGCGAAAATGCGTAAGAATCAGTTCGACTTCGACGACTTCCTGTCGCAGTTGCAACAGATTAAAAAAATGGGGAACGTCAAAGACCTGCTCGGCATGATTCCGGGTATGGGAAAGATGATCAAGGATTTGGACATCGACAATGATTCATTCAAGCCCATCGAAGCCATTATTAGCTCCATGACACCAAAAGAGCGTCAGCGTCCGGACATTATTGATGGTAGTCGCAAGAAGCGCATTGCTGCGGGTAGCGGTACGAATATCCAGCAGGTAAACAATCTGTTGAAACAGTTCGATGAGATGCGCAAGATGATGAAGAAAATGAATACGATGCAGTCGTCGGGTAAGCTAAATAAGATGATGCGGTAGGGAAACTCAATTAGCTCTGAATACAGGTAGTTTATGAAGCTAAACTGCTTATTAATCGGTCGATAAAGTTGATTTTACAGCTTTATCGACCGATTTCTTTTGCGGACTAATTTCTCTATCTCTTACTATCTGGGCTACTCATGTTTCCTAAATCTGTTCTCCGCCCGTTTGTCGTTGCCAGTACTGTTATAGGCCTGTATGCCTGTGCGAGCAAGCCCGTAACCGTTACTAAAACCACTACAGTAACGACGACCACAACAACGACTGCCAGTACGCCAACGCCCTCACCACCAGCCCCTAAACGAGTGTTGGTGTTTTCCAAAACCAAAGGATGGAAACATACGTCTATTCCATTTGGGATTGCGGCCATTCAGAAACTGGGCCGTGAGAATAATTTTCGGGTCGACACCACCAAAAACGCAGCTTATTTTAACGACGATAGTTTACGCCATTATCAGGCTGTCATCTGGCTTAGCACAACCGGAAATGTTCTGAATCAGGTACAACAGGCTGCTTTTGAGCGATATATCCAGGCAGGTGGTGGCTATTTAGGAATTCACGCAGCTGCCGATACAGAATATGATTGGCCTTGGTATAACAAGTTAGTTGGTGGCTATTTCGCCAGTCATCCAAGCAATTCCAACGTGCGCAAAGCCACCGTCGATGTCATCGACAAAAATCATCTATCAACCAGTATGCTGCCCGATCACTGGGAGCGCACCGACGAGTGGTATAATTACCGCTCCTTTTATTCGGATTTGCACGTACTGGCTAATCTAGACGAAAATACATACGATGGTGGTATCAATGGAGCAAATCACCCGATTGCCTGGTATCATGAATTTGATGGTGGTCGGTCATATTATACCGGCGGGGGACATGAAGATTCCAGTTTTAGTGAACCGCTGTTTGTGCAGCATTTGCTAGGAGCGTTGAACTGGGTAATGGGTAGCAATAAACCATTGGATTACAGTAAGTCGTATGCCGTTGTGATGCCAGAAGATAATCGGTTTGTGAAAACGGTTTTGGTCAATGATTTGAATGAGCCAATGGAAGTGGCTGTCGCGAATGATGGTCGTGTATTCTTCACAGAACGTAGCGGTAATCTGTCGGTTTTTGATACGAAAACTAGTAAGCACCAGTTGGTACATAGATTCGATGTTCCGACCAAAGTAGGGCACGGTGTACAAGGTATTACGCTCGATCCAGCCTTTGCCACCAACCACTGGATTTACGTTTACTATTCACCTAAGTTCGACAAAGATCCGTTTTATAATCTATCGCGATTTGTCATAAAGGATGATAACACGCTGGATGTGTCGTCGGAAAAAGTATTGCTAAAAGTGCCGAGTATCGACCAGCCCGGTTCGCACCACGGTGGTTCGCTGGCGTTCGATAAAGAAGGCAATCTGTATCTTTCTACGGGCGATCATACCAATCCATTCCCATCAAATGGCTACGCGCCTATCGATGCTCGGGCGGATCATCTGGCTGCCGATGCACGGGGAACGGCAGCTAACACAAATGATTTTCGGGGAAAAATCCTGCGCATTCGGCCACAGGCCGACGGCACATATACAATTCCGGAAGGTAATCTTTTCCCAAAAGGCACCGCTCAGACCCGACCTGAGATTTACACAATGGGCCTGCGAAACCCCTATCGTATTGCTCTGAATCCAAAGTCGTCGGTTTTGTATTGGGGTGAAATTGGCCCCGATGCAGGTAAGGATAGTACATTAGGGCCACGTGGGTACGATGAATTTAATCAGGCGAAAAAAGCCGGAAATTTTGGTTGGCCATTGTTTATTGGAAATAGCCAGCCGTATCCGGCGTACGATTTTGCTACAAATACCATCGGTGCACGTTTCGATCCGAAAGCTCCGATAAATGATTCGCCAAAAAGTGACGGTTTGAAACAGTTGCCACCTACGAATCCAGCGATGATTTGGTATCCGTACGGCGTTTCGAAAGAGTTTCCTGAACTAGGGCAGGGGGGGCGTAGTGCGATGGCGGGTGAATTCTACAGCTTCGATCAAAGCTCTAACTCAAAAACTAAGTTTCCTGAATACTATGACGGAGCCTTGTTCATATTCGACTGGATGCGTAACTGGGTGATGGCCGTCAAGGTTGATAAAGACGATAATTACATTCGCAACGAGCCCTTTATGGCCGGCAGTGGCGATTTTCGACGACCAATTGATCTGGCGTTTGGCAAAGATGGCGTCATGTATATGCTCGAATACGGCTCCGTCTACGGTGCTGACAATGACGATGCCAGACTCGTAAAAATTGAATATAATCGAGGCAATCGTGCTCCAACTGTTCGGGCGAATGTAGTTGATTCGGTGGCTATGCGAGAGATGAACGCCCGCTGGTATTTGACTTCTGACAGTCGAAATGCACCCGTTATTCGCGAAGCGATTGGACAAGCCCCTTTACGCGTAAAATTCGGTGGACGCGGAACTGACCTTGACGAAGATGATCGATTGACGTATCAATGGTTGTTCGACGGAAAAACTGTTGGCGCTACTCAACCCAATGCTACCTACACTTATACACAGCCGGGAGTTTATAACGCGATCCTCCGTGTAACTGACCAGACGGGATTGGTTGGCGCTGATACTATCGTCGTCAAAGTGGGTAATGCAAAGCCAGAAGTCGTGATCGAAACGGCTGATAATAAGTCGTTTTTCTGGGAGAATAAGCCATTTACGTATTCGGTTAAGGTGACGGATAAAGAAGATACTAAAATTGATCCTAAACGCATCAAGGTCTATTACGAGTACAACGCCCAACCCCGAGGAACGCCCGTAATCGGTCCGCAGCAGGGGCATCAGGACTTAGCGATGATTGGAAATGGGTCGTTAGGGAAAACGTTGGTATCCGCCAGCGATTGCAAAGCTTGCCATACCATCGACAAGCCATCGGTTGGCCCAACATTTCTGGCCGTTGCTGATCGCTACAAAGGTCAGGCGGGTAGCGTAGAACGGCTTGCCCGAAAAATCATTGAAGGCGGTGGGGGGAGCTGGAGTAAAGATCACCTGATGAGTGCTCACCCACAGATTCCGGTGCAGGATGCGCAGGAAATGGTGAAATATATTTTCTCGTTGACCGACGCCAGCAAGCAGAAAAGTCTTCCATTGCAAGGTAAACTTTCGTTAACCGATCATAAGCCAGAGGAAACGCGCGGACAGTATACGATTGTGGCTTCTTACACTGACAACGGTGGGAAAGTCGTTGGTCCGCTAACGGGTGCCGAAGTAGTTACGCTCCGCAGCGCCAATGTGAAAGCGATCAACGCTGATTCGTACGTCGGTTTTCCTCGATTTGGCAATAATCTGAGCGCCGGAAATCACAAAGCCTACGTGCTCCTGAAAGGAATCGATTTGACGACAATCAATTCGCTGACATACGAATATTCATCGCAAGATAAAGACGGTGAAATTGAGGTGCGGCTAGATTCTTATGCTGCTCCCGTTGTCAGTCAAACACCCTATAAAGCAACAGGTAAATGGTCGAACGTGGAAAAGGTAACCGGGACGTTTAATAAACCTGTTTCGGGTAAGCACGATGTTTATATCGTCGTTGTGAAACGAACTAAGCCAAACGAAGGCATTATTCAATTAAAAAGTATTCAGTTTAATCAAGTAACTAACTGATTAGTAGTGGTCTTATTTATGTTATTCCAACGTTAGGAGAAACCTCAAGTTCGACTATAACTCTAGCTTGAGATTTCTCCTAACGTCGGAATAACAAAAAAGCATCATTAGGAACGGCGTATTCAATAGACACAAACGTCTGCTTGAATACGCCGTTTTCTGTTACTCAACCTCAAATACTACTTCATGCGCTTCCCAGAGAGCCGGAATTTCCCATTTCTCTAGCATGCGAGTAATAGCAGCTGCAGGAACGGGGTATTTTCGATTCGTATTCTGCTCTTCCCGGCGGCTATTAGGCACTTCAATGTAGATCAATTTGACCCGCGCCCGATAAGTAACAAACAAATCGATTAGTTGAGAACGAATGTTCAGGGTAATATTGGTCGCGTTCCAAACAAACGGCTGCTGATTTCGCAGATAGGTACGCGCCTGTTCTTTCGCCATTTGAACCACTCGTCCTGTGCCACGTCGATCAGTTGGATCAATACCCAATTGACGACGAATACCATCTAAACTAATTACGGGCCAATCCTGATAATTCCTCAGGATATAATAATCCTTTCCAACGCCCGGTAATCCGCTGAGTAAGACAACTTCAGTTTTCGTCTCGTCAAATAGTGCGAAATCAGGTGCCAGATCGTCACGTCGGAAATACTGAAAACGAGTTAAATTCGACGCAAACGGATAAGGTTTTCCGAAACAATCCTGTTCGCGGCAGAACTCCTCAAACAACTCAATCCGGTACAGCAATTCTGCCTGATCGGCACAAATACGCCCTAATACATCTGCGCGAGCCAGCATCGCTAACCAAGCCGTGTTTACTTCTAAACTGGCCTGTAACAAGGCTTTCCGCGAATCGTCTTTTTCGAAAATCCAAAGCGGCAGACCATGATAACGAACGAGTTTCGCTACCGCTTCACGCTGGACAAATGGTGTCGGAATCTCATCATACAACACTAATCGGGCTGTGCGTTCACCTTTGCGGGCGTGGCCTTTAGAGGTGATTCGACCATCGTCTTCAATTACCGTAGTTGAGCGCTTTTCGACATCGTGTAATAAAGCCGCTGTCCATAAAATCGCCTGATTCTCCAGAGTCAATGCGTTGTAGTCTGGTAGCGATTCCAGTGCCTCCAACACCATTTTTGTATGCGTGGCAACGTCTCCCTCAGCATGGTGAATTGGGTCTTGCGGGACGCCTACCATATCGCGAACCCAATCGAATTGCTTCAGCAGGTCGGGCCATTGTTTTCGGTCGGTTAGTTGCCAGCTCATACATTCCTCCTTTCCCGCGCTAATGGAGCGCGTTTCCAGGTACGTGTCCAATGCTCGTTGGTTTGCACGTGTCCTTTGCGAACATATTTAAAAACCCGGTGCGGAAACTCGTCCGTTGTGTAGGAATTAGCATCACGCGAAACGACGCCTTCAACTGTACAAGTCATGCCAGTCAACCCATCAACTGAACCAAATTGACTGGGCTGAATAGCTAGTGAAAGCACCTGTTCTTCAACTGATTTAGCCTGCAAAGGAGCTTTAGTTCGCGCTAATTCCGGTACAGTAGGAAAATCGAGCAGACGAGCGTAAAACTGCGTTTCCTCCCACGATAGCCAGACAGAATGCTCTCTGACGGCGAAGACAAAGAAATGGTCTTCCAGTCGTTCATACGCAATCGAGTGAATAGCGAACAGGTTTTCACCGAATAGTTCCAGATCACCTAGATCATGCCGGATGAGTTCCCAACGTTGCCGGATAGCAGTCGTCCAGGGTGAAACCGTTGGGGCCGCGTGTGAACGGGCAAAAACGCCATATCGACTCAGGCAATTATTTTCGCCATCAAGTTTCTCGGTATGAATGAGTTCAGTAATCTGTGCGAGGTCCGATGCGTAATCGTAATTGATTCGGTCGTCGCTACTGGTTCCGGGCGAAAACGGATAATGGTACGTTCGCCCGTACTTAGTTGATAAAGCCATTTTTAAATTATTTAGGTAATACAATAGACACAAGGACTTCGGGGAGAAGTCTCATCAGCAATGAGCGGTGTCGATTCGTATTACATGGCTTGTCAAGTAGTTACCGTGCGTTTTAGGGCTTCGCACCGGGCAAAGGTAGGAAATAGCTCTGAAACTATTTCTTTATGGGTAAATACTCATTTTTTTTGCTCGATGAAACCCAAATTCATTAGCTGACGAAATACTTATTTCGGATACTACCTGTTTAGTAGCGTAATCAATTTCTACTACTTTACCCCCTTTTCCATTAGTATTTGGAACTTGATAACCTGGTCCGAAGATGATGTGCTTGCTTTGGGGAAGAAATTGTGAACTGCTAATTATTCGGGAATATGTTTCCGTACCTCGTTCTTTACCATAAGCCCAGGTTTGCTGGACAGTCATGTTGACAGGATCAATTTTATAAGTTACTGACCGACTATATTTAGCCGCAGAAGGATTAAATTCTCGTACGGCGCCATTATCAAACAACATCCAGTCCCCATTTGGGAGGTGAGTGATATCATGTTGATACCAGTTCCACTCAAAATCAGGAGAAATTGTTGTACCTGCTAATACATTGGTGTCAGTAATTGGATTACCATTGGCATCCAGTGGCTTTAATAGGAACTGAGCCAAATTTTCATCCCGACGGTTTGTTTTCCAACCCGTGTGAGGGGATAGAATCCACTTGACCTGGTTGTTGTAATCTAATTTAACCACCCCCTGCGTACGCCCCGATAAAACGATGGTATTGTCTATCGAATCATACATAACCGCGTTCCCATGAAACCAGTCACTGGCAGGCTGAATTCCATCCGGAGCGGAAAGGCTGGTCCGGGTTTCATCGAGAGATTGTTTCAAATCCCAAACGGTCGCCACATGACCACTTTGTCGATCGATTTCAATCACATAATCCTCAATTGTAGGCTTGCCATCCAAATAGGTGCTGTTGGGCTTGGTTGCAGTTAGTAAGAAATTTCCGTTCGGCTTTTCACTTACTTCATGGTGAAATATGTAATCGGATATCGCCCACTGATTGACAACGTTCCCTGCCAAGTCAACTTCATAGATGGAATTGGAATGAGTATCGCCGAAAAAGAAATTGCCATTTCGAAGGCGACTGATCCCATCATCAAAGCTTAAGGAGTTTAATTGAGGATGGTTCTGGTAATCTAGTACCCATCGAATGTCGCCATACGCATCTATAAAAAGAGGTGCGTGAGGATTTCGGCTTAAGTTACTGACCAGGATTAGGCCAGGAGCTACCTTCGACTCATCAAACGGAGCCGCTGAAATAGATGAGGGCATTCCAGAAGGCAAATCTCCTGTTTGAATAGTTGTTGAAGCGCTTGCTAGTGTATCACCCTGCTGGCTGATGATTCGAATATCTACGGTATTGGTATAATTTGGGTAAAGGCCAATAACAGTTACCTTATGATTTACACCTGGATCGTCGAATACATGTTCCACATTGGTAATTTTTCCATGCTTACCTCTAACCCGGATAAAGGTTTTTCCGGCCACAACGGAAGAGAAATTAATGGTAGCTGCCAACGGATTATATCCAGATGGATTAATAACAATAGAGTCTGAATCGACAGTAAAAGCTATTGGTGTTGAGGGTGTTGGCAAATCAACTACAGAATCTTTACAACTTCCCAATGATAAAAGTGAAACACCGTAAAGGAGTACTTTGCGGATACGAGTCATGTTAAACGTGTTGTGAATGGTAATAAATAATTTAAAGACGTCTGTATAATACAGAAGCTAGTCTTAGACACAACTGCTCATGATTTGTCACTATATTTTCAGATTTTTACCCTAAAAGCAGAAGCGCGCTGTCTGAGAATGGGTTGTAAATTGCTTGATGAAGGAGGTCATGTTGACGGAAAATGGGTACCCGGTCGGCAGCTAAATGGCGATCAGGACCATCAGGGGCGGCCTATTCATAATCCCGCAGGCAATTGTGGTATTCAGAAATTCAAACTGTATCGTTATAACTAACCTGGTTAGTTGCTTTTAGGAAGACCGAAAGGTAAAGTATCTATTCTTAGTAATCATAGGTTAATTCATTACACCCTCCTGTCGGTTGATAGGAGGGTTGTTTTAATCCGTACTGCATGCGAGTAGCTTGTTTTCTTGTGTTAATTAGTTGGCAATTGCCCCTTTTCTGCCTTGCCATTGATACCAGGGTTTACGTAACGAATCAGAAAGGTGAGGGGCAATTTGCATTAGTCGCTGATGGTAAAGCGACCCCGTTCATAACCAGTGCTGCCGAATACCCAGGCGTAGTTCGAGCGCTGAAGAATCTCCAGGCCGATATAAAACAGGTAACACAACTTTTACCTGATTTAAAAGCCAATAAATCCTCCTTGACCGGAGAAATTGTGCTGGTTGGAACACTGGGTAAAAGTCCATTAATCGACCAACTGGTACAGACAAAAAAATTGGACATTACCAACCTGAACGGCAAATGGGAAACGTTTCAGACGCAAATCATTACGAATCCGCTGCCAGGAGTAGATCGGGCGTTAGTTATTGTTGGAAGCGATAAGCGAGGTACGATTTACGGAATTTATGACCTATCAGCTCAGATTGGTGTATCGCCCTGGAATTGGTGGGCCGATGTACCCGCTCCGCAACAATCGGCGCTGTATGTATTGCCAGGAACACACACGCAGGGAACGCCAGCCGTAAAATATCGGGGCATTTTTATCAACGACGAAGCTCCCGCATTATCGGGCTGGGCAAAGGAGAAATTCGGCGGATTCAATCACAAATTTTACCAAAAAGTCTTTGAGTTGATTCTCCGCTTGAAAGGGAATTACCTCTGGCCTGCCATGTGGGGAAGCGCCTTCTACGACGATGATAATTTGAATCCTTATCTGGCGAATGAATACGGTATAGTCATCGGTACGACGCACCACGAACCCATGATGCGCACTCACGATGAATGGCGACGATACCATAAAGCGCCCTGGAATTACCAGAAAAGTAGCTCGGAGCTTCGAGCTTTCTGGAAGGAAGGTATTCAGCGAATGGGGGCAAATGAAAGCATTGTTTCGGTCGGAATGCGCGGGGATGGTGATGAGCCGATGAGTCGCGAGAGCAATATTTCGCTGCTGGAGCAAATTGTAGCTGATCAGCGACAAATCATCAGCGAGGTGACGCATGAAGCACCTTCTCAAACGCCCCAGCTTTGGGCACTGTACAAAGAAGTGCAGGAGTATTACGACAAAGGTATGCGCGTTCCCGACGATATAACATTACTTCTGTGCGACGATAACTGGGGAAATATTCGCAAGTTGCCTCCTTTGGGAACGCCCAAGCGTGAAGGTTGTTACGGCATTTATTACCACTTCGATTATGTTGGTGGACCGCGCAATTATAAATGGCTCAATACGAGCCCTATTGCGCGCACCTGGGAGCAAATGCATCTGGCTTACGAACATGGTGTAGATCGTATCTGGATTGTAAACGTCGGGGATATTAAACCGATGGAATTCCCCATCGAGTTTTTCCTGGATTATGCCTGGGCTCCCGATCAATGGCCTGCTGATCGTTTAAACGCCTACGCTGAACTATGGGCTGAGCGACAATTTGGGCATAAACACGCGCGAGCAATCGGACGTATTTTGCAGAAATATACCCAATACAACAGTCGTCGAAAACCTGAATTATTGACTCCGGATACGTATAGTCTGGTAAATTATCGCGAAGCTGAAAACGTAGTGGCAACCTATAACGCCCTTGTGCGGGAAGCGGAGCAAATTTATACCGATCTATCGTCGGAATACCGGGATGCCTATTATCAATTGGTACTTCATCCGGTTATGGCTTGCGCGAATCTCACGGAACTGTACGTGACTGTTGGTTTAAATCGTTTCTATGCGCGACAGGGCAGGGTACGAACGAATCAACTGGCGCAGAAAGCAGCTGAACTCTTCGAGCGCGATGCCCAAATAACGCGCTATTACAACGATACACTCGCCAACGGCAAATGGCACCATTTGATGGATCAGACGCATATTGGCTACACCTCCTGGCAGCAACCCGAACGTAATGTGATGCCTGACGTAAAAACGCTTTCGTTACCAACGGCAGCTGAAATGGGGGTTTCTATTGAAGGATCCGAAAATTGGTGGCCGAGTGTGAAAGAAAATCGCGAACTACCAACCATACATTCCATCCAGAAACAGGCTGTTTATTTTGAGATTTTCAACCGAGGAAAAACTCCGTTTACCTGTACCATCGAAACCAGTGTTCCCTGGCTGGATGTAATCCCCTATAAGCAGATTACGGATCAGGAACGCGTGTCGATCTCGGTTTCCAATTGGAAAAAAGTACCTGTCGGAACGCAGCGGGTACCAATCACGATTAACGGCCCAAATGGTAGTCGGGTCATCATTCTGGCCGTAATTGAAAATTCTACTTTCCCCAGACGTAACGATGCCGATGGATTCGTCGAAAAAGACGGCTACGTTTCAATAGAAGCTGAACATTCCACGCGAACAGTACATACTGATTCCGTCCGTTGGATGGCTATTCCCGATATTGGTCGTACGAGTTCTGGAATGACTATTTCGCCCGTGACTGCCAACAGCCAGGAAAAATTGAGCAAAACGACACCGCGGCTGGAATACCGCCTATACTTGGCTGATACGGGTATGGCTCAAGTGCAAACCTACCTGTCGCCAACACTCAATTTCAATGGTAATAAAGGGTTGCGTTATGCTATTTCGCTCGATGACGAAGAACCACAGATAATCGACATTCACGCAAATGAGATGAATAAGCGTTGGGAACAGTCGGTGGCAGATAATATTCGGCGGTTATCGTCAACGCATAGAATTCACCGGCCCGGTGAGCATATCCTAAAATTCTGGATGGTCGATCCGGCAGTCGTTTTACAGAAAATAGTTGTGGATACCGGTGGTTTGAAGCCGAGTTATTTGGGGCCACCAGAGAGTTTTTACCACACAAAAGTGACTCCGCTCAGTACCCCCTCAAAGGCCTTTCCAATTATCAAATAACCTGGCTTATTGACGTCGCTCAAGGGCGAGTTTAAGCCCAGAAACGCCGGATAGTTCTCGATTCCGACCATCTGAATAACCACACAAACGATTATTGTTCTTCGAAATAATACCCGAAGATGATGCCCATCTCGTCGTCGCTGGTTAAGCCGAAATTGACATCTTTCGTCGTCGTATTCGTATAGGTGATTTCGGAAGTGAGTCCTTCGCCTATTTTGAGCGAAATGGGGGTTTTAAATGTAATAATATCGGGATGTTCCCAGTCTGTAGACGTATAAACGATTTCACCGTCGCGTGTGCCGCCATTAATTTTGATCACAAACTTTGTTCCCAGCTGGTGCATGTGTGAAGTTAATGTTAGCACTTTGCGCGGTTTAGAGAAGGTAAATGACTTCGACAGCGTAACCGTTTTTCCTGCCGGAATTCTCAGCCCCGTGTTCGTAAGATTCAGGGTTTTGACTACGTTTACCACCTTCGATTTATCGACCGTGTAGAAATTAATTTGTGCTTCGCCCTGCATCACCGTGTTGGTTTTATTCACGAAATGTGAATTTAAATCGAGGGATGTACCGGCAGGAATTAGTAAGGCAGCGCCTTCGGGAAATGCATAATCGAGATATTGAGCTTGTGAACCCGCTATATAAACGTGACTGACCATAGAAAGTGCCGTCTGCGCATTGAGCGTGTTATCGGGGTTGCGCAGGTCTCGAATGTCATTCAGATTAGGGAGCAGGGCTTTACTGGAGAAATCATAAGCGACAAAATGGTGGCTCCCACTACGCATCTTGGTTTCATACCGATTCACGTAGATGTCTTCTGTATTACCCAGCATCCGGCGCGTGAATATTTCCCGTTCGAAATTAGGTTTTATATCGAACGCCGGTACCGCCATTTGATAGCCTGTTCCGGCGGCCGGTACTGATAAAGATGTATAAGCCGTTGTCACAGTAGTCTGATCGTCCAGCAACTTAGCATCGACAACGCTCCCTGTTTGGGGCGCTCCAGCCTCAATCCATCGCCGAATAAACTCAATTTGTCCATCTGGCAAGGTTTGTCCTCCCATTGGCATAGGATTTCCATACTGCTTCCCTGCATGATGGCCAACTGAAATATTCAATTTGTGATAAAGCAGGCTCTCCAGCGATGCAAACGCTTTTACTCGTTTCAGACCATCTTCTTTCGCGTTCGTATTTTTAGGATCGACACCTACCAGATTTTTATAGGCGACCCCAGCTGCCAGCACTAAACCATGCTGAACAAACGTACCATCCTTTTCAGACGCGTGACAACCCGATGTGGCACAGGATGGCGTAAAAATTTTCTGCTGGATCAGATCAAAGGTAGAAACGTCCGTTGGCGAAGGCGAATCGGTTGCTGTTTTACTGCACGACACCAGGTTCAGCAATACAGCTGAAACACCCAGGCAAAGACCTAAACGAGTATAAGTCAGGAAGTTCATGGTTGATTTTTTGCTAGAAAGCATCTCGAAAGATAACGAAATTTCCTGCCTTTTCGGATAACGTCTATTAAAACCGTAAGACAAAGTGTTGCTCCGGCTGCTCTTTGCGGAAGAAAACCAATCCGACCCAGAACAAATCGACCGTTACGCTGACTTGTGAATGCGTTTTGACGTACGCCCAGGCCTGTTCCATCTCGTCAGACCAATGAATATCGTCGAAGACAAAAACGGTGTCGTTATGGATATTCGCTAGACAAGTTTCGAAATAGCGAACTGTTGGTTCATAACGGTGATTCGCATCGAAAAAGACAAAATCAATCGGAGGGAGAGAGGCAATCTTATGAGCTAGGGTTTCGTCTAAATTCCCTACGATCAGTTCTACGTTCTGAATCCCTAATTGATCAAAATTCTGGCGGGCAATTGAAGCGGTTTCGGGGCATCCTTCAAATGTAATTACCTGCCCGCTATAAGACTGGGTAGCTTCAGCCATGTAAGCTGTAGTTATACCAAGCGACGTACCTAAATCGATAATCGTTTTAGCTTCGAATCGTCGGATAAGCCGAAAGAGTAACCGGCCAAATCGGGCTGGTTTTTGCGAATGACGCGCAATATCACCAATCGTGCGTTGCCGCGATCCATTTATTTTTGAACCCGCACCAAAATCAGTGATTGTAATCAGTTGACGACTTTTTCGAAGACTTTTTCGCAAGTTTTGGATTGGCGCAAAAACCGATTTCTGAGCGCTCCTGGCGCGTATAACCTGCGTATATAGCGAAAAGAGAAAAGGAGAATGAAGCGAGTGCTCGTCGCTAGCGCGATTTATATAACGAAGATAAGCGGCAATCAAAATAGGTATGATGTAGGATGTAGGATGTATGAGAAGAGGGATACATCATATATCCTACATCATACATACGCTATACATCTAATTAAGTTTATACGGCACCACCATGGTAAACTCAGGAACGTTTACGCGGAATTGTTTGCCATCGATAATTCGCTCGATCAGGTAAGTACCCGTCATTTTTCCAATGCTGGAGCGAAGATTACAGCCTGATACGTACTCGTGAATTTCGCCTGGCTCCAGAACTGGCTGAAGGCCAACCACGCCTTCGCCTTCCACTTCGCGGATGGTTCCATTTGAGTCAAATATCAACCAATGACGCCGAAGTAATTGAATGGTGTAATCGCTGGCGTTTTCAATAGTGATTCGATAGGTAAATACGTAATGAGCCTGCAGCGGACTGGAGTAGTCGGCCTGATACTCTGTTTTTACGCTAACTTTAACGCCTTCTGTGA
Source organism: Spirosoma harenae (assembly GCF_054776975.1). NCBI lineage: Bacteria > Pseudomonadati > Bacteroidota > Cytophagia > Cytophagales > Cytophagaceae > Spirosoma > Spirosoma harenae. Next base: position 66,357 of record NZ_BAAHBD010000053.1, on the reverse strand, counting down.
CGGACGAAACCATAAATTTAGTATCGTTTGCAACCTAAGAACGAAAATTAAGTTGATTAGTTTTGTTACGCAAGAACCGTCGCGAAAAAATTTCTTTAGATGGTTCTTGACGTGTTATTGGTCTATAATGCCAAATCACCCTTATCAGTTCCGTATCCATGAATGTAACCATTGCTGAATCCTGGAAACCTCATTTACAGTCTGAATTTGATAAACCTTATTTTGCCCAATTAGCAGAATTCCTACGCCATGAATACACAACTCAGCGTGTTTATCCGCCGGGTCGCCTGATTTTCAATGCCTTCGATAAATGTAGTTTTGAAGACGCGCGCGTCGTTATTCTTGGTCAGGACCCATATCATGGAGAAGGGCAAGCGAATGGTCTGGCTTTTTCTGTGGCCGATGGCATTCCAAAACCACCGTCGCTAATCAATATTTTCAAAGAAATTCAGGATGATCTGGGTAAACCGATTCCCAAATCGGGTAATCTGGAACGGTGGGCACGTCAGGGCGTGATGCTCCTCAACGCGACGCTTACTGTTCGTGCTGGGCAAGCGGGATCACATCAGGGAAAAGGCTGGGAAACATTTACTGATGCAGTCATAAAACTGATTTCGGATGAAAAGCAACACGTTGTCTTTCTGCTCTGGGGCGCTTATGCACAAAAGAAGGGTGCCGTAATCGACGGAAAAAAACACCTGATTTTAAAGTCAAAACACCCGTCGCCTATGGCCGCTAACTACGGCGGTTGGTTCGGCAACAAACATTTCAGTCAGGCGAATGCCTATCTGGAAAGCAAGGGGTTAGCTCCGATAGAATGGTAATTATAGTTTGAAGTTGGTTAACGCAAAAGAATTCGATGAAGCGTCAGCCAACTTGGCACTAGAAACCTTTATAATCCGCCTGCAAACCTGCGCCAATCCAATTTGCCAGCGCTTGTCGATTATCGGCTATCAAGAAACGACGCTGATCTTTATCGTTTTGAATATTACCCAGTTCGATAAAAACGGTAGGCGGATGGCTGTTTCTGACGACATACAAACTGCTTCGGTCTGATACCGTTCCCGAATAACTGCGTCCGGGTTGGCTGCGTCGATAGCCTGATTTGAAGCTTTTATGAATGTGTTTGGCTAGTCGTTTGCCGGGCTTACTATTCTCGTGGTGATAGAAAAATACATCGATGTTTTCCCCTACGCTCCGGCTATCGACGTGAATAGTGACCATGCGTTGATAAGCCTCTTTGTGTTGGCGATGCAATTTGTTGATCGCGTCTGTATACTGCCGTAATCGCGTGGTTTGATCCAGTGGAATGCGCTGATTCGGGTAGGTTACTTCGTCGTGGTCGATCTTCAGCACACTTTCGTCGCGTATGCCATCATTAGGATCGCGAACGATCATGTGAACGGTAGCGCCGTGTTCCATTAGTACACGCGCTAGCCGGATCGTTACATCGTATGCATATTCATCTTCGGCAAGCGAATGTTTGCCATATGTTCCGATAGCGCCGGGATCGGGGCCGCCATGTCCTGAAGCCAGATAATATACCGCTCCTCTTAGCTTCTGATCTTTGACGGTTACGTGCGCATATTTAGGGCCCAGCAACGCCATCGAAATCGTAGAAGCTGAAGCTACTTTTTTAGCTGCCTTTGCGGTGGTTTTGACTTTCGTCGCTTTGTGGTTAACCGATTTGATTCTATGAGCCGTCGAACGTCGAGTAGACTTATTAGTTGCAGGTTTCTTAACTGGATTGGTCCGAGTAATTAAATAGGTGTTTATTCCGCTTCCGGATGCTGGAAATATTTGTATTGGGAAAACCAATAATGCCAGAACTATCAGATAGATAATCCGATGACTATTAATCAATCTCTGTAGTGTTTGCATCATTGGTGAGGTATGGGCTATTTCGGGATTTGCACTAAAAACGGGCAAATGAGCTTGTAAATTGCTCTAAATCAAATCCCCAAATTTGCGACAAGCTGCGTACACAAATTTGGGGATTTAGCGTAAGGCTATTTTATGCTGTTTTAGTCAATCGTTCGGAACAGGCGATTCCAGCGGATTTTGTTCCAGATATTAGCCGGATTTGGGTCAAGCGACATCCAGACAAATACGGCTTTCCCAACGATATGATCTTCGGGAACAAATCCCCAGAACCGCGAGTCGAGTGAGTTATCGCGGTTGTCACCCATCATAAAATAATAGTCCTGCTTGAACGTGTACGATTTAATCGGTTGACCGCCAATTTTAACAGTGGCCGAATCGAGTTCCACCTTTTCGTTACCATCATAGAGCTGAATTACAGGGCCATACAACGCAATGGTTTCTGGGTTAATCTGAATTGTTACGCCTTTTTTCGGGATCGTCAGCGGGCCAAAATTATCGTGGTTCCACTTGAAGGTTGGTGTACCGTAAATCATAGCTGCCATTTCACCCGGCTTTTCCGACATGGGCTCGATGCCTTTAACCCAGTCAAACGATTTGAATTTGGCAATAGTCTCTTCGGTTGTGTTGATACTATAGCCAACCATCTTTGAGGATTTCGTCGAATCATTGTATTCCTCCAGTGGTTTCCAGTTTTCGGTCGGCTGGTTTGGATCTCGGTAATCGTTTACAATGTCGTATTTGCGGAAGAACGTAGCATCAAGGACTTCAGTCGTTCTAATAAAATACTTCTGCTCCGAGCGTGGGGGTGTTGGGAACGGTTTGCCATTGACAAGTACCTTACGTTCACGCACTTCAATAATATCGCCCGGAATCCCAATACAACGCTTGATGTAGTTAGTTTTCAGATCGACGGGATAATCAATGTTATCGTTGAGGTACTTTGGAGGCACGTTAAATACGACGACATCGCCATTCTTAACATGTGTAAAACCCGGTAGTCGGTACGAGGGTAACTGGATGGCCGTGCTATACGACGGAATGTCGGTTCCCCATATTTTCTGGTGCGTCAGTGGTACTTGTAGGGGTGTCCGCGGGGTTCGGGTACCATAATGCAGTTTGCTGACAAACAAAAAATCGCCGACCATCAGGCTATTTTCCATCGAAGGCGTTGGAATAGTAAACGCTTCCATAAATAACCATCGAATCAGCGTAGCCGCTACAACGGCAAATAAGACAGAATCGAACCACTCCCGGATGGGCGATTTCTTTGCTTTAGCCGGTTTGGTTTCGGCCTTGGTTTTGACTTCAGACACGTTTACTAGTGATGAGTTATGAACGATAAATGATGAATGTCGAGATAAAGAGAATTTTACTGGGTATAATGAATAACGAAATTACGAAGAGTAAACGGTTTTATTGACCCATTTATCACTCATCACCTATCATTTATCACTTCCCAACAGATCATCCATACCAAATATTCCCTCTCGCCCAACCAGCCATTCGGCCGCAACCACAGCGCCTAGGGCAAAGCCTTGACGGCTATTGGCTACGTGTTTGATCTCAATGCGGTCCACTTCCGATTCATATCGAATGACATGAGTACCCGGCACAGTCCCTTCGCGAAGCGACTCAATTTCGATGGCATCATCCGTAACGGGTACTTGCTCTTTGCCCGGCTCGTTGTTGACCCAGCGGCTTTTATTGGGTATTTTTTCCATTACTCCTTCAGCCAGTGTAATGGCCGTTCCGCTCGGAGCATCTTTCTTTTCGGTATGATGAATTTCCGTCATCGACACGTGGTAAGATGGATAATTCCGCATGAACTGTGCCAGGGTTTTATTCAATCGGAAAAACAGATTGACCCCAATGCTGTAGTTCGATGCGTAGAAGAATGCTCCCTTTGTTTCCTGACAAATCGCTTCAATTTCAGCGCGGTGACCAAGCCAACCTGTTGTGCCACAAACGACTGGCCAACCACGCCCCAGGCAGTATTTTATATTTTCAACCGCCGATTCGGGCGAGCTAAATTCAATAACGACATCTACATCGTCGGGTTCAAGATTCGCTAAATCCGCGTGATTGTCAGCGTCGATACGGCCCGCAATCTGGTGACCTCGATCGAGCGCAATTTGCTCGATGGCCTTCCCCATTTTGCCGTAGCCAAGTAGTAGAATATTCATAGCCTTATTTAAACGTAAACGCTACCCGAACGCCGGGAACGAATCCCATTGCGGGCGCAGGTAGCACACTGGGTTCGACGTTCATCGAGATGTCGTCGGTTAAATCAAAAGTTTTTAAATGGGCCGCTACATTCGCTTCAACAATTGACAGAGCGTATAAGGCAACCGATAACAGGATGTTGAGATCTCGATACCGACGATACGTGTCATAGGCATTTTTAGCGGTCGCTGTTGTTGTAATAAGCACTTTCCGATCCGTCCAGGGGCTAACGCCAATTTCTACATTTGCTGGGGCCGTGTATTGAGCAGGTATAACAATTGTAGAGGTTATTGAGGCTGGATATAGAGTTGGATTTAGGTTAACTTCCATTCTTGGACTTGTCAAATCTCCATAGAGCAAACGCCTGTAACCAGTTTCGGCTTGGCCTGCCAAGTCTCGATATCTGATGAACAGGTATCCCATAATCGCGTGGCCAGCGTATAGAAAAGGCATTTTATAATATTGCCGATTATAGGCTTGCCCTAACCCCAGGAAAGGAATAAGCGCTCGAATGGTTGCTTTTTTAGGAACAATTTTATGAATCCTGGCCTCTTGCTTTGCCGTCAGACGAGCTGTATCGGGCTTATCCAGTACCGTCGAATCGTCATCGGGCGTTAACGTGGAATTGCCAACCCGAATCCCATTACGCCGTATGGTTGCTGGGATTGTATCCATTGCCGAACGAATCTGACGGGTGGAATCAGTAGCGGCTGGTGTGGGAGCGGGTTTGATCGCTGGTTGTTGCGCAAAAGCTGGCCAGATCGATAAAGCGAGCAGAAATAAGCTTATACAGGCAGTTGACAATGGATGCATGCATAAACAACGACTGGGCCTTTGCTGATTAGCCCGCCTGTCCGCCCTTTTAAGGTAATTTAACACGGTCAAGCGGGGGAGTTGAGCACCTCCAGAATTCTGGTAAGCTCTTCCTGTGAGGTAAATGGTATTTTGATTTCGCCTTTGTGTTTTTCGTCAGCTTTAATCGAAACCCGCGTACCGAATAAGGAAGAAAGCTTAAACTGTAAGCTACGCATTTCCTGTTTCGGTAACGTGACCTTACGTGAAGTAGCCAAGTCCTCGGCTTCATCGGAGAGATTGCGAACCGCTTCCTCCACTTTCCGAACCGACCATTCTTCATCGACCGTTTTCATAAACAGCCGAATCTGGGTTTCGGGGTTTTCGATGTTGATAATCGCCCGAGCATGGCCCATCGAAATTTTATTATCGCGTAACGATGCCTGAATCACAGGAGGCAATTTGAGCAACCGAATATAATTGTTGACGGTTGTGCGATTTTTACCAACACGCTCACCCAATTCTTCCTGTTTCAAACTACATTCTGTAATGAGCCGCTGATAGCTCAGAGCAATTTCAATCGCGTTGAGGTTTTCGCGCTGAATGTTCTCAATCAACGCCATTTCCAGCATTTGCTGGTCGTTGGCGGTACGAATGTAAGCAGGTATGTGCGTCAGGCCAGCCAATTTGGATGCCTGTAAACGTCGTTCACCGGCAATGAGCTGATACCGATCTTTCCCTAATTGACGAACGGTTATTGGTTGAATAATCCCCTGAGTCCGAATCGAATCAGCCAGTTCCTGAAGCGCTTCCTGATCGAAGCGCGTCCGGGGTTGAAATGGGTTGGTTTCAATTTCCGACAAACCAATTTCGGTCATCGTGCTAATCGACTCATAGGGCGAGGGTTTCGACTGCCGATTAACCGATTCACTATCGTGCAACAAGGCACCCAAGCCACGGCCCAATCCTATCATCTTCTTATTCGGTGCTTTGGTGTTATCCATGCGTAAAGATGTATGATATAGGATGTATGATATATGATTTGGGAAACCCCTACATTATACATCACACATCATACATATTTTATGCTTCTTGTGGCATTAAGCCGTTCTTTATCAAGATCTCGCGAGCCAGGTTTAGGTAACTGACGGCTCCTTTGCTGTCGGCATCCTGCGCCAGGGCAGGAACACCAAAGCTGGGCGATTCGCTCAGCCGAATGTTGCGCGGAATGATGGTATTGAACACCATCTGCTGAAAATGCGTAGTTACTTCACCAACGACCTGATTCGACAGCCGAACCCGCAAATCGTACATCGTCAGCAGAATGCCTTCGATCGCCAGATTCGTATTCAGTCGTGACTGGATAATTTTGATTGTGTTCAACAGTTTGCCCAGGCCTTCAAGTGCAAAGTATTCGCACTGAACCGGAATAATAACCGAGTCGGCAGCGGTCAAACTGTTAATCGTAATCAAACCCAGCGAGGGTGAGCAGTCAATAATAATGAAGTCATACTCGTCGCGTAAGCCATCGAGCGTTTGCTTCATTTTATCCTCCCGATTCTGGAGATTGATCATCTCGATTTCGGCCCCAACGAGGTCGATATGAGATGGTAACAAATCCAGATTTGGAAAGTCTGTCTGGATGATGGCGTCCTGCGGGCGAACACCTTCAACCATACATTCGTAAATGCTGTTTTCAATTTCTTTCGGATTGTAACCCAGACCCGACGTGGAATTCGCCTGTGGATCTGCATCGACAATAAGCGTCTGAAATTCGAGGGCGGCCAAGCTGGCGGCCAAATTTATCGTTGTTGTAGTTTTACCGACGCCCCCTTTTTGGTTGGCGATAGCAATGACTTTACCCATCGGTCTGTACGTTGCAGTTCCAAAGATGCCTGATAGTTTCCACGAATCCAAGAAATGTTCCACGGAATGTTTCACAAAATTTTCTTAGCCTGTGAGTATCATTTACTTGTTAAAAAGATTGCTAACTCCAGGCACATAAATCAGGGTGATTTGGGCACTACATGGTTAAATGACATCAGAACGGGCTATTTCTGTTTTAAAAAGAGTATAAATTTCTTAACAGTTTGTTAAACAGAGAGTAAGCTATCCTTCATGCGTTTATAGTAATTCTTTACCTAACTTTCCCGACTCATTTTAATGTATTACAGCTATGATCCTGCGTCCTCTTTTTTATAGCTTCATCAGTTTACTGATATGCCTGTCGGTAATGAGTTGTCATCGCCCTACGAACTCGGCAAATGCAGCCGAAGAGGCTGAAGCCTATCAAAAACTCGCAGCCACTCGCGTGAAACTGCCTAATGGCTGGGCACTAACCCCTCCCGGACGTAGTATTAATCTGGACGATTTGCCGCTCAATCTGGTTGTTTCGCCATCGAAAAAATACCTGGCCATAACCAATAATGGGCAAAGTACGCAGAGCATTACGTTGATCGATGCCGAAACGGAAAAGGTCCTGGATACGGCCAGAGTTGGCAAAGCGTATTTAGGTTTGGCATTCAGCAATGATGAAAAACGATTATACGCATCGGGCGGAAACGATAACAAAATTCTGGTTTATAAACTCGACAATGGTGATCTGCAAGTAGATGAGCCAATCGTATTGGGAAAGCCTTGGCCGACTAAAATTTCGCCAACGGGTTTGTGCGTCGATGATGCAAAAAACCAATTATATGTCGTCACGAAAGAAGACAGCTCCCTGTACATTGTCGATACGCAGACGCGGAAAACAGTTCGTAAAATAGGCTTGGGTGCTGCGGCTTATACTTGTATGCTGTCGCGGGATAAGGCTGAGCTTTTTGTGTCGCTTTGGGGCGGAGCCAAAGTATTAATTATTAATACGGCTACACAGGTGATCACAGCTGAAATAGCTACGAATAAAAACCCGAACGATTTGTTGATGACCCGCGACGGAAAGTACCTGTTTGTCGCTAACGGAAATGATAATACGGTTGCGCTGATTGATGTAGCAAAACGGCAGGTAATCGAAACACTTACGGCTTCACTATTTCCGAATGCACCAGTAGGAACGACGCCCAATGGGCTGGCTATGAGCGAGGATGAGAATACGCTTTATATTGCCAACGCCGATAATAATTGCCTGGCTGTGTTTGATATTACAACTAAAGGGCATAGCCGTTCCAGCGGATTTATTCCGACAGGCTGGTATCCAACGGCGGTTAAAGTAATTGGCAGTAAAATTTTTGTCACCAACGGAAAAGGCTTTTCTTCAAAAGCTAATCCGCGAGGACCTAATCCCGTACGAACGCGAACACCGCAGCAGGTTGGCCCAAATCCGCAAGCTAATCCGGGACCCGTACAATACATTGCTGGTCTCTTCAAGGGAACGCTATCAATTATTGACACGCCCGACAATAGCCTGTTAGCGGCCTATTCTCGGCTGGTGTACGCTAATACGCCCTACACAAAAAATAAGGAACTCCAGACCGAAGGTGAAACCGGTAATCCAATTCCAATGCGGGTTGGCGATCCATCACCGATCAAGTACGTCTTTTATATCATCAAAGAAAACCGCACATACGACCAGATTTTAGGCGATATGACCGAAGGTAATGGTGATGCAAGCCTATGCCTGTTTCCGCAGAAGATTACGCCTAACCAACATGCGCTGGCCAAAGAGTTTGTTCTGCTGGATAATTTCTATGTCGATGCCGAAGTGAGTGCCGATGGACACAACTGGTCATCGGCTGCTTATGCAAATGATTACGTCGAAAAGAACTGGGTGACGAGTTATGGCGGTCGAGGTGGTACGTATGATTACGAAGGGCAGAAAGAGATTGCTTATCCGCGCGACGGTTTTATCTGGAATCACTGCGAACGTGCCGGAATTTCATATCGTAGTTACGGTTGGTTTACAGACGAAAAGCCTAAGGATAAAGTACTACAAGGCCATTATTGCGCTGACTTCAAAGGGTTTGACTTGGGCTATCTGGACATAAATCGAGAAGAAGCCTGGGAGAAAGATTTTGATAAGTTGGTAGCTGCAGGAACCTTACCCAAACTCAATACGATCCGCATGGGCAACGACCACACCTCGGGCGCCCGAGTCGGTTTACCAACACCCGATGCCGCCGTTGCCGACAACGATTTGGCCGTTGGGAAATTAGTAGAGCATCTGTCGAAAAGTCCCATCTGGAACCAATCGGTGGTGTTTATTCTGGAAGATGATGCCCAAAACGGCCCCGACCACGTAGATGCACACCGGTCAATTGCGTTTGTGGCAGGTGGTTTGGTGAAGCGAGGTTTTGTCGATCATACGATGTATTCGACCTCGGGAATGTTACGGACAATCGAATTGATTTTAGGACTAAAACCGATGAGTCAATATGATGCTGCGGCTACGCCTATGTGGCGGTGTTTTACGAATAAATCGAATTCCGCACCGTTCAAAGCACGCGAAGCGGGTATTGATCTGAATCAGAAAAATGTAGCGGTCAATTTCAATTCAAAACGCTCCATGCAGTTTAATCTGACGCATCCCGACGATATCGATGATCTGATTTTCAGTGAGATTGTTTGGCAAACGGTACGCGGCCCGAAAAGCGTCATGCCCGCTCCTCGTCGGGGCGCCTTCGTCCGTTTGGGGAAAGGAGGAGATGATGACGACGAGGAAGAAGGCGAAACAGACGATGATTAGATTTAAACGAGGGTTTCCTGAGTGGCAGTCTCAATCCTGAAAATCGGCGTAGCTTCTGACCGGGAAGCTACTATCAGTTCAGTAGGGCCAAGATGAGGCATAAATAAATCGCGCGCTAGTTGCGGACAATTATTCTCTTTCGATAAATGCGAGAGCAACACATGACTCATAAATGCGGGCTTATGTTCTCGAAAAAGCTCTAAAGCCTGCTGGTTCGATAAATGCCCTTTGCCACCACGAATTCGGCGTTTAAGATGATAAGGATAACGCCCTTTCTCCAGCATTTCCTCGTCATAATTGGCTTCCAGAAAAGCAGCATGACATTGCTTAAAATGATGAATCACGTTTTCGCAGGCAATGCCGATGTCGGTAAAGATGCCAATGTTAATTCCTTCGTAATCAACTAAAAAACTGTGCGGATCGCTGGCGTCATGTTCCTTTGGGAAAGCTGTAATCCGCAGGCCACCAATCTGGATCGGTTCGTAAGCGCGCAACGCACGAACTGGAAATGACTGTTCGGATAAGCGCGTATTACGGAGCGTGCGAGCTGTAATAAAAACGGGTAATTGATACTTCTTGGCTAATTGCGGAATACCAATAATATGGTCGGAATGCTCGTGCGAAACGAAAATGGCTTTTACCGACTGAAGCGACAAACCCAGTTGCCGCATCCGAGCTTCGGTTTGCCGACAGGAGATGCCAGCGTCGATTAATACTGCTTCCTGCTCATTTCCAACATAATAACAATTTCCGTTGCTCCCCGAATTCAGAGAGGTAATAAATAAAGGCATACGAATTGACAAGCTACGATTTGTCCACTACGAAGATAACCCCCGTACCGCGCAATTCGTGTCTTACTTCATCAGTTTATTTTTCCCGAATTGACGTAAAAGTCGGAGAGCAGTGCCAGAAATTCTTCTTTGCGTCGGCGGGATACTTCGACTTCGGAATTATCGCTCAGCCAGACTTGACCGCCGTCGCCTTTTACGTAGCGTTTAATGTGTTCCAGATTCACGATATTGGACTGGTGGACGCGGAAAAAGTAGTAGTTGTCCAGAATTTCCTCGTACTCTTTTAGCAGTCGCGATACGACAATGGGTTTGCTTCCGACCAGATGAAATTTGGTATATGATCCCAGGGATTCGCACTGAATAATATCATTCATTTGAATGAAATGGATACCTTCAGCCGTCGGTAGAGCAATTCGCTGTTGGGCATTTTTCGTTCGTTGACTCAATCCTGGTCGGGGCTCGTCAATGTGCTCCTGTAGAATTTTTAACTGCTGCGGACTAACACTTACCAACTGCGATTTGTATTTCTCAACGGCAGCCTGCAACTCATCGGGATCGATTGGTTTGAGCAGGTAATCGATGGCGCTGAACCGAAATGCTCGGATGGCGTACTCCTGATAAGCGGTGGTGAAAATAACCCCAAAGTCAGCTTTTTCGAAGGACGCCAGCAAATCGAAACCCGTTTTGCCTGGCATCTGAATATCGAGAAAAACCAGATCAGGATGCTCTTTTTGAATGAGTTCGATGCCCGAATCTACATTTTTCGCTTCTCCACAAAGTTCAACGTCGGGACAGAGGAGTTGAAGCAGGTTTGTAAGTGCCTGGCGGGCATTGGTTTCATCGTCGATAATAACAGCGCGGAGCTTTTTCATACTTCAAGGTTTTTCAAGGGGAATAATCATGACTACACGGGTTCCGACCGGCTTGTGCTGATCGTCAAATAAATCAATTACATCGAGTCGGGCTTCGCTGTCTTTTCGGCGTAGCGAATCAAAAATGCCTTTCGTCATTTCCTGTCCACGCGAAATATGGCCTTCCTTTCGAGGAGCAAAGGTGCGACCAACACCCGTATCTTCGATCTGACAGACAATGTGGTTTAATTCAACATGGGCCGAAATGGACAATTTCTTTTCGCCCTCTTTGGGCATTAATCCGTGCCAGATCGCATTCTCAACATAGGGCTGGAGGAGCATAGGCGGCAGCATGGCATCCAGTAATTGTTCATTGTCTTCGATATCAAACGAATAGGTGAATTCGTGGTTAAACCGAAACGCTTCAATCTCGACGTACATGCGTAAGGTGTCGATGATTTGCTCGAATCGCAAATACTGGTGATTCGAGTTCTCCATGATCCGACGCACCAGCTTCGAGAACTTCGACAAATATTTAGCGCCTTCAATGCCCTGATTCGTCAGTAAATAATGCTGAACCGAATTGAGCGAATTGAACAGAAAATGCGGATTCATTTGCGATTGAAGCGCTTTCAGTTTCAATTCGGTCATCTGCAAATCTAATCGATTTCGCTCGTCAAGCGTAGCAACGCGCCATCGCATCAAGGCAACAACTACAGCGCCAATTGCCAGACCAATAAGCGTTCGGAACCACCAGGTATTGGTAAAATAGGGATTTACGGTTAAGTTGATGGCCAATGGTGTATCGTTCCAGACACCAAAGCCATTTCCACTTTTGACCAGCAACCGATACGATTTTGCGGGTAAATTGGTAAACGAAACCGAATGCTGGCTCCCCAGATCGACCCATTGGTCATCAAATCCTTCTAGCTGATAACTGTACCGATTTTGCGAATTCGGCTCAAAATTCAGGGCCGAGAAGCTAAACGAAATAGCATTCTCATTCGGATTCAGCGTAATGCCTTGCGTAATATCCTGATTGAGCGGATTACCCCGTACTTCGACCGAACTGACGACGATTTTTGGGATGGTTTTAGCCGTACTCGTTTGATTAATCGTGAGCAGATTAATAGCGTTGGTATGGCCTAATAATAACTCTTTATCGGGTTGATAAAGAAACCCAAACGGATAATTGCTGCGAAGTCCCTCAACGGTCGTGAGGTGTTTGATTTTTCGGGTTTTCGGATCGGCAATATGAATACCTTCGTTCGTGCTGAACCACAAATTACCGCTCGGATCTTCGGCGATGTTCGAGCAATACGTGTCAGATAGAGCATCGTTCAAGTGGCTGAAACTCGTCAGAATTTGCCCCGATGACGAAATTTTGGATACACCTCCCCAACTTGCAATCAGAATCGAATGATTAGCGCCGAACTGCATTGCGTTGATACAATCGCCACCAATGCGCAGCCCTTTGTTGCCCGGCAGTGATTCGATATTGATGAATTCAGATTGAGTCGGATTCGATCGCTTTTCGTTGAAATAATACAGTCCGTCGGAGCAGGTAGCAATCCAGATTCGTCCGTCGGCTCCTTCCTGAATGGCCTTGATGTAATTATTGGTAAACGCTTTTTGAGTTGCCTGTTTCGTCCATAGTGTCAGTTCTTTATGGGTGGCTGGATCAATTACTTTTAACCCCTCAACCATATTCGCAATCCAGAAACGCCCTTTTCGGTCGATCAATGCGTCTCGAAATTCGGTGGATTTAAACAGAGTACTGGCAACCGCCCAGCGCGAGAAGTTGCCAGTTTGGGGATCGCCCACAAAAACACCTTTATCCGTAAACGCATACGGTCGATCCTGAATCCAGCGAAGTTGGTACGTATTGGCGTTGATTGGAAACGGCTTTAACTGAAAGTGATTGGTAGCCGGTTTCCATTCCAGAACCCCTGAATGCGATAGCCCTAACAGATAATTTCCGCCCGATATTGCTAAAATACTGGTGACTTGAACCGGCAACCGGACCGCGCTGGCAGGCAGATCGACCGTACGAATTCCTAAGTTTCGATAGCGATATTTATAAATACCCTCGCGCGTACAAATCCACAGAATCCCATTGTCCTTATCATCATACATATCCTTAATATGTATGCCACTATTATTGAATTCAGCAAGGGTGTACAATTCGTTCTGTTCTGGGTAATAAATGCTAACGCCGTTGTCAGTACCAACGAAAAGGACGTTTTGCCCGTTTTCGTCCTGCGATTCCTGACCGCAGATCACGTTTTTGTGTTCAAACCCCTGCTTTCGGAACGTGAACGTTTGATTTTTTGGAGAGTACCGAATCAGCCCAGACTCGTAACCTCCCAGCCAGATATTTCCAGCTGCGTCTTCGAAGGCTTTACTGAGTCGAACGGCTTTCCTGTTTTGGGGGTCGATAGCTTCTTGGCCGAGCAGACAAATTAATCTGTCGCGCGAACGATCGTATTTATAAAGACCCAACTCTGAAATGACCCAAAGCGTATGCCGGGAATCTTCAAAAAAACTGGCGTATTGATATACATTCCCAGATACCGATGCGGTTAGCGAGTAGGTGTGGAGTTTTTTTCGGGCGATGTCGTAGCGTTTTACCGAACTATAGTCGCACATCCAGGCCTGGTCGAAGGAGTCAACGACAACCTGCTCGTGTAAGTCGTTGCTAGGGTCTTTATCGTCGTAATTATTAAGGAGTAATGTGTCGGTTCGTAGCGTTTTAGGATTGATCTTGCAGAGACCTTTTGTATCAATCGACGCATAAATATCGCCTTTTGAATCGGCTGAAACGCCGGAGCAATAGCCTAATTTCGGCCCTGGCAGCGATTGAAACGTATAGCCATCGTACCGACAAAGATTACGCCCCGTGCCGATCCACAAAAAGCCCTGCCGATCTTTCGTCATGCACCAGACATCGTTAGAAGGTAACCCCTCTTTGATAGTCAGGTGGTCGAGTGTTAGGTGGTGTTTTTGAGCATTGGTTCCCCAACAGGTAAGGCATACCAGTAGGACAACCAATGTGTACTTCATAGACAAACCGACTTTGAGTTTTGCGAAAAATAGCGAGTAATCTGATTAATCCCGAATTGGTTACTCTACCTGGCTCTTCTCGCGCGCTGCCTACCAATTTTTAACCGGATTCGCTTCTAAACTAATGCATTACGTGTTCGCTAAAAGATGACAAGAACAAACAGGACGATGAGTGTCATAAGCACCAATACAATCCAGTCAAATTCTTTTTCAACGAACCGAAACAATCCTTTCGCAAAGGATTTCGAATCGCTTTTTTTAGTGAAATAATCGCCCCGTTCCATACCGTCGTCCTCCTTATTCTTATGCGGTTAGAAAATAGTTTTAAAAATGCTTCCTGATTAGTTCGTAAATAATGCAGATTGATATCCGGCGCAGAACGATTGAAAAGTGGTAGCCCTGAATTGATATGTGGTTCACACTTTTCCGATCTTTTCTGAGAGCCAGATTTGCCTATTTATCTTCTCGTAGATGGCATAAATAATTGATATTCTGTTATTTGCTAACTAAAGTTACGATGTTAAAATAGGGACGATAAGGAGAAATCGACAACGGGTACTCCTGACTTTACAACTGGTGGCAATAAGCCTAAAACCGGCAGATAAATTATACGGTATTTGATGGATGCTTTTTTATTGCCTGTCCGTACTGTAGTTTTGAAACTTATAGATTCAATCCGTTTACTTGTGTAATTTATGTTAGCCAAAACATTTGGTGCGGCTGTTTATGGCGTCAATGCCAGCCTGATTACGATTGAAGTCATTGTTGCGCAGGGATTACATTTTCATTTGGTCGGTTTGCCCGACAGTGCTGTAAAAGAAAGTGAGCAGCGTGTCGAAGCGTCGCTGAAGTTCTTCGGCTATCGAATGCCCCGTCAGAAAGTGGTCGTGAATCTGGCTCCTGCCGATATTCGAAAAGAAGGCTCAGCTTACGATCTGCCGATTGCGCTCTGTGTGTTGCAGGCCTCCGAACAAATCACCGCTCAGCGCAATCTGGAAGAGTACGTAATTATGGGCGAACTAGCTCTGGATGGTACGTTACGACCGATAAAGGGTGTATTGCCTATTGCGATTGAAGCCCGAAAAAAGGGCTATAAGGGGTTTGTTTTGCCGGTAGAAAATGCGCAGGAAGCCGCTATTGTTAACAGCCTGGATGTGATCGGCGTAGCGAATATGCAGGAGGCCGTCGAGTTTTTTGAAGGCAAGAAAGATATCGAACCGCTGGTAAGTGATACCCGCGATTTGTTCATGTCGCAGATAAATGCCTATGAAGCCGATTTCTCGCATGTACAGGGGCAGGAGAACATTAAACGAGCGATGGAAATCGCGGCTGCGGGTGGGCATAATGTAATTATGATTGGCCCTCCCGGCGCAGGAAAAACCATGCTGGCCAAACGTTTACCGAGTATTCTGCCGCCGTTGACATTGCAGGAAGCTCTGGAAACGACCAAAATTCACTCAGTAGCGGGTAAGCTCGGTGCGCGAGCCAATTTGATGGCGACCCGCCCGTATCGAGCACCGCACCATACGATTTCGGATGCTGCGCTGGTGGGCGGTGGGAGCTTTCCGCAACCGGGTGAAATTTCATTGGCGCACAATGGCGTCTTGTTTTTAGATGAATTGCCTGAGTTTAAACGTTCGGCGCTGGAAGTGATGCGCCAGCCGCTGGAAGATCGGAAAGTGAGCATCTCCCGCGCGAAATGGGCCGTCGAATTTCCGGCCAGTTTTATGCTGATTGCCAGCATGAATCCGTGCCCATGCGGATATTACAATCATCCGGAGAAAGAATGCGTTTGCGGATCGGGTGTTGTGCAGAAATACCTGGCCAAAATCAGCGGCCCCCTGCTCGATCGGATTGATCTACACGTTGAAGTAACCCCCGTTTCCTTCGATCAGATGACCGCCAATCGACCTGCCGAACCCAGCGAAGTGATTCGGGAGCGGGTAATCAAAGCGCGGGATATTCAAACGGCTCGCTTTGCTAACCAGCCGGGTATTTATTGTAATGCCATGATGCCGTCGCAAATGGTAAAAGAAGTGTGCGTCATCAGCGATGCTGGACGGATTCTTCTCAAAACGGCCATGGAACGACTTGGACTTTCGGCCCGTGCCTACGACCGAATTCTGAAAGTATCGCGAACGATTGCGGATTTAGCTGGCAGCGAAGAAATCAAAATAGAGCACCTGGCCGAAGCCATCCAATACCGAAGTCTAGACCGCGAAAGCTGGGCAGGGTAGAAGGATTTATTACGTTTTTGTCATTCTGAACGAAGTGAAGAATCTCAAGATTACCTAAGAAGAGACTTTGAGATTCTTCATTTCGTTCAGAATGATAAAGCATTATTTTGAGGTATCTTTGAGTTAGTAGACGACTCTAAAAATATATACTAATGACAAAGATCTTACACGTATTGAATGGCGACTCGACGGCCTATTCGTTTGCGAAATCCGGTATACCCGGCGATGTAGCTGTTTGGCGAGAAATGCTTTCTGAAGGACCGTTGCTCGATGTTTCCCAACCTATTGAAAAACTCTGGAATCTCCGTGAGAATTGGATAACGTCTGAATTCGGTGATCGCCAGCAAGAAGAAGAGGATACCTATCATCAGAAAGTCGTGGCCGAGTTCAATCGAATTTACCAGCTAGGAGAATACGATGAAATTATCCTTTGGTTTGAGCACGACCTGTTTTGCCAGATCAATCTGGTTTTTCTACTTAACTGCTTCTCCCGCATCGATTTAGGGCAAACGAAGTTAAAACAGGTGTCGATCAATCAATTTGAGGGCATGCCTAATTTTAAAGGATTAGGTGAGTTGACAAGCAATCAATTGGCTTCGCTCTACCCACATGCCGAATTGTTGACGGATTATGAATTAGCCTTATCCGCTCGTGTCTGGTCGGCCTATGCAATCTCCGATATAGCTGCCTTGACGAATTTATTAACAGAAGATTTTGGTCGATTGCGTTATCTGCACGACGCGCTGGTAGCACACATCGCTCGTTTGCAGGTAGACACAAACGGATTATCGCTCATCGAAAATCAATTGCTTGCTCTAGTTCAGAAATCGCCTAAAACATCCCGACAGGTAGTTGGCGAATGGCTTGCCAGCGACCGTATTTATGGCTTAGGCGACTGGAGCATTGAAACCTATCTGGATCGATTGATTCAGCAGCAAGTCATTCAGGAAAAAAGCGGTTTGTTGGTGGTGTAGAGCAAAGGGTTAGGGCATGGGGTAATAGTATTTTATAACAATACCCCTATGCCCTACCCCCTATGCTATTCTGATCGAAGGGATTTTACAGGATTCACTAAGGCGGCTTTGATGCTCTGGAAACTCACGGTTAGTAAGGCGATAGCAATGGCAAGTAATCCGGCAAGAACGAAAACCCACCAATCGATGCCGATGCGATACGCAAAGTCAGTAAGCCAGGTGTGAACGGCGAACCAGGCCAGGGGAGTTGCAATGAGGATAGCAACCAGAACCAATCGCAGGAAATCTCTGGAAAGCAGCGCGATAATACCAGTTACGGATGCTCCCAGCACTTTTCGGATACCGATTTCCTTGATGCGTTTTTCGGCCGAATAAGACGCCAGGCCAAACAGGCCCAAGCACGAAATGATAATGGCCAGCGATGCCAGAATCCCAACAATTTCGCTTACCTGAAGATCGGCGCGGTAGAGTTCAGCAAAATGTTCATCCAGAAACGTGTATTCAAATGGATATTCCGGTGCAATTTTTTTCCAGATTGCTTCTACCTGACCGATTGCCTCCTGTGCTTTGTCGCCATTGATACGGACCGACATTTCGCTATAGCCCCAATCTCGCTGGTTGAAAATACAGAGCGTTTCAATTTTATGGTGGAGGGAATTGAAGTTAAAATCCTTGGCAATACCCACCAGCGTACCCAGCGAATCCATGCCGCCGAATCCAAATCGTCGCCCAATTAACGATTGGATTGGTTTGCCGGGATGTTCTTTCAGAAGCTCTTTAGCCAGCGTTTCGTTGATGATGTACGTTCGGCCGCTTTCCTGTTTACCAGGTAAGAAATTTCGACCCGCCACGAGCGGGATTTTGTAGAGCGTCAGGTAATCGGGATCGACAATAACCTGCGAAGATACCAGCTCTCGAGCGGGGCCATCGCCCTGGAATTTCACGCCTGTCTGATGCAGATTATTGCCCAGTCGCTGCTGCGACGCCGTTACGCCAAGAATGGCCGAGTTATTCACCAATTCCTGTTTCAGTGCGTCGTATTTCGGATTTGTTTTGGAATTAAGTGGGATCACTAACACCTGTTCGCGGTTGAAGCCCGTATCGCGGGTACGCATGAATCGTAATTGTTTGACGGCAAAAATGGTAGCAATGATCAGGAAAATGGCGCTGGCAAACTGGCCAACCACCAATACGTTGCGGAATGTTAGTTTACTACGCCCTGTCTCCAGTGAACCTTTCAGTACCTTTGTTGGCTGAAACGAAGACAGAAAAGCGGCCGGATAAAGTCCAGAAAGAGCCCCGATAACTACAGTTACGGCCAGAATCAATAGCAATAAAAGAGGATTGCTAAATAGCGGCAAATCCAGCTCGCGTTGACTCAGAGAACGGGCCAATGGGATGGTTAATTTTACAATCAGAATAGCCAAAACCAGCGCCAACAAAGCTACCAGCACCGATTCACCGATGAATTGGCTGGCCAGTTGCAAACGAATTGCTCCGACCGATTTACGAATACCAACTTCTTTAGCCCGCCCAGCCGAGCGGGCAGTAGAGAGATTCATGAAATTGATGCAGGCAATTACCAGCACGATCAGGGCAATTACGGAGAAGATATAGGTGTAGTTGGCGTCGAATTTCTGGTAATTAATGTAGTCGTGTGTGATCTGAACGGAGTTGGCGTGAACGTCTTTTAGGGGTTGGAGAAACAGCTCGTAGAATTTCCAGTTTCCCTCACGCATGTGTTTTTTCAGATAGGCAGGGAATTTCCGTTCCAGCGCTGCTACGTCCGTATTCTTGGCCAATTCCAGATACGTAACCAGCCAGTTTCCTCCCCAATTGTTTGCATCGTCCTGACTGACAAACGTTTTGAGTGAAAATAAACCTTCGAACTGAAGATGAGAGTTTTTGGGCGTATTGGCCAGAATGCCCGTTACCGCGAACGTAAGCGTATCCCGACCATAATAAGTCACCGATTTTCCGATTGGGTCGTTTGTTCCAAACAGTTTGGCCGCTCCTTCCTCAGTTAATACAACACTCCCTGGTTCTTGCAGAACGGTACTGCGATCTCCTTTCAATAGTTCAAAATCGAACAGTTGCAGAAACGTCGAATCAACCCGGAGCATGTTGGGATAAACTACCTTTTTATCCTGATGCATTAAGGTCACTTTATTAAACTGGGTGATTCGGGTAAAATTCTGAACTTCAGGGAATTCGCTTTTCAGCGTTGAACCCATCGGATACATGGATAAGGCCACATTTTGCGGAGCCACCATACCCTCAAACTTCTGGACTTCATCGAGTCGGTAGATGTTTTTACGGTGAAGCCCATCGAAGCTTCGTTCGTAAAATACGAATACCATAATGAGCAGACAGGTGGCCATTCCGATGGCCAGACCAACAATATTGATGGCCGAAAAGCCTTTGGCTTTCCACAGACTGCGCCAGGCGATTTTGAGATAGTTTTTAAGCATAGGGCAGGGGATTTAGGGCATAGAGCTTGGGGCTCGGGACATAGGGGTAAAACGAATTACCTTATGCACCGAGCCCCAAGCCTGAACTTATTCTGTTTTTAAAGACTTTACAGGGTTCATTAATGCAGCTTTGATGCTTTGGAAACTGACGGTTATCAGAGCGATCAATACAGCTGCGATCAGCGCAATCAGGAAATACCACCAGGCTAGTTCGATACGGTATGCGTATTTTTCGAGCCAGCCACTCAGGAAATACCAACCTAGCGGGAAGGCAATAAAGGCCGCCAGAATCACGAGAAGGATAAACTCCTTCGATAGCATCCCGACCAGATTTGGCACGCTGGCCCCCAACACTTTCCGAATGCCAATTTCTTTGGTCCGTTGCTCCGCCGTGAATGCCGCCAACCCAAACAATCCCAGACAGGAGATAAAAATGGCCAAAAATGCAAAGTAGCTCGACAACTTACTGACCGTATTTTCCGCTTTATACAGATTCGCAAACTCCTGATCGGTGAACAGATATTTGAATGGAAAATGCGGGTTGAATTTCTTGATAGACGCTTCCATACTGGCAACGGCCTGTTTGGTCTGGCCAGCCTGCGTACGCACTAGTACAGTTCCCCAGTTTCTTGTTGTGTCATTGCCACGTTGTAAATGCAGAATCAGTGGTTCGATGGCTGTATGAAGAGAATTATAATGGAAATCTTTCATCAGACCGATGATTTTCCCTTTCCGACCCCACATTGTCAGCTCTTTACCAACCGGATCTTTGTAACCGATCTTTCGGGCCGACGCTTCATTAATGATGTAATTGCTGGTATCAGTCGTAAAATCCTTCGAGAAATCGCGTCCGCCGATCAGCTTGATACCCATCGTTTTAATGTATTCATACGACACAGCATTCTGACTAAAAAGCATCAGTTGAGTTGTGTCTTTTCCCGGCCACCGAACACCCTGCGTCGAGCTTCCCACTTCGAGCGGGTCCGATTGGGCACAGGTTACTGATTTAATACCGGGTTGACGTTCCAGTTCCTGGCGGAATGCTGGGAAGTTCCGCTGTAAATCACCCTCCAACGGCATATATAGCAGATTTTCGCGGTCGTAACCAAGGTTTTTGTTCTGGATAAACTGAATCTGTTGATACACGACTAACGTCCCCAAAATCAGCATGATCGACAGTCCAAACTGAAGTACGACTAACCCTTTTCGGAAATAGGTAGAACTTGCTTTAAACTTCAGCGATCCTTTCAAAATCACCACCGGATTCAACGAAGACATGAACAATGCCGGGTAACTTCCTGCAACCAAACCCGTAACGACTGACAGGCTCAGCAGTAAGAATAAGAAGGTGGGATTTGCGAAGTCGAGAGATAACTTTTTGCTTGTCAGTTCATTGAATACAGGCAGAATCAATAGGACAATTAGTATCGAGAAGAGTAGTGAAAGCAACGTAATTAACATCGATTCGCCGAGGAACTGCCCTACCAGACTTTCTTTGTAAGCCCCCACTACTTTGCGAACTCCCACTTCTTTCGCCCGCTTAACCGAACGGGCAGTAGCCAGATTCATGAAATTAATACAGGCAATCGCCAGAATGAAAATGGCAACGATAGAAAAGATGCGTACGTACTCGATTCGCCCCCCGTTCTGCTTGCCGCCCTCCCAATTCGAATACAGATACGACTCGCCATAATTTTGCAGAAACAACTCAACGTTGCTATCCTTATTCTTGGTTTTGATGTAGTTTTTGATCTTGGCGTTTACCTTATCGACAGATGCGTTTTGCGCTAACAGTACAAAACAGCGGGGGCCATTATTACCCCATTCCTTCGCCCATTTATTCGTTTTCAGCCAGCGGTCGTAGCTCATCAGATAATCGAATTTTAGCGAGGAGTTGTCGGGCATATCGGCCAGGATGCCCGTCACCATCAGATCGTCTGTGTTATCGACCCGAATGATTTTGCCCATTGGGTCTTTCCCTTTGAAATATTTATCTGCAATCTTCTGCGTAATGACTATACCATCGGGCCGTTTGAGGGCCGTTTTCGGATCGCCCTCTTTGAGTGGAAACGAAAACATGGTAAGGAAATCGCCCTGCACAGAACGTCCTTTCTCTTTTTCAAATGTACTCCCCACCGTAAACAAGGTCGATTCTTCCCAGAGCATCTGACTGGCCATCTGAATTTCGGGGAAATCTTTAACGATATTTTCCGCCAGAATACCAGGGCTTGATGCGAACGTGTTGATAACGCCTACATAATGCTGGTTTTCCATGACCCGGTACAGTCGGGCGTCATTCGTATGAAACCGATCCATATGCCGTTCGTCCTGCACCCAAATCATGATGAGTAGACTACAGGCCATACCGAGCGCCAGGCCCAGAATGTTAATGAAGGAGAAGGTTTTGTTTTTCCAGAGGTTTCTCCAGGCGATTTTGATATAACTGCGTAGCATGGGGCAGAGGGGTAAGGGCATGGGGCAGAGGGATAAGGGCATGGAGTATTTTTTTACCTTATGCCCCAACCCCCATGCCCTATGCTATTTATTCTGATCGAAGTGATTTTACCGGGTTCATTAGTGCGGCTCGAATGGCTTGATAGCTGACAGTCAGGAGGGTGATGGCGGTTGCTCCTAATCCCGACAGCACAAAAATTGTCCAGGTTATGGTGGTGTGGTATTCATAGTTTTTGAGCCAGTCGTCCAGAAAATACCAGGCAAGCGGAGCTGAAATCAGGAACGCAATGGCTACCAATCGGACGAAATCTTTGGACAACAATCCCCACAAACTGAAGGTCGATGCACCAAGGACTTTTCGAACGCCAATCTCCTTGATGCGCTGTTCGGCTACGAACGATGCCAGTCCAAACAGCCCCAGGCAACTGATAAAAATGGCGAGAACCGCAAACACGCGCGCTAGTTTTCCGACACGTTCTTCGGTTCGGAATTTAGCGTCGTATTCTTCGTCCGTGAATTTGAATTCGAACGGGGTATCAGGATCGTATTTTTTGAAAACCGCTTTGATTTTCTGAAGTGCTTCGTCGACCGGCGCATTTGGCATCAACTTGATATTGATCACGTTCGACCAGTCGTAGCGAACCAGGAAAATGGTGGGTTTAATAGGCTCATATGGCGATTCCATGACCATATCTTTGATGACGCCAACCACTTGCATCGGCTTCCCGTTGTAGCGAATGGTTTTGCCAACAATGTTTTTCAAACCTGTTAATTTGACCGCGGCTTCGTTTAGAATAAAGGCCGATGTATCGGTAGAAAACTCTTTGGAAAAATCGCGGCCTTCCAGAATTTTCCAATTGATGGTTTTTCCGAATTGGTGGGTACAGGCTACGATCCCGAACAATGGTAATGATTTAGGATCTTTCCCTTCCCACTCGAATCCAATCTGATTCGACCAGACGCCCGTAGTTGGACTGGATGATTGACTCATTTCGTAAACGGCGCCCGTTTTCAGCAAATCGTCATGTAACGGATCGAATTTCCCTGACGTACCCGGACTTGTATACGTTTGTAATAAATTGGAGCGGTCATAACCGACAGGGCGGTTTTTGGCATGTTGAATCTGCCGGAAGACAATCAAGGTTCCGATGATGAGTGTAATGGATACCGTAAACTGAACGACGACCAATACTTTTCGAGGAATAGCTGCCCATCGCCCAACCCGAAACGTGCCTTTTAGCACGCTCAGTGGATTGAACGACGAAAGATACAAGGCTGGATAACTGCCTGATAAGAAGCCAGTGATAAGCGAAAAACTGATAATGAGCAGCCAGAAAACGGGATTGTCATAAGGAATACTGACTTTTTTACCCGCCAGGTCATTGAAAGGCGACAGCGCAATCAGGACGATCAGTAGCGCGATGATCAACGCAAAGAAAACCACCAGCATCGACTCGCTTAAAAACTGGATGATCAATTGCTGGCGTAGCGACCCAACCGCTTTCCGAATCCCAACCTCTTTGGCGCGTTTTTCGGACCGAGCCGTACTCAGATTCATAAAGTTGATGCACGCCAACAGCAGCACAAACACCCCAATCAGGCTAAACAGCCAAACGAACTGTATGCCACCGCCGATGTTTTTACCATCCTTAAAATCAGAGTACAAATGCCAGTTACGCATCGGATGCAGGAAATATTCCGGCTTCTCACTAACCGACGCGTGCTTTTTCTCTATATCCCGAATTTTTGCCGACACTGTGGCCATATCGGCCTTATCGGCGATTTGGGCAAAGCCTTGAAACGAGTGATTTCCCCATTGTTGCAGCGATTCTTTTACCCAGGATTGATCCGCTAAATAGGCACTCCAGGGCAGGTAAAAATTTACTTCATAGAATTGGGAATTATACGGCAGATCTTCAAAGACGCCCGTTACTTTCACATTATTCTTTGCATCGATTTTGATGATTTTTCCTAACGGATCGGCATCGCCAAACAACGCTTTCGCAATTGATTCGGAGAGAAGAATAGAGGCTGGTTCTTTCAGAGCAGTTGCATAATCGCCCTTTAGCATGTTGAGCGAGAGCATCTTAGGCAATTCTGGCTCCGCATACATGCCCTCTTTGCTGATCTTTTTGTCGCCATTTACCAGCAAATGCCCAAAATTCCAGGATGCCAGCGCTACGGCTGCAAAGTCGCTGGGGTAATTTGTCTTTACTGTATTGGCCGATGGAAGAGAGACCGCCCGACTAGTGCCCGTTGTTCCGTTGAACGTCTGATTGATGTAGAGCTGTGCCAGCCGATCATAATTTTTGTGAAACTTGTTGAACGACAACTCATCATAAATCCATAAACCAATCAGCATGGCAATCGCCATACCCACCGCCAATCCGACGATATTAATGGCTGAGTATGCTTTGTTTTTCGACAGATTTCGGAGGGCAATTTTGATGTAATTGCGAAGCATAATGTTGAGGGTTTAGGAATAGCGGGCAGAAACCATGACGCAAACACCTAATGGATACACATCTTACGTCATGCTAATTACTTTGCAAAGACAGTACTAAATGCCTAAACGTTGCTTGCCCAAATAGACTCTCTTCGGCAAGCAACGTTCATGATTGATATCAAGTGGTTGTATTCAATAGTTAAGTTGGTGATTCCAACTATTGTGCCATAACCAGAAATGGCGCTTTTGGCGCTATTCAGGCTATATTTTTAGCCAAGACTTGTCCGAAACCGTACAGTTTTTGTCCATTTGTGAACGGATGAAATCTGCGAAAATCTGAAGATACAACCAATAAAAAACGCCGGGAAGTCGAAACCTCCCGGCGTTGTCTAATGCTAAAAACGGTCTTAACGAGCAACTTCGATGTTTACCCGGCGTCCTTTGATCGTATTGCCTTCCATCACGTCGACAACCCGATTCGCTACGTCTTTCGGAACGTCTACGTAGGAGAACTTGTCGAAAATGTCGATGCTGCCGATGCTGTTTCCTGGAATATTGGCTTCACCAGCAATTGCACCTACGATGTCGCCAGGGCGGACGTAGTCTCGGCGGCCAATGCTCACCATCAGACGGGTCATGTTGGCTTCGCGTTCGCGAGGTTGGCGCTTATCATCTTTATCGAAATAGCCATTGCGACCTCCGCCTTCGCGTGGACCAGATGAACGATCATCGTTACGTCGGTCACTACGATCCCCAAAGCGTGGGCGATCATCGCTACGGTTAAAACTACCACGATCACGATCGCCAAAGCGAGAGCCACCCCGGTCATTACGATCACCGAAGCGACCTCCTCGATCGTCCCGATCGTTGAAACGACCACCACGACGATCATCTCGATCACCAAAACGACCACCACGATCCCGATCTCCGAAGCGGTCGCCCCGACGATCTTCGCGACGACGATCATCATCAAGACCCAGGTTTTGATCGGCAAATTCGTTTTTCTCGATACCCATGCTGCGTTTTACCAGACCAGCTACAATTTGCTCGGTCGAGAAACCCGCGTGGTGCAGTTGGGTTAACAAGTCATCGTATAGATTCAGATCCTGACTTTCGTTGATCGTTTGCTGTAATTGCTCGATGAAACGAGCTTTTCGAATGCCAACAATATCTTCAAACGATGGAATTACGCCTTTTTCAACCCGAACTTTCGTATAGTTCTGAATTTCGCGGAAACGATATTTTTCATCCCGACCAACCAGCGAGAACGCCCGGCCTGACTTACCAGCCCGACCCGTCCGACCAATCCGGTGTACGTAATATTCTTCGTCTAGCGGGATATCAAAGTTGATAACCGCGTCTACATCGTCAACGTCAATACCGCGGGCAGCTACGTCGGTGGCGACCAGAATGCTGGTTGTACCCGACCGAAATTTGCTCATTACATTATTGCGTTGGGCTTGACGCAGATCGCCGTGCAAGCCTTCAGCCTGATAGCCACGGATTTGCAGGTCTTCAACGATTTCGTCCACTTTGCGTTTCGTATTACAGAAAACCAGCAGCAGTTTCAGGTCGTACATGTCGATCAGACGACACATTACTTCCACTTTCGCTTTTGGTTTTACTTCAAAATAGACCTGCTCGATGTTGGTGTTGGTCAACTCTTTTTTGACAACTTTCACCAACACAGGATCTTGCAGGAATTTCTGGGTAATCTGCATAATTGGTTTCGACATGGTAGCCGAGAACAGGATCGTTTGCCGTTCTTCGGGCATATCGTCCAGAATGCTTTCGATGTCTTCGCGGAAGCCCATGTCCAGCATTTCGTCGGCCTCGTCCAGAATCATCATCTTGACGTTGTCGAGTTTAAGCGTATTACGCTCCATGTGATCCATTACCCGACCGGGCGTACCGATCACAATGTGGACACCACTCTTCAGCGAGCGGATTTGCCGTTCAATAGAGTCACCGCCGTAGATAGCTTCTACCCGAACACCGCGCTTGTATTTAGCCAGTTTCTTAATTTCATCGGCTACCTGTAGAGCTAACTCACGAGTCGGGCAGAGGATCAGCGTTTGTACCGAACGGTCCTGAACATCAATCAGTTCGAGAGCTGGGATACCAAACGCAGCGGTTTTGCCCGTACCCGTTTGCGCCTGACCAATCACATCGCGACCTGCCAGAATAGGTGGAATTGCTTCAGCCTGAATCGGTGATGGGCTTACAAAACCCATGTCCGTTACTGCCTGAAGAATCTCAGCCGAGATATCTAAACTAGAGAATAGAATCTGATTTGGGTCGGCTTTCGGAGTCGTTTCTACCGTTGCCGTTGGCTCAGTAACAGGTGCGTCAGCTACGATGACAACTTTATCAGCAACGCCTTCAGCCACTGTTTCAATTGCCGTATCAACGTCCAGCGTATCAGCAACAGGTTCTTCCTGAGGAGCAGCTTTTTTCGTTGTTTTTGCTTTCTTGGGTTCAGCGGGAGTAGTTTTAGCTGACGAAGCGGCACTAGCAGCCATTTCCGTAGCTATTTTTTCAATATCCAGAAGATCAGCTTGATCAGTGGATTTACTTGTTTTCGTTTTCATTAACTTGGAATAAAAGTGTTATAAACCCTCCAAGCGAAGACGAGTATATGCCGGTGAACGGCGCGATAATGCGGAAATTGGCCAGCCAATAATTGCCCAAAACGACCCAACTTTCTCCAACCTCTTCAAGGAGAAAAACAATGAATCAGCCTGCCGACGCACGACTTTCTGATTACGACCGATTGACGATTAGCCCACGCGCAAAGCTTCACTCATGAAGCGTCCACCCAGAAACCCATCCTGTACATCCGTACCTTGGCTCTGTCAGACCTAACTCAGCGTGTAAAAAAGGAGAGAAACAGAGATGCGACGGATGTCGCTTGTGAAATCTGGTGCAAAAATAAGAAGAAATTGCCGAGAAAGCAAGTAGGGGCTAAGTAATATTGTATTTATTTTAGAGAGACCCTTATTGACCTTATCTATCCAGGCATAGTTCTGCTGTTGACTGATGCTTCGCTACAAATTGCTTTGTATTGGCGAGCGTTATGTCGGGTTGAATCATTTCCTTCTGAAAAGGAATCAGTGGTTCATTGTTTTTGACTTTCGCAGGAAAGTCGGGATTGGCAATGGCGTGTCGGCCAATAGCTAATAAATCACCATGTCCTTCTTTCAAAATTGAATCCGCTACGGTCAGATCGTGTAAGCCACCGTTTGCAATCACTGGACAGGTTAATAACTGACGGGCGATGCTGGTTGATGAACGACCATCTGGATAAAGACATTCCCGAGCCCACTTACCGCCTTCTGCTGCAATATGTACATAATCGGGAGCGACTTTTTTGACTTCACGGAAAATAGCTTCAGCCATCGCGGATCCCTCTTCCCAGCGGTAAGCCAGGTTATTAACTTTCCCTTCCGATAACCGTAAGCCCACAATAAAAGTCGCTGGTACGGCCGATCGGATGGCTTGTATAGTTTCGGCAATAAACCGAAATCGATTTTCGACTGAGCCGCCATACTGGTCGGTTCGTTGGTTTGTGTATGCGGTTAAAAACTGGTCAGGGAGATAGCCGTTTGCGCCGTGTAATTCAATGCCATCAAAACCAGCCGCGACAGCATTTTGAGCGGCCTGCACATAACCGGCCATGGCCGTATTGATGTCAGTCTGGGTCATGGCTTCAGGTACGGGAAAATCGCTAATCTCGCCCGAAGATCTGATTGCCTTACCGATTGGTTGGATGGCTGATGGTGCTATCGTATTCGGCAGGTGTTGCGATAATGCACCTGCATGCATTAGTTGAGCGATGAAAACAGTGGGGTGTCGTTTTACTCGGTAAGTAATGGATTGCCAGCCACGTATCTGGGATTCAGTAACCAAACCAGGTTGATTCGGGTGGTTGATAGAGGCTACCGAATCAGTATAAATACCTTCCGAAACAATTGCTCCAAAGCTTCCTTCTGCAAACGCTTCATAATAAGAAGCCATCTCGTCTGTAGGTACTCCTTCGGCGGAAGCACTTTGGCGAGTCATGGGAGCAACAATAAATCGGTTTTGTAGTGGATAGTGACCTAGCCGAACTGTATCGAAAAAAGACGGTGTCATGGGTGCATCGGTTTAAAAGTTGATAGCGCAAAATTCCCGTGACGGGCAAACTTTTCTCTTAAACTAGGTTAATAAATCAGCTCTTCGTCAACTGTTGTTCCGTCATTTCTTTTCGGCGGAGTCGGCTCAAAAAAACGGGTGTCATGCCTAAATAAGCGGCAATGTCTTTTAACGGCACGCGTTGAAGAAGAGCTGGCTCCTTCTGTTTGAATTGGTTATAACGCTCCTGAGCCGATTGACTGACGGATTGAATCACTCGCTGGGAAGTGGCCATTAACGCTTTTTCGTTCAGCAATCGGAAAAACGTTTCGAGTTTAGGAACTCGCTGATAAAGGAGATTAAGCGCCGTTTTATCAATTACTAATAAAGTAGTTGATTCGATGGCCTGAATCGAAAAGGAAGAGGGTGTTTGATGAACAAAGCTGTCTAAATCGCCCGCCCAATGATCTTCTACCGAAAAACGCAGGATATGTTCAACCCCTTGTGGATCAGTATGAAATGATTTTAAACAGCCACTAACGACAAAGCTTTCGTATCGACAAGTTTCGCCCTGACTAAGCAAATATGCTTTCCTACGAAGTTTATGGATGCTAAAAAACGACTCAACGATCGCAAATTCTTCGTCAGTCAAGCTGATTCGTTTATCAATACTTTGGCGTAGTAACTCAAACATGCGTTTTAATCGTTAATTTCACCTATGAACTCATCCATTGGTAAATACATGATTCTGATTGGTGGAGCAATCGTGTTGATTGGCCTGATCGTGTATTTTTTTGGCGATAAACTGAGTTGGTTGGGCCGTTTGCCGGGCGATATTCGGATTGAAGGCAAAAACGGGGGAGGTTTTTATTTCCCTATCGTGACCTGTATTGTCGTGAGCCTGATTTTGAACCTGGTTATCGTTCTGATCCGTCGCTTTTTCGGGTCTTAGTGCTGGTCGATTTGGCGGGCTGATTCTGGGATTCTTCGCTGTACGTCAGTTTGTTCAGGTAAAATACTTCGCGCTGATGGGCGTAATTTTTTGAAGGAGCAATTTTCTGAAAACCACAGGCTAGAAAATGACGGTCGTACCAGGCCATCAAATTGTCCTGAGCTGAAAATGTGACTTTCTCGTTCTCTGAGCTGGTTTTTAGCTTAAACTTTTCGGTCTCCTGCAAAATCTTGTTTCCCTGAATCACTTCAGTTGTGATTTCGCCATCGTTCGGATACGCCAGCACCATTCGGTCGCCCTGATGTGATACCTGCACCATTTCTGTTAAATCAGTGCTGATCAACTCTTTTATTGGGAAGCAGTTGTCCCACAATAACTTACCTTGTTTGTCGAACCCACAGATAAAAGCGTGCGTATAACGATAGCCAGCATATCGGTCGGCTCCGCGCAGAATGCCTCCGTAAGCCAGCGTACTTCCCCGATATTGTGGGTAGTACACTTCGGCTACGAGCGTCAGACCATTGGGCGTTGGTTGCAGATCGTGTACTAACAGACGATAGTGGAATTTGTAATCCTTTCCTTCTTCCTTCTTTTTATTTGCCTTGGCAAGCAGTTTCTGCTGACGCTGTGGCTTCATAAAATTGAAGAAATGCTCCAGTTGGGAGAATTCGATGTATTGAATGTCTTTGATGGCATCTTCGGCGCGTTCGCCGTGGTGGATGCGTGTTACATAAATACCTTGCGAATAGGGTGTACAGTCGGTTGAGTAATTACCAACCAGAATTGATTCCTGCTCATTAACGGGCAGCAACTTGCCTGTTATCAGGCTTTTTTCGGCTCCATCGAAATTCAGCGTTCGAATCAGTTTACAATCGTAATTATACGTTCGGATCGAAAACTGGCAATGGCGTTTTAAGGAGTGTACCAATACATTGATTTCTTTATTCGATTCGTCAATTTCCAGGCTACTCAATTCCATACGATTGACGTACATCCCTGGTAATACTTTGGCCGATTGATCGAAAAACGAGAACGCCATCACCACAGGCCGACCATGCCGATAGCCACCTACATAAGCCTGACTACCCATTACTTTAAAATGCTGTATATCAAACTGATCGATTAGGTTTCCGTCGAACGTTTCGATCACTCCATCGTCGAGGTGCAGTCGAAGGAATTGGAATTTACCTGTGTCGTATTCCCGAAATAGGTGGTAAACGTACTGGTCGGTATCGCAACTCAATACGGGTTTGAATCCGTCGTCCTGCTTATACTCCGTTTTCCAGAGCTGTTTGAGGTTGACATCGTACTTCTGAAAGCTAAAATTAGCCGCCGTTTCGTCGTAAAAAGCTCCTGTGCGAATCGTTACCAGTAATCCCTTATTCGCCAGTGGCGTGACGTCAAAGGACTCGGCTTCGTTCGGATCGGAGGGAATCTCGATACGCATCGACTGAGCCAGCTGCGCTTGCACTGGACCATAGGCAAAGACTATCCAGAACCCAACTATGTAGAGAATACGAAGCATATAGTCAAATTTACGAATTACGAGGTACGATTTTACGAAATACTCTCTCTACGGGGCATTGTTTGGATTACCTAGCAAAAATTATACTACTCATCAATCGTAACTCATAATTCACAACCCGTAAATCCCTATGCCTGCCAGCGCTTTTTGAGGAAATCCTTCATAAACACATTAATATCCCACTGACTGGCAACTGGCTGGTTTGTGTAAGGAAGGGTTGGAAGATAACCGGGAGCCGGGCCAAACTCGCAGGTAATCGTTAAGGTAGGGGCATTCGCTTGTTGCAGTCGTGCCCGAATCGCGTCCCACCACTTGGCGTGCGTTTCCAGCGCTTCCTTCCATTCTGGTGCACGCGGATCAGTCACCTGGGGTGCTTCGGGTTGGCCAACTCGGCAGTGGATATGGTCGCTTACGGCAATGGCGCGAGTCACATTTTCCGCCTGATCAGCCATATACGACTCCGCTACATTGACCCAATGCGAATAATCAGCGGTTAAACGCATGTCGGGAAGTTTGAGCAGGTAATATTGAATGGCAGGAGCGCTGTATGAAAAACGACCCCGGTGGGTTTCGTGCAAAATTCGAATTCCTGTTTGTTTCTGTACCTCGGCTGCTGTTTGAATCAGTTCAGCATTTTGTTCAAAAGTGAAATAATCGTGGCCGGTGTGGGCATTAATGAACAGCGGTTTGTGCGAGGCAATGTCGAGGAGATCGTCGTGGTATTTTTTCTTGTGTTCGGCAAAATTACTTCCAGCGCCAAATGCCATTAAAATAACTTCAAGGCCGTTGTCGCGTGTGACCTGAACAGCTTCTTTTCGTTGGTTGGGGCCAGCCGCAATTTCCATGCCGTCGTACCCAGCGGCTTTCACACGTTTAACGGCTTCTGGATAAGCCAGATTTTCCATACCCCACATCGGGCAGAAGAAGAGCGTTTTCAAAAGATCAAGGGGATTAGTTTATGAGGCCAAAGTTGGCAGAAAAAACGATGTTGGAAAAGTAATTATTGACGTTTTTGGTAAATCGGTAACGAATGGAAAACGCTTACCTTCTGGCGGGTTAGTAGATTAAAATTTACAACGAAATAGGTAATAAATGACTCCTGTATGTATTTCGCATAGGGTGCGATTTTGTCGCTCAATTCATTGCCAGTTTGGTTCATGTTTAGCTATTCACGCGTATGGGGCTGGTTTTGTACTATTATCAACGATTACGATTAACTTTTCCGATTAAAGGCCTGTCGGTGAGCTTTTTGCTCTTCCATATGAGCTGTGTTTTTCCCGTAACGGCCCAATCGCCAAAGAACACGAATAACTGGTTCTTCGGGGCTAACGCCGGAATTACATTCAATAGCGGATCGCCCCAGGCATTAACGAACGGAAAATTAAATTCCGCAGAAGGCGTAGCTGCCCGCTCTGATGCCAATGGCCAGCTGCTTTTTTATACAGACGGCAGCACCATCTGGAATCGAAATCATGAAATTATGCAGGGGGCTACCAATCTGGGTGGGAGTAGTCAGAGTACACAATCCACGCTGATTGTGCCCTATCAGAACAGTAGTGGCGAATTTTATGTGTTTTCGGTAGCAGGGCCAAACCAAGCGACGGGTATTCAATACGCGCAGGTCAATATGCTGCAAAACGGTGGATTGGGCGGTTTAATGGCTAAGAATAAGCCCTTATTTACCGCAGCTGCTGAAAAAATTACGACTATTCATCATTGTAACAATCTGAACCACTGGATTATTACGCACGAAGCGACAACCAATGCGTTTCGGGTTTATCTACTGAATGATAATGGCTTGATTCTGACGCCTAAAATCTATAATGTGGGTAGCTCACACCAGTCGTTGTATCGGGCAGGTCGTCCGGGGCAGCAAAGTAAAGGCTATATGAAACCGTCGCATGATGGGAAAAAGCTGGCTGTTGCGGTTTCCGACAGCGGACAGAATGGATTTTTAGAAGTATTCGATTTTGACAATAAAGGCGGAGTAATTTCAAACCCGGTGAAGCTGCAAACGTCAGAGATGGCGGGTGTTTATGGAGTCGAATTTTCACCCGACAATTCGATGCTCTACGTATCAACGCAGTTCAGCAAAAAAATCTACCAGATTCGTGTCAGCGATTTAGCAATTACCGCGACACTTACAGCTCAGGCACAACGGACTAGTTCGCCAGGCATCGGTGCCTTACAAATTGGACCCGACAATAAAATTTACGGCACCCAGCCCGGTGAGAATTATTTGTTGGCCATTAACCAGCCAAATCAGCCGGGAACAGGCTGCGATTTGGTATCACAAGCCGTTAATCTGGGCGGTCGTACGGCCATGGCTGGGTTGCCGTTCAATGTTGATACCATTCCCCGATTGCCGCCTAAAGTAAATATTGCGCTCACAAAATTGGGCGGTTGTAATAACTATAGACTATCGTCGAAGACTGAAAATCTGGATACAGGTTATCTGGTCTATCAATGGTATGCCAACGGGACAGCCGTTCCGGGTGGAACATCATCAACCTTACAGGTTACTAAATCAGGAAAATACCTACTGAAGGTGCGTGAGACAAAATGTGAGGATATTCAAATGACGTCGGATGAAGAAATTCCGGTCGATCTAGTCGAGGTGAATCCAACGTCAACGGCGATTCCCGACTCCTGCGGCATGTTTCTTCTCAATGCACACGCCACGGGCGGGAAACCACTATGGACAGGCCCCGGAATTACGACTGCTCAGAATCAGCTGGATTCACTACTTGTTTCTGGAGTAAGCGGTACGCAAACGTATAAGGTACGGGTCAACAGCTTGGAAGATGCCACTTGTTTCGCAGAAAAAGACGTAACTGTAACGTTCACAAAGCCGCCTGCTTTTCAGCTCACCAATCCATCTCGCACAACTTGTGGTGATACACTTACCCTACGGGCAACTCCCACCGCTGATTGGACTAGTTTTCGTTGGCGCTCACCGGATGGAGTTGCTACAGTTGGCGCTACCATTGTTGCCAAGCAAAGTGGTCCATATACACTTACAGCGCTTAGTACCAATACAGGTTGTAAAAGTGAGACGGCTGTAATTGTCACGCTGAACCCAAATCCTAAATTACAATTGGCTATTCATCAGATCGATACCTGTTTTTTAACGGTTAGTAATAGCTATGTTGACGTAGATGCAGGCCTTTTACCGGATGTTACATATAGTTGGCGCAAAGAGGGTGTCGAACTGGCTACGGATCAGATAATAAAGGCTCAGGATTATGGTTGGTATACGATCCGCGTTCGTACATCGGCGGGATGTCAGGCCAGCGATTCGGTACGGATTGTGGCGAATTGTCCGCCGAGGATGCCTTCAGCTTTTGTACCGGATAGCTTTACACCGAATCAGGATGGTATGAATGAGGTATTGGCAATTTACAGTTCAGCGACGCAGAGTTTGACGTTAACTATTTATAACCGTTGGGGAGAGCCTATCTACAAATCAACTCGTGAAGCACCAGCGCAGCCAAGTTGGTTAACGTGGGATGGAACCTATAAAGGTGAACAGGTTGGGAGTGGATTATATATCTATCAGTTGGATTATAAAGGAACGGATTATCCGGATACATTTACGAAAAAGGGTATTATACAGCTAATTCGATAAGCAGGATGTATTGCTGTCGATTCAAATTGGTAAACAGTAGTAACTGTTGAAGATTATTACCAAATTTGCGGCCTGAAATTTAGCTAGATAGGTTACCGATCTCATTTCGATAACTTATTACAAACTCCAAAAATTAGCCTGAATTATGAGCGAAGCCACCACTCGTTTTGCCCCCGGTGTTGTAACCGGCGAAGGCGTTACCGAACTTTTCCGTCACGCCAATGAAAATGATTACGCAATGCCCGCCGTCAATGTGGTCGGCACTAACTCTGTGAATGCTGTTCTGGAAACAGCTAAAGCCGTAAACTCGCCGGTAATCATCCAGTTCTCGAACGGTGGAGGTATTTTTTATGCTGGTAAAAGTTTGCCAAACGATAAGCAACAGGCAGCCATTGCCGGTTCTATTTCGGGTGCATTACACATTCACCATGTTGCCGAACTCTACGGCGTTCCGGTAATTCTACATACTGACCATTGCGCCAAAAAACTCCTTCCCTGGATTGATGGGTTGCTGGCCGCTGGTGAAAAACATTTCGATCAAACCGGTAAACCTTTGTTTTCCTCGCACATGCTCGACTTGTCGGAAGAACCAATTGAGGAGAATATCGAAATCTGCTCGAAATATTTCGAACGGATGGCGAAAATCGGCATGACCCTCGAAATCGAATTGGGCGTAACAGGTGGCGAAGAAGATGGCGTCGATAATTCCGATGTTGACGATTCCAAACTCTATACGCAGCCTTCGGAAGTAGCGTATGCCTACGAAGAACTGAGCAAAATCTCGCCAAACTTTACAATTGCCGCTGCTTTCGGTAACGTACACGGTGTGTATAAGCCTGGTAATGTGAAGCTGTCGCCGATTATTCTGGACAACTCGCAGAAGTACATTCAGGAAAAATACAGCACAGGTCCGCTGCCAGTGAATTTCGTTTTCCACGGTGGATCAGGATCGAGCCGGGAAGAAATTCGGGAAGCGATTCGCTATGGTGCGGTGAAAATGAACATCGATACCGATATGCAATGGGCAATGTGGGAAGGTATTCTGGGCTACTATCAAGCGAAAGAAGGCTATCTGCAATCGCAATTAGGTAACCCTGAAGGGCCAGATTCGCCGAACAAAAAATACTACGATCCTCGCGTGTGGTTACGTAAAGGTGAAGAAAGCATGGTGAAACGCCTGAAAGTTGCCTTCGAAGATTTAAATTGCATCAATCGACTGGCGTAAGCTGACTTACTAATGTAAATAGCTGGGATATAACAGTTGATAAAAAACTGTTATATCCCAGCTATTTTTTTCTCCTTTTCCAATGACTGATCTAAAACCTCGCCCAAACCATCAGCTTTATCTGCAAACGCTCCGCATGATGACCCCCGAGGAGCGACTTCTTAAAGCGTTTGAGCTTTCGGAATTTAGTCAGCATCTTTTTAGGGCAGGCTTGCGCCAACGCTTTCCGGATAAGTCAGAAGCTGAACTTCACTCGCTCTACTTGCAAAGACTGGAAAAATGTCACAATCGGAATTATTAAGTTTTGTTCTGACTCAATTGAATAGGAACGGTATTCCATTCATGGTAACGGGGTCTGTTGTTTCTAGTTTACAGGGAGAACCCAGATCGACTCACGATATTGATATCATAGTCATACTCGATTTTAAATCAGTTTACTTCTTGGTTGATCTATTCCCTAAAGAGACTTTTTATGTCAATCCCGATAGCATTATCGATGCGATTGAAAGGAGAAGTATGTTTAATCTGATTGATATGTTCTCCGGAAATAAGGTCGATTTTTGGTTATTGACAGAGGAACCGTATGATCAAGCTCGGTTTAGTAGGCGACAAAAGGTGGATGTATTAGGTATTGAGAATTTTTATATAACCAGTCCGGAAGATACCATTCTTAGTAAATTGCGTTGGGCCAAACTTGCAGGAGGTAGTGAAAAGCAACTCATTGATGCTGTGCGGGTATTTGAGATGCAATTTGATCGCCTGGATGTAGTTTATGTAAAGCATTGGATTGACGAACTATCATTGCAGGCGGAATGGCAAGCTTTAATTAGTCGAGCTGAGCCATATTAGTGAAAGTCTCATTCTAGGAGCTAAATTGAATTAATAGGGATAGTGTAAACAAAAAATGGCTGCTGGAAAATAATATGTTTTCCAGCAGCCATTTTTTGTTTACTCCTCTATTCAGATCGTAAGGTTTTTATCGGATTCACCAGAGCGGCTTTTACACTTCGGAAACTGACAGTCAGCAAAGCGATAATGAACGTGATCAGAATCGCCAGGATAAAAATGCCAGCGCCAATTTCAATGCGATAGACAAAATTGGCCAGCCACTTATTCATTGTCCACCAGGCCAGTGGAGCCGCCAGCACAAAAGCAATCAGTAGCAGACGGATAAATTCTTTGCCGAACAGCCACAGGATGTTAGACATGCTCGCTCCCAATACCTTGCGTACGCCAATTTCCTTCGTTTTCTGAGACGCCATGAACGACACCAATCCATACAGGCCCAGACAGCCGACAAAAATGGCAATTGCCGCAAATGCCTGGATGAGTCGAAGAAGCATATTATCCAGCTTATAAAGCCGGTCAATTTCCCCATCCAGAAAACGATAGGTATAAACGGAAGACGGATACATGTCGGTCCAGGCTTTTTCAAAACCAGCCAGGGTTGTCGCCAGATTAGCTGTATTTACTTTTATTCCGCAATTGCTGTAAACGTCACTCCAGGTTCTCAGGCAGAGAGGTTCAATAGCGGCACGAAACGATTTGAAGTGGAAGTCTTTCATGATCCCAACAATGATTCCCACATGCCCATCTATTGTTGCAGATTTGCCGATCGCATCCTGCATAGAGGCTAACCCGAGGGCTTTTACAGCTGTTTCGTTCAGTAGGTATTCACGAATCGTATCCGACGGATTCAGGTTACGGCCGGCCAGAATGGGTATTTTGAAGGTAGGAATGAACTGATCATCCCCGGCTCTAAGAGAAATGTTGAAGTTTTCGGGTTTCGGGCGAGAAGCAAAGCGAATGGGGGTACTCCCCGAAAATTCGGCCACGGGAGGTGTATCAAAAAACGTTACGTTTTCCACGCCAGACAGTTCTGAAAGTTGTGATCTCAGCGTACTAATGTTCGCCTTTTTATTGTCAGGAATGGGTAGAATGACGATCGCATCTTTTTGGAAACCCATATCTGCCTGTTGCGTATAGCGTAATTGATTCGTAACGATCAGCGTGCCGATAATAAGCAGCTGTGAGATGGCAAACTGGGTGACAACTAATCCCCGTCGTAATGAAAAACTACCCGCCGATTGTTGGGATACTTTTCCTTTTAGCGCCAGCACAGGCTGAAAACGGGCCAGAATCAGACCAGGATAGGCTCCTGAACAGAAAACCACGATCAGCAGCAGACCGAGTAAAAAAGTAAGAAGGTACGTATCTGTCAATGGATTGATTGTCAGTTCTATATCGAACCATTGGTTGACGAATGGAACGGCCAGATACGCTAATCCCAACGCGATAATCATGGCTATTCCGGCAATGAAAGCCGTTTCGGTAATGAATTGCCAGAATAGAGACCCTCGTTGACTACCCAATGCTTTCCGAACGCCGATTTCTCTTGAGCGTCCAAGCGCCTGTGCCGTCGCCAGATTAATAAAATTGACGCAGGCTGTAACGACCAGGAAAAGGCCAATTATCGCAAACGTCCAGAGATTCTTTTTCTCGGTGTATCCACGCAATTTCGGATTAAAATGAACGTCGGAAAGTGGCTGTAAATTGAAGTGAAAAATCTTCGCATTTTCCTTATCGTAGTATTTAGCCGTGATGGCTGGAAGAATCATTGAGTTAACCATAGCTGCCGAGACACCGGGTTTGAGCCGGATAAAGCATTGCATCTCTTTATTAAAACCTAACCACCAGTCTTTTTCAACCAACCAGGGACTATGGTCTTGTAAATTGCTGTAGGGAAGATAGATTTCTGTTCGAAAGTCTGTGGTGGCTGGAAGGTTCTGAAGAACACCCGTAACTTTGAAAACCAGAGAATTACCCAGCTTTAGTAGCTTGCCCATCGGGTCTTGCGTTCCAAAATATTTTTTTGCGATTCGCTCCGTGATCAGGGCCGTATTGCGTTCCTGCAAGGCCAGTTGCGAGCTACCTGCGATCAGAGGAAAATTGAAAATGCGTAGAAAGTCTGGATCGGCAAAGGCCACATCTTCTATGAATTTTTTCTCCGGTGACACGGCAATTACTTGCCTTTTCAAAAATCCGACTCGCCCGACTTCTTCAGCCACATCATACCCGCGCTTGAAGGCTTCGCCCATCGGATTAGGAACACCCGTATTGTAAGTCACTTTTTCCGTATGAAGCTCTGTCGTAATGCGATAGATACGATCCTGATTGGCATGAAACGTATCAAAACTTAGGTGGTATTTAACCAACGTAAAGATCAGAATGGCACAGGCAATGCCCAGGCTCAAGCTCACTACATTGATGGCCGTATAGGATTTGTGCCGATTCAGTTTTCTCGAAGCGATTTTAACATAATTGCTCAGCATAGTCATTGTATTTGGTTGTGAATAAACAGTGGGTTTCGTGTATAAATAGGCTGATTGGGGTTGTTTCCGCCAGAGTCGAGGGTGGAGCATCAGGAGCATTTCCAGCACATAGAATAGGTGGGCTTTAGTATACCCATATTGCTGTACTCTCTTCTGAAATAGTTCGTACTGATCACCTAGTACTTCGTCTCGGATGTGAGGAGCGGTAATTCGTGCCAGCAACCACTCAGCCCAACGAGGTGGTTCAGACTGTATGCGCTGATTGGTTTTATTTTTCTGATTCATGACAGGTGATCAAAAGCGGTTTTCGGAATACCATCCCACAATTCATTTCGGATGCGTCGTGCTTCCCGCAAGGCTTGTTCACCCGCCATGGTTATCGTGAACAGGCGTTTGCTACGTCCTCCCCGTTCGGCAATAGGTTCACTGAATCGGGAACAAACCAGGCCTTTTTCTTCTAATCGCTGCATGGTTCGGTGCACAAATCCTAAGCTTATGGGACGCTCCAGGCGTTGACTAAGTTCGTCTACAACGGCTACGCCGTATGCATCGTCGTAGAGCCGTGCAATCGTCAGGAGAACGATTTCTTCGAACTCACCTAATTGAGTACCTTTCATAAATGGGTAGTCCTTTTTACTGAGTAAAGCTATCTTTTCTCTTTGCATAGCAAATCAAAGGCCAGCCGTCTTTATAGGCTATACGTGCATAAAAAGGCCAGTTTTTTACTTTTAGGGTACTAATCGTCGTCCGAAAACGGACGAGAGACTGTCCAGATGTGGACGGTGGGAGTAGGAAGTAAGAATTGAATAAATCACTGGACTGGGCTAGACAGGCTTCGCTAACTGAGATTGATAAAATCGAGTCAGATGATGATATACCAGCAATTCATACGTACGCTGATGATGCTCGAAGAGACGATTCAGAAACATATGCAACAAGCTGGACAGGTAGCTGGCTGATACCTTTTGGTTTGTAAGGAGCGCGTTGAAATGAGGCTTCATCCGCTGACTACGTTTCTGAAATATCTGTTGATACGCTTGCCATTCAATCGATTGACTTTTCGGAGTAAACAGGTCTTCAACCCATTCCTGATTTTCCCGATACCGTTGTGCCAGCAATTTGCGCGTATGTGCTGTCGCACTGTGTTCGGTAAAAAAAGCGGTAAAATTCTGCTGACAAAAGCTCTTTTTGTCCTGTATGCTGAAACCCATATCGGTCAGGTAGGTATCTATTCCCAGAAGAGCTATCCCTAGTTGAGTACGCTCATCGAGTTGGTGCTGGTAAGTAGACAATACAGCATCGCTATCGGCCCAGAAAAGCCATTCGGTTAGCTCGATTTGATCTTCACCATAGCGCTCCAATTCACGTTGATACGTATCGACTTGTATTCGGGAGATTTCACCCGTATTGACCTGAAAATGAAGTTTTTGTTGGCAAGTGAGTAACACATTGGCGTTCTGTATGGCAGAGCGCAGATGAAATCGGATGCGCAAATGGGGTTCTGGATCTTCGTAGCGAAGAAAGAACCAGTGGGTAATCGTGCCTGAGCGAGTCAGTGACCGGGCAAGTTTACCTAGTTGTTGTAGAATTTGCGACGCCGTTGAGGGACCACAGTAAATTTTTAGATAAAGCCATTCCGTTCCCGGCACAAACGTCCGCTGAATAGCCCCTTTGATCAAATTCGATGATGGAGCAACTGATTTTGACTCGTTCAGAAAAGGCAGAATGATCTCATGCGTTAGTTTACCGCCTGGTCCTTCCACGCAGCATTGATCGGGCGTTTGGAGCCACTCAATCAGAGAAAGCGTCGTTATTCGTCGCAACGTGCTGATCAATACCTGTTGGCAATCGACGTTTTCCAGGTCCAGAAATAGCTCCTGA
Organism: Spirosoma harenae; assembly: GCF_054776975.1. NCBI lineage: Bacteria > Pseudomonadati > Bacteroidota > Cytophagia > Cytophagales > Cytophagaceae > Spirosoma > Spirosoma harenae. The sequence goes on along the minus strand of NZ_BAAHBD010000053.1, from coordinate 24,834 downwards.
TCAACTTGGGTCAATGCAATAAATCGGGGCCACTTCCACTGTTGTCGCCATTGGTGTATGTTGTCTGCCTCTGACTGATCGGGCCGATAATCTGTCCAGTCAAGTCGCCAGCGGGCTTCCTGAAGAATGATGTGCTTGTATTGGACGCGAGGTAAGCAGCGATATTGATTCAGCCGCCCCCAGTGCCATTGTATTGCTAAAGCGCCTTGTTCCTGCTGCACATCGCATAGAAACTGATAAACAGGTAAACCAGTGCGGTAATTATGAGCAGAAGTTAATCGCGGAACGACTTCTTTACCTAATCGTCGAGAACGAAGGATAACCCGTTCACCTCGAGGTATCGAAATCAATAAGTCATCCAGTGCAATTTGTCGTTCTATGGGAAGCGTCGAATGGCCTAAGTAGGGAATTTCATAGTCGCTCAGATGCGGGCGCTGGAGTATATTGCCAATTGATGGTTGGGGTAAATGAACGATTTCGGCCTGTATTCGATCGGAATTATCGGTCTGTAGCGCGGAGAAAGCAGTCTGTAACTTTTCACATAGATGCTTATCCGCCGAACTAAAGCGTCCCAGAAGTGGAAATGCTGAAGGCCCCGCCATGACTTTGCAACGAAACTGAAATTTTCCGGCATCGATAGCGGATGCAGATGGGGCTAGAAAATAACCCAACGTGTAATACGAGTCGGGAAGCGGCTGACTGGTTTGAACATCTGCTAAAGCGGCTAAATTCAAATCTGTTAACTCCAGAATAGGCTGCTGGCTATCTATCCAGGATGAGTACAGTTGATGAAGCCAGACATCTGCTTTGGATGATAATGGAAACTGGGCCTCAGCTGACTCTGAAGAACTCATCGAAGCGAGCAGGTCATGTATGAAAGCCGCTTCGCCGGGCACCGCTGCTGTTGCGTACCCAATACCCATTTGCTCGTCCAGCGCAACCGCCAGGGGGATTTCCTGCTCTTCGTAACGAGCATAAAACCGTTCTTTAAATGATTTAAGCGGACTAGAAACGGGTTGTAGGGCTTGTAAGGGTATAAGTTTTTCTAGTGTTTGGCGGAGCTTTCGAATTGTCGGTCTACTTAGTTGATGACCACTTCCTGAGAAGATCGTATCCCCTTGAAAAAGTGGTGTATCGGGAAGCTTCAACGCTAGTTGCTGCTGAAAAAGCGATTTTACTTTACCATGTTTTTCCTGAATAGATGTATCACTGATCAGTAACGAATGAATTTTCAGAAGATGGGCAACAATGTTGTTAGCCGTAGGAATTTGTTTGAGTTGCTCAATAATACTGATCAGGCAATCCGGCCCCGTAACGGCAATTGATAAAGTACTGACCAATACCTGATCCTGAATTAACTGCTCAAGTAAACCATTTGCTTCCTCTACTGGATAGCCCAACCGAACAATGGCTTTTCGAAGCACATCAATCGTAGCTCCTGACGTTGCCTTACGTAATACCAGTCGGATAACCCGATTAATGGATATTTGACTGGTAAAATAGCGGGGAGGAGTGTGCGCGTCATCTCGCTCAAGATAGCGAATGTGATTCCCGACTGGATAGAGACTGGTATTGGGGCGAAACTGTAGAAAGGGCTGTAAACTGGGGTCTTGGTTTAATTGACGGATCAATTCCCACAGGATGGCTGTATCTAATCGAAGATGGCAAATGGGTTGCCGATCCGATACGTTGAATGATGTTGTCGTTCCTAATTGACCCAGCGAACAACCGGCAAACAAGCCGAACGGTGTGGATCGACTCCCCATTCGCAGCCAATACTTTAACAGAGCCTGTCGTAGCTTCGAATCAGTTAATGGCGGATTTGCTTGTAGATGGGTATAAAAATTAGGCGAAGCTAAAAAGATTGCTTCGCCTAACCAGGGAACCTGTGTCCAGGTACTCAGATCGTTCTTGTTCAGTAACGCCTGTAGCTGTTGAAAAGAAAAGTTCGGGGTTCGTAGATAATAAAAATCAGCTGGCCCCGCGTTGTTATGGTCAATTGCCTCAGACTGACTCGAAGCTAGCATTCTACGAGTCGGATTTAGGCTGATTTAATAAATGCCGAGGATGAAGCTATACCCGCGCATGAACTGGTACAAAGGTCTGTCGTTATATTTTGATCTGTGTTTCCGTTCTTTATTTTGTTGGTTACTGGTAGGTGAATGCCTATTCGTACCTTTTGGTACGAGAGCGATTTGTATTTCATGATAAGAAGTGAATAATGTATGAGCGCGAAATGCGGTTTTTTGACAATTCGCAATTTACATAGAAATTTTGTCACCCCAACGTAAGCCTTGCATCGGGGTGACAATAATTAACATCCTATGCTTAATCCACTATTCAAATCAATAAAAGGAAAGGTTGAACTTTTGCTGTGTACTATGGATAAGCGAAACTTACTAACCTAGATCGTGCTCCCCTAATTTTTTAGACGAAGAGGGCTTTAGAATAGACGAAGAGGGGTTTAGAGTAGACGAAGATTAGCCCATAGAAGGAATATGTTTCTTTAATTCCTCCCGATAATTGGGGCCCATCAATAGCTGTTTGCCCGTTATAAGTGTAATGGTATTTCCCTCAATCAGACGAATGGCCGATAGATGGACGATGAACGATCGATGAATCCGCACAAACTGGGGAGCTGCAAAAAGTTTTTCCGCTTTCACCATAGTCATGTGGGTAACAATCATTTGATCTTTCAGATAAACTTTCACATAATCCTTTAAGGCTTCTACGTAAAGAATATCCCGATAAGGAATCTGCACAATTCGTTTCTCTTCTCGAAGCCAGATTGATGAGGGATCGGTACCATAGGTCGGTAAGTCTTCTGAAACGGATAACGAGTCATCTTCCGTTGACGGTAAATGAGCCGTAGAGGGGCTGGTCTGTTGCTTTCTTTCCCGGAATTTAACGATGGATTTGACGAACCGATCGAACGCAATGGGCTTTACCAGATAATCCAGCACCGAAAATTCATAACTGGTCAGCGCATATTGTGGATAAGCTGTGGTTAAAATAATTTCCGGACGCGGGATTAGCGTTAATTTCATGAGCTCCAATCCGGTCATTTCAGGCATCTGAATATCCAGAAAGAGCAGATCTGGCTTTATTTCCTGAATCACCTGTAAACCTTGCATGGCATTGGAACAAGTAGCCACACAGGTCAGATCGGGTATGCGCTTTACATATTCTTCAATCAGGTCGCGAGCGGGGGGCTCATCATCTAGTATAACGACTCGGTAAGATGGCTTCATGAAAGGTCTAAGGTCAAAACAATTGAGTAAAGCGTAGGTTCAGAATGAATCGATAATGTGTGTTTGTGAGGGTATAAATAGGCTAATCGCTTTTTTACATTTTGAATACCAAGCCCCGTCGGTTCAGTTGATTTGATCGTAGGTACGGTATTTTCAACCTGTAAGGTAATGGAGTTCAATTGAATCTGAAGCTGAATATTGACACTTGAAGCCTGTGCCGTTGATTGAATTCCGTGTTTAAATGCGTTTTCTACAAAAACGATTAAGAGAAGTGGGGGAATCAACTGAGTAGCTGGATGACCCGTTACTGAAAACTGAATGGAAACATGGTCGTCGTGACGAATACGCTGGAGATCGATATAGCTAGTCAAAAAAGCCAGTTCTTTAGATAATAGTACTTTTTCTTCGCCGGTCTCATAAAGCGTATAACGCATTAGATGGGCTAGCTTGAGAAGTGGATCGGCTACTTTTTCGGGCGATCGGATGGAAAATGAATAAAGATTATTGAGTGTATTAAAGAGGAAATGGGGATTCATCTGTGCCTTTAAAAAATCAAATTCCAGTCGTAGATTCTCCTTTTCCAGTTCAGTTTTTTGAAGCTGAATACTGAATAAATCCTTGAAGACTTTTATACCGACCACATACAAAAGATAATTGTAAAGCAACGAAAAGGAAAACAACCAAACCACCGTATTGTCGAAGGGGGCCTGCCAGAAAGCTAATTGCTCAACATGGTCTTTAGCTCCTTTATACATTCGAGGCAGTTGCTTTACCGGAAGGAGATTATAGAGTAGTTTAAAGTGAGCGAACACCAGTTCAGAAGCCAATAGATGAACGATAAAAATACCGACCAAAAATAGCCCAGGCTGAAATCGGAGCAGAATATATCGATGAGTTAGAGTCGTTGTTACGGCATAGGCGCTAATAGTAAGACCCCCAAACGTGAGTGTCGACAATAAGACATATAGTAGAGTACTACGATCCGTTGGTTCGGGTGTAGTGCTGGCCAAAAAATTAAATCCCCTATAAATTAGTAGTAAAGCTGTTGTCCAGAGTAATCCATGCCGAATGAGTCGGTATGGAAATTCTGGGCTTGTTAGTAATTGAAGGAGGAACTGCTTTTTATAAGTCATGGTGGGGATAATGGCGATTCAGTAGGAAGCAAGAAGTAATTAAAAGCGACTAACTACCCAACTTATTCCAATCGTCATGATTCGCTAAATCGACTGGGTCTTTCAACGAAATTAGTTCAACATGATTATAATGTAATAATTCTTTGTCAGTACAAAGCTTTTTTTCGACAGTAAGCGATGGGTAATTTTCGAACCGAAAAGGAAGAATAATCGTAAGCGATGAGTTGTCGTGAAATGAGAAGGATTGCCTGATTTATATGGGGATTCTGCTGTCTATCAATAGTAGAACAATTAGGTGTTTTTACTTACTTACTGTCTATCAATCAGGCCATTGTGTAACCTTTTTTGTTGCGAAAATCGTAGAAAGGGCCAATAATCAGGGCGTGGAAGTACCAGTCAAAATCACTAACTTTCAGGGAGATGCGTGAAAAGATGGGATAGATCGTGGAAAAAATTGGCTTTTAGTTGAGAGATTTTCATTCGGAGAAAAACTAAAAGAGTAAAGCGAGTTGATCAATCCCACGAACAGCCTCATTTAAGAGATTTTTAACAGACTATGGATTTAATTCGAGCCGCGTTACGGAAACCCATTACAATTCTGGTAATTGTAGCCAGTTTATTCTATTTCGGTATAGGGGCCGTACGTTCGATCAAGATTGATATCTTTCCTAACCTGAATCTGCCGGTTATTTACATTTCTCAACCATTTGGGGGGTATACGCCCGACCAAATGGAGTCCTTTTTTGGGAAACAATATGTCAACCTTCTCCTGTATGTATCGGGCGTAAAAAGCATTGAATCGAAGAACATTCAGGGGATTACGTTACTGAAACTGACGTTTTACGAAGGGACGAATATGGCACAGGCAGCTGCCGAAGTATCGGCCTATTCCAACCGGGCTCAGTCCAGTTTTCCACCTGGTTCCCAGCCGCCCTTCATTCTACGATTCGATGCGTCTACACTGCCAGTTGGGCAGTTGGTATTGAGTAGTCCCAAACGCACAAATAATGAATTGCAGGATCTAGCTAACGTTTACATTCGCTCCGGGTTTACGTCGGTTCCGGGATTAGTGTCGCCCGCACCGTTTGGTGGAAACGCCCGCTCGATCGTTATCAAAGCTGATCCGGAACTGCTCCGGGCCCACAATCTGTCGCCCGATCAGCTTGTCGCGGCACTGCGTATTAATAATACGGCAACACCCGCTGGTAATGTTCGGATTGGTGATTACAATTACTTCACTCCGGCCAATACGACGGTTAAGAATATTGAGGACTTTGGCAATATTCCACTCTTTACGGGTACCGTTCAAAACCTGTATTTGAAAGACGTAGCGACTATCGAAGACGGAGCCGACATTACGCAGGGTTATGTATTGGTTAATGGAAAACGATCGGTGTATTTGCCCATTACCAAATCTGCTGATGCATCGACCTGGGAAGTCGTTCAGAATCTGAAAGCCGCCTTGCCACGTTTCCAGGCACTTTTACCAGAAGATGTAAAACTGACCTATACGTTTGACCAGTCGGTCTATGTGATCAACGCGGTTGAAAGTTTGATGACGGAAGGCGCTATTGGGGCGATTCTGACGGGCTTGATGGTCTTACTTTTCTTAGGTGATTTGCGGGGTGCTCTGATTGTAATCATCACCATTCCGACCTGTATAATTTCGGGGGTTTTGTTTCTGTCGTTGTTCGGCCAGACGATCAATATCATGACCCTGAGTGGTCTGTCATTGGCCATCGGAATTCTGGTCGATGAGAGTACGGTGACGATTGAGAATATCCACCAGCACATGGATATGGGGAAACCTAAAGCGCTCGCTATCTGGGATGCCTGTAAGGAAATTGCCTTTTCCAAGCTTCTGATTCTCTTCTGTATTCTGGCCGTTTTTGCCCCCGCCTTTACCATGACTGGTATTCCAGGCGCTCTATTTCTGCCGCTGGCTCTGGCGATTGGATTTTCCATGATCACGTCCTACCTGATGGCGCAAACGCTGGTGCCCGTGCTGGCGAACTGGTGGATGAAAGAGCATCATCCGGTTAGCAACGGCAAGGCGGTTAAGGAGGAAATCGTAAAAGCGAGCCTTATAAAAGCCAACGGGCACAATGGTAATGGAAAAGCGAGTATTAATGGAAATGGTCATCACGAACACGACGACGTACTAGAAGAAAAGAAAAAACTGGCACATCGTATCGATCTCGACAACAATGGGAAAATCAGTTTTTTCGAGCGGGTTCGTGCCCGATTTGTGCGATTCATTGGTCGAACGCTTCCGCATCGAAAATGGATTGTAACAGCTTACGTATTAGGCTCGATGGGCATCGTTGCGCTGTTAATTACGAACATTGGTCGCGATGTATTACCCAAAGTGACCGGGCATCAGTTTCAGGTTCGGCTACGTAATCCTGATGGTACTCGTCTCGAAAAAACCGAAGCGACGATGTTAAAAACCATCGATGTATTGAAGCAACTGGTCGGAAAAGGTAACATCGAGATTACGTCAGCGATGGTTGGGATGCACGGTGCGCAGTTCTCTACTAGCCCGATTTACCTGTTTATGGCCGGGCCGCAGGAGGGAGTTTTACAGGTGAGTCTCAAAGAAGATTATGATGTTGAACTGGATGAATTGAAAGATAAGTTCAGAGCGAGCATGAAAAAGGCTTTGCCTGATGTTAAACTTTCCTTCGAACCGATTGAACTGACCGATAAAATTCTAAGCCAGGGATCGCCGACACCGATTGAAGTGAAACTGTCTGGAAAAAATAAAAAACAGAACGAAGAGTACGCAAAAAAAGTAATCGCTAAACTTAATCGGATTCCCTATCTACGGGATGTTCAGTTGGGTCAGGCGACCAAATATCCAACCATAAACGTAACGATTGACCGGGTGCGGGCGGCTCAGTTGGGTACGGATATATCAGCAATTTCGCGCTCGTTGATTGCCTCTACTTCGTCGTCGCGCTATACGGAGAAAAGTGTTTGGATTGACCCCAAATCAAGTCAGTCGTATACGGTGCAGGTACAGGTGCCTGAAAACCAGATGAAAACGATCAATGATCTGGGTGAAATTCCAGTCTTGCCAAATTCAAATCGTCCGGTTCTGAGCGATGTAGCTACCTTACAAAAAGGGACAACCTATGGCGAGAATGACAATATTGGTGCTATACCTGTCTTGTCGGTAACGGCGAATCTGAACGATATTGATCTAGGAACCGCAGCCAGAGATGTGCAGAAAGCCATCGACTCGTTAGGCGAAATGCCGCGCGGATTAACCGTCAAAATGCAGGGCCTTACGCAGGTATTGATCGATACACTCGACAGTCTGGAAACGGGTTTATTAACCGCTATTGTCGTTATATTTCTGATGCTGGCAGCTAATTTCCAATCATTTAAAGTATCGTTGGTCGTTTTATGTACTGTTCCGGCTGTACTGGTTGGCTCACTGGTGCTGCTAATGCTGACGGGGTCAACGCTCAATCTGCAATCGTATATGGGCATGATTATGTCGGTAGGGGTATCGATTTCCAACGCCGTTCTGATGGTGACTAATGCCGAAGAATTGCGTATGCGAAATGGGAATGCACTCCTGTCTGCTCGCGAAGCCGCTTCGCTACGTATTCGACCTATCCTGATGACCAGCGTTGCAATGGTTGTGGGGATGATCCCGATGGCTTCCGGGCTGGGCGAAGGAGGCTCACAGGCCGCCCCACTGGGACGGGCGGTGATTGGTGGCCTGATTGCTTCTACCTTTGCTGCGCTGTTTATTTTGCCGTTGGCATTTGCCTGGGTGCAGGAGAAAACCACTACCGAATCCGTATCACTCGATCCTGAAGATAAAGAAAGTAAGTACTACACGAATGTGGATTTGTTAAACTGATTAATTCTCATCCGTACATCCTAATTGACAATGCTCCTTCCGTCTATGAAACGGCCTATGAATACCTCAGTTCGCAGTTTACTCGTTGTGTCAGCTGGTTTACTGTTGGCTGGTTTAGTAACAAACTGTCATTCTCCCGAAAGCAAAGCAGAAAATACAGAATCCGATTCCGTTTCGGCTCCCGCACCCACCGAGGTATTCGCACTGAGTAAAGGCAAACTAGCCTCTGAGTTGAACATTCCCGGTGAATTGATCGCTTTTCGCGATGTGGATATTTACGCCAAAGTAAGTGGCTTCATCAAAACGCTGAATGCTGATGTGGGTTCTGAAGTTCGGCAGGGACAATTACTGGCTCAGGCTGAAGCACCTGAATTGAGCGCTCAATTAGCCTCTGCCGATTCGAAATTGAAAGCGCAGGAAGCACTTTCCATTGCCAGCAAAGCCAATTACGAACGGGTCTTGGAAGCCAGCAAATTTTCGGGAGCCGTCTCGAAAAACGACGTCGATCAGGCACTGGCCAAGCGCAACGCCGATCTGGCCCAACTGGAAGCCGCTAAATCAGCCTATCAGGAAGTATCGATGTTGAAGAATTATTTGGCTATTCGGGCACCCTTCGATGGCGTAATCAGTGCGAGAAATGCCAGTACAGGTGCTTATATCGGGCCAGCTGGTAAAGGATCGGAGTTCCCATTGTTTGTGCTGACCGAACAGAAACGATTACGTTTAGTAATTGCCGTTCCGGAAGCCTACACGGGTTATGTACATCAGAATAGCGAAGTGAGTTTTACGGTCAAAACGTTTCCGAATCGGAAGTTTACCGGCCAGGTTAAGCGACTATCGGGCGCCCTGGATAAACGATTACGGTCGGAGCGGGTGGAAGTGGATGTGATCAATACTGATAAAAAATTGCTGCCCGGTATGGTGGCTGAGGTAAATCTGCCGTTGCCAACGCAAAGCAACACGTTCATTGTACCAAAATCGGCTTTAGTAAATTCAACAACGGGGATTTTCCTGATCCGGATCAAAGATCAGAAGGCCGAATGGGTGCCCGTGAAAAAAGGTCTTGATGCTGACAATAAGATTGAAATATTCGGTGATATTGCTGAAGGCGATCAAATTGTCACGACTGCCAGTGAGGAAATTCGGGATGGTTCCTCAGTAAATGTGAAATAGATAACTCTAATCATTTCAACACAACAAAATCGGTAATATTCTCCAGCAAAGGCTTCCATTCGGCGGGAGTACGATAGTTGCGGAAGTTTTTGACCCGGTGGAAAGTCAGGAAATTGGAGTTGTGCTGATTATCGGCCCCGCCCATGCCATCCTCAAAGGCCGTTCGGGAGGCAACGATAATGTCTTTTCCATCGAATTGCCAATCCAGATATTGAAAACCATGATTGTCAATCTCCGGGTGATAGAGAATAATGCCGTGTATAGTCCAGTTTTCCAGATCAGGTGACGACAACAATACCTGAGCGTTTCGAGCGCGTTCGCGTCGATACGTTCGATGTTTTGGAAGTGCGTAGTTCGTAAACGTATAATAGCGCTTTGACTTCGGATCCAATCGGATATTGAATTTTTTGCAGGCACCCGGTAATTTGATGAATTTTACGGTAGTTGAATCGGACACTTTCCCGTCGTCGCTCACGCGATACATAGCTGCCTGATCGTCTTCTAAATTGTTGACTCTAAGAATGTTCCAGATTTCACCTTTGGGGTTTTCTACAACATTCCCTTCCAGCCACGCATTCCCCGGCTTCCACAGCGACTTATTGTAGACCAAACGAGGTGTAAACGTCCAGCTTTTAGAGTCGAGCAAGTTGGCATCTACGGGGGCAGAAGCAACGAAACTCTGAAAATTCCCCCAACTTGTCACAGGTACGTTTCGCTCCATGCCCTTCCAGACACGACCTTTAAATACCTGAACAGGGACTGATGCGCAATGATAGCCAGCGCCATCACCTAAAATTCCTCCTTCTACGCTGCTCCAGCTATGCCCTCCATCCGTTGATTGCCGAATCGACATTCGGCCATATTCTTTCGTTGTGCCGAATAGATATAAGGATCCTTTGTTGATAAAAAGCGTAGCCCACCACAAACTGTCTAGCTCCGCCACTTTTTGCCAGCTTTTTCCTCGATTTGTCGATTCAAATACGTGCGTATGCTGAGGTGTTGGCCCTTTACCAAAAATATCGTGGGAGGCAATGTATTTCCCATCTGGCAAAATGACTATGCTTGGTGAGCCAAGAAAATTACCAGCGGATTTAGGCAGATGATCGATCACAACTCCTGGCACATTTGGAAAATTCTGACCACAAACAACCGATGCTGCCCAGATAATCACCAACCATAATGTGGCAAATTTTCTAAGAGTAGTTATGCGAAAATGAAATAATGGGCCTTTCATGGGATAGAGAATCATTTTTTGTCATGCTGACCGGTCCGCCGGTCAGCATGACAAAAAAGTCTAATACAGATTTCCTTAAAAAGCCCGTTTCAATCATTCCATACTTTTTGTCGGCTTATTTCACATAACCCAACTTCCTCGGAATCGTATAAATTTCCGTTTGTCGTCCGTCGATATATCGGAAGGCTTGCCCGTCGAAAAAGCCGTCTTCTTCGAGCATGATACGGACAACTTTTTTCCATTCTGGAATTTCGACGGCGGCATTTAATTCAATTGAATAGGCTGTGTTGGCCAATAACGGATAATCGCCGGGGCCGGGAACGCCTTTTTGCTGATCCCACAAACCAATGGTTGGGCCAGCCGCATGCCCATGAACGCCGATCGGGTGCGTATAAATAGTACCGTTGATTCCTTCTTTTTTCGACTGCTCTAAGGCCGCCAGCAGCATCTGGTTACCTGTTTTTCCAACTTTAAATTGTTCAGTTAAAATCTCCTGCAACCGGTTCCCTTTTTTGAACGCAGCTTTGATGGATTCTGGAACGTCCGTTTCGCCGGGACGAAGTACATAGGCGTGTTGTTGCTGGTCTGTATTTAAACGCAGATACGTAATGCCGAAATCGACGTGAAGTAAATCGCCGGGCATAATAACCTGTTTGTCTGGTCGCTTTGAGAACGTCCGTAAATGGTTGAAATCGCTTTCGTCGGCTCGTTGAATATCAACCGTTGGGTGAAACCAAGTATCTAAACCAAGGTTTGTAATGCGTTGACGGAACCACCAAACTACATCGTCGGTCGTTGTTACGCCGGGTTGAATCACTTGCTCCGAAAAGCCTTCCTGAATAATCTGGTGCGACAATCGGCAAATGAGCGGATAAATCGCCATTTCCTTTTCGGTTCGGGTTTCAAGCCAACCCACCGATAATTTCTCAGCCGAAACGATCCGTTTCTGATAATCGGCGGGTAGTTTTTTCAGAAACTCTTCATGTTCGGTAAATGACAAGCCATCAGCATGCGCATAATTGGTCGATGTATTTAATCCGATCTTTTTCGGCTTACGATCTTCGATAATCTTGGCAAGCGCTTCCCATTGATTGGGCCGTACGTCGATGTCCCAGGCACCTTTGAGCAGATTTCCGACATCGTAGCGGGCAATGGCGAGTTTCTCGATTTCTTTCCCATTGTCAAAAAAGACCATAATGGTACGTCGGCGGGCCGAGAGCCAGGTACTTGGTAACATAGTCCGCAGGACTGGATCTTCGTTATACTCGCGCGAAATGATAATCCACATATCAATCCCCTCGCGACGCATCAATTGAGGCAACAGGTTTGTAAAACGATCGTCCAGAATTTCGTCGATTATCCGGGCCCGTTCACGTTCGGGCAAAACGGTTGACGGGGAAGGTTGGGCGTACGTAAACCGGAAAATGAAAAATAAGAGAATGCAGTAGAGGTAGCGCATGGTATTATTCGGCAGATCGTTCGTCTAAGAAGTTTTGTGTATTCATTAAAATTTCTAATTAATCTACTTTGCGTATGATTAACTCTTAATATTGTCTATCGTTATTCTTCTTTTCATTTTACAATATCTTGGAAAAACTATGAAATCGATGCTATTTTCCCTGCTACTTGTGTTGTCAACCGTAGGCGCTTTTGCGCAGGACATGATCGTTAAATTAAGCGGCCAGGAGTTGAGTGCGAAAGTCACCGAGGTGGGTGAGAACGAAATCAAGTTCAAGTATCCGAACGAAGATTTGACCAATACAGTCAGTAAAAATCTGGTGAAGGAAATTCGTTTTGCTAGTGGCCGCACGCAACCGATCAGCACACGCGTTGAGATTCTTATGGAAGAAGATTGGCCGAAAGTACAGATAACAACGCTTGAAAATGAGGTAGCTGGTCTGGCTAAAATAGGCGAAGTCCGGGCCAAAGCCAACGGAGCCACTGTTTTTTCAAATGCGGCAAAAGTCGATGAACGCGCTACTGAAAAACTTAAACGTGAAGCTGCCCGACTAGGGGCACATATCGTTTTGATTCAGAGCAAAAATGTTCGTGGTGCTGATTATAATTATTTCGGTAGTACAACTGCTCGGAGTGTTTTGACAGGAGTCGCCTATGGGTATGAAAAACCTGCAAATTAATTGCCCACAAGTTCAGGCGCATTTAATAATAATCCCTGTTCAGTAACTATGAACAGGGATTATTTGTATAGTATTTACATAATGAACTGATTCAAACCAAAACGTAGGGTATTTATAAATTTTTAACGTTCTATCAGACAACGTTTATTGGCTCGTTTGCATCTTACCAGTACATTCGACCTTATTAATTTTAGTACATGAAGGCTGCCTTACTGTTTTTATTCCTTTGTAGTGTTCCACAATGGGTTGTTGCGCAAACCAGTAATTCGGGCGGATTACGGGGCAGCGTTAAAACGAAAGCAGGTGAGGTTTTACCGTTTGCAGCAGTCATTGTAAAGGGAACTCCTACTGGTACGATTACCAATGCCGAAGGTCGTTATGAAATCGCGCTGGCACCGGGGAAATACGATATTGTTTTCCAGTACTTGGGCTTTCAAACAATTCAAAAATCCGTTGAAGTTAGCGCGGGTTTCAGCACGTTAGATGCCACGATGGAAGAACAAGCTTATCGACTGGCCGAAGTACAAACCAAAGCCGGAAACGAAGACCCCGCCTACACCATCATGCGCCGGGCGATTGCCAAAAGTCGATTTCATCAGCTACAGGTTCAGCGGTTTAAAGCGCGGGTGTATACAAAATCGTCATTTACCATAGAAGACTTGCCTAATCTGGCTGAAATGGCGTTTCGAAAGCAATTAAAAGAAGCCGAGAAGGAAGCCAATTTTAAAGTGGGCGTGCCGATGCTGAACGAAACGGTTGCCGAAGTGACGTTTACTCAGCCGAATACATATCGACAACGCATCATCGCCAACCGAAATTCGCAGGGCGATTTCCTGAATCCCAGCCGTTTTTTTAACGCCAGTTTCTATGAACCGACCATTGCGGGAACTGTATCGCCCTTATCGCCGAAAGCCTTTGCCTATTATAAATTTGAATACAAAGGCACGTTTCGGGAAACGGGGCCAGATGGGAAAGTTGTAGAAATCAGTAAAATTCAGGTGATTCCCCGACAATATGGTGAAGGCGTATTTCGAGGAACGTTGTTTATTCTCGAAAACACCTGGGCGATTTATAGTTTGCAACTAGAAACCGTTAGCAGTATTGGCGTGTCGTTTACAATTCGGCATATGTGCAGTCCAATTCAGGGCGTGTGGATGCCCACCAATCAGCGGTATAGCGGTAGTGGATCATATTTAGGCGTAAAAGGCAGTGGCTACTACATTCGGAATCTGACATTCAGCGAGTTTGTTGTCAACCCAGCTTTTGTTGAGGATATTGAAGTTGCCGACGAAAAGAAAGCTCCCCCAACTCAAACACTTTCCAAAAGAGAAATCAAGGGTAGTCAATTGGATGAGGTTGTAAAGAAACAGAAAGAGTTTTCGACCAAAAATCTAAGACAACTAGTCAAAGAATACGAAAAACAGGAAAAGCAAGCCCGGAAAGAACGCAAAGAAGATGTAACGGTAGTTCGTAACGATTCGATGGTTGTTGACTCAATGGCGCGTAAACGGTCGAATGCGTTTTGGGATTCGCTTCGGTCGGTTCCATTGACAACGGCCGAAATTAAAAGCTACAATAAAGCCGACAGCCTTGGCTTAACCCGTCAGATAAAAACACCCGCTGAATTGAAAGCGGATAGTGCCCGACGTGATAGTATTCAGAAGAAAAAAGCACCGAAGAAATTCTCTCTGGGTCAGCTACTGGTTGGAAATACGTGGCGGCTAAATAAACAAACGTCGTTGATCTATACCAGCCCGTTGACGCGAATTGAATACAATACCGTGGAAGGCTATTCAATCGAAGGCGCATTGAATTTACGGTATCGGAGGAAAATCGATTCGGTGAATCGGTTTACGCAGATTCCGCTTGGTGAATGGAATCTGGGCGGTACGGGTCGATATCAATTCGGACGAAAACAATTTGTAGGATATGGGCAAGCTACTTACCAGTACAAAACGACAAAAGTAGGTGTCTCAGGCGGACGATACCTGTATCAATTGAATCCGGATAACCCAATCAGCCCATTCCTGAATTCGCTGACGACGTTGCTGTTTGAGCAAAATCTCATGAAACTCTATCAGAAAGATTTTCTGAATTTCAGTGTCAGTGCATCGCCATTTCAGAATCGGGTAAATTTATCGGGTAGTTTGGAATATGCTAATCGTACCGAACTGGCGAATTATCGGGAAGACCTTACACCTTGGTTCAACTGGCGGAATCGAGCGTACACATCGAATCGTCCTGATAATGCAGAGGTCCAAACGACTAGTTTTCCAACGCATAACGCACTGGTACTAAATCTGACCGCTTCGGCTCGGTTGGGAACTACTGAGTATACTATTCGAAATGGTCGGCGGATTGCCCGACGCAATAATGACGCGCCCCTCTTAACACTGAATTACCGCAAAGGCATGGCCGATGTTGACTACGATTTTGCACAGGCAACAATCAGCCATGCCTTTGAAACGGGCATTCGTAGTCGGTTGAATTATCAATTGAGTGCAGGAACGTTCTTTACTGATCGTCAGGTTTATTTCCCCGATTTCAAGCATTTTGCCGGAAACGAATTCTTCTTCCAGCAGGGGGATGTCGTATCGACGTATCGGCTACTGCCTTATTATCAATATAGTACAGGCAGACGGTTTGCCGAAGCACATGTATTGGCTGAGTTTCGTAAGTTCTTCGTCACGCAACTAACATTAGTTCGACTGCTTGGTCTAAAAGAGAATTTATTCGTTCATTATCTCTACACACCGGCATCTAAAAACTATACGGAGATTGGCTACGGTTTAGATGGGCTGATTCCTCAAGTGTTCCCATTCTTCCGGGTAGAAGTCATTTCGCAGTGGCAGGACGCCAAATACCAGGGACTAGGTTTCCGAATCGGAACAACACTGAAATTTGGTCGCTGAACCGAACCGGGATTTACATGATTTAACAGACTGACTATGATTTTGTAGATGATTGACTTTAGGAAGAAAAAAACAAAATCAGCTTAATCAGTTTAATAATATAAATCCCGCCGGGCCGTCGGCGCGGTTCAAAATCTGTTTAATCCTTAAATCAGCTATATCCCGGTGCAAAGTATCAAAGATCTTTTTGACGTGTTTCCCCGCCCTGGTCGGGTAGAGTGGATTGGTATTCGGCCTGAGCGACGAGAGCCAGTGAAGGCGGTCGATTCAGTGGAAGTATCTGACAAAAAAGGGCTAATTGGCGACCATTATAGCGGTCGGAGCGGTAATCGGCACGTCACTCTTATTCAGGCTGAACATTTGCCCGTTGTAGCCGCACTAACGGGTCGAGATGAACTCGATCCAGGAATTTTACGGAGAAACCTTGTCATATCGGGGCTAAATCTATTAGCGTTGAAAGATCATCAACTTCAGATTGGCGATACTATTTTGGAAATTACCGGCCAATGCCATCCCTGCTCGCAAATGGAAACGGCCTTAGGGCCTGGTGGCTACAATTCTATGCGTGGTCATGGAGGACTAACGGCAAAAGTCATTAAAGCAGGAACGATACAAGTAGGAGACGCCGTGGAAGTTCGCTCGGCAAAAAGTTGATTGCCTGTTCCTTAATTATTAGGCTTAGGTTTCGGAGCCGATTGGTCTGGATCAGCAGAAATTCGGCTGGGACGATTAAAACCTTGCCGGTAGCGGCTGCGTAATTGCTGGATGGTATTGATCAGATCGTAATCTTCGGATTTAAGTAGGAAATCGTCTTCCAGATCACAGAAATCGAAAAAACGGTCGATTTCTTCTGCCCTTAGATTGGTTGATTGTTCAACTAATAGTCGGAATCGTTCGAGCGCTAATGCGTGCCGCCGATCCTGCTGCATGATGTAATACGCTTTCCGATCCGATTTGGGGCGTTTTCCAAATACCTCATAGAGTAGGGTTATGCCTGCACCATCACCAAGTCGGTCCAGGGTTTGCTCGCCCGTCACTTTCTTGGAAGCAACCGGCTCATCCAGCAATTCCTTAATTTCCCGCTTCACTTCTTCGTATCGCTTACCTGTTACCGTGACTTCGGCAAGTTCAACGACCCGATAGGGCATCGGTGGAAGCGCTTTTGCGGCAATCGTTGGGTTGTCAGAACCGTCGTAAATAATGCCTGTTCGGGCATATAGCTGGCTGGTCAGGACAAGTGAATCGCCCTGTTGAACAGTCAGAAAAAAACGTCCGGTTGGATTTGTGCGAGCTCGTTGGCGTGTACGTTGATTAACAACCGTTACTTTATCAATGGGTTGCTTTGTTGCCTGGTCGACAACTGTGCCAATGACGTATTTCCCTTGTGCCCACGTCTTTCCCGATCCGCTTAAAAAGTAGCAAAGAAGAACCGCAAAGAATAATTTATAGGGCATAAGTTAACAAATAAGGTTTCCGGATTCTACCGATTTAGAAAATGCGATTATACAAAAATACGCATTGCTTCTATTCTATGTTGTTAAAAAGCCTTAATGAGTTGTTGGATTCGATCAACGGTTATCTCCGTGAAATCAACCGCTGTATCATCCACAAAAGGTCGTAATTCGTCGGGTGACTGAGTCGTAGCCATCCCCACTACAGATGCTCCAGAGGCTTTGGCCGCCTGAATACCTGTCATCGAATCTTCAAAAATAACACTTTCAGTTGGTTCAACGCCAAGCATTTCCATGGCTTTCTGATAAATTTCAGGATCGGGTTTTGGATGGCTAACCATGCTTTCGTTGAGTAATGCATCGAAATACGACCGGATACCAAGCGTATCCATCACAAAATCAAGATTTTCTACTGGAGCCGATGTTGCAACAGCCGTTCGAATTCCGGCTGCTTTCAACGCTTGTAAGAAAGGTACTAAACCCGCTACAGGATGAATAGCGGGACGGTATAATTCCCGAAATAAAGCTTCTTTTTCGTTGCTTAGTCGGGTCACTTCCTGAGGAGTAAGTGGTTGATTTGTAAATAAATGGGCAACGATATCGGAATTGTGTTTGCCGGAAACATATTGTACAAAATCGGCGTCGCTCAAGGCTTTTCCGTTACGTTGATAATACTCACGCCAGGCAATTCTATGGTGTGGATTCGTATCAACCAGCACACCATCCATATCAAAAATTACTGCTTTCATAAAGTATAGTTCAAAGTTTACAGGCTGAGGTTTGACGTTGCTGCAGCCGAGTTGCTTTCTGGTCAGCCAACTTCACACCTCAACCTACAAATTTTGAAGAGGTTATTTCATTTTCACTATCGTTACGCCCGCACCACCCCGGTCGGCGTGTTCGTCTTCCATACGGCCTACTTGTTTGTAGCCGCGCAGATGGTTTCGGACAAGAGTTCGTAGAATGCCGTCGCCTTTGCCATGAACGATACGCAGTTCCGGGTAGCCTAACATCAGCGCATCGTCGAAAAAACGGTCGACTTCACCGAGTGCTTCTTCACCCCGTTTTCCCCGGATATCGAGATTGAAACTGAAGTTCTGCATCTTCTCATTCATGTCAACACCTTGACTACGAGGTCGGTCATCGCGAACATCGGTAGCCTCTTTAAAGGTTTTTTTGCTGACTTTTTCGAGTCGATTCAGTTTTACGTTTGATTTCAGATCACCAATACGTATTTCGGCATCTTTACCACGTATGGTTAATACTTCACCAATCGCGTTTTGGCCAATAATGCGAACGTAGCTGCCAGCTACAATCGCTCCATTGTCTTTCTCAAATTCGTCTTCTGCGGGTTTAGAGGTTTCAACGACAACGGGTTCCAATTTCAGCTCTTTTTGCTCGAACCGTTCTAAATCCTGTCGAACCTGTTTCGTTGTGTCGCGTTCGGCTTTGTTCTCTTTTATTTCCCGAATCGTATTTTCGATCCGTTGGTTGGCTTCCTGAACGAGGGCTTTAGCTTTCTGACGGGCGTCATTAACAATTTTCTTCTGCTCATTATCCAGCTTATTCTTAAGTGCTGTGTATTCAGCCAGTTGCTGAGCCAGTTTTCGCTGATTAATGCTGATTTCGATATTTTTTTCGGAGAAAACGCGCTTCTCAATATCCAGTTCTTTCAGTAATTTCTCGAAGCTAACTTGCTGATTACCTAGCTTTTCCTTCGCTCGCTCAATCACGCCTTTCGGCAGCCCAATTTTCTGTGCAATCTCAAATGCGAACGACGATCCCGGTCGACCAATCTCTAATTGATAAAGTGGTTCCAGATGTTCACCATCGAAACGCATGGCACCGTTGATCAATCCGGCTGTTTTATCAGCCATAATTTTCAGGTTGGTGTAGTGCGTATTGATGACGCCGTAAGCACCTGATTTAGCTAAATCTTCCAGAATCGATTCGGCAATAGCCCCGCCCAAACCGGGTTCTGTACCTGTTCCGAATTCATCAATCAAAAACAACGTTCGTTTATTCGCACCGACCAGGAACTGCTTCATCGAGGTTAAGTGTGACGAGTACGTACTCAGGTCATTTTCAAGAGATTGTTCGTCGCCAATATCAATGAATAAGTTCTGGAAAACGCCCATCTCCGAATAATCAGCCATCGGAACCAGCAATCCGCACTGAAGCATGTATTGGACGAGACCAATAGTTTTCAAAGCAACTGATTTACCCCCCGCATTCGGCCCTGAAATAATGAGAATTCGGGCTTTCTCATCCAGACGAACGCCTAAAGGGACGACAGTTTTCCCTTGTTTCGCAAACGATAGGAAAAGCAGAGGATGTCGGGCTTCGATCCAGTTGACAAATGGTCGTTCCTGTAATTTAGGCATGACGGCATCTAGCTGAACGGCCAGTTTCGCCTTTGCTCGTATAAAATCGACTTGTGCCAGGAAGTTGACGGCCTTTCGAAGTTCCTCTAAATGAGGACGAATTAGATCCGTAAGGGCTGAAAGAATTCGGTAAATCTCTCGTCGTTCTTCGTATTCCAGTTCACGGATTTCGTTGTTAGCATCGAATACTTCGGCTGGTTCCAGAAACACCGTCTGGCCTGTTTGCGATTCATCATGCACGAACCCTTTTATCTTGCGTTTGTGCTCAGCCGCAATCGGAATCACCAGTCGTCCACCGCGTACTGTCAGCGATAGATCGTCGGGAATCCAGCCGTTTTGTCGAGCTTGCCGCAAAATGCTATCGAGCCGTTTCCGAAGATTGGCCTGTTCGCTAATGATTCGCCGACGAATGCTAGCCAGTTCAGGAGAGGCCGAATCCCGGACATTACCCCGGTCATCGATCACCCGTTCGATGGAATCTGTCAGTTTTTTGTCGACGCTGACAGGGCCCGCCAATTCGCGTAGGAAGGGAAAATTCCCGGCGTCTTCCCGGCCTGACTCTTTTTGGCGTGATAGAAAACGTAGGCAATCCTGAATGGTTCGAAGGACTAATTTAAGGTCAAAGAATTCAGCTTCTGTCAACGCAAGACCTTCCACGCGGGCGCGACTTAACTGCGGCCGAACATCAATGTAATTACTGTTGGGAAAGTCGGGTTCGTACTGGACAATCTGCTTAAATTCAGTTGTTTGATTTAGTAGTTTGTCAATCAGCTGTACATTATCCGTAAACCGAATTTTTTCAACATAATCCTGTCCCAGCGGACTAACGCAGGCTTCTTTGAGTCGTTCACGAATGGTATCAAACCCTAATTTATGTTCTAAGGTATTTGGGTAAAGCATTTAACTAAATATACACCGGAGCGCCGGAGCGATTATCAATTGTCAGGTTTTTCATACCAGTTCTACACAATAGAAACACCAAGAAAAGATACTGGGTTCAATAGTCATTTTTTGATTGATAGTATACTTAGGCGAAAGTGTAAGGCTATATTTGCCTTTTTTACCTGCCATAGTATGCCTAAAATTTTTGAATACCTTGGGATTGTCATTCGCTTTTATGCTAACGAACATGAGCCAATTCATGTACATGCTCAGTATGCTGATGCAGAACTGAAAGATTGAATTTGATATAGTTGATAAAGAGATTATTGGCATAGCCTATAAACGAGTGCTAGGAAAAGATGATTTTCCTCCTGCCCAACGAAAAGAACTAGAGAAACTGGTCAATGAATACAAATATCTAATGTTGGATGAATGGATTAATTATTTTGTTTTACATGCGAAACCGACTTTACGAAAAATAACCAAACGAATCTGATGAAAATTGTCGCTTACACCATAACCGGAGAGCATCAACTTGACGTAAGATTCTCGGACGGTAAAATTATTAGTGCCGATTTTACAGAGTTTCTGCAAAAGAACCCGAATCCGTTAATCAGGAAGTTTTTAGATCCAACACTTTTCAAAACTGTATCTCTTGATGAGTATGGTGTGCTTACATGGGGCGATAATGAAATGGATATTAATCCAATCAGCATTTATACTGGCGCATTTAATCGACAGCTTAGAAGAACCATTTAAGAAGAAACTATCATTACCGAAGATGCTCTAGTCGTTCCAGCATTTCTAGGCAGGCCCGGCTGTTGTGATAGGGGCATTTCCACATACTAATCTTATCATTCCCCAATACTTTGTGATCGGCTGTTACTCCACTAAACCACTCACCATTTTTAAGATCGAGCAGGTATTTTTTGGTGAACTCCCAACTGCTGACCGCTTTATCAAGAAACGGCTTTTCATGTGTGAGTTGATACGCATTCAGAAAACCAACCATCGCTTCGGCCATTACCCACCACGAACGCTCCTTATTTAGGTGGCCATCTGGATCGAGTTCGTAATTCATTCCACCGTCGACTGGGTCAATACCATCTGATGCAGCTCGAGCCATTTTAATGCCCAAATCGCGCACTGTTTTTTGTAACGGTTTGTCAGCTGGATTACGAGCGGCTAAAACGTCGGCTGCTTCTGGTAGTAGCCAGGACGCTTCAATATCGTGCCCGTAGGAAATGGCTGTCCGGCGAACTTTCCAGTCATTGTCCATGAACAGGTTCATCCGGTATGTTTTCGGGTCAACAATGTGATTCATAAACATCCGCAACATCCCTCCTATCTGATCAGCTACTGATTTATCGGGCCAGACACGATATAAACAGGTAAATGATTCCAGAATATGGAGATGCGTATTCATCGTTTTGATTTCCTGATTATCGTACTTGCTGATAATGTAATCAGTAGCTGGCGACCAATCGTGGGCGAGTGCTTCGACAAACCCACCCCGTTTGCTGTCGAAAGCGTATTTAACCATGTTTTGAAATTGATCTTTAGCAAGCCGGAGCGCTTTTTCCGATTCAGTTGCATGAACGTACTCACTTAAACCGTAGAGTGCAAACGCCTGACCATACAAATGCTTGAGCGGATTCTTCGGCTGGCCTGTTGCATCGACGGACCAATATACACCCCCATATTGCGGATCAATAAAGTGTTGTTGGATGTACTGAAAAGCCTGGTCGGCTACCTTACGATATTCTTCGTGGTGCGTATGTCGAAAGGCGGCTGAGAACGACCACAAAATGCGTGCGTTTAGTACAATACCTTTATCCGCTTTGGGATCGGGTTGATTCTGGTAATTGACTCGGCCGTAAAATCCGCCATGTTCAGGATCGGGCGCGTAACGTTCCCAATATGCCAGAATATCTTTATGTTCCTGCCTGAATTCGGCACGGAGTTGGTTAAGGTCGGGAGCCATAAAAAATGCGCGTTTGCAGTATTCCTTATTCAGGTAAAACCGCAAACGCGCAAAACTTACTGTTCTGATCAATATGCTTTATGCATTCGATTCACTTCCACTTCGATTGTGACTGTGGCCTGAATGACCATGACTGCCACGCTCGTTAATCAGGTCGTGTTTATTTTGACTAGGCATCGAATGATTATCTTCTGGACCTTGCTTACTCTTGTTGGCATTGGTCATATACTTCTCTCCATTAGGGCGCTGCCCTCCAGTATCACGAGCATTTTGATTCCGGGTACGTTCTCGACCGGGCTGTAAGTCATTAGAGCCCGGCTGGTCAATGGTTTTATGATTAGCCATAACGTTGTTTGTTTTGTTGTATCATTAATAACGTATGGCTTTTGAGAATGTTTCTACTAAAAAAGGCCACTCTATTTCTAGAGCAGCCTTTTTGTCTATGGTTTTATTGGTAATTGTTCGCTTAATAGCCTGGGTTTTGAGCTAGAACGTCCTTGCCTTGCAGATCAATCTGACCTTGAGGAATGGGCAGATACTCATCCCGACCAGCGGTGAACTTAGCACCTGCATAACCTACTGGCAATTTGGTGCTTTCATAGGCTAGGAATGCATTCAACACCGTAGCCGCCGTGCCCCAACGAACCAGATCAAAGAAGCGGTGACCTTCACCCGAAAGCTCCAATTTACGTTCAAACTGAACCGCTGTCCGGGCCGATTCTTTACTCGCAAACTGCGTCGCTGGATAAGGAGAAATGATATAATTTGCCGCATTAGCGCCAGCCGATGTCTTCACCCAGTACTGCGACTTAGCGGCCCGAGCTCGAACCTGATTCACATAATCCCGTGCCTTGTCCAGACTTCCTACTTCTATTTCACACTCAGCCGCCATCAACAATACATCGGCAAACCGAATGAAGTTGACGTTCAGGGCCATATAGCCATCCGTCCACGAGCTACCATCGGTCAGCACCTTATCCTGCGATTTGTAGAAGATGAACTTCTTGGGTGAATATGGACCCGCAAAGCCCTGATCCCGAATCCAGTCCTGACCAGGGTGAACCTGCCAATCCAGGTAGGGAATACCCCGACGACCCACTGACCAGTCCAGGCGAGGATCGACTGGACCCGCATCGGGCGTGAAAGCCGCAGCCGTAGCAACGCCTTGATCCGTCTTGAGTTGGTTAGCCGCACTGTTGTACGATCCATCCAACAGTGGCAGGCCATCAGCCGTTACCCGGAATGAGTTGCCTAACTCGAAGCTGGGCGGGAAGAAGCCGCAGCAGCCCGCCGGACCGTTCGAACCTGTGTTGTAGGGGAAGTTCAGGTTCAGGTTGGGGTTGGCGTTATCTGAGCTACCCGCGTTGGCAGCTGCCTGATCGGCAAATACCGACTCCGAGTTATTTTCCTTGGCGGCATTGAAGATATCAGTATAGTTATCTACCAGCGCGTACTTAACCCCTGTGGAGGTGGTACCACTCGCGATCACCTGATCGAAGAGGGCTTTGGCTTCGGCATATTTCTTCTGATACAGATAGGTTTTGGCCAGATAGGCACTAGCGGCCCACTTGTTGGCCCGTCCGACAGCACCGGGAGCACCGGCCAGGTTATCCGCGGCAAACTTGAAGTCAGCTTCGATTTTGGGCCACAGGTCGGTATCATTTTTAACCTTTTCAACACCCGTACCATAGTCGACCGATTCATCGACATACGGTGTTTTATTGAACTGACGTTTGAGCCAGAAATAATAGTGACCACGCAGGAAACGAGCTTCGGCCTGAATCCGGGTTTTGTCAGCCGCACTCACATCGGCCGATGCGCTAGGTAACATGCGAAGTACCATGTTGCAGCGGCTAATTCCTTCATATAAAGCCAGCCATTTCTGACCAACATCACCAGCGGTGGTCTGGAGTTGGTAGGTTTGGAAGGGGGTCAGTGAGTTAAAGTCTCCTGAGTTGGAGCCTTTGTTGCCGTCGCCACCCGATACCGAACCACGCACCCAGTCCAGCGAAGCGGCTGCCTGGTTATAGCCCCGCCCATTCAGCTGGGAATACGCTGAGATCAGCAGCCCATCCAGCCCCGCCCGCGATGTGAGCTGAGTGCTCGATAGAGCACCCGTAGCGGGGGTTTCCAGAAAACTTTCCTTACAGGCGAAGGTTAACAGCGAACACATTGCTGTCATCAGAACACCTTTTATTATTGGTTGTTTCATGTCTGATTTGAATTAATATTGGTGGGCAACCGACGACCTGATCCGTAACTTCGTCAAACCGTCGGTTGCGATTAGATATGTTTAGAAACCAAAGCTTAAACCTACGTTGTAGCCCCGTTGCACTGGATAGTTACCAATATCAATACCAAAGTTGGTATCCGCCGAACCACCCACCGCTGGATCCAGACCTGTGTATTTGCTGA
>NZ_BAAHBD010000052.1:0-562 GCF_054776975.1 Spirosoma harenae | reverse complement strand
GGTCCAGCCGCAATGGCTGCCGTAAACTGAGTAATGTAACATACCCGGCTGTTGGCATTGTAGGTAAAAGCTAGACCAAACCGACCTTTAATGGCCTTTAGAAAATCACTAACGCTCATATCCGGTAGAAACATACCGGCTGTGAGTTGATGACCATTGATGAAACCCCCGACGGGCAATTGTAAATTCATAGCTGTCAGGTTCTTAATAGTCAATTTCTGAATTTCGGCGCTGGCCAGCCACTCCGATTCGATACGGAAGCCCGCTAATTTCATAATCCGCTCCAGCACCCACGACAGATAAAACTGAGGACAAATGGGATAGCCGAACTTAGGCGTGCCTGGAAGATCCACCGAGAAATTATAGCTTCCATTCTCCTGTTTCTCCCAAGCATTCACATAATCCTGGCGGGCGAAACCGGCCAGTTTAGCCTCATCGAAATCATCTTCCCAAAATCTCTGATTCCGGATGGGAAACAACGTAAAGGGAAACTGGCCTGGAGCCAGACTGGCAATCGCCTTTAACCTGCTCTGAAGGTCTGTAGGTGGATTACTCGCCAAAC
>NZ_BAAHBD010000050.1:0-1504 GCF_054776975.1 Spirosoma harenae | reverse complement strand
GCAGGCTATGTCAAGATTGCTGAGCTGCCCCTCAACGCCACTACCTACACCGACACCTCCACCCTCCAGCGAGGGGTCTCCTACGGCTACCTCACCCTGGCCCTCTACCCCGATCCCAATGGCGGGGCCAACGGCGGAGTCAGCAAAGCCTCCAACCTGGCCTGCCTGCAAGTGCCCCTGCTGGCGCCGGTCATCACCCAGGTCAGCGTCGACTCCACCGATGCCACCAGAGGCCAGATCAGCGTCCGCTGGACCCGGCCTCTGGGCCTCAACCCCGGTGATCTGCCGGGTCCCTACCAGTACCGACTCCAGCGAGCCGAAGGGCTCACCGGCACCGCCTTTGTGCCCCTGGCTACCATCAACACCGGGCTGCTGCCCACCGTTGGCGACACCCTGTATGTGGACAAGGGCAGTTCCAGCTCGGCTTTGAACACCGATGGCAATGCGTATCGGTATCGACTCGAGTTCTACTACACCCTCAACGGCCAGCTCACCCGCCTGGATGTGACCGAAGCGGCCTCCTCGGTACGGCTGACGGCCAGCCCCGTCAACCGGCAGATCCGCCTGAGCTGGCAGGCTAATGTGCCCTGGAGCAACGACAACAAGATCCACGATGTGTACCGCAGCCGCACGGGGGCTCAGGGCGTCTTCAACAAGATCGCTGAGGTGAGTGTGAGTGGCCCCGGCTCCTACACCTACACCGATGATGGGTCGGACCAGTTTGTGGCCGATGGCAACACGAGTCGGGTGTTGACCGCTGACAGCAGCTACTGCTACCGGGTGATGACCCGGGGGCAGTACCTGGATATCCAGCTGGCTCGCTTGAGGGTGGGTGACAACTACAGCCAGATTCAGTGTGCGGCCCCCGCTGACACGACCCGTCCCTGCCCGCCGGTGCTGAGAGTGGACAGTTTGGTGTGCAACAGTCTGAGCAGTGAGGCCCTGTGTGACCAGAGCAGCTTTGTCAACAAGGTCCGCTGGCAGCCCACCAGCAGTGTGAACTGTGATGCCAATCTGGCGAGTTATAAGATCTACTATGGCCGTTACCAGGGGGACACGCTGGGTCTGCTGAGCAGTGTGGCGGTACCCACGACGAGTTTTGATCACACCAATCTGACGACGGTGGCGGGCTGTTACTATGTGACGGCGGTGAGCCGGCGGGGTCTGGAGAGTGGTCCCTCGAATGTGGTGTGTGTGGAATCGTGTCCGAGTTTTGAGCTTCCGAATGTGTTCACGCCCAATGGGGATGGGAAGAATGATGTGTTTCAGCCGCTGAAGTGTCCACGGTTTGTGGAGCGGGTTGAGTTTGTGGTGTATAATCGGTGGGGCTCGAAGGTGTACGAGAGTGTGGGGGGTAGTCTGAGCTGGGATGGCAAGAGCAGTGAGGGGGTAGATTTGCCGACGGGGTTATACTATTATCAGGCGGTGGTTCACTATGCCCTGCTGGAGAAGAATGCTCCTGCCCAGACCCTGAAGGGCTGGGTCCAAATACTAAGAGAAGGAA
>NZ_BAAHBD010000049.1:0-1656 GCF_054776975.1 Spirosoma harenae | reverse complement strand
GAGAGGGTGCTGCCCACTTCATCGTGGAGGTCGTGGGCGATCTGTTTGCGGAGTTGTTGAGCTTCTTCGAGTCGGCGCAGCTTGGCCCGGTTCAGCAGCCAGGCTGATCCCGTTCCGACCAGCAACAATAGTAGTAAACTGCCAACGATCAGAGCTGTATTTTGAAACTGGATACGAGCCGTTTCTTTATCACGCAACTGAGCCTGTTGCTGAAGGAGTTTGATCTGCGCTTCTTTTTTCTCGGTTTGGTACTGCGCCAGCAATCGCTGTACGGCAACTTCAGTACGGACATTTGCGGCTGAATCAATGAGTCGATTTTTCTGTGCCTGGAACTCGTACGCTTGCTTGTAGTTTTGTCGATTAGCGTAAAAATCCGTTAGAGCTTGTCGGGCTTCCTGTGCATCTGCGCGGTGATTACTGCGTTCAGCAGTCACCAACGCTTCTTTGAAAGCAGATTCTGCCTGAGGGTATTGTTTAAGCGATTCGTACAGATGTCCGATAATTAAGTAAGCTGTTCGTGTGGCTTCGTCGTTTTTTTGTTGTTGGGCAATGCGGAGAGCTTTTTGGGCAAGCGGCAAACCCGATTCAGGACGGCCAGCTTTATTCAATGTACGGGCAATATTCGTGAGCGCGTCTGTTTGGAGTAACTCGAAACTGATTTTTTCGGCTAACTTAAGTGAGTTCCGATAGTGTTTTAGTGCTAACTCAGGCTGTTTTAGAAGGTCATAAATATTGCCTAACTCATTTTCTGCAACGGACTCGTTTCTAGGATTATTGGATCCTTTTTCAATCGCCAACGCCCGCTGGAAATAAGGCAGCGCTTGTTGGGGCTTTCCCATTTTTTTTAGCGCAGTGCCTACACCCGACCATGCATTCGATCGGGGAGTCAGTCCATACTGCTCTTGTAATCGAATGGCTTTTAATGAGTTTTCCATCACTTTCGGCCATTGCTCGAGCTGTTCATAGGCTATCGATACATTGGCCATCATGTCGTAAACATCCTGTTTGGAAGATTGATGCGTTTGGGCCACATCGACAGCCTTTTGAAAATAAATCAGTGCTTTGGCGGGCTGGTCAGTTAGATAATAGCGCGTAGCCCGTAGTGTAATCGCCGAAATATTCCCAGCCCACCAGCCAATTTGTTGACTCAATATTTCTGAGCGCTGAACGAGCGAATCAGCTCTTTCATAATTGGCTTTTTCGTAGATGAGTTTGCGTGCCGTTCTGTTCATCGCACGAACATAGACCGAATCGCGGGCGGTATATGTTTTCAGAAACGTTTCCAGCGAATCCAGCGAATTGGGAAGTTGCGCCGTTACGATACGACTAGTCCCCAACGTCAAACAGACTGTAATCAGAATGAAATGGTAAAGAGGTTTCATGGCACTCGGGTGGGGAGTATGCTTGAGTTTAGCCAGCAATCGAAGTTGTTACTACTAGCCGGGTACCCTGTTGAGGACCCGATTGCACCGCCAATGAGCCTCCCATCGCTTCAGCTCGCTGCTGCATACTGCTTTGCCCCGTTCGCTGGCTGGCTTGGCTTGGGTCAAACCCTCGACCGTTGTCTTCAATCAGCACTTGCAAGTGCTTCTCCTTGCGCTCAAACTTTACGGTCGCTTTACTAGCGTGAGAATACTTCACCAGGTTGTTGATGGC
>NZ_BAAHBD010000048.1:0-680 GCF_054776975.1 Spirosoma harenae | reverse complement strand
AATCTGTTTTTAGGTCAACAGGCAGGGGCCAATAACTCCTCGGCTTCCTACAACCTGTTCATGGGTAACTCCGCCGGAAGTGCCACCAACACCGGTGGGGCCAACACCGCCATCGGCGATGGTGCCTTCCTCAACAACACATCCGGAACCGGCAACACCGCCATCGGTCGCTATGCAGGCATCAACATGACCACCGGCTCCAACAACACCTTCATCGGCCTGGCCGCCACCGCCCCCACCGCCAATGGTACCATCACCAACTCGACCGCCATCGGTTACAATGCGTCAGTGACCATTTCCAACGCGATGGTGCTGGGTAGTGGGGTGAATGTGGGCATTGGCAACACGGCCCCCTCAGCCAAGTTGCACATCACCACTGGGGTAGCCAACACCTCGGGCTTACGGCTGGAGAATCTGACCAGTGGTTCTCCGGCGAGTGCGGGCAGCGTGACCAAGTTTCTGACGGTCGATGGCAGTGGGAATGTGGTCTTAGGCCAGTCAGGTTCGTTACGCGTGGCAGCCGATGGGGCAGATGGGCTGTGGCAGAGTGATGGAGTGAATCTTCAAAACAGTAATGAGGGGGGAGTGGTTATCGGTAAAGGGGTGACCAAGACGCCAGCGGGTTACAAGCTATACGTAGCGGATGGGATTCTGACCGAGAAGGTGAAGGTGGCCGTCAA
>NZ_BAAHBD010000047.1:158149-158487 GCF_054776975.1 Spirosoma harenae | reverse complement strand
AGTTCTATAACCCAACTACGGCTCCCAATCAGCTTTGGCAAACTGACTTCACCGCTCCGGCGGCCCGGCTATTTCAAGATCAAAAACTGGGGCTGGTATTATCTGTCGACGGTATTAGATGACTATTCCCGCTACATTTTAGCGTGGGAGCTATCCCCGGCATGCAAGCCACAGACGTAGAACGAACAGTGCAATCAGCTCTTGATGCCAGCAGTTTATCTGTTGGTCAGCGACCGCGTATGCTGTCAGACAATGGGTCGGCCTATGTGTTTCGGTATCTTAAAGAGTATTTGAGAGGGGAAAGCATTGAGCATATTCGCAGTGCGCCATTTCATCCT